>NZ_PJFA01000008.1:0-340293 GCF_002843485.1 Paenibacillus sp. BGI2013
TCAGAGGGATGTCAAGACCTGGTAAGGTTCTTCGCGTTGCTTCGAATTAAACCACATACTCCACTGCTTGTGCGGGTCCCCGTCAATTCCTTTGAGTTTCAGTCTTGCGACCGTACTCCCCAGGCGGAGTGCTTAATGTGTTAACTTCGGCACCAAGGGTATCGAAACCCCTAACACCTAGCACTCATCGTTTACGGCGTGGACTACCAGGGTATCTAATCCTGTTTGCTCCCCACGCTTTCGCGCCTCAGCGTCAGTTACAGCCCAGAGAGTCGCCTTCGCCACTGGTGTTCCTCCACATATCTACGCATTTCACCGCTACACGTGGAATTCCACTCTCCTCTTCTGCACTCAAGTCACCCAGTTTCCAGTGCGATCCGGGGTTGAGCCCCGGGATTAAACACCAGACTTAAATGACCGCCTGCGCGCGCTTTACGCCCAATAATTCCGGACAACGCTTGCCCCCTACGTATTACCGCGGCTGCTGGCACGTAGTTAGCCGGGGCTTTCTTCTCAGGTACCGTCACCTTGAGAGCAGTTACTCTCCCAAGCGTTCTTCCCTGGCAACAGAGCTTTACGATCCGAAAACCTTCATCACTCACGCGGCATTGCTCCGTCAGGCTTTCGCCCATTGCGGAAGATTCCCTACTGCTGCCTCCCGTAGGAGTCTGGGCCGTGTCTCAGTCCCAGTGTGGCCGATCACCCTCTCAGGTCGGCTACGCATCGTCGCCTTGGTGAGCCGTTACCTCACCAACTAGCTAATGCGCCGCAGGCCCATCCCCAAGTGACAGATTGCTCCGTCTTTCCAGTTCTCTTCAGGCGAAGAAAACAACTATTCGGTATTAGCTACCGTTTCCGGTAGTTGTCCCAAACTTGAGGGCAGGTTGCCTACGTGTTACTCACCCGTCCGCCGCTAAGTATCAAGGAAGCAAGCTTCCTATCAACTCCGCTCGACTTGCATGTATTAGGCATGCCGCCAGCGTTCGTCCTGAGCCAGGATCAAACTCTCCAATAAAGTATTGAAAAGAGCGATAAGCTCATTTTGAATCTGACGAGATTAAAAATCTCATTTGTGCTCCAGTCGATCCAAGCCAAGGCTTGTCTCAAACTTTTGCGTTCATTCTGCAAGCAGAATGTTTACTCACTCGTTGTTCAGTTTTCAAAGATCAAACTTGTTTTGCCGACCATTTCTTGGCCGGATAAATAATATATCATGAATAGGATTTGTTTGTAAAGTCTTTTTATTTTTTTATCAGCTCTTTACGGCAGAAGATTTAATGCACCAGACTTAACCCTAATTAATATGATGTAAATTATCAGATTGCTTATTAACCATACTTCCGGCTCCAAGTATGTATATTCGTTTCTTTTAGCTCCCTTGTTGAGTTATAAAGCTCATACGTACGAAATATCAAAATCCATTCCTCCAGGCAGCCCCTATGCGTGTAACGTGTATATCTATTTTTGTTAATGATAATCTACGAACATTGTTGAGATTACAATAAGTATTAGCTACTACTTAGTAAATCCTATTAAATCCCCTAGTTTCATTGTTGTATTTCTCTTATTCCGTTCTTACCGATCCAAACATTAATTCCTTCATCATCTCCAAGAGCTTCCATAACGATATAATCTATCTTAAACAAGAGTGAATGTTTAATACTAATACATAAATTAGTGCTGACTCTCTCAACAAGTAAAAATAGAATAATAGTAATATCACTTATCCATGCTTACAGGTGTATTTAAGAATGTGTCGAATATCATATGCTTATCTAGTTTAAACGATACTACCGGAGGCAACAATGAGTATAATCTTGCACGAAGTCAGAATAAAAAATTTTAGAGCATTGAAAGACATTAAAGTTAAATTGTCCCCTCTCACGATACTAGTCGGGACGAATAATTCAGGTAAAACATCATTTTTAAAAGCGTTAGAGCTTGTATTCGGGTTAGATCGCAAACTTATTCGTAAAGAAGACTTTCATGCCACTATAGATAAACTGATAGCGACTGAACAGAGTTCTACTATAGATACTTTAATTACACCTACAGGACAAGACTCAAAGAGAGTTCCAATTTTTGATGAAACTTGGTCGAGCCACTGGGGAGCAAACGCAATACGAACGGATGAGAATGATTTAGAATACGTTGCAATTAGAACCACAATTAGATTTGATGAATTAAAAAGAGACTTCTCATTGGAACAACATTTTCTATCCGATTGGGACGAGAATCCTGACGAATGGTGGACATCAGCTCTTTTAGATAAAATTCCTCTAAGTATCATGGAAAAACTACCTTTGTTGTATCTAGACGCACAGAGAGATATCCATAGAGAAATGCGAAATCCTCATTCCTTTTGGGGTAAACTAATTTCCGACATTAATCTAAATGAAGATCAATTGGAACGCATCGAAGCTGATCTTCTAAGATTAAACACAGAGATTGTTAGCAACAGTACCATTTTGGCACATTTACAGCAGAATTTAAAAGAGCTAAATCTGTTTTCATCGGGAGAACACAATGGCGTTGAAATAACACCTATAGTAAGAAAGATCAGAGATATATATCGAGGTATTGACGTTCTCTTTAGTGAGCCAGGTGACGATAGTTTTCCACTTGAATATCATGGCATGGGAACAAGGAGCTGGGCAACTTTACTCGCATTTCGTAGTTATGCTTCATGGATTGAGGGAGTTAACCAAGAAAAGAACTTACCTTTTTGGAGTATCTTAGCACTGGAGGAGCCTGAATCACACTTACACCCTCAGGCACAGAGAAACATTTTAAAACAAATGGCATCATTTAATGGTCAGAAAATAATCAGTACTCATTCACCCTACATTGCTAGCTTTGCACCATTAGAATCAATTAGGCATTTTAGCAAACATGATTCACGAACAGCGGTTTCTGAGATTAATATGACTACTATGCATAGGGATGATATTCGAAAAATAAATAGAGAAGTAATGAACAGCCGCGGTGAATTACTCTTCTCAAAATGTATTATTCTTTGTGAAGGAGAAACAGAAGAACAAGCATTACCTATTTTTTTTGAGGCTCATTTCGGTTGTAACCCATTTGAACTTGGAATTAATATTATTGGGGTGGGCGGAAAAGGAAAGAAGTACCTTCCTTTTCTCCATGTTGCACAAGGATTAAATATTGATTGGCTTATTTTCTCTGATGGTGAAAAAGACGTTTTAGATCAACTTAATGAGGCTCTCTTACTCGTTGATACTAACCTTCAAGATCCTAGAGTCATTTATTTTGAGAATCATCAAAACTATGAACAATATATATTAGCTCATTATCGTGAAGAAGCGATTAGTGCTATTATTGAGTACGATGCAGTAAATGAGCAGCATAAGGCAGTATTGCAAGAAAAGGAATACTCTGATGAAGATGTTTTGACAAAACTACAAAGTGGAAAAACTAAATATGCTTCTGTACTTGCTGAAACAATTGTCACGATGGCAGACTCTGAGATAGAAATTCCAGAGAAAATCAGACAATTATTTCTACAAATCAAAACATAATTTTATAAAATGGCAGGTGATTCATTTTGGATTATATGACCTCTGAGGATCATCAAAAAGTGATCGAACATATTCATGGTCCCATATTAGTTAATGCAGGACCTCAAACTGGAATACACACAACCTCAATAAAGAGGCTGGAACATATACTTAAGAATGTTAAAGGAAATTACAAAATTCTAATTTTAACTTACAATCGTTTGTTGGCTAAACAGTTCAAAGAGAGAATATTAAATGAAATTCAAAGTGATGATAAAAATATTCTAGAGAGATTTTTTGTCGGAACCATACATCAATTTGCAAAAGATATTGTTGAAACTCGAGGGGATGTTTTAGGTCTTAAAACTAAAGAAATCGTTTTAATAGATAGTTCAGAATCAGAGAATATTCTTAAAGAAATACTCATCACCCGTTCAAATACTAATTCACCTTCTCAAAATTTAAGTCAAACAAATAACGTAAATATAGTAAGAGAGATTTTATATTATATCAGTCGTCAAAAAAGAGAGCTGAAACTTCCTCTCCCTTTTGAAGAACACATTGATGATGATGATAAAAGATTCTACGACTCTATTTATTATGAATATGATCTATATTTAAAGGCCCGGTCGTTAATGGACTTAGATGATCTCATTTTACTTGCATATAGAATAATTAATGAAAAGCCTTCTATTAATCAAATTTACCAAAGAATTTTTAAATTTGCTTATATATTTGAAGCACAGGACTTAACTTACGCATCATATCAATTTTTGCAAACATTATATCCTAAACATAACAGTAATATTATGCTCGTTGGTGATAAAAACCAAGCCATACATTCTTTCACAGGTGCTAGTACCTCTTTTATGGAACAATTCGAAACCTATTATGACCCGACTATTGTTAAACTAAAAAATAATTACCGTTCCTCACCCGAGATTGCATCTCTTATAGATAAGTTAATTTCAAAATCAAGTTTTTCATCCAGTTCTTCAAAAAATGGCTCGGTGATTATTAAAGAATTAGAAAATGAGGAGAAAGAAGCAATATGGATTGCAGAAAATATTTCAAATCTGGTCAAACAAGGACATTCTGAATTAAATGAGAAGATTCATTGGGACAATATTGCTGTAATTGCAAGAAACCGTTCATCGCTCCGAAGAATCGAAAAACAATTTTCAGAAGATAATATACCCTTTATCAACAAAACATTTGGTATATTAGAGAGCGAATCAACTATTATGCAAGTATTTGAATCGGGTTTTAGACTTTTGATTAATCACAATGATAGGTATCATCTTGACCTCTTTCAAAGTTTAATTGGGGTGGAAAATAAAAATTCGATCAATTACAACAGCACTGAAAACGGAATTGCTTTACTTAAACATTTCGAGTCAATAGTCGGCAAGGAATGGAAAAATAACTATAAAGCATTATTAGATGCATGGTCATATTTATGGGGACCTGATATGAATTTTTCAGATGCAATACTCGTTTTAGAAAAGTACTTCATGTCTGAAAAACCTGTTGCAAGTGTAGAGGAAACAAATGTTTTTATGAGTGATCTGAAAATGTGGCGAGATAATTGGAATATGTATATTCGGGATACCAATGAATACAGTTTGATTTCCTTTAAGAACAAATTTAACTCCTTATCAAGAACAACCGGTTCCGGTGGTGTTTGGTTACTAACTCCATCTTCTTCGAAAGGTTTTGAGTTTGATGTCGTGCATGTACTCGGAATAAATGAAGGAGTCTTCCCGATGAACGAACTTACAGTAGAAGAAGACAGACAAGTATTATATGTAGCCATAAGTCGTGCTAGAAAACTTTTGTATCTATCTTATATCAAGTCAAGTTCATTAAAAATGGGTGCTAGCTATAGACAACCTTCCCGCTTCCTTAAAGAGATGAAATTATTATAGATGGTAAATGTGAGTGTTTAAAAATTCAGGGATTTTGTTCTCAAAATGGTGCATTGACCACACCCTTTTTAACTAATATTATTTCCTTTAGGTTAAAACCAAGGTCCGTACCAACGCTAAAAGCGCCGGAGATTTTCCCCGACGCTTTTTTACGTTCCACATAGAAATCGTTAATGAGAAGCAGATTCGAGTGAAATTCCGGAAAACCAATGTCCATTCATGATAACTAAGGGTGCCTACCAACCTTAAATGGTAGAATGAATGGTTATGCCGGAATAAAAAAAGGGAACTATTATCTAAAAGACGGATTACATAGAAAAGCTAAACCTACACTCACTTAGGAAATCATATCGGAGTGTTGACTCCTGAAGGAGATCCACATCAAGGGCGTTACATAAAAAAAGCAACTGAAATAAGCGAAAAAGGTAAGCCATTCTCTTGAGGTAGGCGTTGTTAAATATCATTTTTTATAATCGTGTAATTCGTATGAATTAAAATCGTAATTAAACTAAACCCTTAGTTTTCATGGCTACAGACAGCCATTCATCGGCTTGCTTTGTTTCACCTACACATTCAATCAACCAAACGGAGTACAGCATAACCCGCTCATTGAATTCTTAGACATAACAGCTAATTCAATTTAGGCACTCCATACGGAGTGCGTCCCAATTTCTATTGGATCTGAGGAACTACCTGAGATATTTCAATCCACGCACTCATAGAGAGTGCGACATCAAAAAAGACGTGTCATCTCTATTACACAAATGATATTGACATCTTTTCAGTATTTCAACTTTCCTTTATTCGATCAGCATGACAATTATCGTTGTAAACTTACTCGGAGGGGAAGGTGTACCGGGTCGATTCAACCACAATACATTAAGTAAAAAGAACTATCAATAACTTAATGGATTAAAAAGAACAGTTGCCAAGATGGCAGACTGTTCCTGATTTCTTAACCGTTAGTTTAATTGGGTGGTACATATTATGGTCAGTATCAAATATAAATCACGTAATCTGACCTTACTTCCTCCACATGCCCTGATTCTAAACAAATTTCTTATCAATTTGAAGCCAAGTGAACAAAGATAAACCATTAAACGTCCCTTCTTTATGTGTACCTGGAACCGTGGTCCGCAAGTGCTTGGTTTGTTCATCTAATTCAATTATTTCGGTCCATCTGGATTCATGCTTCATCCACTATCAATATATTAAACATACAACAGACATTCTCAACTCTAAGGTTTCTCTAGCTAAGTCATATTACGAATCATATGAAAGCCAGGACGTGGTAGGTGTGCTACTAGGGCTTATTGTTTCAAACGATGGACAGAGGAACTATTCAGATTTAACATGATGCATGTTACTCAAAATGTCTCCAGTGACTGGATTATTAGAATGGCATTTCCGGGTTATTAGCTCAATCATGAACGTATTCAAATCACTTTCTTTTTCTATAAGTCACCAAAAGAATGAATTTGTTAGACAACTTTTTTCGAATTGGCCACTTATCTATAAAATACGGAGTGAGACTTGCCTTAGAGGATGCCACTGTTTATCCTGTACCAATTCAATCCACGCACTCCATACAGAGTGCGACCGGAATTTTTCCGATCAAAAGATTAATTTGTTAGAATTTCAATCCACGCACTCCATACAGAGTGCGACTGGCGTTAAATGAGATGTTAACCACGGATGATGTATTTCAATCCACGCACTCCATACAGAGTGCGACTGTTTGCATGAGCCATAGCCGCCGCGATATGACATTTCAATCCACGCACTCCATACAGAGTGCGACCATCAGTTGCCCGTCTTTATCTTTAAATCGGTTTATTTCAATCCACGCACTCCATACAGAGTGCGACTCGTGGGTTCGATTCCCACAGGCGGCATTACAAACATTTCAATCCACGCACTCCATACAGAGTGCGACGTTTGGGAAAAGGCTAACCCGATTGCGGCATCCCATATTTCAATCCACGCACTCCATACAGAGTGCGACGAACGGAGGAAGGGACATGGATAGTTCTGTTATCGATTTCAATCCACGCACTCCATACAGAGTGCGACGGGGATCTGCCGATGAGCGTTAATATCCATTCGAGATTTCAATCCACGCACTCCATACAGAGTGCGACGGAATGCGTCTTGTGCACCCAATTCCCATAGTTTATTTCAATCCACGCACTCCATACAGAGTGCGACCATGTAACTTGTGCGGTTGATTTAGAACGGGGAGGTTTATTTCAATCCACGCACTCCATACAGAGTGCGACCAACGCCAAGAATACGATCGTATTAGGAGATTACAATTTCAATCCACGCACTCCATACAGAGTGCGACTGGCGAGGATCGAGGAGGCTAACATTGTGATACTATTTCAATCCACGCACTCCATACAGAGTGCGACCCGAATACATGAAAGCTTGTTTACCGGACATCAGATTTCAATCCACGCACTCCATACAGAGTGCGACCACTTGAGAGTGGAAACCTGAAAGTCAATGTTAAATTTCAATCCACGCACTCCATACAGAGTGCGACGTAACGGAATAGAGGGTGCAGCATTCGCCCTGAAGATTTCAATCCACGCACTCCATACAGAGTGCGACGTTAATAGTGATCGGTTCGATAGTGAGTCTATTATATTTCAATCCACGCACTCCATACAGAGTGCGACGTGATCCGCACCGTAATTCCAGGTCAGGCTCAGGATTTCAATCCACGCACTCCATACAGAGTGCGACTTCGATCAGTAACGCAAGCCCTATGGCTTATGTATTTCAATCCACGCACTCCATACAGAGTGCGACCGCTGCTTGAGTTCTATGGTAAGCGTAAGAAGGGTATTTCAATCCACGCACTCCATACAGAGTGCGACGACGGGGAGGGCTACGGCCCTCTTTGACCCTGCAGATTTCAATCCACGCACTCCATACAGAGTGCGACCCCACGGCGAGCGACGTTTTTACGTTGCATTATTAATTTCAATCCACGCACTCCATACAGAGTGCGACTTTCCGTTATGACATGTATGACCCAAACACTGGTATTTCAATCCACGCACTCCATACAGAGTGCGACGTTGGTGTGCCACACCCGTACCTCTACTGCTTCAGAATTTCAATCCACGCACTCCATACAGAGTGCGACCCATTGCTGCAACTTCCCAAATCAGAGATGTTGCCGATTTCAATCCACGCACTCCATACAGAGTGCGACCCTGAGAAGTTCGCTCACATCTCCAAAGAGTTAAAATTTCAATCCACGCACTCCATACAGAGTGCGACTAGAGCTTGTTATACAGCGGACGTGCTCTTTCAGGATTTCAATCCACGCACTCCATACAGAGTGCGACAGGATAAGTTGCATGATTTGTTAGTGGCTCTAGGATTTCAATCCACGCACTCCATACAGAGTGCGACCGGATACCTCGTCATAGACTTCCAGAACATCTTAAATTTCAATCCACGCACTCCATACAGAGTGCGACAGACGTTGACTTACACAACATTAAACGGTTCATTATTTCAATCCACGCACTCCATACAGAGTGCGACACCTTTAACCCTGTTAGCCACATAAAAGCTAAGAGATTTCAATCCACGCACTCCATACAGAGTGCGACGATTATGAAGTACACCACTCAGCCTGCCAAGAAAGATTTCAATCCACGCACTCCATACAGAGTGCGACAGCGAAAAGTGACGTAATAACTATGCTTGAAGAATAACTATTAACGTATTTTCGATATTTATACTACTTTAAACCGGTTATCACAAACTTTCGACCATAAATCATTGCCAAAAGGTCACAATAAAGACCTTTTCGACAAATTCCGAGGTGCGAATCCCCCAGGGAAATCATGTGAGCTTGGCATTCGCACCTGCTAGAGTATTAACGGATCGCCCATATCATAGGAATCTTTGGCACCTACATGTTGAACTTTACTTTTGTAATTATCACCTAAGTTATAAAATCGAAGACTATCTGTATCCTTATCAATCAATTCTTCTAGTTCGAATCTTAATCGTCTAAATTGGGCAGCATCCAGTATACATTCAAACACCGAGTTCTGCACTCGCTGACCGTGATCCACACACTTTTTCGCCACTTTAGATAGTCTTCTTCGGCCTTCACTATCTATCGTGCTTACATCATACGTAATCAAAATAAGCAATCATCACACCTACTTCCACAGAAACGGAGGATATTCATCCAGATCACCTCGTATATACCTGGCCAATAGCAATGCTTGAGTATAGGGTACAAGCCCCCAAGGTATTTTTTCATTCAAATACGGATGCATAATCTTTTCCTGTTTGCGTTCTTGCCATGCTTTTAACACTTTCTTTCTCGTCTCATCATCCATAATCACTGCGAGATTTTCTTTCACATAAAAACCTTTATCGTTAACTACCTTCTTATTAATGAGAGAAAGTACAAATCGGTCTGCGTACACTCCTCGAAGTTCCTCCATCATATCCAATGCAAGAGAAGCTCTGCCAGGACGATCCCTGTGCAAAAAACCGACATATGCATCAAGTCCGACAGATTCAAGTGCAGACTTCATGTCATTAGCGAGCAAGGTATAGGCAAAGGATAATAACGCATTTACTTTATCTAAGGGAGGTCGCCGACTGCGTCCATAAAAGTAAAATGACTCCTTTTGCTGGAGAATCAGATCATCGAACACAGAGTTATATTGAACGGCAGCCGATCCTTCCAATCCGCGCAATATATCCAATTGCTCCACCTCGCGCAACAGCTTCATCGTTTCGCCTAGCGACTCCGTAACCTTCTTGATTCGTTCCGTCTCGATGCGTAATGCATAATCCCGTGTGGCTCGTTCCAAAATCCACTTGTTGTTGTATAACTTGCCTGTAATCATATTACGAGCAACCCGCGCACTACGCACCTCATCGTCCGAGATACGATACTGTTCTTTGCGAAGAACCACATTTCCTCGATCCTCACCAATCACCCGTGCGAGGAATCGCCCCGTTCGTGTCATAAATGTCAAACTTACATTTCGTGAAGCACAAGCCCCCATCAATGCTGGACTTACTCCAGCATAGCCAAAGGTACAAACGGCCTCCAAATTATGCAGCGGATAGCGAGCAAGAATTTCTTCCTCCTGCTTCACCACAATGTTTTCCCCATCCAGTCCAAGGTATGTATCGGGTAATGTTACAAATAAGGTGTTCAGCAGCTTTTTCATTCATTCAACCTGCTTTCGATGTAACTTGAAACGGAGCGTTTGTTCAAGATATCAGGTACACAAATATTGTTTAAAGAACAACTCAGGCAATGTGGCCCGGCTTTGGCTTTGGGTGTATGGTTCCGCTCAAAATAATGTCTCATCTCTTGAATACTTGCCTTCACTCGTTCCCGATCTGCCGCAGTAATGATGACTTCAACCCTATGTTTGATCTCGTCATAATAAAAATAGGCCTTGGGAATATCACATACGAGCATTTCTTCGAGACATATGACTTGTGCTACCAATTGGGAGTGATCCGAATCATTTCGTTTGGGCTTCCCACGTTTGTATTCAACAGGATAAGGAAGGTATAACCCTTCCTCTCCCGCAAGTGGAACTCCAGATGGATCACGAATGAATTCAACCACATCACAGATGCCTGTGATCCCAAGTTCCCTCGATTGCACCGGAAGCGCACGAACCACCAGTTTATCGCCTCGTTTCTCACGAAGCGCTGGTTGATCTGCTTTTCGATGCAGATGATCACCCTCAATGGTGCGCACGTTGTCTTCCCACTGCTGTTCGATATGAATTAATGCCCACTGCCTTCTGCAAAAGTTAAAATGCTGAATACCCGAAAGCAGCAGATAATCCTCTTCGTTATAGTCCTTCATATTCTTGGACTGCCAAGCCTTCCAGTGGCACCACCGTATAGTTATAATCATCGTAGGACTTTGCTTCTGCTACGTCTGGCTTCAATTGAATTTGCAGAGAACGATGTACTTTCGCAGATGAATATTGCCCCATCTTGGAACTATGCTCCCACCAATACAGTTGGTGCACCTCCATACTACCGTCAGGACGGGCAGAAGACGTATCATTTTCAAATAACGTTCTCAGTGATTCACGAATTTTCTCTGCGTCTTCATATGTAAAGCCGGTCTTCTCAGCCAGTTGCGTGTTGATACTGCCATAGAATACATATACTCCAAAATCTACGCGATGCTTCATGCCCATCGTATCAGATCCTTTTTTGTCCGGATCTTTAGCCGTTGTGACCGAGTTTACACTCTTCGTAATCTGCATGCTGGAAATATCAATCCGATCCAAGCTTACCGCAGTGTGGATGGATACTGGACCCCGAATACCCACAGAGACATCGGTACCGCTAAAAGCAAATACTTGTCCAAAGCTACGTACGTCTATCCAGGATTGACAAGCAGCCTCCGCATACAGATCTTTGTTTGCCTTCTTGCCTTTGGCATGTTCTTGCACATTCTCATTGGCATCAACACGATCTTTAATAGAACGGTGACTATCATTACGTTTTTCATCGGATTGTACGAGAATGGACTCTCCCATATCCTGCAGACGGTTACGAATTTTACGTTTGATACATACATCCGAGATTTCCCCTAAACCATCATAGTTCTGACGAGGGCGGTTTCCATTCAAGGGATCACCATTCGGGTTGGCATTACGAACAGACAGTACAACAGCAAAATCGATTTTGTGATCAAGTATACTCATTTAGTTATCCCCTTGTTCGTTCAATTGGTTTTCATCGTCTTTATCAAGTGCAGCCGCGGCTTCTTTATCTTTTCTACTTGTATATAAATCGTTACGCTGGCTATAAAATCCTAATAAGTATAATCCCGTGAGTGGCTTGTCTGTAAAATCTTCTAATTGAAGTTTGGCTCCAACTTCATCTAGCAACGAATTATAATATCTGGCACTCGTCCCCATTCGCGCTTGGTAAGGTTGGAGATTAGATTGAATAATGCTCCAAGTTCTGCCTGGTCGTTGCGCAAAGGCGTTCATATATCGAATGGCATTTGTTGCTCGTTTTTCCTCTTTTCCCAGAGCACTTCTCTCTAATACATCTGCAATGGCAAGCATTCTGCCAAATAAGTAGCTACGATCCGTTGTTTCGGTATTCAGACTCACTCCGTACCCCTCCTTCTTATTAACAAGTGCGCAAGTAATACTCAGCGTTTTCTCCCATTCCCAATTTTCCATGCCTACCGGGTTGGATGCACGTTGGATAGAACTGCGAACAATATCCAGCGGAATGGGACGTTGATCAATGATACATGGAAGCATCCGCTCCATGAGTCCTTTAACTACCTTGTCACTGGCTCGTGGGCCATAGGCTGCAAAAGCAATGTCTTTCGTCGCGGGCGCTCCAATAAACGAGACGGGTTTGTCGTTTTTATTTTTACGATAGCGATGTATCCAGTAACAACTCTCATGCCAAGCTGTTATCCGGTCCAGATACTCGTTCTGATCTAAACTCCGATAAAACATAATCGACATTCGTCCTGGTGTTGCCGCATCCAGTGTCATCAAAGTCACTTCATGCTTGGAGTTATACTCCCCATCGTATCGAAAGCCACCAATCGCCTTCCTGATTTGCAAGGCAAAATCCTTATGTGTTGTATCTCCACCAGCAAGAGCTTCCTGATCATCTTCATCTTCCCATAAACTAAAAGAATCTTCTTGAGGTTCTGGCATATCCAGACTTGTACTACCCCACACCAGAAAAACTTTGCCGTCTATAGTGGTTCCTTGTCGATCAATAAGCCACTTCAGCGCGTTATGGCCTTTCTGTGAAGCTTCGTAGCTGACTACCGCTGCATCACGACTGGTACGAAAACGTCCCCGATACGTAAATCCACTAGAGTCGTTGGCGGAGATCAACTTGGACTTGTCCCCTGAGTGACGTATGCGAGAAGCATGTTTATCAGCAACTGGTAGGTAATCTCCTGTCACGAAACAGATATCCTTGTCCTGCAAACTCATCTCGTAGAACTGGATAAATGATTGTTGCACCGAAGCATCCCGCCATAGTCTGGATTCGGGTTCTCCTGGAATATTTACAGCAAATCGGACAAATGCACCACTCTGATCCGAAGCAATGACATTGAAGATGTCAGGCTTTTTCCCTTCCTGGTCGCCAGGCCCTGCGATCCACTTCTCCAGCAGCTTACCTTGGCTATCCACATGAAGTATGCCTCTGCTTACTAAATCAGCGATGAGTGTGCCTTTGCTGACATAGTGAAGCACACTCTGTACTCTAGGGTGACTAAAGGGAGATTCGCACCAAGCTTTCAGTTGGATCAAATAATCTTGATACGGTGTTCCTTTGGCTTCTCCGCAGAACTGAGTGTAATCTCCTGCAACATAGGCTAACTTGTCAAAAAGCGGATACGGTACAGGCGCACTCGTTCGACTTGCGGAAGCTTCGGTGCAAGGGATAATCGTGCTGCCATCATTCTTTTCTACTACTTTGGCATTTACGATATCTCCTTTTTCATTCAGATGCACTTCAATATGCGCGGTCTGGGTTGTGTGCGAGATTGGAATCAAGGCGTATTCCTTGCCGCTTTTCTTCATTTCAAATTGCCCTACGACCTCGGCGTGATCATCATACGTTTTGCTTAAATTAGCAAGCCAGCTCATTTACTCACCTCATTATCAAACCACTCTGAGTGTAAATCATCAACAGACTGCATATTCTCTGAGCCAAATATCTTAGCTGTACCTTCTCCCGCTTTGCGTACCAATGTACATTCATCCGGACGGATAAAACGAATCACACCATGTTGCATTTTCGCTTTCCACAGACGAACCTCTCGCACATTGCTTCCCGTTTCATCCGGGTAATTGATTCCATGTATCATCGTGCCAAAATCAAGCTCACCTATACGATCATAGAAGCTCTCGCCTTCACCGAACTGGCAAAGTTCGACGTAGCCCTGACATTCACGAGTTCCCAAGAAAATATCTCTTCGTCCTCCAACCTGGACAGCTCGTTTAGCGATATTGTGGTGTTTGTGTTCGTTTTGGTCATGTACCAGATCTTCACGATGAGGATTAAATTCAAAATGAGCCTTCACCTGATATCGAACATCTCTTAAATAGGTGTAATAGGCCAGTGTATTTCCCCCGCTGTATTCAATCGGACGCATGCCCTTCGATTCTGTTTGAATTGGATTCATGATGCGGACTTCGTCTATAATCCAGATCAGCGTTGGCTTCCAGTAAATGGATTCAACGATCCCTTTGAGGGCTTGATATGTAGGAATCTGATAAGAGAATTTTTCTCCTCCAAGTTTCGTGAGTGGATCGGTAAATAACGCATAGTTTCCCGACACCTCAAACTCGATTTGGTTTCTCAATTTTTCGGCTCCTTTCTATTGGATATAGGAGGGAGAAACATGTGTCATGAAGCTCCCCACTTTACGTTAGCCTGACCGTTTCATACCATCATTGTTTCCCAAGCGCCCTCCCCTTTGGATTCCACACCAAAGTCTTCAGAGTATGCTGGTTCCCGTAGAGCAAGGACGTGACCATGTAACAATGGATACAAGTCCCCACTTTTTTCTAATGTCTTGAGTTCGTGATCATAGATGTTCACCGTATACTGTTGGGCTTTTCGCAACAGATCCCCCAATTCACTCGGCTCCAACTCACCATTCAGGTCAATAATCAGTTCCCTGCCTTCTTCTCCGTAAGGAACAAGGACAGCAGTGGCATTCGTCGATATTGCTTCAAAATATTTCTCTGCTGTAGCGATCGCATAATGATTAACAACCTCTGGTTTTGTAGCATGTTTCTTTTGATATGCATCCACGTAATAGCGATTCCGGTCCATCAGATCAAACAAGTTCTGTTCGAGCTTAGGAATGGGGTAATGCATTTTTTCTTGAATATCGTGAAAGTAATATTTAAAATAACGAGCGATTGCTTCAGAAGATAATAAATCATTCCCCAGTGACTCCGGATCTTCCCTGAAATCATGGAGCACTCGCTCAGTTTTCTCGGCACCAATTTTAATCTCAGGTAAGTGGGTCAATACTTCATCCGACGATCGGATAATGTATACATTACGAATCTCATCTTTGCCGTGCCGATTACATCGACCAGCCGCCTGGGCTATGGAATCCAAACCAGCCAATGATCGAACCACACATTCGAAGCTGATGTTCACCCCTGCCTCAATAAGCTGTGTGCTCACACAGATGATTCGTTCTCCCTTGGCCAGTCGTTGGATTACGCCATTCTCTCCAGATAGGACTTCTTTACGATGTGCAGCACACATATTAGTACTTAGATGAACAATTTGAACCCCGCTGTCTTGTAGCCATTCCTCTTCATTCAAGTGTTCAAACAGTTTACGGACTGCCGTTTTTGTGTTTAAAATGACCAGTACGCTGTTTACTTCTCTCATTTGTTCCTGTACAAAAGAAGATAATTCTTCTGCGTCCCAGCCTGAGGCTGTATCTTGTGTAAGATCATGCAATTCGACTCGTTTGAAACTGCGTCCAACGCGGTCTAAATTCTGTATAATCTCAGGTTGCTCCGAAAAATGAAGTTTGTGCTTCACAAAATCAAGCGCGGGTTGAGTAGCTGTACAGAGCAACAAACTGGAGCGTCCAATCACATGCAGGAAATTCAGTGCAGCGTTGAAGAGTGAGATGCATCGAACAGGAACGGATTGCACTTCATCAAATACGATGACTGCATTGGAAAGCTGATGTAATCTTCGTACGTTTCGGGTTCCTTTCGCATAGAAAGTATTCAGGAACTGGACCATCGTCGTAAAAATAATAGGCCGATCCCAGTGATCACGTGCAAGCTTAAGACTCTGTTTGCGCGCATCATAGGTTTCCCCTTCGTCGCCCTCTTTGCGTTCATCATCCATGTCATCTACAACGTTAGAGTGATGCTCCAAAATCATGTCATCGTTCTGCAAAATGCTGCGAATCTCTGCCGCGTTCTGTTCAATAATGGTCGTATACGGAACGATATATATAATCCGTTGCTTGTTATGTTCAATGGCATGTTTTAGGGCGTAACGCATACTCGCAAGTGTTTTCCCCCCTCCCGTTGGTATAGAAAGGGTGTATACGCCGGAAGGACGAAGTGCGAATTCTTCGCATTGTCTGGACATTTCCCGCCGTAATCGATTAATGGGTGTGTTTGCTTTACTTCCTTGCTCAAGGCCGGTTAAATGTTGAGATAACAACTCATGGCTTGTTTGAAAAAACGACTTATAATCTACTTTATCTGAGGATGATTCATTTTCTTCAAACTGTCTTGTATTGGTTCGATCTGCCTCGATCAGGCAACTAAAGATATATTTAATGAGCAGTGAACCCGCAATGCGTGGAAGTTTATGCTTATTGATAATTTGTATGTATTGTTGAAGCTCTGAGGTGGCTAATTCGAATAACTTATCCAAACGTTCAGGAGGATTCAGCTTGAAAAACTCTTCTTTGGCTTGCTCATAGTGTTCTAATTCCTTGGAAACAACACGCTCCAGGTATGGTGAAGTTTTATCAGGCGAGATGTAGTCTCTTAGACCCTGATGATGTGAGATAATACAGTTGGCAATCCATTCTGCGGTATACTTGTCCTGAGCAGTTGCACCACTGACATGGTAACGATAATGCAGCAACTTGCCACCGGCAGTTGAGTGATCTACAGAACCTTTACGGGGAGGGGCATCGGGATGAGCTACTGCTTCCAGAATGTAATTTCGAAAAGCATCTGTATTTTTCCCCATATCATGTAAAAGGCCGGAAATCCCCGCCAAATATCTGACACCTATTTTCTCTCCAGCCTGCTCGGCTCCTTGTTGCACTTCAACCAAATGATCTTGAACGGTCTGAATTTCTCCATCTTTCTGACGGATATGGGCAATATAGGTCATACAAGTTCACTTCTTCCTTTCAGAAAAGAGATCCCAATTCGTCCCCTTCTCTACACTCATTAATTAGGAAAAATACTTATTATTAACATTTCGACTTCAGGCGACAAACTCCTTTTTATTTTCCGAAAAATTCTTGGTTTTTATCTCCACTAAGCCGTGTTGAACTTGTTATTTCATTGACTTAGATTCAGATACAGCGTATAATATTGAATATATAAAGTTAATTGACTCGCACATTGGTTCGACCTAATTAACTTTCTAAAAGGGAACCTTCATGTTAACTCGTACATTGGTCCGACCTAATTTGAAGGTCCCCTTTTTGCATCGTGCATAATGAAGCCCAATATTGGGTATACTATTATCAGTGGCCGCACATTGGTTCGACCACTTTAAGGGAGCGTACATTGGTACGCTCCCTTAATTGCAATCACCTATACTCCCATACTGTGGGGGATAAAGGAGCTATCTTTTTTTGATATAGGTTTATTAATTCTTTATTATTTGCTTTACGAGGTGCATACCCGTATTCGTATCGAAAAAAGATAGTTGTAAGAAATACAATGATGTCAGCTAACTGTACTAACTGGCAGTGGTGTGAGTTCTGAAGGAAAGAGCTATAATATATACGATCACTCGTAGTCTCCTGTCGGATAACTTGAATTAAAAGCTCTCTCTCGTCGTCGCGCCCCTCGTCAGGAATAACAATTCCTGTTTCATTCCTTTGAATGAGTTCTTTCTCTATTAATTGAATTAAATTACTCATTCCAAGCTGGTGCATGTTAGTATGACCTGTATCGCCTGTATTTTGTTTATATGTATTTTTATTAATTACAGAGGCAATCACTTTACCCCCATGTTTATCAATAAGCTCTAACATTTCTTCAGCAAGCTTAAACCGATCGATCATCGGAATTTTAGAATATAGATCGTCCCCGTCAAAGAAAGACTTACTGTGAATTTCATACTTTTGGAAAAATGGTAATGTATTAACCTGTTTTATTGTCAACCCTTTTATCTCACCTTTGATATGTAAAGCGGCTTTAAAGGACAATGCTTCAAAATCCCGTTCAAGCTTTATAACATTAGCGTTAGGAACTAAAATCCCACCATAACAAACCACAGGTTGTTTTTTCATATCTTTAAATCCATTATTTCCAGACTCATCTAAATAAAATCCATTTATCACATGTTTCCCTCCTTGATATCTTAATAGGATAGTAAACCGTATATTCTTTTGTGTTCTAAATTTATATACTTCACAATTTTGATAATTACTTGCGCACCCTTTTAAAGGGTGCGCCTTTTTGCAACAAAACTTACAATGACAATCTAGCATTTTCAATCCGCGCAATTCAGAGAAGTGCGACATATTACAATTACAATATAGCAGAAGATTTATATAATATCAAATCCTTGCGCAAAAAAATTTACTTCTATTCGTAATGGAAGTAATTCACACGAAAATGATTTTACTTATCTGCTGTCATCTTGCTAAATTTTAGCACAAAAACATACCCCCTTATATAACTTTTCAAGTCTACTTTAGGGTGTCGCTTAGAGAAAGGAAAGACTTTGGGGATTGGAATTGTACTCCATATGGCGTACGACTCATTGGATCCTCTCAAACATTCACGCAGATTTAATCCACTCACTCATTTAACCCTGCCCCGTTCAATCGTCCAGCTTCTATTGACTTAGACATATTCAATTTAGGCACTTCATACTTAGGCGACTAATTATACCAGAGCTTACATGTCAGATGCTGCCATTTCAACACACGCACTCTTTAAATAGTGCGACGTATCAAGGGGCCAGACGCTTCGGGGACGTAACTGATTTCATCCACGCAACCCCATACGGAGTGCGACTTTATGGAGGTTTTTGTTTAGCAATTCGCTAATCAAATTTCAATCCACGCACTCCACACGGAGTGCGACCAGCAGATGGCACAGCGGTAGCGATATTTTCAGGGATTTCAATCCATGCACTCCACACGGAGTGCGACTGCGGAGGGCTCTTTTTTGCGTTTCAATTTCACTATTTCAATCCACGCACTCCACACGGAGTGCGACTGTCAATGCTAACGCTTTGGTTTTCATTTGCGTTTATTTCAATCCACGCACTCCACACGGAGTGCGACCGGATTGTCTACTCGCTTTAATAGCTTCTCAAGCCATTTCAATCCACGCACTCCACACGGAGTGCGACCTGGTACCGGATTCCCCTACCCTTTATGGATAATCATTTCAATCCACGCACTCCACACGGAGTGCGACAGGAGCGAAACGGATATGACAAAGGTAGTAGGGATTATTTCAATCCACGCACTCCACACGGAGTGCGACAACACTTTTTATGAATGAAACAAGCGAAAACGTATTTCAATCCACGCACTCCACACGGAGTGCGACTTGCAGCCGACACGCCAGAAAACCAAAAGTTGATTATTTCAATCCACGCACTCCACACGGAGTGCGACCATACCCGCATAAAGGAGGACGGTCCATTCACGATTTCAATCCACGCACTCCACACGGAGTGCGACCATGAATGGCATGCTGCATGTGTACACGGATTTAATTTCAATCCACGCACTCCACACGGAGTGCGACTCTGTCTGACGGCGACCCTCTTTTCCAACCTCTTGATTTCAATCCACGCACTCCACACGGAGTGCGACTGGACTTCCGAGGATTACGTTTTACCAACGGACATATTTCAATCCACGCACTCCACACGGAGTGCGACATAGTCCCGGATCACATCGTTGATTACCGTCATAATTTCAATCCACACACTCCATACGGAGTGCCACCCAATCAAATTCCCTCATTCATTCCAATACCTATTTCATTTCACGCACTCATACAGAGTGCGACGAGGTGCCCATTACATATGCGAACATGAAAGACTAGTTTCAGTTCACGCACTCCATAAGGAGTGCGACGATGGTAATACCCCCACATAACGGGGTTGTCTATACTTCAATCCACGCACCCCATACGGAGTGCGACGTCACTCAACGTGTATACTCTCTTACTCTTCCAGTAATTTCAATCCACGCACTCCATACAGAGTGCGACAACCAGGGGCAGTAATTCGTGAGGGTTGGATCATTATTTCAATCCACGCACTCCATACAGAGTGCGACCATTCCGGGCACGTTTTGGCCTCTACTTTCTGCCAATTTCAATCCACGCACTCCATACAGAGTGCGACTCCAACTCACCAAAACCGTTATATGGTTCTTGGTCATTTCAATCCACGCACTCCATACAGAGTGCGACTCGCCGTACAGAACACCATGTTACAACGTGATGAGATTTCAATCCACGCACTCCATACAGAGTGCGACCAAGAGGTTCCAGTCGTAGACATACACGATACGTTATTTCAATCCACGCACTCCATACAGAGTGCGACATATTCAAACCCCGGTCATACGTTGTCTGCGAAACATTTCAATCCACGCACTCCATACAGAGTGCGACCCTGAAGTGATCAACGCAGGCGGAAACATCGAACCATTTCAATCCACGCACTCCATACAGAGTGCGACACTCGGTACAGGGCGAGCGTGCCGCTCTTATGGGAATTTCAATCCACGCACTCCATACAGAGTGCGACTGACCACCATGTTCCAACCAGGCTTTTACAGGGGCATTTCAATCCACGCACTCCATACAGAGTGCGACATTACACTTGGTAAACAAGGTGTGGACATGCTCCAATTTCAATCCACGCACTCCATACAGAGTGCGACTAACAACGCTCAATAAGAGTCTCACCCAGTTGCTATTTCAATCCACGCACTCCATACAGAGTGCGACCGCTTCATACGCGGATTACCACGATGGGGTACAGTATTTCAATCCACGCACTCCATACAGAGTGCGACCATAACCATGACTGATTTTTTAAGTACTTTTGCGTATTTCAATCCACGCACTCCATACAGAGTGCGACTTCAAATTGAACGATCTCGTTAAACCACGTTGTATATTTCAATCCACGCACTCCATACAGAGTGCGACTGGATTGGCCCGCGAAAAAGGCGCATATCCGAAATTATTTCAATCCACGCACTCCATACAGAGTGCGACCCGAAGACACAGACGTACTTCGGTCGTTGCATGCAATTTCAATCCACGCACTCCATACAGAGTGCGACTATCCCAATCAAAACCCCATCTTCCAAGAGCTGATATTTCAATCCACGCACTCCATACAGAGTGCGACGCGGTCACGTGGGCGGCAATCGCGGGGAATGAATTATTTCAATCCACGCACTCCATACAGAGTGCGACGATGGCGGTTTCTACTATACGACCGACCAAAAAAGATTTCAATCCACGCACTCCATACAGAGTGCGACAGCGAAAAACAACGTAATCCCCCTATTTAATGAGAAGATATATACGTCTTTTCGCTATTACATCTTCTTTATGTCCATTACTCAAATCACTTTAACATGAAATCGTTACCAAAAGGTCACAAACCAGACGTTTTCGACAATTTTCGAGGTGCGAATCTCCTAGGAAAATCATGTGAGCTTGGCATTCGCACCAGGTATTAATGGATCTCCCATTCCAGTTCGAATCTGAGTCGTCCAAACTAGCAGCTTCCAGTAAACATTCAAACACCAATTTTTTTGTAATCGTTATCCGTAATCTACACTCTTTTTACCACTTTGATAACCCAATGTCTCTCGTGCTTACAACTTACCGAAATAAGCAATCATTACACCTACTTCCAGAGCATCGAAGTATATTATCCTTATTCACACGAATTGTCTTTCCAACAATAAAGCTTGGGTATGTGGTTAAAGACCCCAAGGAATTTTTGCATTTACATGTGAATGCATTAATCGTATCCTGGCACTTCATTTAGGATGTGACAGCAGAAAGTATAGTATAGACGTTTCTCAAAAGATATTTTTAACATTATTTAGTCTTTTATTAAATGATAATAAATTCATATTAATACAGATAATCTATTTAACTCAAGAAATATGTCGCCAAAGGAGCGCTACAAGCTTAGTCGAAATTTTTCGATGTGCGGATCTCCTAGAGATTTTTTATGTGAGCTTTACGTTCATACCATTAAAGTAGCGCTTTTTATAGGTCTAATCTTTGTTGATTTAGAGCTTTCATTTTCATAAAATAACATTTTAAAAAATATCCAATGTATTTGATCTCATTCTATATGGTACTAATATGACCATCGTATCTAATTTTTTTGAAATCGATCAAGCCTTAAATTCATATCAACGCGTTCTGGGGTCCACAATAAGACTTCCGTGAGAAAAGTCAAAGCATCCATGCCACACAATCTATTCATGATTGACTCTATCAGTTCTTTTATATTTCCTTGTGTGTGTTCGGCGAGAACTATCCCTCCGCTATCTCCATTAATATATAAGTGTTCTACATGCGCAACTTTATGCACATGGCGCAGCCATAGCGATCCTTCGTCAAGGAAAAAGATATAACTTTCATTCATAACATAGCCTTGATAAATATCAAAATCCTGGCCGTCATCTAAAGGACCTACCACTATAGAAGCTAATTCAATAAGGTTTGACATACTCAGGAACACCTCTTTTCATTAAATCGTCATAAACTCTCTTATCTCTTTTAACTTATCAGAGATGTACAATTACATGCTTTTCCTTGCAACCTCACAATCTTCATTGATACTTAAATTAAAATCATATTTCATGCATAGTAACTCTTCATCTGAGGTATCGCCTCCATACCAAAAACATTTAATACGTTTTATAAAACAAAAAGTTTGATTTATTATACATATAGTACAACAAATCAAACTTTTGTTCAATAATTATTCGTACAAAAAGTTCGCCTTCTTGTATTTATAGTCCATATTCAATAAAATACACGTATATACATGCTTTCTTGGAGGTTAATGATGGCATTAAAACCTAGCTATAAACCAATGGAAATAACTCTGATCAAAAAGGACAAAACTAAAACTTATCTGCGTACTCAACTAGGTATTTCTCCTTCTACACTAGCGAAAATGTCTAATGGAGAGTTCGTTGCGTTAAGTGTAATCGCACGAATTTGCGAAGAGCTTCAATGCCGAATAGAAGAGGTTGTTGAATTTATAGAGGAGTAGATAAAGAGGATATCTCAAAGCTATACGATGCGAGACTATACTTTTTTAGTGAATCTGAAAAAGGTGTTTTTTGGGGGGGATTTACTTTATAGAGATTAACTTTCCTACATTTCACATTGATCTACGATATTTACAAACACAAACCGGTTCTACTTTCCAATAAAATAATTTTATGTTCATGTTGCAAGAGTTCCTATAATTGCTTTTTGAATAATTATTGATAAAAGAACCTCTCTTAATTCTATTTAAGATTCAATCTTCCTCTAGTATTAAATCCCCCCAATTGGGCAATAGTTTTTAATAAAATGAAACAACTTGTGCGGAAATGAAGTTCAAGCGATCACCTCCTTTCAGCAGATGACATCACTCACCAAAAATCGGACAAAAATATAAATTGTACCCATATACAGATACTCCGGCTAGTGTCTTTTTATTTTCCCCAGCCGCCCGGATTACAAATACAATGCCCCCAAACTTTTATAAATGTTATCCTTATTCGATTCGAAAAATAGAAGTCTTTCTATCTCCTTGCAAAAATGGCCAGTGTATTTCATCTTACACATACATACAAAGTGCAATACAGCCCCTGAAGGATTTCAATCAAACTGCCCAACCTAGCGCCATCGGAGCAGTAGTTAGGTTACCTCTCCCTGCACTTAGAAAACGCGGAAACTTGTGCGACCGCCAGGGCTATACGGTTATGCTGTTTACTGTAAATGAATTTTAACGGATGAAAAAAGCACCCAGAAGGGTGCTTACGAATTATAACGATTTAGCAAACGTTAAAAGTTTTGAAGGTGAAATCCCATTAGTGAGATACGTATTTGATGTTACATATCCAAAGACTTCTCCTTTATAGACGAGCACTGGCGGAGTAGAAGTGTACTCGTTAAACGCGCTCTCTGATGAATATGAACTCCCGTAATTTCCGTAACTGTTCCATATGCTTAATCTGTTGTACTGGCTTCCGTAAGTTCCATATTCATTGAAGATAGAGTCTCTGTCATAAGTGTTGGTTGATAAGGTTCCTAAGAAAGTTTTGAGGTCGTTTGAGTATACGTGTATATCAGATGCTAACACTCCGGAAACCTGAGTAATCTGTGGCTTTTGCGGTTTTACTGGTGCTGTGTTTTGTCCGTTTACGATAATATCATAAGGGATGTATACATCTACAAAACCCTCTGAAAAGGGAGCAACCTCATATGGATTGAATCTTACTGTGAATCCTTTGTCATTATAGAAAAACGTCCCCTTTTGGATGTCAAGAATCGTATCTGTGTACAAAATTGATCCAGGGTTAGCTTGACTTCTTTTTTTAAGAATTGATTGGAGGTACACATTCGCTCTTACTATTTTTGTTCTGCTGTCTAAGAAGTCTTTCATGTATATTCTATTACCATTGCTGGAATTGAAGTTGAAAGATTCTACCCATTGCATGTCATGTATACCTCCGGTATAGACGTAAGAATAATAAACAACAGACAAGGCACCTTGCTTGTTGTAAGCGGTTTGGACACTCGTCTTGTAATAGTAATCTTTGTTTTGCTTGATATCACTACTATTAGCTACAGAAGCAGCATTAACAGCATGAGCTTTTAATGCTTTGTTCATCTTAGATGCAGCATTCTTGTTTGGGTGGTTTACAACTTGTACATATGGTTGTCCCTTATAACTGTAAGATTTCAAGGTGACTTTACCATTGGCTGCTGAAGCTGTGCTGGACGGAAAAACGATGAATAACGAAAACAAAACTACTAGTATAGATAATAAATACTTTCTCATTTCTATTCTCCTCGGTTAACTCCGCATCGGCTGCGGTAATAGTAACTCCATACAGAGTGCGACCCATCGTTCACAAAACCAGACAAGTTTTTTGTTCTTATGAAACGGTAGAATGCGCCTTCCCTTTATACGGTACAGCGAATTCATATTATAAAACTTTCAGTAACCCCATAGTCACTTTAATGATATACAATTCTAAAGACTAAAAAAGAGGAGATCTTCGATGAAGACTTCCTATTTTTCCTTTATATAAAAAAACAGGATTCCCTCTCTATTCTGTAATTCAAAACAAATTTTAAAGATTCAGCCTTTCAATCCTTCCATCAGCATAAGTAATTATTGTTTCGTACTCTTCTTCTACTCTATTTAGGGTATTATAGGATTCTTCGTCAAAAGCTTGAATCAATTTCAATTCTTTGTTTATTATTAGATAGCTAGTATCCCCTTCATTAAAAGGCATTTTCCAGCATTCAAAATTATGATGCGAAGCGACTAACTCAGAGTTTTTACTCAAATCATTGCTGGAAATAAGAATTACTCCAGCTATATCGTTTATTTCAGAAATTTTCCCTGCTAGCTCTGAGACTTCCCCTGGAGTCAATTTTGACGTTCTATAGTTTTTTGCCTCTATTATAAATTTATATTCCTGTCCGTTTTCATCCCTTACTAAAAAGGCAATGTCAAACGACCATTTCATACCAGAAGCTCCGACTATTTTGTACTGTTTCTCCACCCATTCAAGCTCCCCCTTAGAAAGCACTATACTTAGGGAGTTTCCCCACTTTTCAAAGAACGATTTAATGTATTCTTCGTACATTTTCCCCTTTGACTCAGCCACATTGTTACCTCCCATTCATTTTTAAAAGCTTCTAACCAATAACATTAAATTTTTCATTTATAAATAATCGTCCAATTTGCTAAAAAGACATTATCATATCGAATCACTTTCCTCATATAAGATAGTGGATGAGTATAAAATAATGTAGCAAATGACATACCCTTGACTTCGGCTAATGCGTGAGGATTGACGAGGTGTTGGTATTCTGCAAAATTGTTAATGGAAGTGATAAAGCAAATTTACTAAATATGTAGTCTGGGTTATATCTCATCGGTACAAACAAATTAATCCAAAAAGGATAAGATAGTTTGAAAGTACATTTCACATACTGTAGCCGACTCCACTGATCAGATTCCTTCATCCCTACTGTCTCCTGCAGTGGTACGGGGAGTACAGGTATCACTTCAAATATCAATTCACGCACTCATACAGAGTGCGACATATCACTCATGAAGTTCATCAGCTTGGTTTACCAATTTCAATCCACACACTCCATACAGAGTGCGACGGGATGACCAAACTCAAAGGAATGTTCAAGGGTAAATTTCAATCCACGCACTCCATACAGAGTGCGACCTGGTGTATACCGTTTTGATGAGCTTGCCATCCTGATTTCAATCCACGCACTCCATACAGAGTGCGACGAAGTCGCTACTACAGCAAACACAAAAGGAAACTATTTCAATCCACGCACTCCATACAGAGTGCGACACGCACGTTGACCGCGCGGTTAGAGATGCGCTCTGATTTCAATCCACGCACTCCATACAGAGTGCGACCAACGATCTGATGCTACTAGAACTAGCGGTATGGGATTTCAATCCACGCACTCCATACAGAGTGCGACCGAGGCCGAGATAAAGGTTCTCGGTTCGATCATGATTTCAATCCACGCACTCCATACAGAGTGCGACAAGATATAAAGTATGATTGCGTGGAGATTTACAAATTTCAATCCACGCACTCCATACAGAGTGCGACAGCGAAAAGTGACGTAAAAACTAGTTTTCAAGGATAGCTATTAACGTATTTTCGATATCCCTACTACTTTAAAACTCTTATGACATAGAATCATTGCCAAAAGGTCACAAAAAAGACCTTTTCGACATATTTCGTGGTGCGAATCCCCCAGGGAAACCATGTGAGCTTGGCATTCGCACCTGCTAGAGTATTAATAGATCATCGATATCATAAGAATCTTTGGCTCCAACCTGTTGGACTTTACTTTTGTACTTATCACCTAAGTTATAGAATCGAAGACTATCTGAATCCTTATCAATCAATTCTTCCAGTTCAAATCTTAATCGTCTAAACTGGGTAACGTCCATATACATTCAAATACGGAATTCTGTACACGTTGTCCGTGATCTACACACTTCTTTGCCACTTTAGATAGCCGTCTTCTGCCCTCACTATCTATCGTGTTTACATCGTACTTAATCAAGATATGCAATCATTGCACCTACTTCCACATACTCATCGATGTCCCCCGCGTATATATCTGGCAAATAATAATGGCTGAATAGGAGCAGCTAATTACGGAAGTTGTTTTTAGCCACTTGAAATCCCGGGAAGCCCCAATAGATAAAGGAAGGCCTACCACAATTACCATTTATTTCCTTATTCCACACATATCGATTGATTATCATTTTGTATTCTTTAAAGTACATAAATGCAGCAGTATTTTTATCAAAAGTGTTCATTAATCTATTCGCTGTTTACGGAACCATCTAATGACTTCAAGTTATGTCTGCAAGCGATTAAATAATTTGTTTATCCTTGGTTTATAAAATAAGCCACTTAGAGTGAGGATATGTTCATTGTGGAATTTCTTTGGTATTGCATGTCCTTCCATTTTAACATATCACTAGTAGAGGTGGCATACGAGTACTGAAGTATCCATACATACAGCCCACATATAAAATAAAAAAGCGCCGAAGGCGCATAATAAATGAGTGAAGTCACGAGTTTTATAGTCATTTAGAGAGATTACGTAGAGAAAATTACTTCCTTGCCTTTGAAAGACCTACTACTAAGCTAATGATAATTGCGCTGAATAAGTTTAACATATGATCGATTTCATCCCACGATTTATGTCGTATTAACATATTGAATCCAATAAATACTAAGCTGCAGAGTATGAAGAATCCTAAGAAGTTTTGAAGGAAAATTTTTAAATTCATTTTAATCCGCCACATACCCGTTCAAAAATTTTGTTGCGGTTGTACGATTTAATTCATTCGTACGGGATGAATCACTATAAAAAATAGTATCCCATTTAGATCCAACAATGACAGTTGTAGCGACCAAGGATTTTTTTTCTGCATACCGCCGTTTATAATATACAAGTGGATATTGATCTTGAACAATGGTAAGAGCCATAGTACCTATAACTGATGTCGCCACTGCAGCGGAAGGGTTTGCAGCGGTTGCTAGCCCAATAAGTAATGCTGTCACGGCAGTGACAGTATATCTTTCTATTTTGCTGCTACCATTCGTCCAGGAACCATAGTACCAGGCAGATACTGCACCTCCCATATAGCTATCAAAAGGGGTTATCAAATCGCCTCTATCAGGACGCACAGGAATATTTGGGATAGTTGAGAGATCGGTTGTATCGACACCAAAATTTTGTGTTTCTGTTTCAATTACTCCATTCTCATTAGTAGTAACTTGGAAAAGAGAATTTTGGGTATCAATAATAGCAGTTTGAATTGCATGCTCAACAAATTCCCCTTCAGCGTTCTTCACATATATTGTACTATTAACCTCAGTAAAATCCTTATTAGCTCTTTCTTCAACTTTATACGTATCTCCATTACTTTCGTACGTATATACAAGATATGCGTCTCCCGGCTTTCCTTCTAAGAAAATAAAGTCTTGTTTTTCTTGTGAAAGTTGACTTACGCTAGCTTCTAATGCATTTGGAGCTGCAAGCATCACCGTAGGAACAACAACTTCAAGGCACAGTGCGATGGATAATGCAGCTGTAATTAATTTTTTCACAGATAGAATCTCCCTTCGACTTTCAAGTGTTTAGTTGAGAAACACTCCCTAAATGACTATATTTTCTATTTTATAACATTAAATATGCATAATTGTATTCATTGTGTAAACTTAATGTTAATTATAGATTTTAATTCCAATCGATAATTACGATAAAAAACGGCCACCTGGCTGGAGCGCATCCCCCCAGCAGGCGGATCTCTTCACTTGATTTGATGAGTACAATCATCACTGCCTTCTCTTTTATAAATATAAATTATCAATCGTTTCAATTATTGAGAGGTATTGATTGAATCCCTTATTTTAGAAGCCAATAATTATAGTGATAAAGGTTATAGAATAATTATGTCGAAACAAGAGAAGTAAATATACATAAGGAGAGGACAATAACGGTGAGAAAACAATTTCCTGGATATTACAAGCTAACTGAAGATGAACAAACATATCTATGGGGGAACTGCGCTTTTGTACTTGATGCTAATACCCTTCTTAACCTTTTTAGATATCCAAAAGAATCAAGGGACGCAATGTTAGAAATACTTGAAAGTATAAAAGAAAGGATTTGGATTCCACACCAAGTAGCATTAGAGTACCATAGAAATTTAGAGAATGTGTTATATGAACAAAAAAACGAATACGAGACACTGGAAAAAGAATATATAAATGAACTTCAAAAACTTATTTCAAAGTTAAAAAAATTGAAACATTCAAATATTAGCACTCACAAGATGGTTGAGTCATTGGAACAAAGTAGAGATTTAATAAAAAAAGAGTTATCTAGCCAAAGGGAAGAACAACCTGATCTACTTACTATAAAAGAAAGAATTAATGATTTAATAGGTGATAATGTTGGACAAGAATTTACACAAGATGACCTAAATAAAATTTTTTCCGAAGGTAATGAGCGGTACGAAAATAAAGTCCCACCTGGATTTATGGACAGTAAGAAAAACCACTCTTATTTTCATAATGGTTTAAAGTACCAAGCAGCCTATGGCGATCTGATTTTTTGGAAACAGATTTTAAAATATGCTACAAATCAAGATGTGAAATCAATTGTTTTGATCAGTGATGATCGAAAAGAAGATTGGATATTAGAAGTGAATGGTCAGAAAAAAGGAATTCATCCCTACCTGATAAATGAATTTAATAATTTGAGTGGAGGAAAGTTATTCAATTCGTTTAATTCAGTACAGTTTATAGTTCAGTCAGGGAAGTTTTTAGAGTTTAAGAGCAGTGCTACTGTAAGTGAGATTATTGAGGAAATTGAAACAGTTTATAGAAAGGAGGATTCGATTAAGCAGATTAATACACTGCGGTTGAATGATCAACTTATTCAAGATGCTCTGAACAAAAATAAAAAACAAGATAGACTGCTGGAAATAATTGAAGGGAGGCCAACAAGAAATAACAGTACTGAGAAGGGCCAGCATATCTTCTACAAACTCTTTTTTAACGTGAGTGATGAATTTATTAAATCGGAAAAGAAGGAAGCCATATTCCCCATTTTGATCCGAAAGATTCTCAAAGATTTATCTCGCGAATCAGAAGTAGTTGAACTTGAGTATACTGGAGAAATGCTTATCGTGGTGTTCAGTCTTCCTTATAAATTAAATAAATCGAAAGAAATAAAAGAAATACATAATAATATTAGTGATGACCTGGGATTGTACTATGCTGAGCATGCTATTAAACTATTAGAAACAGCAATTCTAGCATTGTAACAAAGGAGCTCTCAAATATATTTTGAGCTTTCAGCCATTCATCATTGTGAATAGCTTTTTTGTTAGGAATTTCGGGCCGTTGATTACCTTCATTCAATAGGAGCTACGAAAAAGTAATTTCCTTTTACATTTGCCGATCTGGTTATCGGATCGGCATTCATTTTTCGATTTATTTGAAGATTTTTTAAGATGAAGGAGTGCCTGCAGCAGCTGCGTTAAGTCGATCATAAAGAAATTCAAATAACGAATGTACCGAATTGTTCATGTTCATTGGATTTGATGGCAGCCAGCTATGCAGTTGTTAAAACCATTCAGCCCCAACTTCCCTCTTCTCAGTGAGTTTAACGCCATCAAGCATTAACGTTCCCCCATGAACAACCTATTCCAGACCTATTTCAGCAACAACTATTAATGCTGCTTCGTGATCCACAGCTTCGAACTTTCAGAGTATCCCCCGGTTGATAAGCTTCATATATGATTAAAGTTTCCATTAATTCACTTACACATTACTTTTAAATTTATACTATACACTAGGTACTTGAAATCAACATCGTTTTGGTATTAAGTAACCCCCGAAATCCGTTAGAAATTCACCCAATATAGTGCTTCTCCCACCGGTATGGAGGTATTACCTCAGTATTTATTTCAGTTCATCTTTAATATTCCTATCAGATATCGCTTCTCCTCTCACTGGATGTAAATTTCAATCGGGAGTTAAAACACCAATATGATTACCCAGACGATCATAAACTTCAATTTTTCCATGTAAGCTGTCTTTATGATAGTATTACCCTATTTTGCTTCGACCCCGATATATTCTCTCTTTCCCCGGTCTGTAGTTGGCCCGCACTTTATCTTTCAAGAAAAGATACCTGCTTGCCGGAATTCCCCTCGAATCAGTATTACTCATTTATTAATTTTTCGCTTGAACACAAAAGAGCACTGGAGAGTTTCTCCTGATACTGTTCCGTTCTATTTTTGGGGATACAAAAAAAGCTCAAAGATTTACTGCTACTTGCAGAATCTTTAGGCTTTTAACTTACCAAACTTAAAGGTCATAGATGGCCAATTATTTACTCCCTTCAATATGTGATAATAGGTTGTTCGTTCAACATTTCAATTCTACATAGGCCAGTCATGACTGCTCTATTACAACAATTTAATGCAAGAATAAGTAGTTTTGATGAAGTTCATACTAGCCCAGATGATCTGGGACGCATTCCTACTTAATACACCTATCTAATTATTCTTTGCTTCTATGAGCTAGGGCTTGCCTCATTTATAGGGCAAGCTGATCTTCACTTTTATAAGTACCACGTTCAATTGTGAACAAGACAACTAAGACCTATGTAGGTTGCAAAGAGCACCTACATGGGCCATTACCTCAGTTACGAATATCTAATACTGATTTTGATACCGAAAATGATATGACCTCACGTCGGAGGTCCACAAAAAAAGAGTTGCTTCATTACATAGGAGAGGTTTGGGAGTGAAGGTAATCGATAGTACACGTAAATCAAGGCCTAATAAAACATTATGAACTTCTGAAAAACGCTTCTTTCATTTTTTTAAGATGTTAGCTGTGATTGCATTATTGTCTGGGTAAACTCATTCTTACCCACGTAAAATGTCATGAACAATGGGGTAACGTAGCCTCCTTGGGTTATGCAATTCTTTGGGCAAGCAGCTCGTCTATTCTCCGGTCACCCTAGACTAAACCAAGACCGACTCTAGTGAAAAGTATATGGAAAAAGTTCATTCGGTATTTCGGAGTTATTTAGTTTTTACTCTGGCTTCCACTGTCCTTTGTATCTTGCTGGTATTAAACGAATGCAAATCAGCGCCAATATTATCACAGCAATCTTGAAAGTTGAAGCAAATCGTGGAGCGTTTATTGGATTCAAAGCGAAAGAAGAATATGAGTTGATGAATCAAGCAGATCAAGATTACGTTGACGTGGAAATGTATCGTGTGTTAGACAAGATATTCGAACTGGAAGTGAAGTTCACTCAAATGCTTTACGAGGAAGTCTGAAGACGATGTTATTGAGTTTCTGAAATATAATGTCAATAAGGCTTTGTTTAACTTAGTAAGAGAAGCTTACTTCGAAGAAGTAAATGTGAATCCAATTGTAATGAATGGTATTGATACAGCAACTAAGACTCAAGATTTCTTTAACAGAACAGGTTCATATGTAGTGTCTGTTGAACAACTGACACAGACTTTAATGATTTAGAGAGCTTGCTAGGGTTGAAGGCGTTTGCTCTTGCCAATGATCTGGGTGTTCGAAGTACGCCGACTTTGATTTTACTTGACGATGTGAGCAAAGAGGTTGAAAGTGTGACGGGTATAAATCTAGAAGCAATTAGAAATTTCTTTGAAAAAGGTAAATAAATAATGATAATCGGGGTAATCATAATATAAAATAATTATACGATTACCCTGATTTTTATTTGAGATAATCGTTTGCTTGATGCATCATTGACAAGTTGATCCATTTAAATATGATGCTATAATATTTAGTAAATAGCAGTATCTTCTGAGAGAATATACGAAGTAAGGAGTGTGCGTTATGACGAAAAATCGCTCCATTATCGCCGCAGATAACGAAAAAGATTTCGGAACTACAGATCAAGGAACTGAGGATATGGGAGTATTACTTGGTTCTGCTTATGACTTTCTATTCGAAGGGGAAAATAACGAATATGATAAGGAGTTCAGGGACTACATTTGAAAAAGTTATGAGCCTGAAAACCTGATCAAACAGTGAAGTTTGTGGGTTGCATCGATCTGGAGTCACAGGAGGATAAAAATGTCCCAAGACCAATATTGATTGTTGGTAATGATCATTACCTTTGTAACAAGGACGGACGCGAGAAATGAGTTTGATGTTGAGATTAAATATTGGCAACAAGCCGGACTAAAAAGTCCTTCTCAGGTCAGAACGTCCAAACCAACAACGATTCTTAAGTCAGAAGTTAAACAAGATCCCGTAAGAAAAAATAGAATTATTGTTCCAAGAGGTTTTATCGGGAAACTACATAAGGAAGATTTATAAAATGTTTTAACGCTATGCAGAGATTATCCTATAGGAGAGAGCGAAAATGCTCTCTCTTTTTTTGTTTAACTATAAGAAAAGAGTTACTAAAAACTAAAGAAAGTATTCTACCCCTTTGGTAATTAATAAATACCAAAGGGGTTAGATATGTCATATTTCAGATTGGTACAATACAATTTCAGAGACTATTATGAGAACAGCGCTTTGTCAGAAGCATACTTGGAGAATTTCAATCCATACATTCCATACGGAGTTTGACCGGATCAATCTATTTATGTTGAATTGACTCCAGATATTTCAATCCACGTACTCCATACGGAGTGCGACGACATGGGATACAAATCTACCGGGATACGGAAGGTATTTCAATCCACGTACTCCATACGGAGTGCGACAAAAAAACCAACGGGAGTGTGGATTAAATGGATTTATTTCAATCCACGTACTCCATACGGAGTGCGACTCGATACAACGGCGGTAACGTCTCACCTGGAGCGTATTTCAATCCACGTACTCCATACGGAGTGCGACTGCAACCATCCGTTATTAAAACGGGCTGGCTAAGATTTCAATCCACGTACTCCATACGGAGTGCGACTGCGCTTGGGTCAACACTGGGCATTGCGGCAAGATATTTCAATCCACGTACTCCATACGGAGTGCGACCGGACACTCAAGCGGATTTGCTTGCGGTTACGCAATTTCAATCCACGTACTCCATACGGAGTGCGACCTCGATAGACGATACGTTCGACTTGTACGACGTATTTCAATCCACGTACTCCATACGGAGTGCGACAACCTCTTTGATGAGGTCTTCGCGCTCCTGGATAATTTCAATCCACGTACTCCATACGGAGTGCGACATTCTATTGGACCTCTCCATCCAGGTAACAGACAAATTTCAATCCACGTACTCCATACGGAGTGCGACAGGTGGATACCACGTCTGGTGGAGGCACGCCGAAATTTCAATCCACGTACTCCATACGGAGTGCGACTTCAGCTCAAGATCATATTCGATCAATCCCGGTATTTCAATCCACGTACTCCATACGGAGTGCGACAGCGGAAATACACGTATTAAGTTATGTTTAGAATCCCTTAATACGTATTTCCGATACTTATTCCACATATTAGCTCCACTATATCCCACAACAGCACATAAACTCAATATCCTTGTTGCCAAAAGGTCATAAAACTGAAGGTTTCGACAAATTTCGAGGTGCGAATCTCCCTGGGAATTCATGTGAGCTTCGGGTTCGCACCTCCTTCAGCTGACTTCATGGCCTTTCGCAATTCATTACTACCAATGGATCAAGGATGAACTATCCCCCCGTCCTACAAGTTTCTCATTTTCGTTTCTTGAGAAGATCCAATACTTTTTTATTTTGGTCTAATATTTTTTTAATTCCCCAGTTGGGCACTGTGGTGTTAGGTTTATGATTACCTGCAGGTTTTATAAGTATTTTTTTTCTCACAATAAGCCAGCTCCCCTATCGTTTTGTTAACAAGGGTTGGCATTATTGTAGACTTTTAAACTATTCAGAAGAAGAAATAAAAAAAATGCTCTATGAAATTTCATAGAGCATCTTGGAGCACATAAATAGTAATTATCTATTTTTAAGGATATTCAGCACGTTATCGTTTGCTTTCAAGATTTTTTCTAGGCCCATATTCTTCTCAATCGTGGTCTTAGGCCGACGAACAACAACCTTATCCGGGGTTACATCAACTTTTTTAGACTGTTTAAAAAGTGTCATAAATATCACCTCATATACTTAATATACCACACTACCCATCTATGAACCAATCAAATATCTGGACTAGATTAACAATATTATTAGCATCAATCCCATTCAATATGGCTCCAGATTCCTCTGCTTGAATAGTGATAATGAAACTATTGGTAGATCCGAAGAAAGGTACACAAATCGTATTTCCTTCCTCTACTACGTAAACTGCTGCTTCTGCTAATTCTTTACTCATCTCATCTTTGTTCTCTTCAGGGATCAGGATACTGTTGCTTCTTTCAATCTGAGAGAGAGAACTCCTTATTTTAGTCATGCGTATTTCTATGTCGCTGTCGAATTGAATCGATGTAGTAGAGATCTGTAAGCCGAAGGTATCCGTGTAATATCGAAGATACTCTTTTAACATAGACGAGTACACATCCCACTCTGGCAACTGATCCTTCTGCTCATCTGTGAGCTCGGTTAGATGATGTTGTGAGTATTGAAGAACTGCAGTAAACTGAGCTGTTTTTTGAAAACTAGAGAGAATGATCCGTTCATTATCCCGTATTGTGTTTTCGATAATTTGATCATTTTTTTTGAATTCCGTATTTCCGATCTTTTGAATACTTGGCGTTTCTAAAATAGCCAGGTCAATAAAGATAGCTATACTGGCGAATTGTACGGCTTGCACCCAATCATTTAATAGAATGTGACCGGCTAAAATCATCCCAAAATAAATAAGTGCCATAATGGCATAGGACGTTTTACGGATGTTCAACAAATTGCTTTCATACCAACCACGATTGTACCAGTGTATTGCCGTTGCGAGTCCCGCTATGGCCATAAAGCCAATAGCCATCCATCCGAAATAAAACATGAGGTTCCTCCAAACACTGTAGACTTCAGAATGGTATACAACATATAAACTCTATTGAATTCATGAATCATATTTAAATACAACATCCCATTCTCCTGTTACTTCATTAAATCCCTCTATTAGCACTTCTTCTTTAATTTGGTCGGACGCTATAGTTTGCTGAAACGTTTCATCACGAACAATTTCATGACCAGACCAATTATAAGCTTTTATTTTACCTGGACCTAACAGTTTTGGATGAGGTATAAGGAACAGTCGTTTAACTTCTGTTACATATCTTTTAAATCCTTCTTCCATATCACTGTGAGGAACTATAAGCTGGATCACTTGGTTCACTGTGCAAAGAATTAATAAAGCATAGGGCATATCAGTAGGCGCATCTGGAAGTCTAAACAATATGTCTATTTGGGGGTAAGGAAACACATGTAGCCCAGGTACGGTTTTAGTTAAGACGCATAGACTTGTGAACCACGTATTTATTGTGTGATCACTTTGTTTTATCCAATCTACTGTTTTAGAAAAATGTTTAAAATCTTCTTTATCCATTAGAGTTAAGGCCATTTTGACATACGCTTTATAAACTGCAATAGGTATGTAGGATAGTCTTGTGACAGTTACTGTTATTTTCCCATTTTCTTTATCGCGTTCAACCTGGGAAGACTCATAATCAGTTCTTTTCTTTAAAGTGTTTTCTGAGGCACTTATGGAGGTGCCATCTTTCTTATTGTTATACTCCATACGGAGTGCGACGATGGTAATTCCCCCATATAACGGGGTTGTCTATATTTCAATCCACGCACTCCATACAGAGTACGACATGACAAGGCGCTCAGCAGCATGGAAAGGGGCTTGATTTCAATCCACGCACTCCATACAGAGTACGACCCAAATACAACAACTTCTTTGGGATCAAGGTCAGCAAGATTTCAATCCACGCACTCCATACAGAGTACGACAGCGAAAAAAGACGTATCAAGACTTCATTTCTAGACCATTACTACGTATTTCCGCTTTCTTCCTCAATAAGATCAACATTCAATTAAGAAAATCAGCATCCATTCTAAATTATCGTTGCCAAAAGGTCACGAAAAAGATACTTTCGACAAACTCGAAGTGCGAATCTCCCAGGGAAATCATGTGAGCTTGAGGTTCGCACCCGCCACATAACACTTTATCCTATTCAACAATCTGAACCAATTCTATAGGCCAGATCCAAAAGCCTTTCTACATACTCGGTGTTATTAAGTTTACCAGCCTTTACATGTTGTAACAAATAGATAATGCAAACCTACTTTTCCCTTATAAGCAAAAGCATTTGTCATGAAAATCATAATAATCTTCCATGGCTAAACGGCACAATTTGATAAAGAGTTCCAAACACTACTCGTATCTCTTCATCTAAGTATAAATCATCTGACAAGAATCATCTCCATCTAATTCAGGAGGTTTTTCATCATCTTCTGTAGTTATGAAAAAAATAAGAAGATAATTGTTGTATTCGTTGACCATTAGTTATCCTGGTACATCTAAGCCACCAACGGCTTAACATCTGCTCTTTTGGTTTATACTACGTACAACTCTTTTATCTTCAGTCAAGAATCATGCCAAAATATTTTCGGTTTATATGGTTAGCACTCTCAATCTAATCATCATTTTTTGTAATATAAAATGCTGTGTTTGAAATTTCGAAATTATCTCCAAAACCAAAAACAATATCCTGGTTATCTCTTCTATCTGGCCACTCCATATTATTATCCCAAGCATTATATAGTTTGTCTTTAAATGCCCATTTACAAAAAAGTCAGTCGTATTCCCATCCTCAAGAGAAGTAATTATCTCATAAAAAAGAACGTTAGAATTGTTTAGACATTTAGTAATTTTACATTCACATTCACAGCATATTCTTTTCTTACGATTTGCGAAAAGGACACTAGTATTTCAGATAACCGGACTTTAGACAATAAATACTCCTTTGTGTTCATTTATACAATGAACACAATATTAAAGACCTTGAAGACATAATATCTCCAAGGCCTTTAAATTTGTTATTCTATTAATGATGCCTTAAATACCTTCTTAATCTTATCCAGAGTATCCTCAAAAAATAAATCCTTATTTGTGAAACCTAAATAATAATCGTAGTCTTCTTCTTCATCAATGGACGAATAATATTCCTGATGAAATAGTACGTTTGAATATTCTCCGAAACTTTCGCTTCGCTTAATAACAACACATCTAAATAAATTATCAATTTCAATCGCTTTAATCATATCCTCTTTTGTTGATGCGGAGAACCATATGATTGCTGGTGGTGTCTGATTTGGTCCATCCCAATGAGGTATAGATTCCCCCCAGGGTAATACCCATTCCGAATTCACAAAAATACTTCTCTCTAAAATAAACTTCTGTGTGCTCAAATCAAATAGATTTATATTCCTTTCGTAAAAGGAAAATAATATCATCGAATCTCCTATAACAAAAAAACTCAGTAAGTCTGCAATTTCCTCTGACGACAAATTATGCTTAATCATACCATACGTCTGTTTAAGATTTATTTCCAATTTCATCATCCTATTCATTCGAAATAAAAATGATCCGATTTAGTTTTTCCAGTCTTAGGGTCAATAAATTGAAAATGTGTTGGAACATATTTGTCTGGATTAATAACATCCCTTTGGAAGTAATGAATCTCTCCAATTTTTTTACCGTTGCTTGTCACATCAGTCTTCATTATATCGGTTGTATATTGAGTACCTTCTTTGAAATTATTCCCTTTTAACCATTTCTTTTGATTCCCTACACTTGTCCATTTCTTGTATTTACTAACATCCACAAACTCACAACCTGTATTATGCACCCATATACCCAAATCCGTTACATAATATGTGTGATAATCAGCAACAGTAAAGTTGTAAACCGTAACTGGTTCATCAAGTTTAGTATACTCAACCCTATCAATTTTTAGATTGCTTCCATCAGCCTTTTGAAGTTTATCACCCGATAACAGTTCGTCAGCGAACAGCCACCCTTTACCTTCAACCCAGAACGGATGATTGTCTGTCGTTTCAATAACCTGTTCACCAACATACAGTTTAATAATATCATCACGCTGGTTACGGAATAAGCCTGTTACTTCCTTGTATGCTGTATTTCCAGTAGGATTATTCTCATTTTTAGAAAGAACCTTATCTCCGACCTCAATGTCTTCAATATTTTTCTCACCTTTGTCAGTCTGTACCTTAGTACCAGCTGTGAAACAATTACACCCTTTCGACGTAATAGATGAGCCTTTCCCTTTAGTTATTGCCGCTCCTGTTAGGCCAACGGCGCTATCAAGTATAGCTTCAACAGACTTCGCCGTAGTCCAAGTACGATCAGTAAAAGCATCCAGATCTGCCAATAGGGCTTTTCGTGCCCAATCTGCTCCTCCTTTTGTATTAAATTGAGAGTAAGGACTGGTTTGAGTTAAAACTCCATATCGAAATTTGAACGTCATATTATCACGATCGCCATAAACCTTTTGGAAGATTACCCCAAGTTGACTACGATTACTCCAGTAAGCATCTGACTTACTTTTAAACGACATAGAGTCTCTTAACATAAGATCAATCTCGTAGTACGTTGAATTTTTTATATGCCCACTCGGATCAACATATTTTAAGGGATTGTTGCTCACGTAAGCATATAAGTTTTGACTCAGCGGGTCACTTAATTCACCCTCGAAAGAATCTTCGTTAATGAATCGTCCCATTGCCGGATCGTACCAGCGTGCTCGCAAATATTGAAGTTCTGTTGTATCATCCCACAACTCACCAGCATATCGGAATGGATTGTGAACCGTTTCTTCCTTGGTCAGGATGTTACCCCAAATATCATACTCATATTGGTTCAAAATTTCCCCTTGCTCATCTCGTAGTTCGGTGGTATCCCCATGTGCATTAGACTGTACATAGGCTTTGCTACCATCTGGATACTGGATAGCTTCCAACTGAGCTCCCCTGATATAGTTCGCTTTTAGCGTTGACGTACCGTCTTGAACTTCAGCTTCGGCAATGATCTGTGCGTTATCATCATAATAATAACGAGTGATGATACCATTCTCCGTACGTTCCACCAGCAAGTTGTCACCATTGTACTTGTAGTTTACCTGAGTACCCTTCTTATTCACGGAAATCAGGCGGTCTCTCATATCATACGTATAGGTACTGTCTTTAACATCGATTTCCGCATCACTAGATAATGTTAAACGATTCCCCTGTTGATCATAGGTATACTCTTCTTGATTTACATTAGATGTCAAAATTCTGTCGAGCTTGTCATATGAGAATGTATCGATTGAATCACCATGTATCCGATTCACAATATTTTTATTGTTATCGTATTCATAGGAATAGCTGTTCAGTAGAACTTGATCCTTTACCTGATTCGAGCCAATCAGATCCAAGCCCTGATACGTTTTAAGATCCTGAACCCCGTTTTTTGCGCTAGCTTCGCGGCTTAAACCGTTCATGTAGTAACTGTACTGCTTATCCGGAGTATCCTGTGACGTACCTACTGAAACAAGCCGGTTCATCGTATCATATCCATAGTACACTTTCGTTCCAAACGGACCGGTCATGGATGTGCGGTTACCAAAGCTATCATATTCAAACGTCGTTTGCTTACCATCTGGATAGGTCATTTGCTTTAACTGTTCTGTTGCAGTGTCATATTCATATGACGTAGTTCCCGTTTGATCGATCATGCTGGTACGATTACCCACTCGATCGAAAGTGAATTGGATCGTTTCTTCAGGGCTACTCTTAGCAAGCAAATTGCCCCGTACATCATAATTGAAAAGAAAAGCATTGCCGTTTCGATCAATGAATTTGCTTAAGGAACCGTCTGGATTATAATAACTTTTTGTGGTATTCCCCTGCTTGTCGGTTGTTTGAATTCGACGCCCCAGCTCATCATAACGACTTTGTTTTACATTCCCAGCTGCATCAGTCGTTTGCACGAGATTGCCCAGCATGTCATAAGCGTAGCGTGTTTGTTCACCGTTCGCACTTTTAACCACAGTTAACTGTCCCTGGACGTCATAACTGTACTCCGTAACCTGGCCTTTGCCATCCGTTTCTTCCAGCAAATTACCGTTTATCGGATCATGCGTCATCTTTTTAAGCACTCGAAGTTCATTTTCTTGTTGTGCCTTCTCTGCGACTTGAATTATTTGTCTCCACCGATCGGAGGTTTGAACTTGTGTATATCCTTCAGCGTCAGTCGTTGTCGCTGTTCGGGCTGAATCATTGAATTTCACTGTTGTTATTGAACCATCCGCGCCTGTTGTTGATACAACTCGATTCCATGCATCATATTCCAAATGTGTCCGATTGCCCAGACCATTTTCACTCCAAATAGCACGTCCGTACGGATCATATCCCGTACGTGAAACGACCACATAGATTCCACCCTGGTAATAACCGGATTCAATTTCCTGGCCGAGCGAATTCCACTTTGTTATCCGTTTCTGTCCGTTTTCATCGGTTACTGTAATTCGGTTTCCCACATCATCATAAGAAGCACTCAGGACACTGCCATCCGTCTGAGTAACCCGAATAGTTCGTCCAAGCGCATCATATCCGTATGATGTCGTCCGCTGGGATGCATCCGTTGAACTCATTAAGGTCCCATTAGAAGGTTGGTAGGTTCTAGAAGTCACCACGGTGCTTTTTTTTCCGTCAACATCTGTTACTGATGTACTCGTTTTCATCGGAAAAGCTTGTTGATAGAGTGCGTTAAACTCCAATGTCGTTACTTGTTCCTGAGCGCCGTTCTTCAATCGCTGTGTAAGCAGGTTGCTAAATGTGTCATACGTGTAATCAGCCTGACTGATAAGGTCACCACTGGCACTATTTTTACGGATGACAATTTGAGTGATATCTCCATTTGTGTTGCGTGTGAGAACAGCAACCTGTTTATTGGCGGCATCTACTGCTTCGGTTATGCTGGTTAGCCAGTGCCGAGTTTCATCATATGTGCTGGTAACGGTTTTTCCACTAGCATCTGTTTGAGAAGTTACGTTGCCATAATCGTCATACTGTATGGTTGTAGTCAAGGTGTCCTTTGTCTGATTATCCGTTACAGCCACTGTAGTCGGTTCGGTTGCTGGAATGCTCCGGCCTTTCAATACTTTTCCATACGTATAAGCTGTTGTAAGGTTCTGCCCTTCGGCGCTAACGACCATCTGGTCGAGATAGAAAGAAGTTGGCGTATCTGCGTTAATGACCTCTTTACGGAAATTATATTTCGTCTCTCTCAGTCCATCACGGATGGTAGCCCCAAATGTAGCCTTCTGCCCATAACTTGCTCCCAGGTCTGAAGTATAGCTTACTGTTTGGCGGTTGTAATCTTCAGTTGTGCCATTTTCATAGGTTAACTGATCCTTACGTGTTAGTACGCGGTATGCTTCGTTCAGTGAGTCAGCTCCGATATAGCGTTTCACTGCAGAGTTCTCGTATTCATAGAAGGTCTTTGCTCCAGTTTGATGCTGAACGGAGGTCAGCAAAGCGTATGGATTGGATACCGCGCGTTCTGGGCTAAAGCCAAGCAAGTTAAACTTCGCATCTGCTAGTTTATAGGAATAGGTCGTTTTTCGACCTAGCGGGTCGATGACTGAATCCAGTAATTCAATCCCATTCTGGGTTTTCTTTTGATACGTAACGGTACGATCTCCTTGCCGAATCGTCACGGCCGAAGGTGAGTAATCAATCCGGATCGTATTTCCAATGGCATCCTTGACCTGAGTTAGTAATTTACTCTGATAGGTTGCATTTTGTTCATAAATGAATTGAATGTCGTTCTGCCGGGAATCGGAAAGTTGAAGTAAGCGTCCGTCGGCGGTGAAGTATTGTTTTGAGAGTCCATCGGCCGAAATGATAACTTGTTGCGATGTTTCTCCATTGACAGTTACCGACGTGTCCTGGGTTACGCTGGTACCTTCCCAATCCGCACCCTTAAGCTTGCTGCCAACAATTTCATATCGGCCACCATCGGCCATTACCACAAATGATTTCTCGTTATCCTTTTCAATATATGGTAGTTTCCAAGACCAACCTTTTCCTAGCGGCGTACGCTTGTCCGCTGCTGCAGGCACCGTTTTGTTAAAGTAGGTTACATCCATGTTGCTTCCTACTTGATATGCGCGAGTTTCCCCAGCAGGTTGTGCAGCGATATAGTAGTTATAACCATCGTCAAACGGATAGGGTATAGGATATCCGGGATTTGCATTAAATGTTTCTTTCCAAGTATTAGCTTCAGACCATAATTCAGTGGCATCTGTAGCTAGCGTGGTTGCGACTGCGCTTCCCTCCGTGATTTCAGTTTCCACCCAAGGTTTTTCACTCACGTTGTATACTTTACGTTGTTTCGCACCGTTCCCCAGACTTACCCAGGAATCATATTTCCGTGAGGAGTAGGATCCAGGTTTTTCTACTGTGCCTGCATAAGATTGCGAATAACTACGTGTATCCGAAGCCGGAATTGTCACAGATCCATTGTAATAGGCTGTCCAAGACTTGGTACACGGATAATTAGCCCCCGCTTTATTGGGTGAAAGACAGGCCTTTGTATTTGTCACGGAAGTACGGGTCAATGTTATGGTTTTACCCTGTACCGTCGCTGTTTTGGTATCTGGACATGGACTCCCAGCTCCAGTTTGTACCCAATTTCCTTTAGAGTCATATTTTCCCGAAATTTCATTGATACATGTCTGTTGCGGTGCTGTGATTGTCTGAGCTGGTGTGTATTGTCCAGAGATAACTTTTGCGCTTCCAGATTTGTTTAATGTTCCAATGAATCCACCCTCGTTATAGGCCATAGTGGTAGGAAAGTTATCTTGATTGTTGTATTGAGTCTTCTGTACAAAAAGTGGTTCAGGCTCGGTAAAGTACACGATTCGATGACTAGCCACTTCTTTGGCTTCGGATTCAGTTGTGTAGGTTCCCTTCTTCATCGTTTTCGTTTCAATGATTGCCGTTTCGGAATCGACTACTCCATCCCCATTGTTATCCCACTGAATCGACATATTTTCCGTATACTTAACGTGATATTTAGGAATTTTCTTTTTCTTCACTGCATTATACGTTACAAAGTATTGATATATTGGATATTCGTACGTATTATAGCCTACGTCCATATCATAGAATTGTGCTGAGGTTGAGTTATACTGCCGTTCGAGGGTAAACGACATGCCTCCTCGTCCAGGTAAAGTGGCATCGGCATGTTCGAGAATAAGTCCCCCACTGAGTGTAGAGATGGTTTCGCCATTTTCACCCACACTATATGGCGCTTCATTAAACGATTTTCGATCAAATACGGGTGCTTTCTCTGACACATGCTTCCCTGGGTCAGGGACACTTGTTGAGGCAGCAAGCGGCTGAATGGATTTCAATTCTTTTGAATCGCTTTCTTCCGTTGTTGCCTCCTCTTTGTTTTCCGTAGAAACCGAATCAGGAGTTGTTTCTAACTCTTGGTTGTCTTTGTCATTTGCATCAACTTGTTCGTCTTCAAGTTCTTTCTCTTCCTGGACAGGCACGGACTCATCAGGTGTTTGTTCCGAGGGCTCTTCCTTTTTCACGTTCGACTCTTCCTCGTCATCGGTCTCCGTGATTGGATCTGTCGGTAAATTAGAGTAGACCTCCTCAGTCACCGCATAAGTTTCATAACGCTTCATAATTCCAGATTGTTCAGCTTCGACACTGATAATTGAAGCCTCATTTTCAATAGTAGGGTCAGCATATACATCACTGGTTACGGTAGCTGATTCGTTGACCTCCTCAGGGTGAATTGCCCGAAGCGCCTCATCGAAGGACATTGCGCTTTCTCTGGCTTTGTAAAATGCAGCTATTATTTCATTCAAATTGTATCCTTGATCCAAATAACGCTGGATGAATGAAGCCGTGGTACCGAATTCATCAATGAGGATTTGGATCGTTTCGGGTGAAGGAGCTTCATCTTGAGCATATGATTTCGTAGGTAAGGCGTTTCCCATCAATCCTGACAGCACGGCTACGATTAAAATGATGGATATTGTTTTCTTCATAAAATAATTCAAAAGTTGTTTCTCTCCGTTTCAAATTAAATAATAGCTATATGTTGGTTGAACGTGTAAACATAAAAGTAGCAAGCTTGGAATGAATAGTTAGGCGTACTCATGCATCCTTCTGTCCATTTGAGAGTTAATAGCTACTCTCTGAGATGACTAATTGTCAAACGTCATTATGGAATTTGTAAGAGTATCTTCAACAGTTACTAGTGAGAAGAACAGACTCTGTCAATCAGTTGAACGTTAATCTGTTAGGGAGTGAGTGGATTAATGATATTTAATTTTTTTAAATTTCCATTTTTGTCGTACTCATAAACTATCTTCTTCCCGGAATCATATATAATGCTTATCAATTGACCTGCCGAATTGTAAGTAAAACTGTATTTTTGTTTCTTCTTCTTAACTACAACGCTACTTTGTTCAGACTCATTACCTAACAATCCTCTAGTCGTAATATAAAAACGATGCTCTTGATCTGGATTGAGGTTATTTATGACATATTCTCTCTCATGCGTGTTCCCAATTAAGACACCATTGTGATAAATATTAAAACCATCTAGGCTATCATCATCTGCAGTGAGGGATGCCCATTTTAAATGCACAGAAGAGGGATTGGTGAGTTTTAATTTCAATCCCTTGGGGACTTCCAATGAATAATCATCGACCAATATGCGTTTGGGCATAGATGTCGTTGTTCCATTGCTCGTTACATCCATTCCCCACAAGTAAATTTTAGAGGAATTACTGATGGCTGCGCTGGTATTTGCGCCAGCAGAGATGGAGACAATGTTCGTTAAACCCTTCACATTAACCGGCACCAGGCTATTAGTCGTTGTCCCATCACCTAATTTACCTCTGGTATTAGCCCCCCACGAGATTACAGTGCCATCTTCCTTCAAAGCAAGTACATGACTGGTACCTAAAGCTAGTTCCTTTATTCCCTGTAATCCTTCAATCTTGGACGGTGTTATTTTTTTTGTTTGTGTTCCATCTCCCAGTTGCCCAAAAGAATTAGTACCCCATGACCACACATCGCCATTTATATCAATTGCTGCCCCATACCCTGCCTTTTGATAGATATGCTTTACTTTGGTAGCAAATTTAATCTCTATCGGATTGAGGGAATAATCCATTGTCTCATTTCCAAGTTGATCAGTGGCATTTGTGCCCCAACCCCATACCGAGCCGTCACTCTTCAAAGCGTACGTTGTCGAATAGCTTGCGGCTATTTCAACAACACTTTTAAAATTTGGTATCTGAGTTGGTACGGTACGTGATTGAGTATCACCCAACCCCAGTTCGCCTGAAGAATTTGAGCCCCATGTCCAAACCCCACCATCGTTAGTGAGTAATACACTAAAGTTTGAACCTGTTGCTATTGCCTTTATGTTTTTCACTGAGGTAATCAGATCTGGGATCTCAACATCTGTAGTTCCTGGCCAAGAAAGTAACGTTCCATCAGAGGTCAAAGCTAAACTTCGAAAACCTCCGGCAGAAATATCAACAACGTTCGAGGCAGATGAGATCACTCCGATGCCATCAAATGCATTTCCCGAACGCCCCAGCAAACCAGGAAGGTTCATACCGGCTGACCATATTGAACCATCTCTACCTAGTAAAAAGAGATGTTGGGTCCCAACTGAGACTTTATTTATTTCGTTTAGCTTCTTTTTCTCAGCTGCATCCACTTTTTCATTTGTGAAATTCCCAATACTAAGTATTAGAATTAGCACAATAATCGATATTCCCCGTAACTTCATATGCATGTTTCCCCTTCGTGTACATTTTTGCCTGTGCGATAATTGGAAATCCATCTTGTATATCAACTAAATCTTGATCATTCTGTACTTTCCACCCTCTCTTTAACATTTAGCTTTGTCGGTTTTCAAAAACAGCTTTCCTATTATCGTTTATTTGGCAATTTTAAGAAATAGGCTTTTTTTGTCGAATTATAGATATTTTTGTCGATTTATTACCAGTGTACTTTTGTTAAAGTTTATATATGTATAATAAGCAATCTTTTGCGCTACCAAAAACTAGCTTCACTTATCTCGCTGTTACCTATACAAAGAACTATGAATAGAAGACTCACGAAATTTGAATTAGCAGATTAATAAAAAGCACCCTTACGAATAACACTTTATTCGCAAGGGTGCAGGTAAAATAATAGTCTTAATTTATGAAGTAATAAGTTAAGAAGTCTAATAGGGTTAAGGATTCACAACCGTTGTTTTCTTAAGATTTCCGTTTTTATCATATTCATAGTTTACTATCTTCCCTGATTCATACATGATACTTTTTAATTGGCCGGAAGAATTATAAACATAACTAGACTTTTCTTTTTTTACAGGCTTCTTAGTCACAGTTTCACTATTTTTCGAAAATTTCTTCTTGTTACTGTTAGTAGCTTTAACTATAAATTTATATTCTTCATTAGGATTTAACCCTTTAATAATAAAGGTCTCATCGTTAGTCTCAGCTATTTTCAACCCGTTCTGATAAACAATGAATCCACCTAAACCAGTACTAGGTGTTTTAGGTTTATTCCACATAAGTCTTACAGAGGAGCTGGATAAAGCTTTTAAATTCAATCCAGTAGGTGCTTCTATTGATTCCTCTTTCCCTTTAAGTACAGTAACCTCTATAAGTTTCGGTTTTTCCAGAGCTTTAGGAAACCGTTCCAGTAGGTTATTACCCCAAATATAAGCTTGATTTGAGTTACTAACTGCCATGCTAGTACTATTTCCTGCTTCAATATATTTAATATTGGACAGCCCTGAAAGTATTGTGGGCTTTAACTGATCAGTAGTCGTACCATCGCCTAAAGTGCCATACGTATTATCTCCCCAAGATAATACAGTACCACTATCTTCTAAAGCGAGAACGTAAGTATCTCCGAGTGCAAGTTGTGTTATCGAATTTAGACTTTTTACTTTTTGAGGAATGTACTGGTCAATGAGCGTACCATCGCCCAGTTGCCCGAAATCATTCCTTCCCCATGCCCATACATTTTGATCGATATCTATAGCCATAGCGTAGCCCTTACCTGCAAAGACTTTAGTAATTCCTTTCGGGATACTAATTTTACGAGGGATATTACTTGTATAAGGATCTATATCTCTTGAACCCAGTTGATAAGAACTGTTATCATCGCCCCATGCCCACAAAGTTCCATCTTTCCTTACAGCATAAGCAGCATCTGTGTTTACTGCTATGTCAACCACGTCAGCAAGTTTTACAGATGCCAGTTGGCCAAGAGGTTCTATATTACTAAAGGTCCCCCAACTCCAAAGATCTCCATTTTCAGCCAATGCTAAATTCATCTCATATCCTGCTGCTATATCCACTACTTTCTTCAAATTGGATATTATTTGAGTTGGTCTAGAATCGTAACCCCACTCTAAAATTGATCCTTCTGATGTTAACGCTAGACTATGGACTTCTCCTGCAGAAATCGCCATTATATTTGTTGCTAATGGATTATTCTCTACTACTTTATTCATCATTGGAGAGAACTCGCCAAACATGCCACTACCAGCTGACCAAATCGAACCTTCCTCATCTAGCATAAGAAGATGATTGTTCCCTATAGATATTTTCTTTATTATTTGGTCATTTTTAGATTCTGCAGCAAACAGAGAAGTATCCTCAGACAACACGCAACTCAAAAAAACTATCAAAATAACATTGATTTTATTCCAAAAAAGAAATTGTTTACTCAAATTGCATAACCCCATTCTCTAACTTTAGTATTATTTAATCTGCGTATATAATAATTTTCTCTAAGATAACCTCTTTTCACTTGAATTTTTGAAATGCTTATCTATTATCATGTATTTTGGACCTATGTCAAAAAAGTAGACACTATGCTGCGGATTTGTCCGTAAAATTCATCGCAAAGCGAATTGGGAAAGTTACTCTAGCAAACCATGCATTCGCTTGCGATTGTAGTAGAACTCATTTTACTGGTAGATGACGGTATAGGCCTCTTCCGGCGTCTTAAAACGAGGGTTGCAGTAAATGAGTTCCTTCTTTACAATACTGTGCCACGACTCAATACAGGCGTTATCATAACAATTTCCTCGGCGGCTCATACTTGATTCCATTCCGTATGATTTCAGTTGCTCCACGTATTCTTTTGACGTGTATTGAGAACCGTGATCCGAGTGATGGAGTAATTCCGGAGCGGGACGTTTGGCCTTGTAAGCATCCTTCAATGCACCCATCTCCAAACTGGTTTTCATATGATTATACAGACGCCAGCCTACAATTTCACGTGTGCACAAATCCAGAACGCTGGCGAGGCATAGACGACCTCCTCGGCAAGGAATGTAGGTGATGTCGGTAACCCATACCGTATTCGGTTTGGACGTTTTAAATTGCTGATTCAGTGTTTTCGGCGCAAGGGGATGATCGTATTTGGAATCCGTAGTCTAAACACGATATTCGGGCATGACCACAGAACTTAGATTCATTTGACGCATGTATATACTGACGGTAAGTGAAGAGATTCGCAACTCTTTTAAATGGAGCAGATACGTAATATAGGGCTGCCGACCGCATCTGATGGTCGTAAAAATGACACCGAATACGCTTCATGACCTCGTCTTTGCGGTTCTGCCGCTTGCTAGTTCGGGCCATTCGCCATTTGTAATATCCGCTCCGTGATACTTGAAAGGTTCTGCACATCTAAAGGAAACTCGGAGCGATGGTCTTCCACAAACTGAAATCTTAGCTCTTTGGTTTGCTAAAGATGTGCACTGCTTTTTTTACAATCGCCAGTTCTTCTTGTGTATCCGCAAGCGTATGCTCTTTCTCTTGAAACAACCGGTGCATCATCTCTTGGAGCTCTGCTTCCAGTTCCTTCAGTCGATCTACGCTAGCAACCGGCTCATGTTTATGGTTGTTCCTTATAATTGTAAGATTTCAAGGTGACTTTACTATTGACTGCTGAAGCTGTACTAAATGGTAAAAAGTAACGAAAACAACACTACCTATTAATAGTGACTACCTTCCCATTTCTATTCTCCTTGGTTAATTCCCACCGGCTGGGTGAAGGTAACTCTATCCGAAGAGCGACATGATTACTGGGTTCAGCTTCCTAGATCCTCATCAAATCAATCCACAGTCTCAATACAGAGTTAATTCCAAATAATTCCTTAATCCCTCCTGATTTCAATATATGCAAGAGGGGTGCGAAAAACGCCCAAGATAACTTTTCTGAGATTCAAACTAATTCAATCCACGCACTCCATACGGAGTGCGACGATACGCTGCCGCCGAAACCCTCAGCTGTGTCGTCATTTCAATCCACGCACTCCATACGGAGTGCGACGATCAAGGCCTCACCACTATCCCTCAAATTCAGAAATTTCAATCCACGCACTCCATACGGAGTGCGACGAGAATTTATCGTCAAGGCTCTGGTACAGTCAGAGATTTCAATCCACGCACTCCATACGGAGTGCGACTAAAACACCCATTGCAATTTAACGAGCTTGCTAGGTATTTCAATCCACGTACTCCATACGGAGTGCGACATCACCGGACAGTATCAGGATATTTTTGAGGGCATATTTCAATCCACGCACTCCATACGGAGTGCGACCTAATGCATGAGCGGCATCACGTTTCTTGGCAAGTATTTCAATCCACGCACTCCATACGGAGTGCGACTACTTTCAGTTCAGATACTGGAACCAAGAGTTATATTTCAATCCACGCACTCCATACGGAGTGCGACTCACAGAGGCCGCGGCCCCGGCTCCACGCTTACTGATTTCAATCCACGCACTCCATACGGAGTGCGACAATCTGGATCTTAGTTTCAGGGTTTCCGTCATCAGATTTCAATCCACGCACTCCATACGGAGTGCGACTATAAATGCGAACGCCATATGTCAGATTGTTCAGAATTTCAATCCACGCACTCCATACGGAGTGCGACAAGTTCGCGTTCTCCAAGTTTGTCGTCACATAAAATTTCAATCCACGCACTCCATACGGAGTGCGACAGCGAAGATACACGTATCAAGTTATGTTTAAAATACCTTCATACGTAATTCCGATACTTTTTCCACATATTAGCTCCACTATATCCCACAACAACATATAAACTCAATATCCTTGTTACCAAAAGGTCACAAAACTGAAGTGTTCGACAAATTTCGAGGTGCGAATCTCCCGGGGAAATCATGTGAGCTTGGCATTCGCACCTCTACCTGGCCAGTGTCCAAATAGCTAATAACATAGCTTCGCTCGAGCCAAACAATAGAAAGCATACTTCCTCACCGCATAATATTTCATATCTTCGAACCGATCATGTGAATCCTTCGCAACTGGATTCAAGTTGATTCAACTTTACACTACGCATCTTTACGATGTTGGACGAATTCCAAGTGCTTCCTTTTTATGTCCTCTGACACCTCTGTTTGTGGCAGCAGAGATTCATAAACGACTGTCGTACTTTCCTCATTTAAAACATCAGGAAGGATGTGAAATAAACCCTGTAATTGGCTTGTTAGATTCATATGTTTCGTAATAACAATGCCTTTTGATTTTACTTTGATCAAATCGATATTTGAGTCGTTATTAAATACGATAATGGAATGGAACGGTATGCCTTTATAGCGTTCACCCAAAAAAAGCTTAATAGCTCGAATATGCCCCGCATTTTGCATAATTGGATTGTAAAATTCATTTCGATCCTCAATAAACGCCTGATTCCATATGCGTTCATCTTCATTCCCAACAATTACTCCCCGATAGTTCTTGGATTCAATTACATAGATTCCAGTACTATGGATGGCAACCAAGTCCACTTCAGTGTATTGTCCACCGCTCGTTGGTACATAAAGAGATGAAAGACATTTGATATGGGGATGACTTTTTAAGACATCATCAAGTACAATCGCTTCTCCCTGCTGCCCCTTATCTAAAAGGACTGCTGGCGTATCTACAAATGAGCTACTTTGCTCGCCTTCCCATGCCTCTTTCTTTCCTAAACTCCGGTCTATGCTTCTTTCCTGTTCTTCATGGGTAAGCGAGCGATTCATGGGGGTTCGGCTTGAGAAAATCCCACTAAGTAAGCCTATTAAAGCTACGATTCCAAACAAAATCCCGACAACAAGTCCAAGGTGATCAAAAATCCACGTCACAATGGTTGCAGTTCTTGTTAGTAAATACACCTATCTATCACCCTCATTTAGAAACTTAGTTTGACCTATTCATAGAATGGTTCTGTACATCGAATTAAACTTACTTCCTACATAAGCCGAGTTATAGAAACCACATCTCGCTATTTGAAATTGTTAGCTCTACGATCAGGAAGTATTCGCTTCATTGTTTTGTACGTACAAAACACATTACATACACAATAGGGATATATATTAAATATATCGTGAATTCAATCATTCATTATGTTCCTAGGCCCGATTTAAACATGGATTAGTTGTTATAATCAATCATCTCCTTCTTTTCATGTTCTACTCTATTATGCAAATCACATCACGATAACATTTAATTAAGAAAATTAATTTTTATTCATTAATATTGGTTTAAGATATTTGTCCGATAATTCCGCTAGCATGTCTAATGCTTTCTCTTGTGAAACGAACCCGAGTCCTGCAGAAGGGAAGGGTATCAAGAATATGTATAAAATCCTATTGTTTAATGAAATTTCTGCTTTAAAGGATTTTTGTAATTGCCCCTTACTGTTCCTCATATCACAAGAGAATGGGATGGATGAGAATAGATTTTTTCCAAACATTAATTCAAGAGCATCCTTCTTAAAGCCAGCAGCTCCGCCAATTCCGAGGAGAATTTGTGCACTAGATTTTGTTAGAGCATTTTTGATGATTCTAGCTCTGAGATTCGTATCTTCTTTGAAGTCACTAAAACTCGATGTGGAGTATTTTTGGGGCTTGAATCTGCCTTTTGGTTTATTGAATGCTGCTAAATAAGGGTTGTCTTGATTTGGTTTATATTCAGAAGATGGTGCTACTGCTCCATATTCATTTGGATACCATTTTCTCTCTGTTGATCTGGGAAGCGGTCTCCAGTCAATTAAAGCGGTTTGAATTCCCTCCGTTTTTGGCTTGTAGAGCTTGCAGCCAATGTATTTTTTGATTTCACCAAATGTGCCTTCCTTCGGAGAACCTTCAAACCAGTTGGATTGGCTGTTTCGTTCATGAGCTAGACAAAGCCTTGCAATAGCTGCATTAAAAACGCCTTTTGTAAAACCCTTAGAGTGTTTTTTTTCATAACCAGTAAACAATCCCTCAAAATCTGGATAATAAAATCCCTCTCGCCAGTTATTTGCTTCAATACAATAATTCCTTACATCCGAAGATTCATCCGTTGTAATCAATCGCGTCCTGGCTTTAACATTTTCTGTTACTGTATAACCACCCGTGCCCTCTTCATTTCCGAAAACTAAAATATCTGCATTAAGAATATCACCACAACCTATGTAGGAAAGTAATATATCGTATTCTGCCTTACTTAACCTCCAGTCCTCCACCCTGATTCCACCCTTTTGAAAGATATAATCTAAACTTGAATCCGATTAACTTGTCTCATCCAGCACGCTAGAACTTCCATTTTTAATTAGTATTCTCTGATATTCTACGTGTCGTTAGATTTCAGGTTTATTTATCTTCTAATTCTTCTTGGCTTATTTTTTAATTTTTCTTGTTCTCTTTTGTCCTGCATTTCATAAAGACGAACAGCTTTTCTGATATGTTTCTCCATTAAATCTAACTGAACATAGATATCTTTTAGTCCTCTCTCTTTAATCATGAAATTTCCTTTATACATGTTCATATCTAGTACATATGATCTTGAATAACTATTTGAATCAATATCTTGATAATCAATTTGAATATCAAATATAGGGAAGTTTTTACGTTCATCCATGATTTCTATAAAACTACCTGCCAAAGCGTTTACGGTTTGACCTGGGGCTAAAAATGCAACGCCTTCATTAAGCATATATGCATTTATCAAATCTTTAGGAACTTCTTCCCCATTTCTTGGTTTCAAATGTATCTTAATATTCTTGGCTGCATTGTCACTCTTATTGGTCAACAAAAATGAAACCAGCTGAAGATCGTTTGAGTGAAAATAACCGATAACATTTGGCGTGTTATTTTCTTGACGGATTCTTTCGTTTTGCTTTAACGATTCAGCACTGTACCGTTGAGAGTTTCTAGCAAACCATACGTTGAGAGCAGTCAATAGGATAGTCAGTGTAATATTAAATACGCCAAAGATGTTGATATTCTCTGAAGCCCACTGGTTAAAATTCATTCCTTGGCACTCCTTATTGTTTGTAAATGTAGACTTTCTTCACATTGTTTTAATGTGATTCTTAACAAGAGTTTGTAAGAGAGTCTTCAGATAATAATTCGCTTCCTTATCAAGCGGAACTTCATAATAACTTTGCTCCAATTTCAGAGCTTTTTCTTCGTTTAAACTAGTGATTTTTTTGAACTCATCCAGTGAAAGCTCACCATGCTTCAATCCAAGCATAAATTCTCTATCCGTTCCTTCATATGTAATCGCACCTTTAAAATCCTCAAACCCAGACTTATGGAATCGGATTAAGAAGAGCAAAAAGTATAGGGACATCATCGCCTTTTTCGTGTTATATCCATATTGAGCGATCATGCTTTTTTGTGTTTCAGAGTTTGGTTTGGTAAGATCCTTCATCTGTCCTCTATACATGCCAAAGCAACTATTGAACAGACTCTTTAAGTTGATTGTTGAGATCCTATCTCTGTATTCAAGAAGTTGCTCAATCTCAGCGTATCCAAAGGTATCTACTTCTACGGAATACAGTAGTTCGAGAAAGGTGAGGTTTGAGTTGGTCAGTAGTTTTTCTAACTTTCTAACATCATGAATTTCGATATCTTCTGTCGTTGAAGTTTGAAAGTTCTTATATAGAGATCCTGTATACAAATCATTGAAATTCGGTAACACAAAGTATTTGACATCCCTATCTGATGCTTCATCATTTAAGTTGCGGTTTATGCTTCCCGAAACGGTTTTCAATACGGCTTCCCGATGATGTATCTTCACTATTCCTCCCCCCTTCCCAAAGAAAGCCTTGTTTTATGTATCTTTCTTTCTCTTCTCGAATGCGATCCACGAATAATACGATACCCAGAATAGTAACGGAAATATAGCTACTGCCATATAGCGTTTATCATAAGGGAGCGTAAAAATAGCAACAATGGAGATCGGTAAAATAATGGCTAGTAGCATTACATATTTGCCCCAATGTGTTTTTAATATATCCACCCGCTCCTTAGTCGATTGAAATCAAATTCCTATGTACTTCGTTTTGCCCGCCTTCGCTCAACATTCCTTCGTCCCAATCAAAACGGGTTGTAACGGGCTGTTGCGGTACTCCCCAATGTCTGTGACTAATCTGCAAGAGAATCCTGATTCAATAGCTTTTAGTGCTGGATATAGATACTTGGAATATCATTGTCATACCACACTTCACATTCTCATTTTCTCCATCGTTCTCAACACCAATCTTAACTCACGTTCATTCAATACGAACTCATCGTACACTCCTTATCACAAGCTCACACTTCATCATTAGCAGATAAAGCTGGAATATGCGCCAAAGTTCTTCCATCTGTCAGTTTTTCAATTCTATCTTTATGTACATTACGAAATATATCTGAATGGAGAAAACGCTCCGTTGAGCCAATGACACTTTTGCCATCCAAGTACATTTGGTACTCTATACTTGAATGAAAGTAGATAGATACTTCGCCGTTTTCATCTGCAAGTTTATCAATATCGTATCTAGGGTTTAGCTTTAATCCTTCTTCTCTTTCTTTTTCCAATCTCTTAAAAAGTTCTGTTATAGTTTCCATTCACCCAAACCTCCTATTAAATAGATTCGATTAAATCAACCACACCGAATCCTATACCCCCAACGGGTTCTTATATAGTCTACCATTTCTCAACATGCTATGGGTATACATGGGAATCACTTGTTTTTCCTTTTAACGTACATTGTACGTGCATATTCCGTTATATGGCACTTTATCAAAATAATTTTATACAAAGAAATACAGAGATCGTACTATTTACTCGTAAAGGCGTCTTGAAATAGTATGCCTAATTTAAGTACTGCAACTTCTTTTACCTGTCCTGCTGCTTATATGACTACCTTCTCTTCATCTTTAAACCTGCGTAACTAACCGCCCTCATCAGTCTTATCCATAGGCTATAGACAATTGCCAGGCACTCCACTCTTCAAAGTATCGCCGTCCCCATTGCTCCCCATTTCATTAGAGGGACGATAAACCATACGGTTATCGTTAATTCATTAATCCCCCCTCGTATTAAGCTCTCCTGTATGTGGTATAATCAAGGGGCGAAGGGGTCCAAATCTTCGCCCTGGCTCGTTTGTTTCCTAAACAAACGGGCTTTATTTTTTTCGTTGATGTTGTCGATCATATTCATTCAGTATGTTGTCCAACTTCTGCGATTTCTCCACTACCTCCACTGCTGTTAAACCCATCCGCTGCGCTAAATCAATAAGCTCTTGTCGCAACACCTCAATTTGAATACCCAACGCCTCCGTACCCATGTTGAGCTCATCTCCTTTATAAATCCTTTAATTAGAACAGACTTTTTTTACCCTAAACCTCATTCGGCACCGTTTGCCTGTCTAGCCCTAGCGGCGATGAGCGGAATCTTTTAAGGTTGATGAGCAGTTATCTTACTAGCTGACTTGCCTTACCTTATGAAGTTTTCAAAGAAACAGATTATTCGTATACCGTAGCCGTCGCAGATTTAAGATCATATAGGTTCTCGCAGGGCAAGGCTGCCCGAAGGGACGACAAAATTAGGTGGAATGATTTTCTCAACATAATTTTGTCGCCTTGCCCGGAGAGGTTCTATATGATCCCATGCGGTTAGATGGCTACGGAATACGAATGATCTCTTTGAAAAACGGAATATGGTAAGGCTGCACACAAGTATGCGAACGTGCCTTGTTTTTCTTCTTCGATTATGCAAACAAGGGTTTTGCTTCAAAAGGTCTACCCGGACGGTTTTGGAACGATGAAGGAATGAAGCGAAGCGTAATGGAGTCATGGTTCCTTATTTGCTTCGTAGTACATGGTGGGTATTGTGAAGTGGAGTGAAACGGAGCGAAGCCATGCCCATGATGTATGAGCATTGCCCCCAAGTCTTTAGCTTCCTTGCTACTCCCGTTAAGAATTCCAATGGAACCCGGACGACTTATCTGGGTTCGCTTGGGATTTAGGGACGGTGAACTGCGGGAATACCCCGGCTATATCTACATCTCTTAGCTTTATGTGTAAATAAGCTTGCCCTGGTATTTGTTAATTGAAATTAAATGTACTCTTAAACTACTAATCTGACCTGACCTTGAATCTGAAGAGGTGGTATGTATACAGAGCTACAACATCAATATTGGCTATACAATTACTAGAAGACAGTGTGAGGAATGATTGCCTCATCACTATAGCCATTTTATCTTTTATGACGTGTCTTCATGCGGTAATTATACGGATTAGTAGGAATCGAGAAGTATATAACAAATATGTTTTCGTAAAGGCAATACTTATGTATTTATCTTGCAACTATATCCAAGCACAAAATTTCCAGCATAAGACGTTATTCAATTTAATGTTCATCGTGTACTCTTTAGCATCAATTCCAATCCATATATGGCTCATATCAGCACGATCGAAATCGAGACGTAACGCTACACATTAAATTGTGATGATACCAAAAAACATTTTGCCGAACCTACGGCACAACCAGCTAAATACATTCACTTAATTACTTACGTAAATGTATTTAAGAGACCATCTGCAATTTGCAGGTGGCCTTTGTTTGCGATAACTAAACCGAAAATAACACCCATCATACGCTCATTAGGAGCAGTATATTGGGTGTTTTTTCTTTATTGGATACCTCTGAGACGGAGCGGAATGCTTTCGCTGAACCACCATCCAGCTGCTGGTGTTTGAATCCTAATTTCCAAATTGCCGCTTATTTGTACAGTACCTGTTTTAGGGATAATCACAGCAGGGGTATCGGTTCGGCTATTCCGATAAACCCTTGCAGCAGTATTCAGCACACCTTTTTGGAAAAAGGCATCCCGATCGGGACTATCAAATCCATCGACGTAAAATTGAATTTTTGTGTTAGGATTATATCTTTTAGTATCTTTGTTAAATATCGGCCCACCCTTGAAATAAAGAACGTAACTGTTTTTCTGATCTTTGACCATCAAATTAGTGATTGAAGGGCGGTTATTATACCACTTAAGCGTATTGATAGGCGCAATCAGTCCAAGGTTCGGGTCGTTAGGATCAGCCAAGTCGATAGCGATAAGAGCGTCCAGTTTAGCTTGGTACAGTCCATCTTTCGATGTGATGGTCATAAGCTTTTCGTTCCACATTTCTTCGACCGAAGACTTACCGGCTTGTTTCCAATCGGATTCCGGAGTAACCCACATTTCTGGCATCACGGTGAAGATGTTGGTACCATGCCATGCGATTTCTGCACTACCGACCGCATACCTGTCGACGTCAAGGGAAGCGCCGGTATTCTTGGTAAGAATACGTTCGATTACAACGATTGCCTGCGCACGCGTGGTCAGTCCTTTCGGAGCGATCTGCCCTATACCTACCCCTTTAATGAGACCGGCTTTCGTAGCGAGATACATCCATTTGTCATCTTCCTTTGTTGTTTCCCCGATCGCACGAGCTGCAACACGGGCCATCTCTTCGCGTGTCATCACTTTCGCCCAAGCCGCTTCGTTATCGTTAAAATCGTCAGTTGCGAAAAGACCTGCTTTGCTTGCGGTATCAACGTATTCCGTGTACCATTTACCGCTGGATGGGGTGGTTTCAAGCTCCATGGCCGAGACGACCATCTTCATGAATTCAGCGCGCGTGACGCTGGCGTCTGGTTTAAAGGTACCATTCGTATATCCATCGACATAACCTTTGGAAACGCCATTAGTAATAGCACCGGCGCCCCAGTGGGTCGATTGAACGTCGGAAAATGGAGTTTTAGCGGCTTGCGCGTTAGGTATTGTGATACTCATCGTACCTAACATAAGCGCTGCTGTCAGTGTGATTCCTGCGATTTTGATAAACTGTTTTTTCATGAACTCTCTCCTTTTGATTCGGCGCTCTTGATTTAGGAGAAAACTCCTCAATATTCATTATCGTCACCATAGGCTTAGCGATTAAATACCTGCAAAAACCAAGTTGGATTTTATGTATCTAAAACTTCGATTAAACGATTCCTAAAGGTACACAAAAAAAAGATCTTGAGCATTTCCGCAACGATCCCTATTGTCAGTCCGCTAGTTGAAAACAGTAGTTGATCTCGGTGTTGCCTTCTTAAGTTTTATTAAGTTAACGTTTCGATAAATTAAATAGGAATTAAGCATTCATACAGTTAGTCCAAGCTTACTAATAAGTAAATCACCTTGTTCTATTTTCAATGAGTTCTTTTCTTGTTTAAACGCCCAACCAATTTCATTCGCGTGCCTTATTAAAAGTTCGCAATTCCTAGGTTTGTGTGGGTTAAAGTGCCAACTACCTTCCCATGTAAATAACACTTCAAAATATGAGGTTTTAGATAAATAAACCTTAAAATTAACAAACGTATTACTAGGAATCTCATTAATGACACAGTGAAACTGATAACCATTTACCATTATCTTTTTAGCTCTCTTGCGGAATGTCTTTCCCATACAAATGACCCTCCTGAAACACAATAGTCTTTCAAGCATGACGAGTCATACCTTAGTTCGAAATATACCACATAACTAGAACTATACTGCCTGTTGCTTAATCTTCACAATAGATCTTTTCCTTTAAAGCGACCTCTCTTAGGCTGTAGGTTTCCATGGTATAGCAGTGGATTTAATCTTGACCTTCTTCGAATAACTCTCTGAGCATCCTATCCTTGTTATTCACAAACTCTTTCATCATCATAAAATGGTCGGTTTCTTCCAATACTTGAACCTCGATACCATCTGGCTTTAGATTGTAAATAATCGAATCTGGGTATGCCATAAGGATTGGGGAATGGGTCGCAATAATAAATTGAGAGTTTTGCAAAACAAGTTCATGGATTCGTGTCAGCATCGCCATTTGGCGAAGGGGAGACAGTGCAGCCTCAGGCTCATCCAGTATATATAATCCATTCTCCCCGAATCGATGAATGAACGTGGAAAAGAACGACTCTCCGTGCGATTGCTCATGCAAGGACTTGCCACCGTACGAATCTTTAATAGGGCGACCGAATGAAGGCTGGCTGTCCAACTCATCGATCGTCGTGGCTAAATTATAATAACTTTCTGCCCGGAAGAAGAAGCCATCCCTCGGGCGTCGCGGACCTTTGATCAATTGTATATATTCATATAAGCTCGAGTGGGTAGCCCGGGTTGAGAAGGAAAAGTTGGTGGTCCCACCCTCCGGGTTAAATCCCCATGCAACAGCGATGGACTCCATCAGTGTTGATTTGCCCATCCCATTTTCACCTACGATATAGGTTACCTTGGGGTGAAAATCAAGAGTATTTAGACTTCGAATGACTGCCAAATTAAAGGGGTAACGATTATAAGTGGGGACTTCGTGCCTTTTGAGCTGAATTTGGCGTAAATAGGCATGCTGTACATTCAATATAGTTCACTCCCTTAATCGTTATCCTCACCTTTGTTGGCCGACGCTGACTCATGTCGCACCTTTAGTTTACTCCATCAATCAAATCATACCACATACCGAAACTACTCTGCCCGTTAGCTTAACAAGTATCGCCTATCTAATATAGTTCTCCACCGTCCTCCCCATTTCTTAGTTATTCAGTGATTCTTAAGAACTATGATATGTGATACAATATTCCTAATCCTACCAGTGTTAGATGGATATCTTTAATGAAAAGATGAATTACATTTTCTAAATTGTGAGGTGAATTATCAGAGTAACAAGCTAGGTACTAAACATTGCTAGTACATAGAGTATGTTTTTGGGAGGCCGCTCTCAAAAATTAACGGTAATTAAGTATGAATAGAACGTACGGTGTAAGGCTTTTGTAGAACTTGAAGAACGAATTGATTTGAGGAGGAAATATGAAAAATATTTTAAAGGTTCAGGGTATTCTATTGGCTATTCTGCTGGTTATTGCGGTTCCTGGAAATGCATTGGCTTCAGGCTCTTCTTCCATCGCAACAAATGCACAAACATATCTGGAGTATATGGGTGAACACCTTAAAGATAGTTCAGCCTCTCCTACAGATAATTCCATGGGAAATGGTAAAGTTCATGGACAGACAAAACGATGGATTAGGAGCACGCTAAGAGAAATTGGCGTAGACTCTCGATATATTTATGAGCAAAATTTCAACACACAAAAAGACACTACTGGCGTAATTTCTGCGCCGTGGGGACATCATGTATTTTTTAAAGGCTCGAATATTGAAGTCACACTGAAAGGGAAAGATCCTAGCAAACAAATCATTGTTAGTGCCCATTATGACGGATCAGGCTATTCGAATAACGCTTCGGGGGTAGCATTAATGCTCGCTCAAATCAAGGAGCTAGTAGACAAGAAATCTCCTCACGCAGTTAAATTGCCGTATACCGTAAAATTTGTTTTTTTTGATATTGAACAATTTAATAAGGGATCAGAGTACTATGCAAAGAAAATGACTGCAGCAGATAAGAAGAATACTCTTTTCATACTCAATATCGACAATATCGCACGTGGTGATTACCCCAATGTTTATGGAGGCATAACCGATCCAAATAATAACTCTGTTGTACATACGGAAGCATATAAATTAGCGGTTTCCAAAGCTTTAGAATTAGGAATTAATGTATTTGATACAGAGGCGCTAGATGGATATTACAACACACATGGCAAAGGTCCCGAAATTAGCGAAAATACGATATATACCAACCCATGGACAAGCTCAAACCCTTCTCCGGGCGTAAAGTATTCTGTACTTTCTCCTTCATATCCAATAAGCAGAAGTCATATGCTCTTTGTAGAAGCAGGGATACCTTATGCAAGTTTCCAAGCCTCGAACTGGTTTGCAAAAAGCATGGATGGTACTATATATGAAGCTGAAAATGATGGATTAATATCTCAGGTTAGGCGAGATTTCTACATTTCAGGAGGGAAAGAGCACGATACGATGAAAATTCTAGAAGCTTATTTTCCAGGACGTTCATTGGCACATTACAATGTGTACGGCCCATTGTTGAACAAAATGCTGATGGAGCCAGACATCAAAATACTCCAACCAAGTCAATAAAAGTACTCTACATCAAAAACAGTTACAGGGAGCTATGATTCCGAATTATTCGGAGCTTAGTTCGCCCGTAACTGTTTTTGTTTGATTTTCTCGACTCTGAGGTGTAATTTTAGCCGCCAAAAATTGAACGTTTAGTCACGATATCTACTTTTAAACCTGTATGTAGCCATGCTGTCTTGTCATAAGGCTACTAGAGAAAACTCATAGTCTCATTTCTTATAAGAAACTGAAACTATTCTTCTTTTTCAACATACGGAACTATTAACTCATAGTTCTTGCCGAAAACAAAACTCAAAAGAAACGTATCTAAACTTTCGAATTCTTGGAATCTCCCCTCATCTTTTATTAGAATCAACGAACCAGAAAACTTGTCTATAAAAAGCGGTTTATACACTACTTGTCCTATCTCAAGCCACCTATTTATAAACTCAGGGAATTCGCTTACCCTATATTGATTATCAGGTAATTCTTCATAGGTCCAAAAATCAATCGCCCCACAGCGTGCACCATTTGTTTTTTCTAGAAATGAAATGTACTGAGTGAGGTGAACAGAATTAAACTCAAACTCAATACCAGAGATCCCCTCATTTAACTCACCAACTATTATCCCATTTGGATCTTCTTCAAGCTTATCTTTAACCTGCAAATTATATCTTTGAGATTCTTATTCATCTTTGGCTGCACTCCATATGTATATCTCAGTAATAGCGTTGAATTTTCTTAATTATATCACGATGGCTTTGATTCATCGTATCATTAGCATTTGTAAATTGGGATAGAACAGGCTTAGCCGATACACTAATCATAATAACCACAAAATTACTATTATGACTCCTTTAGAATACATCTTCACAAGTGTTCACTTCGTATACTTACAGAAACCCCGAACGAGAAAGCCCAATTCTTTAGATGTGGGATAAAAGTGAGGTCGGATACGGAGTATCACTATTGTGATGCTTCAAGTATCCGAAATGTCTGCGTTCTTAATTTTTTAGCTCGTTTCAATTCATCTATTAAACTGATACAATATAGATATGAATGAATATAGAAGAACAAACACAACCGTAACTTTGTTGAACTATCATTTTGTGTTCTGCCCACGATACAGAAGAAAGATATTTCTCAAATTAGAGGTAGAACAGCGCTTCAAGGAACTGGTGCATGAGGTATGTGCAGAGCTTAATATTGTGATTGTTGCCATGGAGTGCGACAAAGACCATACACATATGTTTCTCAATGCACTTCCAACATTAAGCCCTGCTGATATCATGGCCAAAATAAAAGGAGTCACATCAAAAAAACTACGAGAAGAGTTTCCACACCTTTTGCATTTGCCCAGTTTGTGGACACGTTCCTATTTTGTTTCTACCGCTGGAAATGTATCAAGTGAGACCATCAAGCGTTATGTTGAACAACAAAAGACAAGGGGGTGAAGTAACTGTCTCAGACCATAACGGTTAAGGTAAAGCTGCTGCCGACTAAAGAGCAGATCCAACTATTGCAACAAAGTAGTCATGAATATATCCGAGTTGTTAATACACTCGTGGCCGAGATGGTAGAAGAAAAGAAAAGGTTGAAGAAGACAACTAAAGACATTCCTGCTAATCTACCAAGTGCAGTAAAAAATCAAGCGATTAAAGATGCGAATAGTGTCTTCTCTACCAAAGTTAAGAAAAGTAAATACGCAATCATACCGATCCTAAAGAAACCGATTTGCGTATGGAATAACCAAAACTATTCTCTGGACTTCACGCACATTTCCATTCCATTCATGGTAGAGGGAAAATCTAAGCGTTTAAAAATTCGTGCATTGTTCATCGACAAAGTCCATCGAAACGTTGACCTTTTGAAGCATAAACTTGGTACGCTCCGTGTCACGAAAAGCTCAGGTAAGTGGATAGCCCAAATTGCTGTCACCATGCCAACAACTGAAAAAACGGGGATGCGAATTTTGGGCGTTGATTTAGGGCTGAAAATCCCTGCCGTAGCCATCACAGATCATGATCGCGCTCGCTTCTTTGGGAATGGGCGAGAAAACAAATACAAGAAACGGAAGTTTCGTAGTGTTCGTCAAAAGCTAGGAAAACAAAAGAAAGTGAACGCTATTCGCAAGTTAGATGATAAAGAACAACGATGGATGAAAGACAAAGACCACAAAGTCAGTCGTGAAATCGTTAATTTCGCAGTCGAAAATAAGACTTCTGTCATTCGCTTAGAACAACTAACGAATATTAGGCAGACGACAAGAACAAGTCGTAAAAACGAAAAGAATCTACACCGTTGGTCATTCTACCGTTTGGCACAATTCATTGAATACAAAGCAAATATGGCAGGGATCAAAGTGGAATATGTGAACCCTGCATATTCAAGTCAAACCTGTCCAGCATGTTCAAAAAAGAACAAGGCGCAAGATAGAAGATATAAGTGCCCATGTGGATTCAAGAAACATCGTGATATCGTTGGGGCGATGAATATTCGCTACGCAACTGTGATTGGCGGTAACAGTCAATCAGCCTAAGGTGCTATATGCACTGTCTTAGGAGGGGTAATGGCATACCCTAATCTTAGCATCTGTCCAAAGCAGAAATGAAATGAGGACGTTAAGCTTAGCTAAGAATCCCAATCACTTTAGTGATCTTGCCCCTTTAGGGGTGGGAGTGTCAATGGCTCTTCACTCTTTATGAGCTCCATCTCTTAAACCCCAACAAATAATGGTGAGTTACGCTAATCTTCCTGTTAGCTGAATCAAAGAAGCAGCCGATTATACTCATCAGCTGCTTCTTTGGTTTTCCGTGATTTTAATAACACAAGGATTTAGGTATAACCGAAAGCAACCTTAAAAGAGGTCACCATTACATGATAGAGTACTTGGGTTTCATCATCGACAATAAACGAGATCGTATACACGTCTTCAATATTTTGGATCGGATCATAAATTGAAATATCCTCATATGTGCCATCGCTCATCCTTTTATAAAAATACTCTATGATCCCTTTGCCGCTCACTCCAGCTGACCCATATCGATCTATAATATCTGACAAGGTGCTTTCACCCAACACAATCCCTTTTTTTGTGAGTAGTGAAGAAGCTGTATTAGGGGAACCATCCATGTATGAGTCAATACTCCAACCATCTAACTCTCCACTCTGGTTAAAGTGTGCGGTGAATAACGGATATGTATCAGAATCAAATATATTCTTTCCTTTAGATTCTCCGAATTGTTCATCAATTGATTTTTTCGAGTCTCCAAATCTAAGTTCTGGAACATCGCCAAGAATGTACAAACTAAAATCCTCATCAGTAACGGGCTCCGTACTAAAATCAGGAATCACTTCAGAATTTATGTCCATTAGATCAGGAAGAAGACTAAGATCTGTAGGAACTTTTGGTCTTACGTCGATCTTAAGTTTTCCATGAAAAGCAAGCTGACGTATCCATTGAAGTGCTTCTGCTCTCGTAAGCGTACTTTCTTCATCAAACTGCTCTGGAGAATTAGCTTCACTGTTGGATAATCCATGTCCGATCAGATAGGCGACAGCATATTGGCCAGTATAATGAACGCCTTGAGTTGCACTGATAATTTCTGCAGCACGTAGTTTGGTAATGGGCTGCATTCTCATCGCAAAGTTGTTTTCTCCCGTTGTCGGATGGTTATATAGTTTAGCCACCCTGTAGAGACCTTCTGTCCAACTCTCACTGGGTAGATATGCACTATTTGCACTTGCATTTGGAATGGCCATACCCTCTGCTCTGTATAACATCTTGAGGAATTCAGCCTCTGTGATTACTTGATCAGGCTTAAGGTTGTAATCGGAATATCCATTAATTATATTTTCAGAGATACCCCATTGAAAGAGACGCTTGGCCCAGTGCTCGTTCATGTCTAATGCTGGAATTCCTCTCCACGTCAAAGTGGCTATATCTTTTTCATTCTGCTCCTGCATCTCGGATTCGGCTACTGCAGTTGTAGAACCCAATAGTGATGCGGCTAAAACCAAACAAGCAGTCATACGTGTAATACTTTTCATTATTGTACCGTCCTTCTAGGATTTAATCGTAACTATAATTATTTATCGGGTGCTTGGCTTATTATGTATAGAATAGTAGTAAAATAGCACCGATTCAAGACTTGTGACACGCCTTCACCTCTCATTTATGGAAATCCATGTTTCCAAACATCTCTTGAATTTTTAACGTCAATTCCTCGTTGTGGATGTAATTATGTCCACCCTGCGAATTCGGAGTGAATCCCAACTTACTCATGTGACCTTCCCGCAAAGATACCGAGTACAGGAAGCCACTTCTCTCTTCTTGGTTCGAATCAGGCTCGAATTTCATATCTTTTATTTGATCAATCCACTCTAGGATCTGTTTTTGGTTAGAGAACATTTTCCGCTCTCCTGAGCTACCATCCGTAATCTCAATGGAATCCACATTCGCAATATCCCCCGGATAAAGTTCTTGCAATGTCATTGTGGTCAGCTTCTCAGCTTGAGGTTTACTGCAAGCAACGATCGCAACCCCCATGAGTAGCACTAGTAGAATACATATTTTTTTCCTCATGTTCCTCCTCCTTTTTGCTACACAGACGCACCTAAAGTAACTTATGTTGCTAGCTCAACGAAATGTGGAGCAGCTGCGAACGGCAAACTGCTCCTTTCATTTTGCACACTACCATTATCCTTTAAGTTTATCTCAAACTTAAATTTGTCGCATCTGAGATAATGCGCCTCGGAGGACCAAATGATCTTATTGGATAGCGATAATGATTGGTTTAGTTAACCATTACGCATAGTTCTCTTCAAAAGACCGCTGTACAAAACCGGTAACCACTTCTGGAGAAACGTACAAAGAAAGGGAGTGGTAAATCAAGCGCCAATACACGTTGAGCGTCAGTTGAAGGAGTATTGTAAGGAGTTGCCGAATAATTAAATTTAGGTCGAGCTTTGAATGGCTGAGAAGGTGTAGATATCCAATACATAAGTCCATCAGAAAATCGTGGTGCTGGTAGCTAGGTAGACAACCAGTTGGAAGAATTCCGGATGCTGCTACCCATTAAAAGAGTTTAAACTTGAATGAGGGGTTAACTGTTCTATGAGTAAAAAGATTAACGAAATTAGTGACTACGTTGGTGTGTTTTGTTTAGGTGCTTTAACATTATCACTTTTTGTATTATCAATTATGTTTATTATTAAGAGCTTTATCAATATTTATAGAAGATTAAAAGGTGTAAAAATAGACAGAATGACGGCTTGTACAACATGTAGACGTTCGATTTCAAACACTGCTATTATTTGCCCGTACTGTGGTGAACATTACGGTAAAATGAACGGATTAGGTGATTCCATATTTATCTGTTTTCTTTTTGGAGTAGGTCTTTTCGTATTAGGAATTGCGAGTCTAACAGAGTCCGTTGAATGGTTTGAACGAACTTATATGAACTGATCAACACATGTCGTATTCTCCATAACTTACCTCCTCAATCCTTTATAGCAAACCGCTATAATTAGGTTGAGGTGTTATTATGTACATCCCCAAAATTTAAGATTACCCCGTACACCAGTGTATGATTATATATTGTAAGCACAATACAGGAGGTGTTTTGTATGTGTGGGAGATTTACAATCACTGACCCTTTAGACTCTATCTTGGACAGGTACTATGCATCGATTGCTGATGGATTTGAGTACAAGCCTAACTATAATGCTGCACCCATGCAGTACATCCCAACTATTATCGGAAGTAAAAACGGTAATAGATTAGGCGCTCTGCGCTGGGGTCTGGTGCCCACTTGGGCAAAAGATGATAAGATCGGGAATAAAATGATTAATGCCCGCGCAGAAACATTAGCAGAGAAGCCGTCCTTTAAACGTCTGATCAGCTCCAAACGCTGTATCATCCCCACGAACGGATTCTACGAGTGGAAGAAAGAAGAATCAACAAAGCGACCGATGCGAATTCTGATGAAAGACGATAGTATCTTTTCATTGGCAGGATTGTATGACACGTGGACAGATCCAGATGGAAACAGACTGAGTACCTGCACCATCATTACAACGGAACCAAATAGTCTTATGGAGGTTATCCATAATCGTATGCCGGTCATCTTGCGCCCTGAGGATGAGGCTGAGTGGCTTGGAAGAGATAATGATGATGTCCAATCGTTGCTCGGTTTTCTTAAGCCATATCAAGCATCTGAGATGCGAGCGTATGAGGTGCCGAAGGAAGTGGGCAATGTGAGAAATAACAGCGTGGACTTATTGAAAGAAATAGTTTAGTGGTAAAGCTTTATCGACTTATTTAGGTCGGTAAAGCTTTTTCATATTTAAAAGTGCATCATTGTTCTTAAAATTAACTCTTATTCATATCGAAAAATCCTATACAAAAATAGACTGGCAGTTGATTTTAGTGGTAATGAATCTGGGCTATCAGAAATAGTGAGCCAAGAGTATCCAGTACAAGCATCTGGAGACCGCGCCATCCTTGTAGTAACCCTGACAACAGGTTGGGATAAAGAAACGATCTTCCGATGAGTGATGTAAATGCATTCCTCAGATGGAACGATGATCGCGAGGCTGGAACGATGATCGCGAGGCTGGAACTGGCCCGGCCAAGTTTGCTATCAACAAATACAGCAACAACAAAGGTCCATTCAACAAGCGTACTGATTACGTGATATTTTGTAATATTTTGACTTTGAGATAAGTGAATATACGACCAACTAATTACATGGATATGTGCTCATTTGCACAGAGTCTTTTAGATGTAAAGAAATAAATGGAAATAGATAAACGAGTTTGATAAAATAAATTGGATTATTACATAGATGGAGGAATAAAATGTTTGATAATATGGCATCTTACTCACTTCTGGGTATTGCCGGTCTCATCACTACTTGTTTGTTTATATTTGGTATGGCTTGTTTAATAGCATTTTTTATCAATATCTTCAGATTGATCAAAGGTCGATCTAACCGAAAGTTAGAACAATGCCAATCGTGTGGTAATACTATCTCAATATCAGCTATCATTTGCCCTAATTGCGGCCACCACTATGGTAGATCTAATGGAGCTTTCAATTCAATTTTCGGGTCATTCGTTGGTTTCGTAATTTGCATTGGCGGTGGATTTATAGCATTAGCTGAACTTATGAAGATGTTTAATGATAAGTAATTAAGTGAGAAGGAGCTAGTAAAGGCTCCCATTTTTGTACCCTAAATTCAAACGCGTTACGGAAGTACCTACCGTCTATGCACTTAGTTGATGCTTTTCTTATACTCGATAAGTATTCATTTTCTAAAATTCATTCATTTCTATAGAAAATTATATCTAGGTCTGATAGACTGTGCTGGATTGATTACATAGTTGGAGGAACGTCATGTTCGAGCGCATAAATAATGTAATAGGTAATTTATTCGGTATAGGGATCATTATCGCAATGTTTGTACTTGCAATCCTAGCTTTTAAAGCAATGTTTAGAAATATAAAAAGAAAGTTTAAACCTAATGCTAACAACTTAATGCGTTGCGAATCTTGCAAAAGTATGATTTCTGCGGACGCTTTCATGTGCCCACACTGCGGGCAACATTACGGTAGATCAAGGGCTGGTAATTCTATATTTTACTGTTTATTGGCCGGATGTGGATTTTTGTTGGGGGCATTTTATGGTCTCCAGCTCTTCTTTGAAGATGAGGAGGTACTTTTTTTTATCCGAACATACTTGAATTAATCGAATATTCAGTAAAAATAGGAGCCTTACAAGGCTCCTATTTTTGTACCCTAGACTCAAATGTATTTCGAAAGTACCTCTTCCCCATGATCTTAATGGATACTGTGCTATACGCTTCTACTGTCTAACATAGTTACCGATGTGCTCTCGGTGTCTAATATATGCGAGATTGCTACCCCAGATTGTATTCAGGCTGCAGCGAGATACTCTATATCTGTGTGAAATATTCTATATAAATGTACTCTTTCTACCTCACTCATACATTTATATAGAATATTTCACCTGGGTCTGATAGACTATGTTCTGTTGTTAATTATTTCTATATCAGGAGGAAGAAAATTGAAAAAGCCTTTCTACAAAAAGTGGTGGTTTTGGGTCGTTATTGTGGTAGTTATTGCAGCGATCGGTAACATGGAAAAAAAGCCAGAGCCCGAAGAAACCGCACTCGATAGTCAAGCTGTGGCGACCGAGGAACAAATAGATAAAGGAGGCGTCGACGAAGTAAACGAAGCTAACGATAAGGCTCAAGCACTGGATAAAGATGCTGTACTCGCATATACAGCTAACATTAGAGGGCGTACCTTTGTAAAAGAAGTTTTAGTCGGTGATCATAACATAAATGTAGAATTTCATAATACTTTTGTAAACTACAAGTCAGCTAATCCTGAATCGGAAGTCTCAGAAGAAGATTATACTCAATACTTCGCTACTGATGATGAAATCAATAAGATACTCATGGAAGAATCAGTACGCCTTTTAAAACAATTCACCGATGCAGATAACATTGTGATAACTATTCCATTCGAAGGAAAGACATACTCTGTTAATTTGAAGAAATCTGTTGCCGAAACTTACTTCAATGTAGATTTCAATACTCTTCATTCTGATCCCGAAGCTTGGAAATCGAAATTAAGTAGTAAATACTTTAATGAAAATGATCGACAAAAGTTTGTTGACGAATTTGTGCAAGTGAAATGATATTCGTGAAAAAGGAGAACCCACATGAAAAAAGTCTTTCTATTGATATGTTCAATATCAATTTTTTTGGGGTTACTACCAATAACTCTGGTTGATGCTGCTACTGTAAATCCAAAGACATTGTTAGAAAAGAAATTCCCTAGGGAGCGTGTAACAGTCAGTAAATCAGTAGATCTAAACGGAGACAATAAGAAGGAACATTTATTAATCACTGACTCAGGCAACTTTTACCTCATCAACTCTAAAGGTGTTATCGTACTTATAGATACAAATTATTACAACGAAGAAGATCCTACTTTCCATATTCTTAATATTTCCTCAAAAGAGAAACATGTTGCTGTAACGTTAGATTATCCACCTTCAAACACTCAACTATTTGTTTTTAAGTATCATGATGGAACACTTAAAAAGAAACTCTCCATAATTGGTGATGTAAGTATTAAGATCTTAAAATCAGGTGAGATCAGACAAGTGTGGAAAAGTCATTTGCCTGAAGGAGGATGGGATGCTGCTGTAGCCCATTATAAGTGGAATAGTAAGAAGGAGAAATATGTAGGTTCAGGTGAATTGTCACGCTGAAATCAAACAGACTCTACCGAATCTATGTTGGTAGAGTCTTTAAATATTGTTAAATCATCAATCCTTCGAATAAGTCTTCTAATCTCCCGATTGATATTGATATCACTCGATAATGTCTCTATGACTTTAATGCCAAATGTTTCCTCTGCTCTCATTTCTCTTCTGTTGTCCACGTCCCGCCTGTTCCACTCTCCTTATGAAAGTTGAGTGTAATTCAAGGGTTAATATTGTTTATACCGTTATTGCCAATCTATCAAAATCGATAATTACAGGGACAACTTGCACATCTCTTGGTTTTATTGATCTTTCAGAATCTAAGGTACATGTAACAGTCAATTGTGAATCTGCTAAATATTTGAATGTTATCTAATAGAAACTGAAACCCTCCTTCGTAGACATCTGATTTATCCAAGAAAGAGCCAACAGCGAACCTAATACATCTGGACCTTCATTTCTGATGTCATGAATATTTCTATCGGACAATTGCGCAACCGCTCATACATCTAACACCTATAGCCTTAGAGGAGGCAATGACTCTTCTAGTTGTGGATACTTTGGTTTTCGTTAAGTATGTGCGACTCGCCCACAAAAAAAACTCAGCGCTAGAACGCCAAGGTATTCCGCTATTAGTACAACGTGATATATTGATCGCATTCCTATTTGTCTTGTGTTCTGTTTATATGCGATTCCTAGTGGTAATTGCTCCAACATGATCTAGCCTTTATTTTCATAAACAATGGTTTGCTCTATTTCAGACATTGAAATAATTCGAAATGTTTTGTGATTACAATATTCATTAATTACCTGTACTTATGGTTAATGAAAGACTAACTTCACTTACTCCACTTACACATTCAACTACGAATATTTTAAGTCGATGAGCTCCTTACAAGGTTTTTATTCAGAGTTTGATATGCTCTCATTGTTATATTCGCCTCATCTGCGATAATAGTGATCGAATCATTGAAAAACGACATTATGATTCGGATTGTGAATTCAATATTGTTTTCAATTAGATACACCTGGTAAATCACTTTTTCTTCACTATTGTGTTCATTAATCACTTGCGCTTCATTAAATTCCTCGCGGATAATATCAGGTATCAATTTCACCTTTTTTTTATTGATCTCAAAGAATATTAATTTGTTCTCATTCAATTCAAGTCGTACCAAACCTTGACTCATTGTATACAATCTCCGATCTCCGTATGGTTAAAAAAACTCTTTTTATTATGTAACCTTATGAGAAATTATTATCAAAGCAACCTTTAGATTCACATTTAATTTTGTACCATTGATAACCACGCTCAGTTATGTGGGATTGAATTAATAATCTGTTCCCACATCTAATACATGTTTTTTCTGATAAATTACCTCTTTTAAACTCCACCACATAGGCTTCTGCAAATTCTACCTCTTTAATTATATGCTCAAGAGCTTTATCACTTATATCAAAAGGTTTCATGTCTCCCCTTCTTGCGTCAATTGAACGAGAAAAAGCTCCAAATCCACCAACCAACTCATGATGATGCGTACTAATCCGCCCGCCACCTCTTTCGAACAATTTTATCATGGGTTCATAAATGTCTGGAAACTGAAGTCCAATATTGTTGCCACTATCAAGCAGATTACACCATCGTAGATAGTGCATAATTAATAATTTCATAAGATAAAAATCGACTTCTTTGTAGTTCGGAGCTGTTACCAATAGCTCGTCCCATTCATTATCGGCCATTTTATAGCCCAATAACAAATCCATTCCCACATAGATACTTGTGAATTCTTTGGAAATAAACTGTAAATAAACACCAACTCTTCGATAATACTCAGCAATCAACCTAGCATCTGCTTCATATTCACCTCTGGACCTTACCTCTTCGTATCTTTTGTTGGAGATTCCAATGTATTGATTCGCGTCAATATTCTTAATTCTTTCAACAGCTAGTTCGTAATAACTCATGTATTTAATATCCCCTTTCTTACAGAATCATTTATCGTTAATTGTGTTTACATTTCGCTTCTAAAGTAATGAAACGACATGCAACAGACTCATTAATATCCTCAGCAATACCTCTTGCTAACTCAATCATTAGTGAGCCGATATTTTTAAGTTTTGCGATTTTCATAGCAGGATAACTAGAAAAAGATATTTGTCCTTGAAAATAAACATCGCACTCATCTTGCTTCAACTTTATGGAACCAGAGATCAAAGACTTATAGGCAACAATATCAGCATTACGCTTGTTGACTAGAAACTTCTAAGCACCCATATGTGGTGTTTTTTTATTTCAAACTTATATTCTACATAGAACATAGCTCGAACACTATTAAGCAAGTTAGCTATTTGACAATTTCAAAGTTCGTTATACAATTCCCTTATCAAATCAAAGAGGGGGAATAAAGTATGCAAAGAAGAACAATAAGCTCAAATGAAATTAATCTCAGCTCATTTATGTTGGTCATAATTGGTGGAGCATTACTGCTTATGGGGTTTCTAGGATTAGGATTTTCACTTTATTTTTGCGGCATTTTCGTGTTTTTGACACATCTACGCCGCAAACAAAAAACCAGAAAAAAGAATGTTCCTGGTAGATCAATCCTAATTAGTTCTAAAGAGATGGAAATTCATGTGAATAACACAGCAAAAGGAGATATAAGAAACTTCCTTTCGATTGCCAGTGAGTCATTAGTTTTTGGAGTAGAAAACAAATTAAGAATTACTTTTTATACTTGGCATCTCACACCAAAATACTTAAGAGCGACACTCGGGGAAGACATAGTAATCGTCGATCCGGGAAGATATGAAAAGCTAGCTCAATTAGTTTTAAATCGATACTACTACAAAAGCTTAATTAAGAAAAAGTTAAGCAAGAAAAAGATCAATCCACTTATCAAAGTTATGATTGACTGGGACAAAATAAAGCCCGAAACTCTCAGCAAATTACAATCAAAAGTAAAGGCTACATAGGCATCATGTAGAACAGGGACTCTTAAGTGAGTCCCAATCCTAAGTAAAAGATGCATTTTATAACAAATAGAATACCCCAAAGAAAAGGTATTCCACGTATTAACTTTAGTATTGGGCGGATAAGCTGGATGCGCGCTGTTTCAAGTTATTGAGAGAGGTTGAAATTTGACTATCAAGAGACTCGACTTCAACTGATATGTCAGTTACATTAACCATCCCATAAAAATTACCTTCACTTGTCAAAGAGTTCGAAGAAGTAATCAATGCACTATTAGTTTTAAGATAGTTTATCTTAGAGTCTAAGCTCGCTTTCAAACTGTTCATTGCATCTAAAAGTCCATTAATGTTATTGTCTTTTTCTTCAATAGACTCAACTTCTATAATGTGGGAATTCAAACCTGAACTTAGATCCTCAAGAGCCGCGATGGTCTCCCTTACGTCTTCGTATTCCTTCATTAACATTACAAAAGTATTTGCTTTAGATGTTATGCTTTCTAGTTCCTCTACTTGAGAATCATTTATGTACCTTATGGTGCTAGATATAGTCTTAATCTTAGTTAACTTGTTGCTTAATTCTTTAGACTTCTCTTTAGCGTAATCGCTAAGGCTAGGCACTTCTTCTACGATTACTGTTAACTCTTTAACACCAGTAGACAGTTGTGTGCTAGATCCGTAGGTATCAGGAGAGAATATCGGGTTTTCCTTCACTTTGTTTAGATAGAGCGTAGCTTCATCATTATCAGCTTTACTCAGTTTACCATATTGCTCGTTAAAAACCTGATAGTTCTTTGATTTAAAAGCCTCGTCTGCTGCACTACTTACTTCATCAACGTTGACTGAGCAAGCAGTTAGCAATACTGAAAGTAAAGCTACAGACAATAGTGTTGATATTGATTTTCGATGTTTCATTATAAACCTCCGATTGTTATTTTATGCCACAAGGAATTTTAGCATAGAAAGACAATACTCACAACGAAAGTTTATTAATAAACAATTGAGCGGAGTATCATCGAATGACAATATGGCACACATCAAACCCCGCTTTCTTAATCAATCTTGTATTTTACTCAGCAGTTATGACATTCTGTCAAAAGCCTCTAATCTTCTTCAAATTAACTAGTTCCTAGTCCAAGAAGAGATCAGAGATACTTTTTTACTTATTTGTGAATTAATATGATAAAAGTTATGATTTGTTGGACTGACTGACGAAAAAAGTATCTGCACAATATACTACACACTTATCGAAACACACTATGATTAAATTACAGGCAGTCTCGCAAAATCAACTCCAATATAAAATTTGGACAAATAAAAAAAGCCCTGTTTATAAGGCTTTTCCATAGCTAATTTCTATGTAAATTTGGTATTTCATTTGTTATTCGTCATAGTATCGTTCTATCAAATCTTGATCGTACAAGTCTATTAACATTGTAACTAATTCTCCAGAACCTTAAAATTTTTTAAATGAGCTAGGTCATCTATGGATATGATTTTGTGTGTGAGTGTATAATTCTCATTCTCCTCTAGAAAGTCTGTCATGATACTCCTTAATTTTTCTTGCAGCATGCTTTTTCATAAACTCTTCATTTTTTTTCATTTTGCTAATAAAACGTTCTGCATCTTTTCCTTCAAGAGTTGGTCGTTCACGAAGACTAACGGCCATTCGTTTTCCTACTTTTTTGCCAGCCAATACAATCATCTCCTATCTAATTTAGAATAGACAGTTCATTCTATGATTGGATCACCTGATAATATGACTACTAGTTACTTACGAAAGCTGAATAAAGTACTAGTCTCCTAGGAATAATATAACATTTCCATATAACATATACAATGTATATGCAACAGAGTGTGCGATGACTCTCACATATAATGTGTTTGAGGTCTCATACAAATTGTGTGTTAAAAACACATACGATGTTGAATTCCCTAAGCTGCTAGGTAAAAGTATGCTTTCATGGGCATATAAAAAGCCACCTCTAACATGAGGCAGCCTTCTACTATGATATTCTATGTATTATTTATAAGCTTCTGTTCTATAACGCATATTCTCAACTTTCCATTCAACTATACCTCTGATCCTTACGTATTATTGAGTTAAAACAGCTCGATGGTAATCTTTAATCTTTTGAATCTTAATATCTAAATAATTAACCAACTCATCACTGAATATCTTCCATACTGTCAATATGATCTTTCAATTTCTTGTTTCCATGATGTTTATAATTCTTCCGTTTATATGGTAGGCGAGTCTTATGCTGTCTATGGAATGCTAAGTACTCTTCGATAGAATTATAGAGTCTAATGATATTGTGATCATCCAAATTTGCCATGAAGGTTGAAACGTTACGCTTAACTTGTTCATGTGCTGCTTCATCTAATTTTAATGCCAATCAATATATAAAGGATATGGATGGTTGGTCAGATTCGAAAAAGTAAATCTGTCAATGTATTAAATAGTTATTACAAGCCACACGTTAAATTTAGACTACAGGGCTGCATGTTAATTTAATCATATTTATTTCCAATATAGTATTTCGAACAAATAAAAAAAGCCCTATTTATAAGGCTTTTGTGATGCTAATTTCTATGTAAATCGGTATATCATTAAAATTCAAGGAAAAGGAATATTTAACGCTTTACAAACAAGCTGTAGATGCTCCAGATTAACCTCTGAACCATATTCAATTTGCTCTAGTATTTCCTCACTCACTTCAGAAGAAGCAGCAATTTCTTCATGATTTACACCCGATTGTGCAAAAGCGCTATTAATTTGATCCCTTATCTCTTGTATTCTTTTTTTGCTCAAATATGGAGTTTCTTTTAGGTCGGGGTTGTCTAATGCCTCTAAAGGAAATAACATATTATAAAACTCATCAGTTCTATTATCAATTTTGAAACCTTGTCCAATATAGAACCATACAGAACTATGAAGAGCTTCTACGGTTAAAAAATTACACCCACTTAAGGAAGCAATGTCTCCAGCTATGATTAAAGCTTCATCAAGCATATGTGTCCCAGTTCCCTGTTCGCGATATCTAGCATCTACTCCTAGATAATGTAGCTTAATTGCAGGGAAATGACTCTGCCCTTCTGTACGTAAATTCCAGCCACTTTCAACAATGAGGTTGGGGGAGACTTGAACTAAATCATTATGTAAACTGAAGAACCCGACTAAATTACCTACATCATCAAAGTAAAGTCGAGTTACGGCAGTCTGACTCTCATGTAAATCCAAAGCATAATTTCGCAGAAAGTTCTCGACATTTCTTTCGTCTGGTGTATCTAACATTTTAAAATTTTCTATATTTTTCAGATAATCTTTTGAAATGTCATCGTATTTTAACAAAAGGTTAAGCCTGCTTTCTTTTAGGAGATCTTTGGTGGTTTGCCAATCTTTCACGGACTTTGTTTATAGCTTCAATGTTAGAAGTTTCTCTACCCTCTGCGAAAGCGATAAAATTACTATACTCTTTTTCGTCACTCACAATAACTTTTGTTGGACGAATGGGTTTAACTTTAATTTCTGGCATGTTAAATCCCTCCTACTACAAGTGTTTTAAGTTTTTTAATTATTTATTATATTGACAATTACCCAAATTCCCAAAATTAGAAAAGTGGGTCTAAACCAATTATATAACATATACAATGTATATGCTACTCTTCTACCAACTATACAAAGACTTATACGAACTAAAAATGCTGAAGTTAAGCGAACTTTTATCAAGTAAAAGTATGCCCTCCTCTAATAGTGCTTAGAAATTCATGTAGGTATTAACTTGACTAGCATATTGCACATTTAGACTATCTCTTTTAACTTCAAATTCTTCTTGAGTTATCATATTATTTAGTTCATTCGTGAGTATTCTAGTGTGGAAATCTGCTTCTTCATTTTTTGCTTTAACATCAGTTGATCTCATTGCTTCGTACGCGTACAAACCAAAGAACAACAATAAAGAGATGATTTGAATGTTTGGAGCTGGATGAAGCCTAGTCAATGAAGGAACAGAAGCGAATCCCAGAAAATATAAAGCAAGTGCAAAGACTAGATAGAAATTCTTTTTGTACAACATATGTAGACCTCACTTCCCAATTTTGAAGTGATTATACTCTGCCAAAAGAAGTGGGGCTATAGGATTAGATGAGATAAGATAAGAGGCAAGGAGGAAAGAACAACAAAAAGAGATTAGTCCATACTATAAATTCATACCTGTCAACAGCTTGTCCCATTTCTCAAACGTCACAAAAAGCGTCACAACATCGAGTAACAATTGATTTTTAGTATTTCCCAAGTCCTTTCAAACACTTTCGAAAACGAATGGAAGTTATCCCACATAGGTCTGTAATGTGTACTAGTATTTTGCCACTCATTCTAAATTGGGATACGGTAGTTGCTCCGTACTGAGTGTAGATTCCAGCTTCCCAACTCCAAAACACAGATCGTAGAAATACGTCAGAGAAAAAAGTTTTTACCAAAAGATCACTACCATGACCGAGCTTGAATTTAGCCTGCTAAAGTTTCTTGGTTTCATTGGAAGCTATTTATAATATTGAATTACATTGATTATGCATGATATGAGAGTTAGATAAGGTCGAGGCCGAAGAAAGTAGCTGAGTGACACCAACCGTCGGTTGCGTCTAATAACTTTAAACGTCGCAACGAGCGCTTACCTTCTCATATACTAAAGTATAGATTTAAAATGCTCAATCATAAAGTAACTAGACGTCTTGCTTTGGTACGTAAGTCTATTTCAATGGGTAAAATAGACTTCAATAAGATATCATCGAGTCCCTTCCCCAATTGTGGATCCCAGCACCAAATGACAACTTCAATGCCCTCATCATCTAAAGCTTGCTTTGCAAACTCTGTCAGATGTTCAAATACGTACTTATTCTTTCCTGCTTCTTTCGTTTCGTCTAAGAGAGCATCCATATCCATAGCAATCACTAGCTTTTGGGTTCTCCATTGACGAAGGAGGGGGATCACATCCTTGTAAATACCTACGCCAGGTATACCAATTAATAGTTTTTGAAGTATGTTGCTAGATATATAGGATTTATGTTCGCCTTCGCTACAAACAACAACATCTGACGCAAGATATTTATTGACTTCTACTCCTGTCTCCCAGGCTTGAAGTATTGAAGAAGGTGCGATGATGTTTAATGGTGCTCCAGAGGATGCACCAGCCTTTCTCATTTCATATACATCATCAACATACTCAATGTTAGGAGCAGAAGAAAACCACATGTACTTTTTATCCTCTCTTCCGGTTGATACACGCAATCTGATCATTTGCCCTATTGCATTTCGCAAAGGAATAAAGTATTTCCCCGATGCAGAGATAGTCCAGAACCAATCTCCCTCATGAATGGGATCTCCGCCTTTCCGAAGTCTCTTTGAAAATCCTGGAACGCGATCTAAAGAGAATCCTTCAATTAATAATGTGCGAATTATTATGTTCAATTCCTTGTAACTCTTAGGCACTGACCGGAGTCCTATCGCTACAATTTCTTGATCTGAGTATTTTCGTTTAGATCTCCATTCATGTACATGTTCTTCGTACATCGGGCACAAGGAAAGGAATCTGCGGTACACTCGATCACATATTTCATCTGATTGCGGTTCAACCTCTTCAATGATAGGTCGAGGCTGATATTTGGGAGTTTTATCTTCATCAGAACGCTTAGATTGACCAACTTCATACACAACATTAATTCCCATGATCTCTGCGATTCCTAAGATACAATCAAAAAAATGTTTTCTGTCCCATTCTCCGAACTGACTCCAACAATAAAAGGTTATCGCATCTGCACCTTTACAACCACAACCCCCTCCATCAAAGCACTTAAAAATACCTTTATATTTGGAGATATATGTTTTAGGTCTTTTTTCTGAGCAGTGATTCGGGTTGGGACAATACGTGACCCAAGAACTGCCTGAACTTTTTACGCTGTAACCCATTTGTACAGCTAATTCATACGCTGTAACATTTTTGACTTCATCAATCGTTTCTTCACTTATAAATTTAGCCATCACAGTTTCTCCTCTTCCCTAAATTCGTAAAACGACAAAAAAATACACTAACTCTTTCCAATGACCAATACATCCTAAAAAGGAATAGGTATCTCAGCATGAGATAGTTGGTCACTCGAAAGAGAAGTGCATTGAAATAGAATTGTCCTTTTGCGCAAGCTAGGACTTATAGGCATTAACAGCTGTTGGTATATCTGTATTTTACCATAGCTAATCCTTTTGAGAAAGCAAATAAAATGATGTGAAGACTGTAGGAGAAACTATTTTTAAATGATCTACTTAATAAAAGATCGATATAGAACCGGGTACATACTCGTCCCATATACGTGTAAAGACTTATCAACAGATAAATACAGAACTATGGTAATACGAATCTGATAAATACAGGAATAACTAAAAATCAGTCATATGATTACAGAAAATATTGGAGAGGAAAATACTTTTGAATATAACTGACTTATGACACTTGGCAATTGTCCACAATACAGAATTTAATCTACTAAGTGACTCTGTATTTATATGAAAACTATATGATGATGATACATCTTATCAAACTATCTACAGTATCTTTCTGTATTTGTACGAGGAAAATTATTTCTTTCTGATAAGATTTCAATTTTTATTCTGTATTTATATGAACAATGTCAAAAAAAACAACGGTTCGTAGTGATCCGTTGTTTACCCTCTTCTCTCCCTTAACAATTACAATATAGTCTGTGTCGTAAGAATTCACAGACATAACTATTTCATCAAAACGAATAGCCCTCTTTTTTTACTGATCAAAGAAGGCTAGGCGGTATGCTCTTTAGTTAGAATATGATGTTCAAGTTTGAAGTCGAGAGGAACATCTGGAATTGTAGTCCAAGCTGGCAACATCTCTATTTTGTTGATCATCCACTCTCGCACTGCTCGCGTTTCATATTCATTCTCCAAGCGTATGAGTGCTTGAATTTCAAGTTCTTTATATTTGTCGGGACACTTCCTTAATGAGAAAGCATGATTCCTCATGGTTACCACATCAAGATAATACTGCAACTCATTAGATTGATTATAATCATATAGGCTAAATGCCGGTGGCCTTGTATAACTACCTTCTAAGGATCTGACGGAAGCCAAACAAAGTTTAGTAAATTCACGTTGGCTGAACATACTTGCTGCAGCTGCAAATTCGTATAATCTATTCTCATCTAATTTACGAGGACATATAAACTTATATACCCCCGTTTGTTTCGCGATTTCCAGATAGGTCACCATACCTTTGTGACGCATCTCATCTCGTATGAATTCCATAATATTAATCGGGAACATCCGGTTCTTTTCATATAATTCCCTGATTTTCTCGATCACATAAACCATATACTTATAACTTTTCCCACGCAGCAAGCGAACTAGTTGATAGAAGTCATTTCCATCATTAAGATACTCAAACTCTCCAATCAAATTTTTAGAAAGGAGATTCTTGAGATGTCTAATAACCCTTCTATATGTCTTTTTGCCTTGCAAGACATCTCTATATTGGGTTCCAGGCATATATTTGCTTGTATAAGCTTCATTGACGATTACCGTCAATTTTGGTGAGGTGGTCCCTCTTCTAGCCTCGATGTTCCAAGATTTTATGAGTGGCTTCTGATGATGTATTGTTGTCGTTGAAAGAAGATGGAGTATATTTTTCAACTCGTACACATGCTTCTTATGGAGCTGTTTTAATATCCCCTTATCTTTATTGAGCCAGTAAAAGACCTCTTTCTCTTTCTCGTTACCTTGTTTACGAAGCAGATCAAAAACTAACTTTTGCGCAGAAATAGGAAGATCCGTAAAGCCCTTAGAAAAGACAAAAGGGTTTACGACAACGAGACGACTAATCTTATTCGTATCCGGATTAATAAAGTTTGTAAGAGAAAACTCACTTGTGATGCCAGATAGCTTTTCTTGAATGAGGCCCAAACGTACAAATTTCTCAAATGCTATGTAAAATTGATCATCGCAACACGGATCTTCATAGAGCTCATAAAGCTTTTTATAGATTTGGTGTCTTGATACATTTTCAAGCTTACCTTCTGAATTAAAACACACGTGTAGTGTAACCATGAGCATGATGTCTGCTTCTGTCACATGCCATACTAACCGGCCAACTCCATTAGAACGTGTTCTAAACTTTTCACTGGTGTGTATCTTTTCGGAGATTGAAAAAAGGGCATCAATAAAACCATCGGTTAGCGCAATGTCTTTTGATCCGGATTCTTTATCTTTAGGTTGGGTGATTTCAAATACAATCTCAGTCACGTTGGGCCTCCTTTCTCTATATAAATGGACTCCAATGATGTAAGTGCTGGAGTGGGATTGATCCATCGCTAAAATTCGCAATTTAAAAACTAAAACAGCTTTTAAAGACATTTCTTTGGTCTAGTTAACCATGAAATCTGACGCGGTAAGACAATGATTATCCACAAGCAGAATCCCTTAAAATGGAGATTCTAATTCTATCCACAAGTCTAAGGTATGATTTACCTTTTTACCTAATTCGACAGTATCATTAACCATCTTTGTTGGTCAATCGGAGTAAAATGTATGATCAATGACGGAGTAGAATGTATACTTCCTTCAAAAATACATTCCACTCCCTTAACTATACATTCTACTCCCTACAAAATACCTTTTACTCCCACCAACATACATTCCACTCCGTTCATTAACATACATTCTACTCCGTGAATTTCGCGAAATATATTTTATATTCGACCGAATTATCCATAGTTTTTAAACTTCCATCTCGCTATTTGTGCGTTTCATTCTGGAGGGTAAAAAACAAAAACAAGAAATAAACCATGACGGAGTAAAATGTATGGTTTGTTAGGGAGTAAAATGTATGTTATTTTACGGAGTAGAATGTATGTTGAACATCGGACCAGAAATAAATAGTAAGCAAGAAATGTACTTAGAGAGCCTGTACAAACAGCTCTCAAAGCATTTTTTGGGATGAGTCAAGTTCGATTGCTCCTGTCTTGCCTCGGTGACCCTGAAGCCACTCACTTGGTGTAAACTCAATATGGGTAAACTTACGTTTGCTTTTGCACATTTTGAAATCAGAGATGATATCTGCATCCAACAGGTGCGCAAAAGATGTTTCGATCGTCCGAATGGTCCTCGCACGATTAAAATTCGCATCATTTCCATCTTTCAGAATAATATGATCCATGAGCTGATCCAACGAAAATGACGTAGTCCCATTCTCAATAGCATCCAAAATATTTAAATAAATCATTCTTGCATAGGAGGTGGGCAACTCATTGTAAATCACCATATTAATGAAAAGATAATTGCCAGCCAGTAATGAGTCATGTAGTACCTCATGGAAAGTTATTACTGCAGCTCGTTCCTTTCCTTCCTCTTCTTGAGTCCGTGCAATCCAGGCTAAACTCTTAATCGGTCTATGTTGAATCGTAGCAGAGTAGTATTCAGAGATAGCAGGATCAAAATATTCCTTATACTCGATCCACGTCGCCGCGATATTTTTTAAACTCTTATGGATTAGTTTGTACTCTCCCCCAGAAGGTTTCGTAATCATAGCCTCGGCAAGGTCCTTAAATTCAAACTTGATTTGTTTATTCTTGCCTTGATTCAACCACAATTTAAATAGCCCTATTAACACTCTTGTATCATAAGTATTTAATAAAGCCCCATTATCATTCTTGTATATCATAGGACGGAAACCACGTCGTTCTAACTCCAGGATATCCCCTCCTGTAAGTTTGTTCATCCCGTGAGGTGTTCCACTAAGAAAGAGTCCGCCTTTAATTAAATTTTTCTCTAAGATATGAGAATGCGAGTTATATTGTTTTCTATATTCCCGTTTCATTTGAATTGCCAGTTCAATCGCTTTGATAATCAAATCATGATGCACCTGTTCTAAGCGATCTGCTTCTGTAATTTTTTGACCGGAGCTTTGTATCGTTAAGTACCTCTTTAATAGCTCCCTCTCTTTATCTCTATATTTCTCCAATAGGGGTTTCAACTCGTGCAGATTACTATTCATAAACCCTTTTGAGATAATCTGCAAGTCGCTCTGAGTAAGACTCTCAATTTTCTCGGAATCTATTCCAACTTTTTGCATGGCAACCGTTTTTTGAGCAAGGGAAGAAATCTCATTGGATATTAGGTCTTTAAATTTAGACATATCTTTACTCACCTTCATTCCGCAGAATTCTCCTTTGTATTGTAATAGCTCGGCAGCCTTAAGTCTATTATCCGATCTGAATCTTTAATAGGTTAAAATCGTACAACCTTGGTGCTGTCTGCCAAATTACATAATTCGCAAGACTTACCCAAGATTCATGGTACAAAACATTGTGATTATGAAAAAACCTGGCTGAATGCCAGGTAAGTGGGGACACTTCTATTAGTTCAATACATCTTTATAATATGTAAGAAGATGGTCATTCGCTCGTTTCCATTCCAAATCATCCACAATGTCATGTAGCTCAGACGATGCACCTTCGGTTTCGACTACTTTAAAAAGGTTATATGATGTATCACTTGTGCTTGCTGCCACGTAACCTTGTTCCTCAATATAAAACATCTTCAGATACTTAAGCTTCGTTCTAGTATCCAATTTATCGCTAATAATAATTAAATCAACCGGAAAGTTCTCAAAATTACCACTCATCTTCTTCAGTCCCCGTTCTAATTTATTTATATAGTTCAGCTTGTATCTACATTATTAAAAGTAATAATTATCAAATCATAACAATTATATTCACACTCTAAATAAATGAATATAAGTTGTCAACTAAAACCATCAGGTTATGAAAAAGCAATGATTTGTCTTTGAAGACACCCTATCTCGCCTATATTAAATATCGTCATCATCTTCAATATCTGGTTGCAAATTTGAATAATACTCCGAAGCCGTCATCCCCTTGTATCCTGCTTTCAAATACGGTATGGAAACACCGATCAAAGAATCCTTTTCCAGGTGGTAATTGATAAACGTTTCTGGTCCAATGCCAGAAAGTAAACGTTCATCCGTAGTGTAGCGAACCTCGACACTCGGCATATACTTTCGTTGCAATTCAGAAAGAAACTTAACCCGGCTATCTCCATCCACAATCATAATAACCCGGGTTGGTCTTTGATGTTCGGGTAAGGAAGTGAACGCGAGTTCCATACGCTGAAATCTCGTAATGACTTTGTTGATCCAGTCTCGAGATGGACGAAATACCTCTATCCAGAACAATTTAAAATCATTTATATCTTTAATGACTCTAAAGGAGGCATAAGGATAATGATTAGACTGGGCATTGGGGATTTTGATAGGTGGACGTCTGGTCCATTCAACCAAGCGGTCAATCCGCACCAATTCGCTATACAATTCATTTGCCGCTAAATCCAGAAAGAAATTATCCATAGATGGAGATCGCCCAGGTGGGAAAACGATCGGTTGGAGCCAGAACTTGTCTGGAAGTCTCTTTTGGAAAATAAGTTCAGCTGCTTGTGCGCTTGCTTTAGTTAAAGCATATACTTGAGGCTTTTTACGCTGCTGAACACCAGTTAAAGGTGAAACCCATGAAAAGGCACATATAACTCCATTCTTCCTGCATTTTTTAATGAAATCAACCGTACTCCGATCATCTTCTTGACCTGGATTTAAGGATCTGTGTATCTGACTTCTTGTTGCTATTCTAATAGTAGAAAGCAGATCAAGTAGTTTAACTTCTTTTTCAGTGAAATGGCCATCTGATAACCTCGTTTCTAACCAGTACTGACCATTTCGAATTCCTTCATTTGCTTTAATGAAGACTTGCTGTGCATACGGATCGCTAAATAATCCAAACTCAGATCCGTCTGGCAGTAACATTTCTCCAATGTCTCCTGGGGAATCCTGGCCATAAGGATTCATTTCTGGAGGTACTGTCTGGAATAATGAAGCAGGATGTTGCTTCGCCTGCAAATCGGATCCAGATTGTTCAAATTGAAGAACTCTTGAATTTGTAACCATTAGTGTACCACACGAACGCCGCGTCTATTTCCAGCATTGATGGATCTCTGAGGAAGGATAGTGATGGCCTTAATTCGTCTATCCCGGTGATTAATCTCGAGAATTTTAACGGTTACTTTTTTCCCTTTCTTCAACACATCCGGATTCGCGTTTGGTGGGAAGTTCGTGCGAACAGTTAAACCAGATACACCAACAAGCTCCAAAAACACACCATGCTCTGGGTGAATTTTAGTAATAACCGCTGTGTATGATCCGCCTTCTTTGTAGTCGCCAATTTGTCCCCATGGATCTCTCGATAGAACTTTCGCGTTGACTTCAAGAAGCCCACTTGGGTTTTCCTCTGTAGGAGCTTCGAGTTTCGTAATTTTAATATCGAGAGTATCACCGATTTCAAATTCGCTTCGCATATCTTCAATATAAGAGTAACTAACTTCCTCCCTGTTCATCACGACTGGAACACCTTCAACAAGTAGATACAGGCGAGACATATCAATTCCACGAATAAATCCGACCATAACTTGTCCTACTTTAGCAGACTTCCAAAAACGCCTTGCAGAAACCTCAAGTGCTTGAATCCGATCAGCTAAAAACCAATGCCCCTCGATATCCACCGTCTCTACAACAAATTCGAATTCTTTTCCCAGAAAATGATGAAGTCCTTTGAATTCGTAATTATCAATCCGGGACTTAGGAAGATAACCAAAAACTCCTTTGTAGTTGAGTTTTAACATTTCTTCCTTTTTGTCACCCAAACTCAATGTTTCTAATCCGATAGCTTCAGCATAAAGAACTTGTTTCACACGTTGCGATTCTTTAATATCAGCCCATCCTAGTTTTTCATCCCCAACATCATCAAAGCGTTGTTCAATTTGGCGCATAGTTACCCCTCAGCTTTCCTAGTCTATTTGAGAATATACATGTTCGCCCGGAAAACAAAAAAAGAAGCACCTCGTACACATGTCGATGACATGTGTGCGAGGTGCTTCCCCGATCCGAACTTATTCAATTACTTATAATAGTAATGACAATCTCCCATATTGTCAACTATCAATCATCATCTATAACAGTGCTGTCCAATTTGGTTATTCGGGACTGAGCTATTTCTTTTTGCTTAGTTCGGGCACCCCTCCCCATAGCAACTAAGTCGCTAAGTTCCGGATCAATAAAGGTGTTAGAAAGTTGATCCGCTTGACCTGTCCTAGTGGGTAACTGATGTTCAATGTATTCTTTTGTTTGATCAGTTGCGTTCTGTTCAGTCACTTGATCTATTTCGATATCCTGAATCCCCCAGCCTTCATCTGAATCTGTTAGTTCTGGTTCGCTACCTAGATCTTGCGGATCCATGTTCTTGTGACCTAGTTTTATGAATAAGTCATTCAATGAACTTTCAACACCTGAAGGCAGTGAAAGGCTCAGGTCTGCGGACTGTTGATCATCTTTCGAATCAGTATTTTCTGAAACAACCTTATCTGTCATGGGCTTCATACTAATATCCTGTAATGTTTCTGAATAAAAACGATAATCCTCTTCATCCTCCAGTAATAAATTGATTGATTTCGGAGGTGTAGTACTTGAGCTCATTAGGTTGAACGTCTCCTCTTCATCCACTGGAATCAATGCAGGTTCTGACTCTTTTTCTTCTAAAGGATTGGTTGTAGTTTGACCCCGATCCCTTAAGAAATCATCCATGGCTACCACGTTAGCTACTGATGAATCAAGCATAGCTGCGGACTGCTCCGTTTCATTGTATTCACGTGTCATCGTGGATGGGGAAGTCGGTAACAGTTCCACCAGATCTTCTTCTTTCGGTTGCACTGGCTGCTCTGAGATGTCCGCAGATTCACGTTCACCCGTATCGTCTGCTGCTTTATCGTTGAACAACGGCTTTAATAAGTGGATGTGAGCCAGTTTGTGAGCTGCAATAGCCAAAGGTTTGTGGTCTTTCGTCTCGAATTCAATTTTACCGATATTCATAAACTTCGAAAGGTATTTAGTTTCGGTAATAAACTTACCGTACGCACGGGTAGGGGCTTTCACACTACCATCTGCATCAACGAAATCAACAATGAAGTGTTTGAATTCTTGCTCCTTTATATCCGTTGGAGTGAATCTCGCTGCAAGGGTTCTTTGCATATTATGCCGCATCCCCCAGGACTGGTTAGGCATACTGACCGGTGTCATTGACTCATTGGAAGATTCTTCGACCTGCACTTCTTCACCAAAGTTATTAGAGAAGCGCTCATTATCCTCATATTCCCCTCCCCCAAATACGGTCTTATTCCGCGCAGAATTCAGCACAGTGTTGTCATATCCCTGCACAACAGCTTTCAGCTGACCCAGTGACTGAATTGCAATAAGCGTTCCGACTTTAAATGAACGACCAAGTGTTAACAAACGCACAAAAGCTTCGTTAATGTATAGTGGGAATTCATCGATATTGAGGAAAACAGGACAGCGTTTATACCCATTTTCTTCTGGTGGACGTCGAAATACAGAGGATTGAAATTGACGAATAAAGAACTGTCCAAAAGATAGACTTAATTCTTCTAATTCACCAAGTGCGGTATTAACCAGAAGCACGCCTCCATCTTGAAGGAATTGATCTATATTTAATGCCTCTTCCCCTTCATTAGCCACCATGAGTTGGGATAACATTTCATTCATGACGATATCGTTTAGATACTTTTTACCACCGGCAACGTACTTGTCTTTTTTGTTTTCAATGATTTGTTTACCTTCGTATTTGTGCCCTGATGGATAAGTCACCGGATGAACGTTTTGTTCTTTGTCTCGGAACGTTTTATAATCCAGGACCTCACTTTCAAAGTATGATACGATCCTGTCGTAGCGCTGGAGAACAGATTTCTTGTTTGGGTCAAGTTCTGGATCAGCTTGTTCGCTATCGATTGCTTTACGAACTTCCTCCGTGATATTCGCAAGGTACCGAGGATCCGTGTACATCTGCTGCATTTGTACAATGGAAAACAAATCTCCATAACGGATTTTTCCTAACATCGTATACAAACTTGCCGTTTCACTTTGCTGACCTTTAAAGAATTCATCTTGGTCACCTGCCAATGCATCTAATACGCCTCTAAACGTTTCAGCAGCTGACTCTAGTGGTCCAACAAAAGGGTTAAACTTAATAGATCTTACCAAATCGGTTGGATCGACAATTTTAATTTTATGGTCAGGTATCCCTAGTTCTCTGCAAAGCTTTTGCACATCTCGGATCAAATCACCTTTGGGTTCGAGAACAACAACACCTAACTTCCTACCTCTTGCGATTCGAATTAAGTCTTGAACGATACGTATTAGAATAGATGTAGAGGTTTTACCAGTACCGGTAGCACCAACAATCAACTCGTGTAAATATCGTGAGCCTTCAGTCAATACGATAGGTTTGTTCGTATCCTTCTCCCATCCGACAATCACGTCAGATGATTTACCACGCAGCGTGAAGGACTGGCTTGCAAGTAAAGAAAACTCCCAGTTGTAAAACAGTAGCTGGAGATCTTCATTTCGATAGAATTCTTTTGCAACTATGTACACTGCAAAGAGGGAGATGAAAACAGGAATACACATAAGAACAAACCCAAAGCTCTCCATGGACCTAACGACTAAATAGTCTTTGTCCGATTGAACAGTCACAAAGAAGTCGAAGAGGTAGTTTCGCACATACCAAGAAAAAACAGCTGTGAATGAGCATAAGAAAGGTATTCCAGACAGAATTGCTGCAGCTATTCTTCCTTTTTTGGAAGTCCAGCTAATTAAAGTCTTATACCCCCGCATAATGGGTTGGGTTACCGTGGAATAGATCCAAGTTAAGATAGGAAAATTTAACACGATCAGTATCCACAACGTTTCATAATGATGAAGTGGAACATAAATGAAATCAAGTAACATGATTAACAGTGTAGGAGGTTCTTCAAAGAAAACACTTAAAAAACCCATAGTCCCGGAATCCACATTAAACCATTGTGCAAAAAAAATAAGAAATGATGAAAATCCGAGCCACATATTGATGACTATCATCATTGTGACTATAATCGTATGAAAATAAATACGATACCACTCATCCATTCGCTCTCGGTTGTCGATCCACCACTTCCTTATGAACGATCTTAATTGGGGAGGCATTCTTTCATCTGTATTGTTGTTAGCAACCTTTTCCATTGGCATCCTCCTTCTACCTCTTATTCTGATTATGAAATTGAAACCTTGAAAACCTGTTAAAACAAAAAAAAGAAGCACCAGCTATAGCGAAGGCTCGCTATAACTGGTGCTTCCAGTTTCCGAATATTCAATTTCTAGTTTCATTATAGCCCCTTGCTAAATGATAGACAAGAGTATGTTACTCAATGTTTTGACAATTGAATAGAGAATGGGTTAGTTTATACATTAGGAACGTATTTAGAAAGGCGGTCCAGTGATGTCTGAACGTAACATGGATAACAATAACTCCAGGAAAATTGTAATACTGAACGAATTAACTGAAATTTTAAAAGCACGTGAGCCTATGGATTATAGTGAAATCAATCCTGCTCTAAATCCAAATGTAGATGCTGAATACATAGCTAGCTTGGATGAGAAGAAAGAAGTTGAAGTTAAAGCACTACAACAAGCTTGGGAACAACTTGAAGAATTACTATTCAATGATTTACAAATTACACTACAAGAGAAAAATCAATTAGTTACCTATCTTGGCCAAAAACTTAAAGAAGACAAACAGAAGCAAAAAAGTCGTGCTAAATCACGTACACAAGTTTGGCGATCAAACGAATGATAATTGACAGTAGAAGCAACTTAGGGGTTATCTCACCAAGATGCTTCTATTTTTTTCCGCTAGGTTGGTTAGTGAGTACACCAACATTTAAAAACGAGATCTTGAGTCATTCACTAAGTCCAATGGATTTCCTTAATACCGTAAGTGAGGAAGAATCGAAAAACTATTCTGACTAAAATACGCCTGTTCATGAAGATTATCATTAAAAATGCTAAGAGCCTCTTCATATATCGTACCCCTATTGTCAGGACTGTTTAACTTCCCGAGTTGATATAAAATATGTGCTTTTTGAGGTGAGCGATCAGACCCTTGAAAAAAGCTGAGTGCCTTCTCAAGAGCACAGCGCTCCTTTATCGCATCTTTGCTAACTTCTCTAATAAGCAACGCTTCTAGTACATATGCTCGGTATCCTTCAGAGAACGAATATTCCTTAATGTATTCCTTACATGTGGCAAGTATACTCTCCGCTACGAGATATTCTTTTTTTTCTATTTCCAGCTCTACTAACATGAAAAGACATCTTACTTTCTGGGACACAATGTTTTCGGGAACTGTAACAGCAGTAACCTCTCTTAAATATTGAAACATATCTTCAATAATAAGATGTGGTTTAACACGATACATTACAAAAATGAACTCTAGTGAATTAAATAGACTTGCTAAGTCGCGTTGTCTTTGAAACCAGTTCATCGAACGAAATAACAAGTTTCTAGCATTCTCATATTCTTCTTTGAGCCAATAGGTTATGGATAATAGGTAGAGTGCATGATAATAAACCTGTTCGCTTCTTCCTTCAATTGTTTCAATACAAGTTTGTACGTGATATTCGGCAAGATCCATATAACCGATGTGTATATAGATAAGAGTTAAGTTATAATGTACATTCGAAATATCTAAACTAAGAACCCTGTCATCTTTTTCAACGAAGTTTAAAGCTTTTTTAAGTGTTGTGATCGCATCTTTAATATGACGCTCCTGTAACTGAAGCGACGCAAGAGCATTATAGGTGCGTATCTTTACTTCAACGCTATCTTTATCATAGACTTCAGCATTAATTACTTCATTATAATACTCCGAGGCCATGTCATAATCCAACAGCTCTCTATAGTATTCTCCCCAAAGAAAGTTAATGTGTATTATCATTTTCTTAAATGATAGTATTTCTATATTTTCTTGCAGTTCATGAAGAGAAGTTTTCAACCCGTCCAATAAACCTACGCTGAGACGATGTTTCGCTAAGCTTATTTGCTGTCTAATATTTTCTTGTTCCGTTATATATTGATCCGATTCATCTATAATAAATAACTCAACCGGTTCTTCTAATGCACCTGCAATGTCAACTAATTCCTCAAAGGGAAATTTAGCTCGTTTACCCTTTTCGATGTTGCTCAGTTTACCTGTAGCATAACCTAGTTTATTGGCGAGATCGATAAGTGTATATTCTTTTCTTTTCCTAATTTCACGGATTTTTCTCCCTACTGATTCGGGATCAAGAGCTCTCTCTCTTTCCAGCATTTAATTCATCCTCCAACAAACAGATCACTATTTTATCATTATAGCGCTTATCGTTTTTTCTGTAACTGTCATCCACTTATGCTCATATTTTAGAAGTTCTCTCTGATCAAAATAGTCTTCAAAGGCACCACTTGAGGAACCAAGGAGAATTCTGTGGGAAAACCTCATAAATAAATTGGAGGAACGTGGAATTATGCCGTTTGGTACAGGTATGAATGTTCTAAGGTGGCAATTGCTTTCGATTTATTATTTTCATAGACCCTATTGTATCTAACGATATCACTCGAGATAGTCAAACATTAATCTCGGAAATATTTATTTCCTTACTTTTATATTAATCATAGGTTGATCATCGATTAACGTTTGAATTCTACATTGGATATTTTGTATTTCTAAGTTCAACTGTTCTTCATCTTCTCTCTGATTGCATGAGATACGATCATCTGAGTAGTATGAGGCAAAATAGCTCAATTCTGATTCTAGAAGACTAAGTACTAATTGGAGAAACTCAATTTCGCTAAGTTCTTCCTTATGGTTTGATGGAACTTTATGTAGGGTCAAGTGATTACCTCCTAATTCAATAGGTGGAGCACCCAGAAATTGAAAAAACCATTTCAAGGTGCTCCTTGTCGTAACCTAATGAATTTTCATTTTACCATTTTCATACTTTTGGTGCATTAGGAAATGTTAACCTTCCTATTGTGACTTCTTGTTATTATTCTCCAAATCCTTGTGGACCACTTCCATCAATCTGAAAATTAGTGCTGCTGCCTCAGACCGAGTGAGATCTTTCAACGGACGAAACGAACCATCTTGATACCCGTTGACTAATCCTAATTCAGATAGGTAGTTTACTTTATCAGCTGCCCATCCTGAAATTTTGGTCTCATCCACAAATTTCTGCTGTTCACTAGTTCCTGAAGCGTTCATTCCTCTCAACACATTAGCTAAGATCACCGATGCTTGTTCTCTTGTTATAAGTTCATGTGGTGCGAACACTTGGTTTCCCATACCGGCTATAACCTTATTTTTAATGCCGGCTGCAATATATTCTGCAAACCAGTCTTCTGGGCTTACATCCTTAAAAGTCCCTTTGTATTCTGCCGACTCAATTCCCATTAAACGGACGATTAATGCAGTGAATTCCGCTCTTGTGATCGCACGTTGCGGCTCGAATTTAGTTTCGCTAATCCCTGAGATTACTCCTTGTTGCGCCAAGAATATGATCTGTTCCTTATTAAAAGTACTGTCTATGTCTTCAAAGAACACTTGTTTTACAGGCGGAGTTGGTACTACCTCAAGATCAGCAGGTACATCTTTAATTGATTCTGTAGGTTTTGATACAGGTTGCCCGCTGAAATTTCCTCCAGAAGGTGCGAGGAAGCCCAAAGTCCGAGCAGTGATCTCTTTAACTTCACTCCGGTCAGAATTCTCGTTCTCTGTCCAAGCTTCCATCAAATACACTGTTCCCCCACTAAGATTTTTCAGCGTAAAGTGCTGATCCTTTCCTCTATATACTTCTGTCCCATGATGAGCAAGAACGAAAATTTCGTTGGCGGATGGGAGCGTCCAGGTGAAATCAACTTCATTCGTGGTTTTACCTACAGCTTTTACCTCGAAATCTCCACTTGGTAGCGTCTCAAAGATCGGCACATCGATCCCCTTAGCTTCACCAACTTCATTAAATGGAACTATTCGGTATGTTCCGTATTTCGTAGAGCTGCGAAGTCCAGTCAATGAGAATGATGTGTTCTCCGTGGATGTAATGATTGTATCATCATCATATAGGTTGTATCCTGTTGCACCTATAACAGGCTCCCAAGAAATCTCTACTCCATCGACATCTCTTTTATCAATAGATGGAGAGATGGTCATATCAGCGGGTAGTGTTGTTGCATCTAATGCAAAACCTTCCTCACTTATACCCGTGTCATTTAAGGTTCTAATGAAGTATTTATATGTCTTTCCTGGCTCAAGGTTTTCATCATTATATACAGACTCCGTCACTGTAACTTGGCCGATTTCCTCTCCACCTCGTTGAACAATGTAAGCTGTAGCCCCTTTTACCTTACTTAAAGCAAAATCTAGAGATACTCCATTCGATGTAGATGTGTAACTCACAGTTGGAGGAGCTGCAGGTAATGTAAGTAGAGAATGAGTAAATTCTTCTGATCGATCTCCTTGGCTGTTCTCCGTGATAAATGAAACCTCTTCGTTTGTTCCCGCTCTTAATTCAGTTAGAGTGAAGTTAGTTTCTTGTCCTCGGTAAACTTCCTCGCCCTGATACTCAATGACCATAATTTCATTCTTCAATGGAAGAGTCCATGAAAGCTCCGCTTCCGTTGTTTTAGGTTTTGAATTCACGATCAACCCTTTAATTACTGGGAGCGTCGTAAATTCTTCTACCGAGAATGCTATGGCGTCGCCTGCATTGTTAAATGGAACGACACGAATATTATGGTACGTTTGTGCACTGATTAAATTGTCCACTGATGCACTAAATTCGGTCGTTATAGTAATTAATTCTGAGTCAAAATAAACTTTGTACCCCTCTGCTCCCTGAATTTTATCCCACGAGATCGATACACTATTATCTGATACAGACAGAACTTCAGCTAATTTTGAAGATGTAGCTGGAACAGTCCTTGCTGTTAGTGCAAATCCTGTTACACTCTCACCTGACTTATTTGAAGTTTTGATAACATAGGTGTATTCTTCTCCAGCTTCCAATCCGTCTTCCTTAAATGAAGTTTCATTCAACGAGATTCGTCCAACTTCTTTTCCTTCACGTTCAATGATATACTCTTCAGCCCCACGAACAGCACTCATGGATAAATCGATAGTTAAGGAGGTGTCCGTTATACCACTAATAGTGGCTGTAGATGGTGCTGTTGGTTTTGTTAAGCTTGTAAACGTAAGAGGCTCGGATTCAATACCTTCTATATTAAAAGAAGTGATGGTAAACGAATAAATTGAACCCGCATTTAAGCTAGGAATGATGTTCTCCAAATTCGAAGTTGAATATTTATCGCCCGTTTCATTATTTAAAATTTGATAAGAGACAGCTCCCTTGACTGGAGACCAAGTCACGTTAATTTGATTCGTTTCAGGATGAACTACAATAGAGTTCTCATTTACGACTTCTGTCTTTGTCGTAACTTGAACTGTCCTAACCTCTCCTGCTCCACTAGTGTTCTCCCCGTGAATCGAATAACTGTATTTTGTACCTGGAAGAAGTCCTTTATCTGTGTATCTGATGTCTGATGAAGGAATCTTCGCAATAAGTACCCCATTACGTTTAATCACATATGTGTCAGCTCCTGTTACTTGTGTATCAGAGAGATCAAGCGTTAGTGACTCTTTCTCGATGTCTACCGTATTCACGTTAACGGGTTTTCGTGGCAGCGTCTTAAATCCAAATTTTGAATTTTTGGAACTGACACCAAACTCATTGACAGCATGAATCACATATTCATAATTCGTTCCATCCGAAAGTCCGGTTATTTCGAGAGAAGTCTCCGTCCCTTGATACAATACGTTGTCGTCGTGCTCAATAATATATTCAATTGCTCCGACTACGGGTTCCCAATTCACTTCTGCTTTATACGTTGCTGGGGAGGACTGAACATTTGTAACGAATGAAGGTTTAGTCATCCATACATAAGCAGTCTTCTGACTTTCACCTGTTTGATTTACTGCCTGAACAGTAAATGTATGCTTTGAGCCTGGAATAAGATCATTAACTTCGAATTCTGCCGAGGTCGGAGTTCCGACAATTTGTCCATCCATAGAGACAATATAAGAAGTTGCGGTTGCTACTGTCTCCCAGCGAAGGCTTATAGTCGTCTCAGTCGTCTCAGTCACTTCAACTTGATTAGGCGAGTGAGGATTGGTTAAGAATTCGCCTCCCACAGAATCACTATAACCAGAGTTGTTGCCTGCTTCGACTGTGTAGCTGTATACATGACTACCTGAAAGCCCTGTAAGTTCTAGATGAGTCCCCGCCACTTCAAATGAACGGTCTCCAATCTTAAGTCGATATCTATCTGCCCCAGGTACGGGAAGCCATGAAACGGTAGCACTTGTTTCACTTATTGAATCTGACTTTAACTCTTGTACTTTATCAGGTACGGTGATAGAGCTTGCCGAAACAGATGAACCTTGTCCACTCTCATTCACTGCCAAAACTTCAAAGGAATACGATGTTCCCGGTGCAAGATCTTGGACAACAGCTGTGGTTTGTTCACTAGGGACGGTTAAATACTCTCTACCTTCATGAACAATCACATAGTGGTCAGCTCCTCGAACTGCCTGCCATGTTAAGCCCAGCGAATGTTGAGTCGGATTCACGATTTGTAAACCTTGTATTTTACCAGGTAGCGTAATCAGCCCATTTAAAGTAACTGTCTCGCCCGTTCCTGTTTCATTGGAAGCACTTAGTCCGTATTGATATAACGTCCCTGATTCAAGACCAGCATCTGTGAAGGTAAGTTCAGGTCCTTCAAATAGCGATTCATCATCTCTATTCAATGAGTAATAGGTTGCTGAAGTAACCGTATCCCAACCAAGTGTTATTTTCGTTTCCTCTATTTGTACACTTGCAAAATGACCAGGAGCAGATGGTAAAGATAAGAAACCAGCATTTCGACTAGAGCCTTCTCCGGATTCATTTATAGCAATTACACTTACGGAATAGACTGTTCCTGCAGAAAGTCCACTTATTAACTGTGCACTTGTATCATGCACGATTTGATCAGAAACAATTTGATTGTTCCTATCTCTCGCTATGACTCTGTAGGAAGAAGCACTCGTCACGGGATCAAAGGAAACACTCGCCTGACTATAATCAGTTCCAACCTTTTGAATTACAACATTTTCTGGAGCAAGTGGTAGTGTGAGTGTAGAAACAGTACTTGAGAAGTCACTATGTCCAACATGATTCATGGCACGCACTCTGTATTCATACCTGTTTCCACCTGATAGAGCTTCATCTAAAATCTCATTTGAAGGGTAGTCTAGACTCCAAGTTTGACCTGTTGTTGTGTTTTCAATTTCAAATTGATACCCATCTGTGAGTACATCTTCAGGTAGATCAAACGAAACCTTTGCGGTCCCTTCAGAGACATTTGTTACCTTTAAATGTTCAGGTACATCGGGCAACCTTTGTAGCCTGAGCGGGGAAGTCACGGTAGTGAATGAATTCCCTGCATTATCTTGTACTTTGGCATGCACGTACCATGTCCCTTCAGAATTAATCGTAACTATTTTTTCATTTTCATCAGCCGAATCCCAACTTACGGGTTCTTCAGCACTGTTAGTGATTTTAAAATATCGTTGATTTGGATCCACTCCTGAGTGTAAATCAGAGTAACTAATAGAAACGTCAATGTTTCTGTCCGTCCAATCTGTAGTATTTGGAGTAATTGAAATTGACGGGTCAAGGTTATCAATAAATACTTTTTTGACAACTTCTTCTCCTACATTGCCGACTGCATCACGTGCTCTTACTGTTAAAGTAGTAATACCGTTATCACGAATTGTTCCAGTACTTCCTTTCACGAACTCGGTATCATTGATTTTATATTCGTAATGGATTGGATTATGATCTGTACTTCCATTAATAGAGAACGTCACCGAATCCTGTGTCCAGGATGATTCACTCAATAAGACTTGAGGAGTTGACGGAGCCGTCTTATCAATCTTTGCCAGAGCTGATGACAATGCTCCAACATTACCTACGTTGTCCACCGTTCTTGCAAATATTTCAGTTTCACCTTCTGCTGAAATGGTTTCTTCGGCTACATAATCAACCCAGGCTCCTGTAGCTCCAAACCGATATTGCGTCTTAGCAGCTCCGCTACCCTCATCTACCCCATCGGTAATAGTGAATGTCACGTTTTTGTTGGTCCACTCCAAATCACTCAATGTTAACTTCGGTGCTGTTGGACCAGTTTTATCGATTTTAGCTTCAACCACTGCTTCAACACTTATATTTGAAGCATTATCGATGGAACGTCCGTAAATTTCACTTCGTCCTTCCGTAGTAATGGAAAAGCCTTTTGTATAGTCTTTCCATTCACCCCCGGGACCGATTTTATACTGGATTTTTTGAACACCACTGAGATTATCCGTACCAGGAGATAACGTCACATTTACATCTTTATTGGTCCAGCTAGAAGGATCCAATGAGAAAATAGGTGCTTCCGGAGCAGTTTTGTCTATACGAGCTGTTGAAGAGGAAACAATGCTTGTATTTCCAAAGTTGTCTATTGTTCTAGCATAGATATCCTGAAGACCTTCTTTAGAAACTTCAAATGGCTCTTTATAATCCACCCATTCACCGGTTGATCCGACTTTGTATTGACTTTTCTGTACACCACTTAAGTCATCTGTTCCGTTTTTTACGGTCACTATTGCAGATGTATTAGTCCAACTTGAAGGAGCAACCGATACTTCAGGTGCAGTCGGTGCCTTGGTATCCTTAATGATTTGGCCCGCCGCAGTATATGCTGTTGCAATTCCCCCTCCATTTACCGCACTGACAAACACGTTATATTTCCCATCTGCAACTCCGTCCAATGGAATATTCAGCGTTGTCGCTGTCGTTGTCCCAGATTTTACAACTTTGCTATCTGCATCACGTAATTCATATTTGTATGTAGTCCCAGTTGGGTTTCCATTCGCTGACCATTTTACGGTTGGTGAGTTTCCTGTCTGCGTGACAGTTGCTGAAGTTGGAGTATTAGCATAGGTATAACTACTAGTTTGAGTAGAATAATCCGTGTAAGAACCACTAGAATTTTTAGCTCTAACTTTAAAGACATAATTGGTATTAGGTGATAATCCAGTAACCGTTGCTGTATTAGCAGAACCTGCATTAATCGTTTGGTTCGTCGTGACATTGAGTAACTCATAGGTCACAGCTGACTCGTTCTCTTTTTTGTCCCAGGTGACCGTAAGACCATTGGTAGAAGTTGAACTGATTACGGGCTGACCCGGAACAACAAAACTTCTTATAGTAAAATTGACTGTGTTTGCTGTAGAAACGCCACCTTTATCATCCATAACCCACACCTGTAAGGAGTGAGCGCCATCCGATAGGGTTGAAGGCAGTGTATAATTACTGCTAAATTGTTGATTAGATCCATTGGCCGTCAATGTAGAAAGAACATTTTCGGCCCCCCCATCTATAGACCACTTCACAGTCAGTAGGTCACCAATATCCGTATCTTTGGTAGTACCGGCAATCTGAAGTGTTTGGCCTTTGTAGTAAGATTGGTTAGCAGCTGGAGAACTTAAAGCAAATGAGGGCGGTGTATTCTGTGGGCCAATTCCCACAATGGTTGAGACTTTCCTCGATCCGCCGCTTGAAACGGTCTGCTTATCCCACCAAAACTGTGCAGCTGTATCCCCTGCAGTAATCTGTTGACCCACGTAATAAGAGGAAGGAGGACTGCCGCCTGTCAAGCTGGCGTTTGCTGGACTCTGATAAGCTCCCATAAAAACTCGATCTGCGTTTACTACGTTGTATGTGTTTGCGTAAAAAGCAGTGATCTGCACCCCACCACTGTAATTTCTCCATCCATTTTGAATCACTTCAAACGGTGAAGCGTCATTACCGTTCACCATAGTATCCCAATAAAAGGTTCCACCTAGATTTTGATTACCACTACCTCGATTGACTGCCTCTAACTCAACCTTCATGTATCCACCTTGTGATGTTGCATTAACAATCGACACACGTAGGATAAATTCAACATTATCTTTTTGACGTGACATTTCAATAATATTGTCATTAATTCTAAAGTAATTTAAAGGTAGCGAGTTAAAATTGATTCTTTCCCCGTTATAGTCCAGGAACGTTGAAACGTTACCGGCATTGCTGCCATAAAATACGTTGGTGTTTGGTAATAAAATAATTCGGTAATTACCCTGATCGTTCATTTCCACTTTTACTACGGAAGATTGAACAGCTTTTAATGATGTCGTGTTGGAAACAACAGAAATAGTATCTACTGCTGCATATGCAGCGGGTGTAAATACGCCGGTTGCCACTAATGGGGGTGCAAGTAAAGCTAAAGCTAATACCACTTTAGTAGCTTTTTGTGCTGCCTCCCTAACTTTCCTTCTCTTCTTCAATAGATCTCCCTACCCTTCTAACTGTAAAAACAAAAAAAGCACCTCAATATTGGTGGTTAACCAATATCGAGGTGCTTCCCCGTTTCTACTATTAAGTTATTTGTATTATAAGCCATGGTCATACTGCTGTAAATATATTGTCTTAAACCCATGTTGTTTTTTATGAACTGAAATTGTATTAACACTTCATCTCAGTGCTTATTCAACCAGCCTGATACACGATTATTAACAAATCTCTGAAATGAGATTGCTTTGTAGAGCTACCTGAGTCCATTTTTTCTTAGAAAATCAATAATATTTTTGTAATGCTTGGGTACTAATATCCGTGATTATAGTTGAAACTACTGAAACTCTACATCATTTAAAATACTTAGCAGCAGTTATGACATCATACACATGAATGGCTCCACGAGTTATTATACGATTATTCTTTTTCAAGGATACTCATCGGATCTCCTATTGTTCTATTTCTGTAACAATCGGGCCTTACATTGCATTGGCAATACTTATGACTAAAAATAATACCACTGCGAAGACGAATCCATACCCAAGTACGTACAAGGTAACTCTCGATAAAACCTTAATCAACCGATAAGAGATATAAAGCAAATTCATTAACAGATAACTCATATAATTCTACCTTTCTTTAGAAATAAGAAAACGCACCTACCCAATATGGGCAGATGCGTGCTTCGCATATATTTTATTATGTTATCTTTTACTGTATCATCCTTCATACAGTCTATCAACTGAACCTTCACAAAATATAGAACAACGTTTTAATTCTCGATCAACTTTGAGTTGTATTCAATTAAACTTCATTATTCAGTATATCTCATTTCTCCAATTGTTTTCGTTCCATAAGTTGTTTGTAAATCGAAGCAGATCTTCTAAGAAGATCTGAAGGTATTCCTTCTTCACTCATTGTTGTAGAAGAGTGAACTGGTAACACTTCCTCTTTTGTTTCGATTCTTTTATATTTGTCCAAAATAACTATGTCGTGAAGCAACCATAAGCTTCCTGATTGTCTTAGTAATCCTAATTTCTTATATCTCTCTAGGGATCCTCTTGAGTTATCCCGGCGTATGGTTCCCTTAGGTAGACCATGTTTCTTCTCTGCTTCAGATGTAGTCATTACTTCTGATATTATCTTTTTGCACTGATTACAAATTGTGTAGTTTCCAAAAAACGTTGGAATACCATTCTCTTTCAACCAGACATTACATTGAGAGCAACGAAAGGGTAATCTTCCACCTTTGATTCGATCTACTTTACTTTGTAAATCTTGAATTTGTGCTTGTAAGCTAAAGATTTGAGTATGCAAATCTGGGATTAAGGTTCGCATCCCTTCCATAAATTTTTTTTGTTCTTGGAGTTGATCTAAGCGATTAATCAATTCATCAATCCAAGAATGTAGTAGGTTTGTTTTACGCCGGCCAGCTCGATAGTAGATCTCACCTACTACCTCGTGTATAAGCCAGAATTTTTCAGATTTTCGGATTAGAAACTGCGATTGCAGCATTTTAAGGGGACCTTCACAATCTTGTTTTACAGTCCCTGGGCTGTTGATGTCAAGATCTCGTTCCATTTCAGTAGTACCTTTCACCTGCTTAATCGTACATAAACACCTTGGACATATTAGGAGGCTTCCTTTGTCCCCAAGTTTAGCTGGTTCATCTTCGTTCCAAATAGGTTGCTTGCATAAATGGCAGTCTATCCGAGAAAATCTGAGGTTTAGTCTTTCTTTTCTCTGCTCAAAGCTTCTAATCTCTCCTTCGATACTAAATATCTGATAGGAGGCATCCGGGAGTATATCATAATTATCTATAAGGGTTCCAAGTGTAGCTCGAAGATCTTTTAAGCGTTGTTCATAATCATCCATTATATGCATATATCTCCCCCATCTCTACGGTTCACTATTGCATATATTATATTCGAAAACGCACCAACAAGAAATGAAGCCGTTAAATGATTTGCTTCTTTTACTGTTCCTTAACCGTGTTAAAAACTCATCTAATAAAGCATATCGTAAATCATCTATAGTATTATGTAGTTAATCATTAATGACATGAAGAATCGGGTTCTTCTCATTCCTTCTATATCAAATAGTTATTTTGTTATATTAGTTCCATTGCTAGTTTACAATACTGAGGTGATTCTCTTGGACATAAAAGATTACAAGGTGATTATTCTTTATATAGCTCCCTTGATTGTTGTTATCATATTTTTGGGTTTGTTGCTGCTTAAGCCTTTAAAGGTGCCAGAGGTTTGGACAGCACCTGGGAGTATTCTTTCAGTTGACCCTATTATCGATGCAAAAGCAATTCGCGAAAGCGCTAGAGCACATCCCACTAATCTTTACATGACTTACGTAAAAAAAACACAAATTAATTCTGTATGGGAGAAAATATTCCTCGGGTCTGAGGGTTATACAAGAACTTCTGTTACAAGGTCCTATTCCTCAGCTTCTGAAAGCAATAGTGACTTTACCGAGAGAGATTTATCTATTTTAGATAAAGAACTTTTACCCTATATGAAACATACTATCGTAAAGGCTGCAATGGTACATGAAAAGATTGATTTACCAGAAGAGATATCTAAGCCAGTTGTCGTTTTTCATCCAGAGAAGTTTAAAACAGGTCAAGATCTTAAGATTGGAGATGAAGTTCTGTTCATAGATTATATAGAAGTTGACTCGCCAGAAGATATTAATTTTTATCTGGAGAGTTTTAAAATCGGAGATACCGTAAACGTAATCGTTCATCGTGATACTAGCAACGTAGAGATTCCAGTGACTATAAAGGAACTGGATCGCCAAGGAAAAGCAACGTTAGGAGTTTATTTAAAAAACAAATTTGTCTTTAAAGGGTTATCTGTTGATGACGTTATCCATTTGGACAACAACTATTCAGGCGAGTCAGGGGGTTTCATGTTGGCATTGGGTTTAATACAGCAACTCGATCCGAATGTCGATTTGGCTAGAGGAAGAAAGATTGCTGGCACAGGAGGCATAACTAGGGGTGGTGATATTCAGTCAATAAGTAACCTGGATCTCAAATTGCTGACTGCAAAGAATGAAAAAGTAGATATTTTTATCTATCCTAAATATCAAGAACAAGAGGTTGCCAAAGCAAAAACTAGCTACAATTTAGAAAATATTAAACTGGTAGGGGTAAGAAACTTACAGGAGGCTATAAACTACCTCAGTCAATAACTGAATTGTTATAAATCCCTTTCCAAATTAAGAACGTTAATATCCAGCTAAATAAACCGATTATCTGACATTACTTGAAACTCTGCTAAAGTGACTTACATCTGTGATTCTGCATGTCCATATATAACTATAGAAATAGCCGTCACATAACTCAGTACAATTGAGAGACCTGAATGGTGTTTCTCAATTGTACAAAATAGATATTCTTAAGAAATGAAGTAGACCCTCAAGTCAAGCAGAACCAGGCCTCAACTCCCTATATTTCCTTCTTCGCCAATACCTCTTGTACTTAACATTTCTAACCCATTAGAACATGGATTTCTTCTATGATCTCCATGGCATGTGAAGAGTATTTTCTTCTCTCCCCCATACATTAGTAAGATTCATTTATTTCCTCCGTTTTTTCCTTCAGATGTTATTACCTCTCTTGAATTTTCCCATACAAAACCTGATCAATTTTATTCATTACCAACTGATAAGGTTCTACAGCTTCAGCAATTAATTGAGAATATTTCTGAGCAGTTTGATGCCCCTTTTTGTTTCCATCGTACATCATCACATGAGATTCTATTTCTAACGCAGCGATAACTGAATGGATTATATAGAGTGACATACTAAGATACAGATCATTAGAGGTACTATTAGTTTTGTGAATTGTTAATTCCTTATAAATAGTTGAGAATATGCTTAAATCAGACTCTTGGCTATCGTAATTATCAGTAGACCTCAACCATTCTTTAGCACAATTCACTCGATCTAAAATCATTCGGTTCCAAAATCCTAAATCATAAGAGTCTATTTTAATCCTAATGGATATATGAATACCTGGGATAAGCTTTTCTGCACGTAAATAATACATCGTATCTTGTATTGCTATTATTGACTGACTAGAGATGGATTCGATGTCTTGCTCTGCTTGATCTCGAACCTCTTGTGGGCCTCGTAATATCGGGTCCATGAATTCAACTCCTTAAGCCCTAAACTGAGTTAGAAACTAGTGAATGGTTAAACACAAAAAAACGCACCTTGCCCAAGATTGGGTAGATGCGTACTTCGCATATGGATTATTTGATTCTCATAAAGATAACATTATTTAATGTGTTTCTCAACACTGGATGTTGGAAAAGGTCTTGAATCAGGAAGGTCAAATAATTAATAGATATAACTATTCATTTCTAAGTGAAGAGATGAACAGAATCTTACTCCCAACACCCTTCCCCCAAAAATGGGTTCTGCTTATTCTGCTTATCAAAGGTTAAATAGAATACTTATATTACTGAATATATTATGTAATATTTAATTGTTCAATTATGTACTATTTTATCGAGTTCAAATTCCCGTATATTAATCGGGTTCATTAAATTATCTTTATGAGATAAGGAAGCGAATGCTAAACATTTAAATGCATTATTATTTTCCCGGAGCAAGAATAAATTCATCTTATGGTTAATGAATAATAATATATTACTGAACATAAAACTTAATACTTAAATCACTTTGCTCTATAGAATATCGTCTACAGCTTAAAATAGTAAGTATTATTGTTCAGTAATATTAACATATTATTTAAACTTAATACTTCTATTAATCGCACAACTAAGAAATGTCCAGCTCTTATTGATTTTGACTGTTGTTCATGTACAAGAGAAAAGTAAGGAATTTAGTAAGGAGAAATTTGTTACACAATGCAAACTTACTGAACTCAAATAGGAAAGTACGGAAAATTATCAATAATACTTCAACCAATCAGCAAAAAACATCACACGGCATTCTGCCGACGAAATTGCACCACCTTCAAGACAGAGCAATAAAAACGTATAAGAATAGATAGAGACACTAAATATCATAATGCTGGTTAAAAATCATACATAAGAGAGGTCTACTCGTGATGACTGTTGAGAAAATAAAATGGTATGGGAAACAACTTGTTTAATTGGGGCAATGGGTCCAACAAGCGAAATTTGTTCATTCTGTGGGAATAGATACAGAAATACTTTAGACATTCATATAGAGGTGTGCATAAATTCATTTCATGAAGATTGAGGATGTTAGTACGAGCCTAAACTCTTAACTGATGGCTACGAGAAATTCATTCGATCGGTACCGCTTCCCAACGCCTTCTCCATTTTTGACCGTTGTATAAGTAATCGGAGTTCAAACTGTTTAAATTTCCCTGAAGACTAAAAGCATTTTCTTCAATGTATCGATACTTTTATGATGAATAGCTATGTATATTTAAGGTGGTAACAGATATTTCATTTCATTGATCATTTATACTCTGAATATGCTACTTACGTGATACATAGAATAAACAGATAATGAACTGTCATACATAACGAAATGATACGTTATCGTATATCTGGAGATCCTATCATATAATTATTTACCGATTTTTCTGTTTTATTCTTTCCCTTCTTGATCTGAAGTAGCTCTCAAATCCTTGATAGCACTGGATTTACTAACGATCGAAACTCGGAATAAAGAGTTTATTATTAACTGATAATTATTAAGTGAAGAATTGATACGTTATCGCATTTTATAACATTCATTCATGTTTAAATCTATACCATTCTTATAGTTTATTCTTTCCCTTTTCAAAAAATGGACAAGCTAAACCCTTGATACTACTGAGTTTTTCGTAGTTATTGTATAGGATTCATAATCTCACCTTGAGATTGCCCAAACTCGTAGGTAGTAGATTTAAGTGCACCCGAATTACATTATCGATTCGGTTATTTGTTTAATTCCTACTCTTAATCTTCAACTCAATTGTAACGGGTAAATGTTCATATTTCTCGAAAATTTGAGTTCTAATACTTTAATACTACTGAAACAACTGAATAATTTTATGAAATACAAAAGATCGTGTATAGCAAATCCTTAATGTGCTAATACTATTAGTAGGGAGCTTTTAGTTCGAAGTATAAACCTCATATGAACTGAACATAATATAGTTCAATAAAGTATTTAGTTTACTGAACATCTCTGAAACTCAGACATAATATTTAGTGAATTAAGTAATACGCTGTATTAATGTAACATGTGTCTGATTTTCACCCGTCAATACATACATATCCTAGAAGTAGTGTTAACTCGTTTAACTATTCTGTTGGTCTCAACAACTTAACTGTGTGAACAAGTTACATTCTTACTTGATATAAACGTATTCAGTTTAATATTACTTCGAACTATTGATTATACAGTCAGCCCCTCAGTTAATGGTGAACTAAGCTGAGCAGTTTTATACCACACTTTATGCGTGTTCAGTTTACAACAGGCGTATTTAATAGACTACCGAGAGAATACATATCCAATGGATGGCATGAAGTCATCTCAGGAGAATACAAAATGATAGTTTAACAACATAATATATTCAGTAACGTATTGAACAATCAATAATGAAGAATCATTTAATCTATAAGGTTTCATTCTCATTGAAATTACACAAACTGTTACGTTGTCTATTACGTAATAAATAAGTATTCAGTTTCTCACACTAGAAATCTAACACTACAATACAATGAATGACTATAAGTCATCTATACGTGCTGGCTCGTATATACTGCATAATCAAATTACTGAACTTGAATATATTTATAAGAATATTGAGTTTACTGAATACTTTTACAACAAATCATTAAGTACTAAAAGCAATTATGTCTAGATTTCTATGCGGTAATAAAGATATGTATTTGTTGTTTAATTAATTTGAATATATTCAGTTATATATTCAGTTCTATAAACGTAAAAATACATCGTAATAAAAATATGCTAACACGATTAACTCTCTGCTTCACGAACGTAATCAGTTTACTTTCACTTGGAACTGGTGATTATCTCGTATTTCCTGAATGGCCGTAGAAGTGCATACTTCTATTTCGTGGCTTGTAGATCTTATTTGATACCTACTATTAGTATTACATAATATATTCAGTTTAGTACTAAATAGTCACTATGTAGAGTCGTTGTATCAGTTTGATTAGTAGCTCATTAAAGTTACATCATTTATTACGTTGTATATTACGTAATATTTAAGTATTCAGTTTTGCTACATTCGAAATCTAGTATTTCAATGCAATGAATGATTATAAGTCATCCATCAGTGTATTTATGCTAGCTCGTATATACTGCATAATCAGATTACTGAACTTGAATATATTCATGAGAATATTGAGTTTACTGAATACTTTTACAACAAATCATTAAGTACTAAAAGTAATTATGACTTGATTTCTATACGTTAAAGAAGTTATCTATTTGATATTCAATTAATCTGAATATATTCAGTTATATATTCAGGCTTCTAAGCGTGAATATACATCGTAATAGAGATAAACGTTAACACGATAACTCTCTGTGGGTGGCAACAGCATAATTGTATGTAGCAGTTACTCTTTTGCTTATCACAAACGTAATCAGTTTACTTTTATTTGGAACTGATGATTATCTCGGCATTCCATTCCTGAGTTTATGCTTAAACAGTAAGATTTTAGATACCACACTTTATATATGTTAAGTGTTTCCGTTACGCTGTACATGAGAATTCTAATGGCTATAGAAGTGCATAGTTCTATTTCGTGGCATGTAGGTCTTATTTGAATATTTATTATTAGTGTTACATAATATATTCAGTTTAGTATTACTATGAAGAGTCGTAGTATCAGTTTGAGAAGTAGCTCATTAAAGTTACATCATTTATTACGTTGTATATTACGTAATAGTTAAATATTCAGTTTTGCTGCATTGGAAATCTATCACTAAAATGCAATGAATTATTAAAAGTCATCCTTAAGATTTATGTTGACTCGTATTTACTGCATAATCTGATTACTGAACTTGAATATATTCATGTGAATATTGAGTTTACTGAATACTTTTAAAACAAATCATTAAGTACTGAAAGTAATTATGTCTTGATTTCTATACGTTAAAGAAGATGTGTATTTGAGATTCAATTAATATGAATATATTCAGTTATATATTCAGGATTCTAAACGTGAATATACATCGTAATAGAGATAAACGTTAACAGGAATAACTCTCTGTGGGTGGGAACAGCATAATTGTATGAAGCAGCTACTCTTTTGCTTATCACAAACGTATTCAGTTTACTGTTACTTGGAACTGATGATTATCTCGTCATCCCTGAGTTTATGCTTAAACAGAAAGGTTTTAGTTACCACACTTTATGTATGTTAAGTGCTTCGTTACGCTTCACATGAGAATTTTAATGGCCATAGAAGTGAATACTTCTATTTTGTGTTAAATACTTACTATTAATATTACATAATATATTCAGTTACATATTAAACAGTAACTAAAAAGAGACATTGTATCAGTTAGATTAGTGACTCTTTGAAGTTACAGTATCTATTACATTGTATATGATGGAATAGATACTTGTTCAGCTGACGCTACATTGGAAATGTAGAACTATACGACATCCATAAATATTTGTACTGGCCAGTGTATATGATTATTCAAATTACTAAGCTTGAATATGTTCAGTAATATATTCAGTTATTTAAATCTGAATATTCACGGTATTCGAAAGCCGTTAACATGAGAACTTTCTGCGGGTACTAAAAACATAATTGTATGAAGCAGCTAATCTCTTGCTTATTACAGACGTTTCAGTTTAGTGTTAAACATTCTCTATAAAGAGTCGTTGTATTAGGTAGATTAGTTTCGCAGTAAAGTTACATCATTTATTACGTTGTATATTACGTAACAGTTAAATATTCAGTTTTGCTACATTGGAAATCATAGAACTACAATTCAATAGATGATTATAAGTCATTCATAAGATTTATGCTGGCTCGTATATACTGCATAATCAAATTACTGAACATGAATATATTCATGTGAATATTGAGTTTACTAATACTTTTACAACAAATCATTAAGTACTGAATGCCTAAAACCAAATAAGTCCTGATTTCCATACGTAAAAAAAGAATATATATTTGATCTTCAATTAATATGAATATATTCAGTTATATATTCAGGTTTCTAAACATGAATATATACTGTATAGACATATATGTTTGCTCAATTAACTCTCTGCGGGTAAAAACTGCATAATTGTATGAATCAACTAATCACTTGCTTGTTACAAACGTATTCGATTTTATGTTACTTGGAATGATTATACCGTCAACCTCTTCGTTTATGTGAATGAAGCCAATGGAGTTTTAGTCACCATACTCTATGTATGTTAAGTTTACCGTTATGCAGTACAGGTGAATTCAAAATGCCTAGTAGTAAGTACATATTTCTTTTTTTGTGGTGTGTAGGTATAATTTGGCCACTTACTGTTAATATTACATAATATATTAAGTTAAGTATTAAACAATCACTATGAAAAGTCATTGTGTAAGATAGATTAGAGACTCTTTAAAGTTAAATCATATATTACGTTTTATATTACTTAAAAGTTAAGTATTTAGATTACATAACATTGAAAATGTAGCACTACAATTCAAGGGATGATTATAAGTCATCTAAAAGTATTTATGCTGGTCGTATATACTGCATATTAAGATTACTGAACTTGAATATATTCATGTGAATATTCAGTTTGGTGAATAATTTACAACAAATCATTAAATACTGAAAGCCTAAAACCAAATAAGTCCTGTCTTCCATACGTTAAAGAAGAATATATATTTGATCTTCAATTAATATGAATATATTCTGTTATATATTCAGTTATATATTCAGGTTTCTAAACATGAATATATACTGTATAGACATATTTGTTAACTCAATTAATTCTCTACGGGTACAAACTCCATAATTATATGAATCTACTAATCTCTTACTTATCACAAACGTAATCAGTTTACTTTTATTTGGAACTGATGATTATCGCGTCATTCCTGAGTTTATGCTTAAACAGTAAGGTTTTAGTTACCACACTTTATGTATGTTAAGTGTTTCGTTATGCTGTACAGGAGAATTCTAATGGCCATAGTAGTGAATACTTCTATTTAGTGGCTTGTAAGTCTTATTTAAATATTTACTATTAGTGTTACATAATATATTCAGTTTAGTATTAAACAGTTACTATGAAGAGTCGTTGTATTAGTTTGATTAGTAACTCATTAAAGTTACATCATTTATTACGTTGTATATTACGTAATAGTTAAGTATTCAGTTTTGCTACATTGAAATCTAGCACTACAATGCAATGTATGATTAAAAGTCATCAATAAGATTTAAGCTGACTCGTATTTACTGCATAATCAGATTACTGAACTTGAATATATTCATGTGAATATTGAGTTTACTGAATACTTTTACAACAATTCATTTAGTATTGAAAGTAATTATGTCTCGATTTCTACACGTTAAAGAAGAAATGTATTTGATATTCAATTAATATGAATATATTCAGTTATATATTCAGGCTTCTAAACGTGAATATACATCGTAATAGAGATAAAAGTTAATACGAATAACTCTCTGTGGGTGGCAACAGTATAATTGTATGAAGCAGCTACTCTTTTGCTTATCACAAACGTAATCAGTTTACTGTTACTTGGAACTGATGATTATCTCGTCATTCCTGAGTTTATGCATAAACAGTAAGTTTTTAGTTACCACACTTTATGTATGTTAAGTGCTTCATTACGCTGCACAGGAGGATTCTAATGGCCATAGAAGTGCATACTTCTATTTTGTGTTAAATACTTACTATTAATATTACATAATATATTCAGTTACATATTAAACAGTCACTAAGAAGAGACATTGTATCAGATAGATTAGTGACTCTCTTTGAAGTTACATCATCTATTACGTAATATATAACGTAATATTTAAGTATTCATTTTTGTTACATTGGAAATCTAGCACTACAATGCAATGAATGATTATTATTCATCCATAAGTATTTATATTGGCTCGTATATACTGCAGTTTACTCAATACTTTTACAACAAATCATTAAGTACTGAAAGCCTAAAACCAAATAAGTCTTGATTTCCATGCGTTAAAGAATATGTATTTGATGTTCAAATAATATGAATATATTCAGTTATATATTCAGGTTTCTAAACTTGAACTTATACTGTATAGACATATATGTTAGCTCAATTAACTCTCTGCGGGTAAAAACTGCATAATTGTATGAATCAACTAATCTCTTGCTTGTTACAAACGTATTCGGTTTCATGTTACTTGGAATGATTATACCGTCAACCTCATCGTTTATGTGAATGAAGCCAAAAGGAGTTTTAGTCGCCATACTCTATGTATGTTAAGTTTACCGTTATGCAGTACAAGTGAATTCAAAATGCCAAGTAGTAAGTATACATTTCTTTTTTTGTGGCCTATAGGTATAATTTGGCCACTTACTGTTAATATTACATAATATATTAAGTTAAGTATTATAAAATCCTATGAGAAGTCATTGTGTAAGATAGATTAAAGACTCTTTGAAGTTAAATCATATATTACGTTGTATATGACTTAACAGTTAAGTATTTAGATTACACAACATTGAAAATGTAGCACTACAAATTCAAGGGATGATTATAAGTCATCTATAAGTATTTATGCTGGTCGTATATACTGATAATCAGATTACTGAACTTGAATATATTCATGTGAATATTGAGTTTACTGAATACTTTTACAACAAATCATTAAGTACTGAATGCCTAAAACCAAATAAGTCTTGATTACCATACGTTAAAGAGGGATATGTATTTGATGTTCAAATAATATGAATATATTCAGTTTTATATTCAGGAAGCCACATATGAATATTAACCATATACTTAAAGCAGAAATTTACCCGATTAACTTCTCTGCGGGGATAAATAGCATAGTAGTAACATACAATCTGCAGTCTTCCTTACTATATACGACTTAATTCAGTGTTATTGATTATATAGTCATCCTCACCGCCTATGGTAGATTAAACCATGGGGGTTTAGTTACGGCAGAACATGTATTTTTAGTATACGATAAAATTGTATAAGAGAATTCGAACAGCCACCGAGAGTATATATCCTTTAGTCGGATTTTTAGGAGTCTTATAAGAATACAATTATATTACATAATATATTCAGTAATGTATTAAATATTTACTGTGAAGAATCATTGTATCAGTAAAGATCAGCATTTCTTTAAAATTATAAATTACATCATCTATTACCTTGTATATTACGCAATATTTAAGTATTCAGTTAGTATTACATTTGAAATGAAACACTACAATTCATTAGATGATTATATATCATCAATGAGTACTCATACGTTGCAATATATACTTACGACACTACACCGAGTCTTCTATCACAAAAAAGCAGGATACGGATAAAATCCAACTTAAATAATATAAATATATTCAGTTTTATATTCAGATTCCTACATCTGAATATACTTAAGATACTTGAGGCAGAGATTTATATTATTACTAGCTCAATGGTACCTATAACGTATTTGTGATAAACATGCTGAGTTCTAACTTAATATAAGTATTCAGTTTACTGTTACTTGAAATTACTGATTATATGGCAAGCCCCACAGTTTATGATGGATTAAACTGTGGGGTTTTCAAAGGCACTAAAAGCTTGGGTATCCATTAAATGACTAGTAGCGATCTAATGACAATACTAAATTAACTATTACATAATATATTCAGAATACTGAAGATTTAAAATTAAATATTTATATTACGTAATATATTCATTAAAGTATTATGTTTTGAAAATTGTTTGATTGACATAATCTAGATCATTTTTGAATGGTTCGTAAGTGAAACATCATAAAAGTACTTAAGGTAAATCAGCACTGTACTTAAAGGATGGGTATACTTTGAAATATGTTCGGTATATGAACTTGAAGATTTAATCATGACGCAGCTGGACTATATTTATCTTTAATACACAAAAACTTAATCAACAAGAAATAAATTTAAGGGGTGGGTTTGAATATGATTCCCGTTTTTATCGAACCACTTATTCTCAGAAACATTATGCCAAAGATACTTCTTAAAGATAGAATCGAATTTAACCTTCTGATCACAACCAATAAAATCAAGAGAATGTGGCTTTTTATCCGAGTAAAGTAACACAGGGATAACCTCAATTGCATTAATCCTTTTCATGGATTCAATAGTTTCGAATTTTGAAGCGAAATCTATTGCCTTACAAATACCACCAGTTTCATATTCGTCGAACTTAACATAAAGAAAAACCTGATGTTCATTGCTTTTAAGGCGAGTTACTGTAAAATACGGCTCCCAACCTAATATCTTCATTTCGTTACCATATAGATAACAAAAACTTGAAAGGGAGGAGGCATTCGTGAGATTTTTGGAGGGCTTTGGTTGTCCAATATAAGCTTGATCATTAAGGAGCGGTCTTAAGTTTAAATTCAGTTTATTTTTAAACAAGTCTCCTTCATTTATAAAGGACAGCACTAAACTTTCAAGTGATTCAATATTTCCTACATACAAATTTATAAATGTGCTCCAGTTTTCAATGGTGTTCAAATAATTCCGCTGAATATTCTGCCATCGAGACCAAATACTTTGACGTGCAGTCGTTACAAAAAAAATAGTACTAGGTATAGAAGTGGCTAAAGAATCTCGCTCAACCCCTTGGCTTATATAGGACAGATATTGATTGTACTTAGAAAACTTCTCATATAAAAGTTTGCCTTTCTCCGTTCCCATATCAAACTCAACCCAACAGTGAAATTCCTTATCAGTACCATTAGGTCGAATAATAAACTCTCCATCGGGCCTGAAAATTTTCTTAGTTTCGATTTTAGTATTCTCATCCACAGAGGAGAACTCTACTGAGGCGTATCTATTATCAATAAAATCATATGTGAAATTATGTTTTAAAGATAAGAGTTCCATTAAAACATTGAAATCAATACCCAAATTATGATGTTTTTGCAGTCTCTCTTTTGGAGCGCGATAAAGTTCATATGGAAAATAACCGTGTTGATTATTCCAACCTGTATTTCGGTAACCTTCAATCTCAGGGATATCTAAAAGGCTGTAAGCTATAGATAATCCTTCTTCTGATAAAGTTAAAACCTTCGTATCATTACTAAGCTTAGCTGCCACCTGAATAATACCGGTCTTCTGCATTTGAGCCAACTGATTCCATGTGCTTCTCATTTTTGATAAGTTAAGTAGTTCCCATGAGAAATGAGGATAGGTTAAAGGAATATTATCCGGATCCAAAAGAAAAAATACTTGATATGGGGTAAGACTTCTATAAATAAAGAGACGTTCAATTATCTTACACTTGGTTGGAGAAAGTTTATGTATTGTTCGAACATCCAATTTGATGACAACTCCTTTATAAATTTGCTTGAATTTGATACATATTTACTAACCTTTATGAACCCTAAGTTCTTGTCACTTAAAGCAGTATGTCGAGATTAACAGAAAAAAACCTTATGTGACAACGAATTTGTCGACCTTTTGTGGTCGATATACGCAATGACAGACATCGTGATAAGTTCAGTGATAATAATAGTGACTCAGTCACCAAAGTTATCACTGAATCAATCATTGGTGTAGTCATTAAAATCGTCATAATATTGTTTGAGTGTATTATTTTTTAGAAACGAAATATTATAAAATAAATGAGAGAAATCACACTACTATTGTGGATACTCTCCAACAGACCATTAAGAAGAGTAGAAAAGCGTCTATACTCTCACCTAATGTAAATAAAGATAATATGACTATATTTAAGTAAAATAGAGTCACCCTAGGGTCACTCTAAATTAACAGCTTTAATAAAAATGTCTCACACGAGAAATCGTTATAACTGATAGAGTATTACAGAATTCATATTAGATAAGATTAGATAAGATAGCATTCTTAAAATTAGATTTAGATATATTTGCTAAATTAATATTAAAGAGATATACTTAAGGTAACCTAGAGGTGACCTTAAGGTGACCTTATAATCAAAGGGAGGTGAAGACTGAGCATGTCAGAAAAACTTTATACAGAGGTGCATTATCGAGCATTTCTTGATAAATTAAGTGAGGCTCACATATCGGTATTGAGCATTATTACAGACAACAATCTCATCCCTAAAAAAGACATCATCTCTATGATGAGTGAGGATTATTCTAAAAATCCAGTTGTTGCCGCAATAGATGCTCTTTTGTTCGCTGGTTTAATATCATTCGAGTACAGCAAAAGGCAACATAAGTTCTTTCTTTCTGATGACGGTAAAGCATTCACAGAATATGTAGCAAAACAATATGAGGAGGAAAATTCTAATGGGTCTATCTAATAGTAAAGTACTTACATTCATGAACGAAAATGCACTAATCAATGACGTCTCTCTAAGATTTGGTGTAATTGGAGCAGGGCAGAAAGGTAACAAAGATGCAGATATTTTTGCAGGTTATACATATGCAAATGGAAAACAAATATATCCTAGCCTTGCCGTGAATTTTTCTAAAAATGACATGCTTCATCTTAAGAACATTCCGGTCGAAGATCGCATACATTTTGAAGATTTTAGAGGTGCTGCCCGAACACCTTCTCTTGTTGTTGAGAATTTCGATCCACAATTGAACCCAAATGCAGACAAGATGCGTAATCAATTGATTGAAGCAATGGAAAGAAAATTCATGGATGTTGATCATTTGTTTATTTGCGCTGGAGCTGGTGGGGGCTTTGGTACAGGCTTTATTTCACTAGTGTTAAGTTTAATAAAAGAACAGTTTTTTCCGGTCCCTATAACTCTTTTGCTCTCAAGTCCATTTGATGATTTCACTGAAATGTCTAATGCAATTCTTCTCCTCGCAGAAATCAAAGAATTTATTGAACTTCAAAATGAGCTATTTAGTCCAGGTCAAGAAAAACCACTTGGTAGTGTAATTCTTACTGATAACAAGAAACTATTTAACGACTTTACAACCAAAAAAGAGAATAGACTGAACAGTAGTACTTTGATTTCTTGGAAAGATGAAGGGAACGATGCGATTATAAGTACTATCCATGAGGCTAACTTGATCCCTGCTAACTTTGGATCAGACAATAGTACTTATGATCCCTCGGACTTTATTAAAATCGTACAACTGTCAGGTGGTTTCTTGAGTATTCACAAAGCTAGCATTGAAGCCCCTTACGAAAGTAATACATTGAATAGTAAAATGAGAAATAGTATTCAGCTGGGCTACTTTTCTTGTGGTCATGATTATGAAACTGCAACAATGTATGGTGGTTTTGTACTTAGACCATCAAGTGCATCAATATTCAAAGATGTCAAAACAGAACAGACTATTAAACAAGTAATATCAGAGTTTAATGATACAGCTCAAGGAAAATATGGAGATCCTATCTGGTTTGATGAATACGCGGTTGTCTATACTATTTTTAGTGGGATGACTTTACCAAGCCGAGTCGTTGAAATGACTATAGAATATGATGAAATGTTAGAAAAACAAAAACAGGTAAAAAACAAAGATATCGAACTGAATATCTCAGGTGTAATGGAATCTGTAAAACAATCCACTTTTAATCCATATCAAAAACGAGGAGCCAACAAATTTGGTGGTGGCGCTTCTGGAGGCTTTGGGGGATCTGTATTCAATCGAAAGCAAGAAAATCAAATTGAAGAAGAAGTTGCTTCAACTACTGAAGAAATTTCAGAGCCTAATAACAGATTTGGAAGCAACTCGGATGATACTAAACCTACAAATGTATGGAATAAAATTCAAAACCGTAAATAGGTTCTCACTCAAATCACTAAACGGTTTAAGTTGTTTGTAGCATAAAATAAGAAAGAGGTACGAAGAGCTTATTTGCTCTTTGTACCTCTTTCTTATTTTGAAATTCAGTAAGTTTATAATTTGAATTCCTTATTTTCATTCACTAACTCTAGCACAATTCTTAGACCTGAGTTAATCATTTTCGTTTTGTAGCCTTTTTTCTTACCTACACATAACTTATCTAATTCAGCCAACAATTCATTTTCGATTAGATACGTTTTACGCGTATGTGTTTCTTCTACTTTTAAATCAACTGTGTTTGATAAAGATGAAATAATACTTGATATCCCGTTAACAGCTGAAACTTGTGGATGAGAACTAACAGGTGCTTGCTCATTGCTCTGTTTCGTCTCTTGAATTTCTTGTTGAATTAACTCTTTAGCAGGATCTTGTTGTACTGGTTGTTGGTATTGCTCTACTAAAGGTTGTGCTACTGGTAGTGGTTCTTGTTGTGGTTCTTGTTGTGTTACTTGTTCTTGTTTTGGTTGTTCCTCTGCTGGATTAATTGTAGATATATCCGAATCAACACTTGAATGTTTATTCTCATCAGAAACAGGTCGCAAAGAATTATTACCGCTTATAAGAGTATCATTCAATATACGATTTTTTTGATCTGATCCGGTAGTACCACTGTCACCCAACAATTTTTTAAACTGATCCTTTTTGGACACGGTTTAGCAACTCCTCTAAAAATTGTTGATATTGCTCAAGAGCATCTCGGTCCTCTTTTGTTGTGTTTTGGATACCAAGAATAGAATACTCTTTAATTCGATTACGTCTTTTAATTACAGTGTCAAATACCCAGTCCTCATAATCTTCCCTAGCTTGATCAATAATTGAAGAGTCAATTCGAGTTCTGGAATCCGACATACTTGGTAGAATGCCAGCTAACTTTAATGTAGGCGTAATTCTTTCTTTAATAAGTTCCACCAATTGAAGGTACCTTGGGATAGCTTTAAAACATAAAGGTTCCGATTGTAGCATAACTACCACATAGTCGCTAGCAGATAATGCAGATACTGAAAGATCGCCTAAGTTAGGTGGCTGGTCAATAAGGATAAAATCATACTGGTCTTTTATGATATCCAATGTTTCTTTTAGAGAGGTAGGAACAACTCTGTTTACATTTCCTAAAGCTCTGCCTAATGTCGATAGGATGTCGTCGGCCGGCAATAAATCCAGGTTCTCATTCACTTTAACAATGTACTTAGCAGGATCTAAATCAATAATTGCGTTTAGTACTGTATTATCTTCAAAAGAGTAAATGTCTTTTCCTGATAATATTTGTGTAGTGTTACCCTGCGAATCAAAATCAACAGTTAAAACTTTAAATCCTCTTTCAGCTAAAAGATAACTCGTAATGCATGTAGTAGAGCTTTTACCCACTCCGCCTTTTTGTACTCCTATAGATACTGTGATACCCATGATATCCTCCAGTTCGGTATAAATATACTTATACTCTATTTTGGTGGATAGTGGAGAAAGAGTCAAGTGTAATACACACAAAACTGAATACTTAAGTGTTAAATGAACAATATAGTATTCAGTTTTATATTACATAATATATTTTTAACTATACAAATATTACACAACATGCAGATTATACAACTTAACTAGTACTACGATTTACTTGAGTAAAGAGGGTACAGTGAAAAAATTGAAATCAAAGTTGTTGACACAAACCAGTTAATAATCTATATTGTGTATAAATAAACCAAATATGATCCGGACGGGTCCTCAAAAAAAGCGAAGCACGCTCGATGCCTTAGGCATTAAGCGTGCTTTTTTTTGTTTTCTTACCCTGAAGGAAAGGGGTGACAGTGATTGGATTATACACCTGGGGAACTGATGCGTATCCATAGAACAAGACAAGATATGACTCAAAAAGATCTTGCAAACTGCATAGGATCATTTCAAGTGAGAGTCAGTAGATTGGAAAATGACTTAAGCCACCCACACCTGACGAGATAAAGAAGATAGAGAAGGTTCTTGGAACTATTATTTGGAGTCAACAAAGGGGAGATGCAATGAATGGCACCTGATTTTGAGCAACTCAATAAGAAAAAAATTATTATTGCCATTCCTAATCCTGCTTTTGCAGAGGCTTTAAAAAAACATTTTGAAAATGAAAACATTCATGTATTAGAAGTGTGCGTTGTAGTTGATCATCTTGTGGAGAGGCTTCATCTAATCAAAGAAGACCCTTCAACCACTTTAGATGCAGTCATTATCTCAAGCTCTCTCGCTGTAAAGCAATCTGATAAAAGGCACGAGTTCCTCGCAGATGTAATTGATAGAATTCGAGAAGATTTCAGTAAAAGCTCGATAATTTTTTTATCGGATGAAAAACAAGGTCATCCTTTACTTGCTGAACTAGTATCCATGGGGATTTACAATATATTTTTGAAATCACAAAAATCTGAACCCTTGAATATTAAACAGTTAATTAAATGTATAGACCACCCTTTACCTTATAGTGAAGTTAAAAAGTATCGGAATTATGATCAAGGAATACCGTGGAGAAGATTTGTAAATGGTGCTCAATCTATAACCATTAATATTGAGGGACATAACAAAGATAAGGCCCACAGACGACAGGATAAACAAAATGTGAAGGAAGGTGAGGTTAGTACCAATACATCAAATGAAATAAATTCTTCTTCTAAAGAAATGGATGAAGATGAAGAACATCTGGTGAAGAGTAACAAGCAAACAAACAAAACAATCTTACCCGACATCATGGAAGAAGAATTAGAAGAATCCGATTTTTGGACGCTACCTGATCTGAAGCAGAAGATCGTAGTCAGAGACCGAATTGTCGGTAAATCAGTCATCTCGGTAGTCGGTATCGAAAAAGGCGTAGGAACAACCCACTCTTCTATATTGATCGCAAATTATCTGGCAAGTCATGGATATTCAGTTAAGTTATTAGAACTGAGCGGAAATAACGAACTTGTTTATATCGAGAAAGCCTACGAAGGTAAAAACGTAGACACCCGTCTTAATGATGAATTCATAATTGAAGGCGTAACTTACGTAAAATCAGCAGATGAATTTGAAATGGCTGACCATCTGAATTCAGAACATACACATATTGTTCTAGATATGGGGACTTATGAAACCACTGAACACATATCTGAATTTCACCGGGCAAGTACCCAAGTTGTAGTTGCATCAGGTAGTGAGTGGAAACAGCACAACATCAAAAGATTTCTGTCATCCAATCATGTTGATCTCGAAAGATGCATCTTTATGGTCCCTCTTGTCAGCAAACAAAGCATTGCCGATATCGAAAAAGATAATGAGGGAATCCATGCATTAGAAATCCCTTTTCACTCTGATCCTTTTGACTCTCAGGATGATACGAATGAACAATTTGATCTAGTGTTTGATCGAGGATTTACAAAGAAGAAGAAAATGATAAAGAGATCCATTCTTTTACTAGCAACAATTATACTTATGTTTTTGTTAATTTTCTTTATTTCAAGATAAGGGGTGTATGTAATTGTCCAAAGTAAGGCAGCGTACAAAAAATTTGATTATAGCTGGTGTTGTAGGGGCTCTATCTATGGGAGTTTTATCAACTGGTGGCGCCATCTACCTCATTAAGCAGCAAGCTAAAGAGCAAAAAGTGTTAAGGATGCATTATGAGTCTCAACTCGTTGAAGCAGAGGCATTACTCCAGCACCAACAATCAACTATGAAAACAGTCGTAGTAGCATCCAAACCGCTAAAAGAAGGGGACAAGCTTAAGAAGGAAAATTTGAAAGTTATTCAAATTCCTGAAACAGATGCTCCAACTAACATGGTACAGACACCAGATGATCTATATGGAAAGATCGTTAAAATTGAGGTAGGTGAGAATACACCCGTAATCAATTCAATGGTATTTGATAACGGTCCAACCCCTCGTGATCAACGGATACAAGAGTACAATGTGATGTTACTTCCAACTAAACTGAAAAAAGGCCAATTTGTAGACGTACGGTTAACCTTCCCGACAGGTGAAGATTTTATCGTTCTATCAAAGAAAAAAGTTGAGGATCTTTCCGGCACAACTGTTTGGTACAAAATTAATGAAGCTGAATTGTTAGTAATGACTAGTGCGATCGTTGATGCATACCTTAACGGTGCCAAACTATATGCCGTTACTTATTCTGATCCATATATGCAAGAAAAAGCAATTCCAAACTATCCAGCTAACCTGAAAGTAATTGACCTTATTCAATCCGATCCGAATGTTCTGACATTCGCAAAAGAACAATTAAAAAGAAATGTAAGACAAGTACTAGAAAACAATCTCTCTCAAATGGATGAAGCAGATAAAATGAAAATCCAAAATGGAAGTGTGATCTTACAACAAGAGGTTGCTAACAACCAAATTACGAATCAGCAAAATAACGAAGCAGTAACCGGAACACAGGGGGCTCCTATACCCGATACAAGTACAGAACCGAGTACAACACCAGGTAGTTCAATAGATTCATCTCCAACAACTCAATCTACGGAAGCAAGTAAAGAGGAAATTGTTCAGCCGATAGAGTCCGGACTGGATACTTCTACAAGCGAAGAAAAACAGAAAGACGTTTTTGGGCAGCCATTAGTGAAATAGAACGGAGGGGCAGCATGAAAAGATCATTATTTCTTGGATCAGCAGATATAAGTGATTTGCTTCAATATGTAGGTAAAGTCATTTCAATTTCTGGGAGGAAAGTACTTTTAGTTGATGGCACAACAGAAAAGTACATACAGAACAACACACCAACACTAATGACGACATCGCAAATGAAAGTAGTAGAGTTTGATGGGTTTGACGTAGCAGTTGGCTACGAAACTTTTGATGAAATCGAAACCTTAGTTGCAAAAAATGATTATGAGCAACTCATTGTTCACTGCAGTGATATTTCATTTTTGAACAAAGAGGAGTTCAATTCGTTTCATACCAAATATATTGCCGCTACGCCAGAAAAAATGAGCATAGATAAAACAGTTGATTTAGTAAAGGTTTTATTCGGAAAAGAACATTCTGACGGTAAAAGTCCAAAAACAGATGTTACTAAAATCTCGGTTAATCATGTAGAAGGCAATATTGCCGAGGATTACCTCGAGACAATTCTGACAGACCTCCCTATCAGTTGGTCTGAAGAGCCATTTGAATTACTACATGATGAAATTGATTATGTAACAAAAATAAATAACCAACACCAAGGAAAAATAAACATTCGACGTCTCTCAAAGAACTATAAAGGGATTATTAAGAAATTAACGGCGGAAATTTCGGAACTTGAAACGAATTTAATAAAAAGTTCTATGAAAGAACTTACGAGGAGGTCCTTTGCATGGGGCAAGTAGCATTTTGGAGTAACCGTCATGGTCAGTCTGGAAACTCATCCAATTTGATTGCTGTGGCCACACTCATTGGGATGGAGTATTTAACGAAAACGCTTGTGAGTCACACACATTGGAGTATGTCATCTTTGGAATCTACTTTTCTGAACGAAAAGGATCTTGATAGTTCAGAGTATTCGAGCTTAGGCATCGACGCCTTAGAGAGACTAGCTCGCAGTAATCGCTTGGCTCCAAAGATCGTAAAAGACTACACCGACACCGTTCTGCGGGATCGTTTAGAACTACTGCGTGGAACAGTGAAACCTAATGAAGAAATGTTCTCCATGATTCATGAAGTAATCGGAAGTATTTTCGATGCGGCAAAGAATTACTATAATCTCACTCTGATTGATGTGAGTAGTGGGATGCGAAACAAGTTAACGAATTCGGTCCTGACGACCTCAGATGTAATCGTAGTTAATCTCAACCAAAATAAAGCGGTCTTAGATGAGTTCTTCACTGATGAACCAGAGTTCCTCAAAGAGAAAAAAGTTGTAATTGTTCTTGGTCAATATGATCGTCATTCCAAATATTCTGTTTCCAACATTAAACGAATGTATAAACCAAAAGCACCTATATATACCGTTCCTCACTGCACAGGTTACATGGATGCTCTCAATGATAAGTCAGTAGTTCAATTTTTCTTTCGAAATAAAAATATCGGAATCCAACATGAAAATCACTTCTTTCTGAGTGAAGTTCGAAAACTGGCTAAAGGGATATTTGAAGCCGCTGGAGTTGATACAAAGATATATAGTGAGCAGGGGGCTTAAGGTATGAGTATTAGTCATCTTGTGAATCTTGGATTAATTCTAGTAATGCTATTTCTTGTTGGTGTTTACGTCTATTTTAAAATGACTGAAAAACGTCAACCCAAACGCGACCCTCGTGAGATAGATCAGAAGTACACTTTAGCTGGAATTACCGAATATGTAAAAACAGCCATTAATGATCTGACAACAAGTAACATGGAGCATTTGGGGTTAACTGAAGAAGAATTTGATCGACGGATGAATCAGCGTTTGATGTTGCAAAAATCATTAAAGGGATGCACAGATGGAGATATTCGTGATAAAAACTATGTCAAAAATACGATTTTTGATCTTCTCTTGAAAACATATGACTTAAATGATGAAAATATCAATCGTATTATTCCGTTTGATAATAAGAAAACTCTCTCCCTACAAGATAAGTTTGAAATTATGTTGTTTCAAAACAAACAAAAACATGGGGTAAATGCTTTAGGTCAGATCATTGATAGATACAAGTTAGATGAGCTGAAGAATCCTGAAGAAGAAGTAGAAGACGAATATTACGTTATTACACCTCAAGAAATTGAAGAGGTTTATCGTAAGGAATCCAAGGGACTTTCTTTTGAGGATAAGCTCATGATTATTGTCCAAAGAATCTATCAGCAATATAAAGGTTTCTCAGTAATTGATGAAATAAGAGACATGAAGATTGATGGCGTGTCGGGTGGGGTTTCTGGTGTACCCATTGATCAGATTGAACCTTTCGATGATATGGCTTTCTTTGCGGATCGTGTTAATAAGAAACCCACACCCTATAGTCATGACAGTGTTTGGATTTTGTATAAAGGTAAACCGATCCATATGTCGTTTTTGAGTTTCGGATCTGAAGCTGAACTTAAACGTGTCTGCCAAAATATCTATCGTTACAATAATCCAGGACAACTCTCAGAATCGAATGGTTACAAAGTAAATGAAATGAAAGACGGTTCACGGATCGTTGTTGTCCGTCCTGGTTTCTCTGAGTCTTGGGCATTTTTCAATCGTAAGTTTGATACACAAAAAGCATCACTCGAGCAACTCATCAGCCAAGAAGAAAAAAATCGGATGTTAGTTATTCTTCTCATCAGGTATCTAGTTAGGGGAGGGCGTGTAACAGCTGTAACCGGGTCACAAGGTTCTGGTAAAACAACGTTACTTATGGCTATGGTTCTTGAAATGTATAAAACTCATGCAATTCGTGTCCACGAGATGGCATTTGAGCTTCATTTGAGGAAGATTTTCGGCAATCGAAATATCCTCACTTTTAGAGAAACCGACTCTATTACAGGACAACAAGGTTTGGATATTCAAAAGAAAACAGACGGAACAGCATTTATTTTGGGAGAAGTAGCAACAGATGCTGCGGTACCTTATATGATTCAAATGGCGCAGCAAGCAGATATGTTTTTTACACACCATGCGAGAACATTTAAAAAGCTCGTTCATTACCTCCGAAATTCATTGCTCAAAATGAATGTTTTCAGTGATGAGAAAATAGCTGAAGAACAAGTTGTGAATGTCCTAAATTTCGATATTCATTTAGTTCGTAAGCGTAACGGACATCGATTTATTGAGAGAATCACAGAATGTACACCACTTCATGATGATGAAGATATTCCATTCGATATCCGGACTATGAGTGATTCGGAAGAGAGAAAAATTACATTCATGGAAACATTCATTAAGTATATGAAGAGATCTACAAATCGGAAAGTATTCGATGAACGAAATATTATTGAATATCGTGATGGTGGTTATGTTGCAGTTCATCCAATCTCTGATCACAATGTCAAAGAAATGCTTGAAAATCTTACGGAAGTTGATCAAGCAGGCTTTAAACAATTTATGCAGGAAAACTGGGGGTAAGAAGGATGGATTTGAAGGCTATTGCAGTCAGTATTCTTTTAACCTCAGTGGTCCTAAGCATCGTACTCTATATCGTAATGAAGATCATTTCAAGAAGATCCGAGCGCGATGGTTCCCAGGAACATTATAAGAGCTATGAGATGCTCACCGGGAATAAGAAATCAAATCGTAAACAGATGATTCATCGATTTATGCAAGATTCGTACATCGCGTACAATAAAGTACCATTCTTGCGAAATTATATCCAAAAGATTCGAAAGAGATTGCAAGCCATCCATTCGTATGATGAATTCACGATGCGAAGAGAAACCATGAGAATTGTTTTTTACACACTTGGAACAATTGCTGCTGTCGTTCTAGTTTTGTTATTAATGAATCATGATTTCACATTCATCTTCATGCTGTTCCTTGCAGCTATCGTAGTGAATGGCATGTTAATCGATACCTTCGTACATAAAGTGGATGATCGATTGTTAATTCAATTACGAGATCAACTCTTCAAAGATGTACGACATCACTATCATCAGCATGGCAGTGTAGAAGAGGCTCTTCGTCAAGCATCAGAATCTTCATCGTATGAAGCTGCACTACACGCTAAAAAAATTCATGAGGTCTTAGTCTCTGTAAATCCAGAAGAGAGCCTAACCGTATACTATGAGCAAGCTCCAAACCGTTTCTTGAAGGCATTTGCAGGCATGTCCTTTCTAATAAAAGAATTCGGTGATAAAACAATCAAGGATGGATCTCTATATCTCAGTAATCTCAATAAGTTAGCCAGTGAGGTTAACCTTGAAATTCTAAAGAGAACTCGATTGAATTACTTGTTCAAAGGTCTTACCGTCATTGCAGTTACACCTATTATCTTCACAAAACCAATAGAACTTTGGGCAAGTCAGCAATTTCCTGCGATGGAGGCTTTCTATTCTAGCAAGTTAGGATTCATAACGAAAATAGTTGTATTTGCATCTGTTTTGTTATCATATATCCTCTTAAAAAAAATGCAGGATCAACAAGAAGGGACCTATGTAGCGAAAACAAAAAAACGTTCTTGGGAAAAACTTCTTTTGAAATCAAAAATTGTTTCATGGATAGTAGACCGTCTTGAACCAGCCAAAAGAACAGCACAGCATTTCAAAATAAGTAAGTTAATTAAGGATGCTAATGCGGGTTATCCCATGGAGTGGCATTACCTTCATCGTTTTGTTCTGACGATCATTCTTTCTATTGGCCTGGTGTTCTCATTCGTATTAATGCATCACATCGCAATCAAAGATGTGCTGGAGTCACCCACGCAAAACAATTCTATGTTTGGTCGAATGTCCGAAGAGGAGTTGCGTGAGGCAAAATCCATCACTGATTTTGATAGTACTATCATTAAACATATGAAGGAGGTGAAAGACAATAATCTGCAGGATCGTGTAGTTCAGATGATTAAGCAAGACCCCGAAGTTGCAACAAACGATACTCTACTCAATGCTTCAACAGAAAGGATCCTAGCAAAAATGGATCGGATTAATTCCGAATACATGAAGTGGTGGGAAATCCTTATATGCTTATTAATGGGTTGGGTGGGTTATCAATTACCCTATTGGGTACTTCTCTTCCAGAAGAGAATGAGAGCAATGGATATGCAAAATGAAGTGGACCAATTTCATACCATCATTGCGATGCTCAGTGAAATCGATCGAGTATCGGTTGAGGTCATTCTTGAATGGATGGAAAGATTCGCTTCAATTTTCAAGGCTCCACTACATAAGTGCCTTATGAACTATGAGAGTGGTGCTGAACTTGCTCTTGAGCAACTGATGATCGATGCGCCATTTGCTCCACTCGTGAGAACCATTGAAAAACTTCAGTTAGCTGTAGAAAAAATTCCAGTCAAACAAGCTTTTGATGATCTTGAAACTGAACGTAATTACTATTTCGAACAAAGAAAACAGGATTACGAGGAAATGATCAATGCAAAAGCAGGCTGGGGTCGCATGATCGGTTTCACTCCAATGTACATGATCATCTTTTTGTATCTCGTGTTTCCATTTGTCTTTATGGCTTTTACACAGATGTCTACGTATTACGAACTTATGCAAAAATTATAATTTAAAGGGGATTATTAAAAATGGGTAATGCACAAAGCGCTTTAAAAATGGCTGCGGGACTTTTCCTGGCAATCGCACTGATCACTACAGCTGTAATTTTGTTTATTTCTGCTCAAGACGCCACCAAAACTGCACAAACAAGTTTCGCAGATATCCAAACAGAGCTTTCTCAAACAGCATACACTGTCTATGATGGGACCACGGTTTCTGGTAGCCAAGCAATCAATGCACTTAGAAAGTTCCAAGACAAAGGTGAATTCGGTATCCAAGTAATCACTGGTAAAAATCCAACTGGCTCTTGGTACTTCAAAACAGTGAACACAACTGTGCCAGTAGGTGGTCAGGGTTACGGTTCGATTGGTACAGGTACGCCAGCAGGAACTCTTGCTAAAGCTATGGATGAAGCAAACAATGATTACGTTAATCCATCCGGAAAATTCAAAGCTCAACTGATCAAAGACAACAGTAACGTTATTCGCGGTATCATTTTTACACAAAACTAATTAAATCACTGACTGGGGATAGACTTACTCAAGTCGTCCCCTTTCAAGTAATTAAGGGTGATTATTATGGGATTAGGTGAGAATACAAGATCTGCTTTGTATATGAGCGTTGCAGCACTTATGTTCATTACTGCTCTAACAATATTTCTGTTTTTCTTTAAAACTGTTTCCGATACGAATGATATGACTTACAAAATGACGTCCCAGTCTGACAAAAGTATTACTTCAACTTTGAAAATACCTACCTCTTATAAGGTTTCTGGTGCCGAAGTTAGACAATCCATATTTAAAATTAAAGACATCGGCGTTGATATCATAGTAGATGGTGTTACTTACTACAAAACATTGGATCCAACGGAGGTTAATGTTTCAGGAATTAATGTAAATAAAAACTATACTCCTACATACGTTCGAGATACAAAGGGCGACCTGATATTATTAAGATTTAATTAGAGAAAGGATGTAGAGGATGGGTAATCCCTTTTTAAAAGTCTTTATGGTTGTAGTGGCCCTCGTACTTATCTTTTTATGGCCGATTTCATCTGGGTTAAATAAGCAGGACGACATCTCTGAAATTGTGGTCTTGAATTCTGTGACTCAGTTTGTAGATTCTGTTAGAGATAAAGGTTACATTACTCCAACGATGTATAATGAATTTGTTGATCAAATGGCACTAACCACAAATACATACGACATCCAAATGGAACATCGCCATAAGCGTTACGACCCAATATATAATGATGCAGGGGTTTATTTGGGTGGATTTAATGTCAATTACGAATCCTTTTATAATGCTCAGATTAATGACAAGCTTTTTCCAAGGAACTCGACCGAGAATACTGAAAGTCCGACTCGTGTTTATAAGTTAGCGACGGGAGATTTTTTCTCCGTAGTGGTTAAGAACACGAACCGTACATCAGGAACCCTCATTAACGATGTCCTTACTGGGACCATCAATACTCCGAATGAAAAGATTGTCATCCCTTATGGAGGAATGGTCCTCAATGAAGATTACAACTAATCTCACGCTAGTGTTCGTTCTCATTTTACTTCCTTATTTCATTATTAATAATATCAATGTAACGCATAATCGGCAGAATGTAATTCTTGAGACGCGTTATAACCATGCCATGGATACTGCAACCCAGGACGCAGCCAAAGCCCTTATTATCAATGGTTCACAAGGCGCTGAATCTCAGTATGAGTTTCAAAAACGACTTAGAATCAATAAAGAAGAGGCAGTGCAAACGTTCTTCAATTCACTCTACTTGAACTTTGATGTTTTTGATAATTCGGCCGGTCAAGGTGTAATCAATAGCTACGTACCTGTTATCCTTATTGTTGGTTATGACGGTTACTACGTTTACTATATGGACGAATTTACGAATGCTACTGGGGAAAAAGAACTTAAGCATGTTTGGAGCCCTAAGAAACCCTATGCTCACTCTGATCAGAACGGAAACACGTTTGGTTTTACGCTTGATGATTTTGTCACGGTAAATCGTAATACAGACCAACAATGGTTCGAAGGATTCCGCGGAGAGATTGCAGGTACTGCATCTATACCACTATTAAATGACGCAAGTACGTTTGATCAAGTTAGAAGGGCATCTATTGTCAATCCGATTCAGAAAGATTTGGAACACTATATTAATATGTACAATAACTTTGCGAAACGCAACGGTGTAGCCTATACCTTTACTTTGCCCCTCATCAGTCAAGAAGAATGGAACAATACCATTAATGATGTCGGAGTACTCTCTTTTGTTCAAGGCATGCCAATGGGCGAAAAATACTATAATAACTACGCTTTGGGTGGAAGCCGTGTTGTGAAAAAGCCTATTTATAATGGGATTATAGCTAATGGCCGTAAGTATTATTATTCCAGGAATTCATGTACTTCCTCATTCACTACGGAAGAGGTTTTCTCTTCAGAAAAGGATGCTGCAAGTAATGGGTATATTCCACTTGACTGTACTGTTGGTAATAGAAATTAGTTTTATAAGAAGCATACAAAATGCGAATTAACGCATTTTTGTATGCCTTTTTAACTTGTACATCCATCTGCTGATTATTTCTGTATTGATTATGTTTAAACAAATCTTTAGTTGCAAGTACAAAGCAAAGTATGGATGAAATGTTATCTTTTAACTAAAGAATAGAAAAGAGTCCTTTTTATGTGTCGCAGTATGGGAAACATCATGGTTAAGCACATTTAAAATGTCATTACAACGAGGTAACGTCTTCTAAAATTCCTCAGGGAACCGAAAGGCCTAAAGTTATCCGTGTGACAGTTCTAAGAGGTGGTTTGAGAAGAAATGGAAGGCAAATATTCTTTCTCGATATCTATTCCAGGATCACTTCTGACCATATTCTTTTTCAATTTCTTCAATAACAATTAGATGTTTTTTGTGAACTGATGTACTACCATGGGAGATAAGAATGTTCCCGAAAATAAGTAGAAATACCATTGTCCCTATATAAAAAAGCGATTTGTAAAGATCCATTCCTTCAGTCAATGATTTTAAAATGTGACTGATACTATTCAACCAAGTGCTCTGATCTTGCTGAAGCGCTGAATTACTATTGGTTACACTTAAAGTTGCTATTAAAATAGTTGTGGCAACGCCAGCTGATGCTATAGTTAGCGAAAGTATGAGTTTGATGAAAAAGTCAACAGATTGAGAAATTATTTCAGGTTTGTGCCAAGATTTAACTCTCATTTTTGTGAGTTTGAATGTTCCTTTGGGAAGGTTTTTGTAAGCGTAGTATAGGCTTTCTACAGTATTATATTTTTCTTTTTCCTTTCCTAATGATTTATCAAAAGGTTCTCTTAAGAACATGATAAAATGTCTGTATAAAAGAAGATCCAGCCCTATCATTCCTAAGAAAATTAGAGTATTGAAGACTAATAAAAGTTGATTCGTATTCATAAAATGCACCCACCTATGAATTAGTTATATATTTAGTATCGGTTGATCAGACAGAATTCTTATTTTATGCTTAAACTCGTCCTTAGATCTTCGTTTAATTAACATTAGTAAAGAGGAATGAAAGAGATAATTATGAAGAAAACGGAGTGAATCATACTAATTAAAATCCTTTTCATTCTACGATTCAAGGCAAGAATTAACAAATTGTTTGCTTTTATTCTTCCATTTATTAGCCAAGCTACAATGTCTTCTCCTTCTCTGTATTTTCTCAAGCTTTACGACTATAAGACATCGTAAGCAACTAAGTATATAATTATCTTAATATGGCTTTACACGTTTATTACTAAACTCAGTGACACTTCATTCTTGGAAAAAAAGATGTGTAAATGAGGGGAGAAATCGTGCTTAGAAATATACCCAACGAACAACGATAGAATCTCTCGAAATGTGGTTAATAAGATTAATTGATTCTCAGAAGCGAGTATGGAGATAAGGAGATAACTATATTTATTATCAGAAAAATGGTGACTACATAATTAAGAAGACTGTTCGCGAATAAGTGAGAATTCGTAGAGATATGGAACCTGTCAGGTTTCCTCGAGATATCAATGCACTAGATTTGGATGATGCAAAGGAGATATTGTTTCACCCGGGTTATTATAATTTTAGTGAGGCATTAATTGAGGTTAGAGTACTTTGAAAAATATTACAAAGTGAACTAGTTGACAATACCCTTCTTTTTCCTTATATTAAGTATAATTAAACTGAATACGATCTTTTATTTTTTAAGGTCGCCAAAAGCGAAGCACGCTTAATGCCATAAGGCATTTTGTGTGCTTTTTTTGTTTTATTAGAAAGGGGTGATTAATGTTGTAAATATTCGAAAATATATTAGAAATATCAATTTCTTCCGATATAAAATTATATTGTACAAAATTCGTGTTCCTTCTATAAATCCTGATATGATTTAAGGAACAGGAGCTGAGTCAGAAAGCTCAGTAAAAATTTAATTTGATGATGGAGGAAAAATTAATGAAGAAAATTATTATTACCGGGGTTACTGCTTTAGCTTTGTTAACAGGGGGCGCTGTAAGTGTTGGTGGAATTGGGAATCCGGTACAAGCCTCACAAGCCACACTGAAATTCAAGGATGTTCCCTCCACACATTGGGCCGCTGCAGCTATCAACTCAGCAGTCGAATTGGGGTATTTTAAAGGTTACACCGACGGCACATTCAAGCCAAGCTCACCAGTAACTAAGGCTGAAATGGCTAGCATCCTTGGTAGACTTGATCAACCTAATTCATCTAGTCCAGGAAGTAATAATTTCACGGATATCCCGGAGTGGGCACAAAGTGGGGTAACCTCTGCAATCCAGAAAGGGTTCATCAACCCTACAAATTACAAAGGAAAACTGGATGCAAAAACATCACTTAAACGCGGTGAAATGGCCGTTTGGTTGACACAAGGATTAGCTACTGTGGATTCCGACTACAAAAAAGCGCTAACTGACGTGAAAAATACGGTCGTTCCTGCAAAAGAATATTTCTCGGGTGATCTGGCGGCTTCGGAAAAGAATGCCGTAGCTGTTGCTATGGGTACAGGACTAATGAGCGTCTACAACGATAAAATGTTCGGATCAGATCGAACAACAACTCGTGCTGAGGTTGCTGTATTGATTGCTCGTTATGCATCAGTCGCTAAGACTAAAGCTTCTGATTACAAGGCTTTGAATGAGCTACGCCAAGTTGGCCTAACCGGAACAAACTTGAGCCTGATTACTGACTATTTCAAGAAAACACCTGAAAATCAGGTTCATTTAACAGGTAATCGTAAATATGACAATGTGACTGATGATTTTTCCAAGGTTCGAAACAAGGAAATTGTCACAGATACAAATTACGCCGATCTCAAAGTGTCCAATTGGATCATTGTAGATACTAGCGTTGCTGATAAAGACCGAAGCATTTACTATCCTGTTTTTGTCGATGAAGGCGTAAAGCTTCAGAGTGGCAAGTATTTTTCCTTTGTTGAGTTTGATTTGAAAATTAAATCGGCATCGATGAATCAGTTGCAAGCTGGAAGTCTTCTGAATTCTGCAACATTTAATCCATTGAGATCTCCTAATTCAAATGCCTTTTTATCTTATGGTGCGCCAAAAGCAGGAGATTACACTAAAAATAGAGGTGTATTTACAGTCAATAATCCTGTTTATTGGGCACAAGGTTTGCTGCACTTCTATAGTTCTGCTGCAACTGCAGTAACACTAGAATCTAAAGATGGATCGGTATTTAGTGTCATCGATACAAAATAATAGAGGGGGATTTCCGAGTTGAGGCTTAAATCGCTCGTCAGTAAAGTCCTAATACCCATTCTAACCGTCAGTGCTATTTTGACACCTTACTCTTTTGTACAAGCCGGCGGTGGACCTGGTGCAACAAAACCTGACTTAAAGCCTAAATATATGGTTCCTGTCACTCCTGCAAAATCACAGAAAAAGGTAATCCCTGTCGAAGGAGTAAAAAAGACAAATATTGGTATATACATTTATCAGCTCGATAACATGGACTGGAGAGTTGACGGCCAATGTAACGGTATAGAACTCACAAACGATTCTTCTACAAATCTTCCTAAATCTTCAACGGTATGCATTGATCTAGATTTGAACAAAGATGTTTACATACCAGATGTTTATTTGGATACAAACAGAATGGATTATAGCAAATCCGAATTAGTGGATGCTGAATTAGAACCGTATTATATGGATGATAACAAGTACTACGATTCAACTGCGGGGATGCCGAAACTTGTATCTGTCGAATCATTCAATGGTAGAAGAACGGAATTCACGATGAAAATAGGTGGTGTAATTCTCCCGACGGACGCAAGGGAATATAATCCTCCTAAATGGTCGGCTGACTATATTTTCAATACAGACTTGTACTGGAAAGGGGTTGCAGAGATCACCAAAGAAATCAACCTGACAAGTGGTGGTCAACTCCAGCTCAATGATCGAAAACAGTTAAATGCAACTGTGAAGACCAAAACCGGAGATGGAAGCTTTGGTGCTGGGACTAATGTGAACAGCGGTAATGGTACAACAACGTGGACCTCTTCCAACCCTTCGGTTGCGACTGTAGGGTCTTCTGGACTCGTGACAGCTGTAGCTAAAGGAACAACAACTATAACAGTATTGTGGGAGAAGGATGACTTTCAGTTAACAACCACAACAAATGTCGGAGTAGAAGAAGAACCCGGTGGTGGAGGAGATGATGACACTGGGGGCGGAGGAGGATCCTGCACCCCAAACATCGGACCACCTTCCCAGGGAACTACGATGAACATGAGTGATCTGGATCCAAATGCGAATGGAGTAATTAAAGCAGACAATAGGGACGCTGAGAAATTCGATGTGCTAAAAGGGATCCCGACATCTGAATCACTTTACACTAATGCATTCGCAGACAACTATCTGTTCAAACAAGCTTGGGCAAAAATGAGTGGTAAAACAACGTATGATTGTAACGTAACGATATCCTATGTAAGAGAATGGACTATACCTGGTCCAGAAGTTTGTCCACCTAGAGGAGCTTGTTCACCAGGACCTCCGGTGAAAACAGGGGATACAGTACCTAAACCTTACAACTTCCAGATTACAAGAGACTATTCTTACTGGAAGATCAACAATCTTGAAGTATACAAAATTGCTAAAGCAACCATGGAGAATTACGCTCTTCCAGGTAAAAAGGTAACCATGACACCTGCTGGCTACACACCACCGACGCTTGAATCTAAAAATGATGAAGCAGTGGAAAGTCATGTACGACCAGCACCAACAGCTGCAATTTCGTATACACCACCAAAATTAACAGGGGGATTGAATTCTCCACCAGATGTACCTGATGACACTGGACGTTTGAAAGGTATGGCTGAAACAAACACGCCACAAAGTAAAGTAAACAATGACCTAGTGAATTTTAACAATACTAAGGTTATGGACGATGCTGAAGCTACTAAAGATGGTCCTACTCCATCAAACATCCCTAATCCAACAACCATTGGGCGAGATGTTCTGTATAAGCCAAATAACATGATTAGTAATACATTGCTTAATGATCTAAATACCACTAGTTCCGGGGATATCTACTACGACTTGTTGCCTGGCAACATTAATGGTGGTGCAAACAAAGTGTTACCGATCAATGGAATCAACACTGTTACAGTACATACTCCAACAGTTATCTATTCCAATGCATCAGACGACAAAGAGCACAATCAGCGGACAAAACCCGATGCTTCACGTCGTGCCTTTATTCTAGATCGTCCATTCACTGTAAGTCTTCCTACAAGTGGGCAGCACCGAAACATACTTGGTTATGGCAACAGGGATTACGCAAAGTACATCAAACTCAAGCAGGTTCTCTTTGAATTCGATGTGTATACAGCTGACAAATCTACATTCTATCCTGCGAACACATGGATTGATGTCCCTGTAAGTCAGATCGAGAAAGCATTCTATTTACCCTTATGGGTAGAAGAAGGAAATTATACTGTGTCCTATAGATCCTTTGCTGAAAATTCACCAACCACCGGATTTACATGGGAGGACAAGGCTAACCTTAACCTTGTAAATCATGTTGCTGTAAATACAGTTCCTGTACAGGTTATTGGACGTGTGTATGATTTCAGAGTAACTGATATTGCCGACCCGAATTGGGAAACCGTATTCCGGACAGCAAAAGGCAGCAGTACTTCAAAAGGGACATCCTATTGGGTCGGCATTAAAGGGATTGATGGGGGATCAAACGGTTCATTTTCTCCATATCAATTGCCTATTCGGAGAGGAAGTCATCCTTTAGCGAACTTTAAAAGTGTTGCGGTGAAGACCGGTTACCATTTCAAGTTTGATCTGAAGACGAAGGGGAATATGTATGGGGATAAGGATGCTATCCGAATCACACCAACATTCTACTTCCAGGATAATAATGCGAGTACAACCGCTAAACGAGTACCCGTTGATCTGTATTATCATTCAGACAAACAGAAATTTGTTAAGATCGGATCGAGTGCAGATGTAGAGCGTAGGAACATTACACTTAACACTAGACTTCGAAATGTCCCTTATGCAGATATCGTGAATTCTGCTGGATCCATTTATGATCTGAATACAGGCTGGTCAGTGACGCGAAATCAGTATTTGAATTCATATCTAAAACGTGCTAAAGAAGCCACGTATGTTGGAGGATATGATGTTCAAGTTCTACCCTCGCCACTCAGAACCTACATTAATACGTTTGATCGCCCAAGCAATGCAAACGCCTCACCAGCGCGAGTAAACGCATCGGTTCAACAATGGTACGGTGAATATAGTTTGCCTGCCGCTGTATATGTTGTACCAGCTGGAACCGATTTAGCAACGTATGGTAAGAAGAATCGATTGGATGAAAAGTCACCGATCTTCTTAAAAAACGGTTATATCACGGTCAATTTCAACATTGAGACCATTCGAAATGCAGATTTGAATAATCCATATCTCCAATATATTCATGGTCCATTAAACAACCAATGGTGGGACATGGAGGGTTATGACGGTACAGATGGTTCGCGTGACCACAAGATCACTGATCCGTATGGAGTTCAATTCCTTCTAGCGGATGGAGATGTAATGTACTACGACGCGAGTAAGAGCTCATATGATGACTATACTCCTAACGGTACACATTAGAAGATCTGTCTGCATTGTGAAACAGTTTTGTATCATTTATAATGAAGTTAATCAAATACACAATTAAACGGAAGCACCGTCATCCTAAGGATACCCTTATGGATTGGCGGTGTTTTTTTATTGTAGGAGGCATTTATGAATAAAAGCATTCAAAAACCTTTAGTCATGGGAAATTACTACTATGGAGATGGAGAAATGGCTTGGGCATGGTGGCAATATAATCAAGCTGAACTAGCAATTATAGGCGATAAAACACTCTCACCACGTAGGCAGCTTGTTTCCCATATCACGAATGAAATTAGCAAGCGAGATCCTCAGGCAGTTTTTATGATTTCAACAGAGGCTCCTCAGCTTGGCGAGGCATATACAATTGAGTCTATCCCATGGGTGGAAGGCTATCCCGATCCACCTGAATTCTTCGAGGATCGAAGTGTATTTATTGAAACCAGACACTTTTTTTCGAACTCTTATTTCAACCTGTTGGCAAAGATACTAGATGTCCCACGAAGCCAACTATTGCCACCCATTAGTTTTAAACCGCATATTGAGGGACCACTACAAGGTTACAAGAGAGCTATTGAGTCTCTCAGCGATGATGTGAACTATAAAGAGTTGCTTATGGATCACCTGTTAAAGATCGGAAAGATCCCTTGGGTTCAATTGAAGGATCATGGAAAAAGATATTACATTGAAGCTACAGGTAGTGTTTATGAGCAGGCACTATCTTTTTTAACTGCTGCTTGGTCTTTCTGGACTATGACGTGTCAAATGGATGATCCTCAACAAATGTTACTAGTCGTTGAGTTACCAAAAGAATTACTTCGTCATGATGTAGATCCAGTAATTGAAAAGATAGTCTTAGAAACTTTGAAAATTTTGAAATATGTTTCGATCGTCACCACAACTTCTATTATTCTTTCATCAGAAATGTTGTATCCTGCACCTGAATTAAAACTACGATTTAAGTTGTTTTTTCAGACAGAGGATTCTGATATCGATCTTAATCACGAGAGCGTTAAGAATGTGATTGATCCAGAGCTACTTCAAGAATGGAAGAATGGAAATCCTAATGTGGGTTTATGGATGGATGACGTCACCAGTAATACCAATGACACTAGAGTCGTTGTAAGAGTAGGAGATCAAAAGCCATTTTTCTGGGATGATTATGAATAACCTTGAACATGATATGCCTGACCTCTAGTCTTATTTTTGACCTTCATTACTAAATTATTCTATTGTTTTATTGCTAATGAAGATACTAACCTGATTATAAGTTGTAGACAATGCAATACCGGTTGGACACCGTCTGAGGTAATAGAAAAGTTTAATACTCACGGTATTTTAATGTAGATATTATTTAGTAAATGAAGTATAATAAAGGTATATCATTTACTAATATCTTAAACTTTCGGAAGGTCAGGCGACTATCCGCATTCTAAAGATCTATTGACTCGAGTTTTTTTACTTGTGTCTTAATTTTAGAATCGGTTGTTGTTCTGGCCTTTTTTTGTTGAGATTTTTAAATGTATCCCACCAGGATGAGTGTAAATTACACTACATTCTGGTGTTTTTTTTATCCAATTATAAAGGAGAGATACTGATGGAATTATTAATTGCTTTTCTCGTCGGAGGTATGACTAATCTTGCTGTTGCTTCTAAACTGGAGGAGGGTGCATTATTACCATACATTAAAAAAGTGGGTAAAAAACGCTTCTTTATTCCTGGTTTATTGGTTGATTTCTTCATTGGTGGAGCAGCGGCACTTGCAGCTTTCTCGTTTTTCGAACCAGTAGGTTATGCTAAAATTGTTGGTACGTCTGTACTTGCAGGGTTTAATGGTTTAACATACTTAGCAAAGAATGCACTTAGCAAAGCTACTGATGCTGATCCAAAAACCTTGGATGAGGGGTACCAGAAAATTATTGGCAGTAGTGCTGATAAGAATTAAATGACTTTTTGAGGACATATAGAGTAAGAGGCTTATGTCCCAATACGTCTCAACACTGTCTTTTCCGAGATATAGGATTGTTTACGAATTGAAAGAAAGTCTGAGCAAAATTTGCTTAGGCTTTTTTTGTTTTTGTGGGAGAAATTAGTCTGTGATATGATATTAATATAGGAGGGATTCACATGGAAAATAGCTCATCTGTTAACAAACTAATTGAAACAAAAACACTAATGGCAAAGATACTTCGACTATATTATCTAACGGATAGTATTGTTGAAAAAGAAGAATTGCAATTGAAGTATACTGAGTTGGAAACACAATATCAGCAATATAACGAAGAGTCGTTGTCTGAAATAGAGAAGGCTCAGCTAGAACGATTAAATCACTATACTGAACTCTATGAAGAGTACCAAACAACAAGTAGTATTGTTCGGAAGGCTGAGATTGAAGAAGTTTTCAAGAATATTGAGGCTAATGATGAGGTTAATAAGTAACGTTGCTTTGGAGACATCCAATACCCTAGTAGATGCAACTATTCTAAGAATGAAGTAGATTGTTTTGTTAGGAGTGTTCACTACTCAAAAAACAAAACCAGGTTAAGGTATTTGAGTTTGATATACGATTCACACACCATAATGCAATACCATTTGAAGTCGCACTAAAGAGGATTTACATGCGGTTACATAGCAAAATTTGTAGGAGGGGCGACCAATTTGTTGGTCGCCTCTTATTTCTAAACTCTCAGTTATCTGGACTAAAGGCAATAAAACGTGCAAGACATATATGAAGTGTCCAATATATTCTCTTCCTATAGCCATGTCAGTATGATTTATTTGTTCTCCTAAAAAGAGTTTCTATATGGGTTAATTCATCTAAGATTATATATTATTAGTAACATAAAAAATTGAAAGTGATTGTACAAATATAGGTGGAGCAATCAATTAGAAATAAGACGTTATACCGTTTTCTTTTACTTTTTGATTAGTACTTCCATAACTCCAATCTCTTCTCGCAACTACAATAGAAGGTGTCTTTCAGCTTTGGTTCCCTTAGGATTTATATTGATTTTTTATGGATCGATATGATGAAAATTAGTGACAGTTACAGCGATAAGTTCAAACAAACTAATTTTCTGAAAGGACCCAAAGTGTGAATAGCTATTATATTCACACTTTGAGTGTCTGTGAGGCTCTTTGACTACGTCGAATCGTATTTTGGAACCAAAAAACTGGGACCTATATTGATTTTTATTCCAATATATAATCCAAGAGTTTCTATGTTATGATAGTGCTGGAGGTGAGTAGCTTTGATGGAAGAGCATATACCGCAATATTTTATCAATCAAGTTGTTGATGAGTTAGGCCTTAGATGTGAAGAGCTCTATAATAAACTTAATGAAGGAAACATCAGGGATTTCCTGCATGACATCATTTCTTCTGAGCTCACACCTGCCAACATACATGAGGTAAGAAGGAATACATTTAAAGAACTTCAAAAAACAAAGAAACGATGGCTCAAGTCTCTTCAAGAGCTTTCAAATATATCTAAAGTAAAAAACAAGCGTGTTGAAGTCGTCAAGGAACTTGACCTTGCCAATGAACTCATTGAGATGTATGGCATGGAGCAATTCATAAAAATTTATGAAGTTAATACGCTAGAGGAGTTAAATGCAAAACGAGTCCAAGAAGTCAAAACATGGGCAAATGACAAAACGTCAAGACTCATTGATTACCTATATATTAAAGACAAGACGCCTTTACAAATAAAAAAGGCAATTAAATCAGATACGATTGTAATCATCGCAGACATACTTATAAAAAATTTCGACGGGAACATCAACAAAATTATCATTGATCAACCCCTGGTATATACGGATCATGCAGCTGTAAATCCAGGATGGTCACGTATGAAATTAACCAAGAAAAGTGTAATTATCGATAACAAGTTACACTATATCAGTGAATATCAACCTGATGAGAATTATTCATTACTGACACTTGTGAATCAAGAAATCATTAATGAAGACCAAATTTTGCGTGCTATCGATGAAACGGATTCAAAATTGTTTAGAGCCGTACTCTCGATGCGAGATCGTAAACTATTTTTCGAAGAGCGCAAAATATACGTAACGATCGGGGATTTAGTGAGAAGAACTCATGGTTCTGATAATAAAAGTAACTATCTTTCCGTAAAGAGCCGTTTGACTAAACTCGCTAACGTTAAATTTAATGTCATCTCGGACAATGAAACACTCGTATTTGGTATTTTCGATCGATTGCATATTACTGAATTCGGTGACGGGGAAATGGCAGAGATCACTATCGCAGAGGATATTCACCAAAATTACATGATGGGCCAGGTCGTTCGTGCGTACAGTGATAAGTTAATTCATTTCGAAAATCGGATGTCTGAGCATTTAATCTTCCCTTTGCAGAAGGAAAGATTTCTTTGTTACTTACGCCAGCAAGGATATACTGCTGAATTCGATTACACATACTTTATCCACAAAATACAGTTTCGCAGTAAAAGGAAAGATATCAATCTCTCATTTATTGAAGAGTGTTTAAATGACTTTGTTAACCATGGAGTCACCGTTGAGTCTTATGTACGAAAGAAAGATGTTTTTCACATTACTTTTCTCCCGGTCAAACCTTACGAAGCTGAGGATTTGCTAGGGAATCAACAAATCAATCATTTTATGAATGAGCCAGAGCAACTGACCTTACCCTTCTAATATTCAATCAATAGAGTTAGATAACTAACTCTATTTTTATTTCCCCCAAATCTCCGCTCAAAACTTGGGGGAATTTTTTAAAATGGTACGAAAATTACTCCAAATCTCCGCTCTATCCTAAAAAAATCCCCATATCTCCGCTGGAAAAAGGTTTCTTACCTAAATCTCCGCTCAATATAAGCGAAGTTTGCATTTCTATCTTTATTTTAAAGACAGTTGGGGGAAAAAAACTAGTTTTTAAAGTGTAAAACAGTGAATAATTTCCCAAATCTCCGCTTAACTTTGATAATTCAATATATAAATCGCTAATGGTGTTAAATAGTAAGATAAACTTCTCCAAATTTCCGCTCTATTGATAAGAAAATAATTTTTTTAAACTATTATGCCCAAAAAACACTGTTTGAGTAGGGGTTCAGAAATAATTCTCCAAATCTCCGCTCTATTGATAGACCTTATACTTCAAGGGATATTCCATAAATCCCCCAAATCTCCGCTCAACTTACCTCTATTTACCATCAATTTTTTCGGTGCTATAATTGCTTAAAGCTTAGAAGATCTATTAATACATAAACGAATTACTCGGAATTAACTGTCGAAATAAAAATCAGCATAAAAAAAAGAACCCAACCACAAAGTTCTACTAAATGGCTAAGTTTGGCGACCTGGCATTTAGATAGAATTCGAGAAATCGGGTCTTGGTCTTGCTTCTTAAATGGATATGCCTCAATTATAGCATGTCTTTTTCAGAAAAAAAAGCCAAAACCTCTTATTTCCCATACCATTTTTCGGTTGGATTTAAGGAGCGGCACACTATGAAACACCATCCTGATCTATTTGATGCACGGACACTCCACAATGATACTCGTTTGTTATTCAAACTTAAATTGCTGCTCGGTACAATTTGCGCATATGGTGGGGAAGTTCCGCTTCCCATAACAGCACTTGCAAAGCGTATGGGCACCTCCACATACCGTATCCGAATCCTTCTTAATAAGTTAGAGTTTGAGGGCATTGTTCACTACAATGATTCTGGAAACCTGTTCTTTAATCGATACGTCTTTGTTCGAGATCAAGCAGAGCCGTCCCAAGAAAACCTCTATGCGAAGAACTTTGCATTTTTCAATTGCGATGAGTTCCTATCTGAAGATCGCAATGTTCAACGGTTTGTTCTCCATTATGTCGGTAAAGAATTGATCTACATCCCAGGAAACTTTCGCTGGGGTTATATTAATGATCTTTATGGTCCAGCTGGGCTTCTTAATATTCGAACGCCTAAGGAAGCGAAAAACATTCTTATCCAAGCTTCCAAGTATCTGAAAATTAAAATACATACAGAAAACTATCAAGTACTCCATGTTCATCAAAAATGGATCGATATGGGGGAAGTCTATTCTGAGGGTGCTGAGCTGTGGGTCTTTAAGCAGCTTAAAAAGCATCGTTTTTGTTGTGACTTCCTATCACGCAAAGCAGTGTGGCAGATCGCAAAAGTCATGGAAGACTACTATGCTAAATTTGGCTATGAATATGCCACTGAGATCTTTGACACAGCTCTGTTTAATATTCAGCTAAATAAGATGCGCTCTCAAACCTTCTTCAATATGATATACCGAGAAGACTCTGAGTATATTATTAATGAGGATAAGAATGAATTAGATGAGATCAGTGCCTACTTTCGGTCTGTGATGGAATCAGCCGAGCTGAAGTATGCTGTACAGCTATCCATGGATCTTGAAGTAGTACACCAGAAGAAACACATGGCAGAGACTCAGCTTTTTGTTAATGATGCACTCTCAGCGTTGAATCAAGATCTGATTGTCACAGCAGAGGAACAACAACGCGAGATTTGGGATAAGCTTCGTCTGCTACATAACTGCTGGCTTAGTCGCTTTAGACAGAACCCTGAATGGTTCGCTCAACGTTATTACCAGATAAAAACCTTACCCGCACCTATTCTAGAAATCAAACTTGAGATCGAAAAATTTATTTCAAAACAAAAAAATAACGTAGTCTAATTGGTCTAATTTGTAATCAAAGTTAGGCTTCTTTAAGTTGTATTGAATCCTAATCCATCTAAATTTTGATGCAGTGACTTCTACAAACCGTAGAGTGACTGCTATTTGTCATGAGATAAAATGAATAATACTTACAATCATTAAGGAGTTTTCTTTCGAGAGAGTATTCAATCCTAAATATTTCATCTAATTAAATACTAACTATATAAAATACCTGTGGATAACGTGATTATCATCTTTGATAAAGTGATACTCGATGTTGATTATGAATTCTTCAAATGGTATATCGTTTATTAGCGTAGGGATTACTTTAGGCTAAACGTTGATAAGTTTTGTTGGTTCGTGGACATAGCTTACAGCAGAGTGTATTCAGCTTTTAGTCTATTCTTTCGAAAATGAAGCTTATGTTAGAAGCCTTATATATCAAGGGTTCCATTCGTTTTTTTGGGCCTATAAAAAGGTATTAACTAAAGGTTTTAATCTATGGTGTTAAATAAATGTATTAATATAAGGTGTTAATTGATGGTGTTTTGAAATGGTATTAAAATGTTTAAAAATTACTCCATCACCTAAAAGATATGAAACTAACTTCCAGATCAGAACATAAACTTAAAACATCAATATCTTGACCCCGACATACAGGTAATATATATGTAGCTTTCAATTTAAATTGAGGCAAGCTAGTAAGCCCCTCATTGAGAAAGGCACTTATATACCTATCTTGCTCAGACAAGGAGCAGGAAATACACTGGAGAGCTTTTTATCGATACTTTCAGTTATTCATTTGTTAATTGATCCTTATATTATCCAAACGGCTATGATATACTTACGGTAATCAAATATTAAATAAGTGGAAGCACCGCTACGTCGATTGAAGACGTCTAGCGGTGCTTTTTTGTGTGAACTGTACTTTATGCGGACGCAACTCAACGATTAGATGAAGGAGCAAGAGTTTGAGATGGTTAGGTTTCTAACCCAACAAATTATCCAGCTAAACAAATGAACCAGAGGTGAATGTTATGAACGTACAGAAAATTAAACCAATCACAACAATTGCAGCAGACATTAAACTTAAAAGGCTATCAAAAAGGTACTCTCAGCAACAGTTGGCCTTAAAAATGGGCGTAGATAAAACCACAATTTCAGCCTGGGAACGAGATGTGCGATTTCCAAAAGAAGAGCATTTACTTCAGATATCGGAGTGTCTAGGTTTGCCACTCATGGATCTTCTTAGAATCTCTAAGAATAGAAAGTCCGTAGGTTGAAGATCATGAGACCAGTAGGGATACGTCTCAAAAGTGCAATTCTCATTGATGAAAGCAATGCTATTTATCAGTTACTTGAATTAGGTATCAAAGGCATACGTTCGTGGCGAAAATTCTATGAAGTAGTTGAAGAATATTTGAAAGCTAACTACGGTTTGAAGATGTCAACGGATTTTAATTTCTATGGAGCTTTACCACCTAAGCATGCGGATGAGATTAGATATAATAAAAGGCATAAGTTCTTGCAAGCGCTAGAACATGATGGGATTAATGTGTATCGCGGTACATGTTATATCCAGAAGGATATCTATATTGAAAAAGGGGTTGATGTATTGATCTGTTTAGATCTTTATCAATTCTCTGTATATAAGTACGATTATGTTGTTGTTTTTTCGGGAGATGCAGATTTCGTACCTGCTATTAAACGAGCGAAGAAAAATGGAACACTAGTACTTGCCATATTAGGCCATAATAAAGCAGCATTTCATCTTAGAAATATGGTAGATGTAACAATTGATCTGGAATCTATTATAGAAAAATTAGATCAGACAACACTTATTCAAAAATTGAGTTAATTGAATCTTCGGAGACGATCCCATCGATTATGGGATAGTAAGTATTTGTGATGATATAGAATCATATAATGAGAGATACACTGTGCACGGTTATTATACAACTGATATATACTTGATCAACTTACATTATTTTGTATATAATAAGTGTAATCAAATATATGAAGCGACGAAGAACGCGCAAACTCCTAGGAGTTGTGCGTTCTTTTTTTTGCTTAGGAGGAAAAAAGATGTTCAAAAAACTAATGATTAGTTCTATCGTTGCAATAACTTCGTTATCCTCACCATTACAAATGAGCGCCGCAGCTGTGGAGAAGGAAATATCAGTGTATGTAGATGGAGAAAAACTACATTTTGATGTTTATCCCAAAATGATAAATGGAAATACATTAGTTCCCATGAGGACGATATTTGAGAGGTTAGGTGCAGCTATTGAATGGAACAAAGATAATTACTCCATTGAAGCTACAAAGGGAGAACGAAGCGTATACCTGGTCATTGGGAAGAAAGAGGCCACAGTCAATGGGGAATCATTAAAACTGAGTCAAGCCCCCGTCATGATTGATAATGTTACCTATGTGCCCCTTCGTTTTATTAGTGAGAGTATGGGTACCACGGTCGGGTGGTTGAGTAAAAATCATACCGTGACCATCAATTCTACTCCACTGGAAAAGATTAAGGTCACACGTGTAAAAGATGGCGATACTTTTGTCGGGCAATATACAGATGGGACAAGTGCCGGCAAGCAAGCTGTGTTTCGTTTAATTGGTGTTGATACCCCAGAGGTCCTAAATGGGCCAAGCCAATTTTATGGCCCAGAAGCTTCAAAATACACTAGGGATCAACTGACAGGTAAAACGATTTATGTATCTCGGGATCAGACAGATGATCCTTATGGTAGAGTACTTGCTTATGTATACCTAGAAGATGGCATACTCTTCAATGCAGCTCTCGTGTCTAACGGTTTTGCTAGGTCTATGGCTATTGAACCTAATACACGCTGGGAAGGTCTATTTGAACAACTAGAATCTAAGGCTAAAGAAGAACATAAAGGGATGTGGGTTCAAACTGAAGCTTCTAATTTATCCATTGATCCCGTGAAAAATTACGTTAAAAGCAAGAGCAAAGAATTAGGGATTCTCCAAGGAGAGTTTCATCCAGAGCAGCTAATCACCAAAGAGCAACTGTTAAAGAGCCTCCTGATTGTTCTCTTCCCTGAAATTAAAGCCGTGCTTCTGGCAAAGTCATTCTATGAATTAAGTCAGGATGAGCAGTTTAAAGAGATTCTCCAATATTCAATACATGTAGGATTAGTATTAAAGGATGAAGTAGTCAATCCGGATGAGCCAGTAACAACTGTAGATGCAGCATCCATACTAAAACGTGTAATGCATGTAGACAGTATGGAGCAGGGTAAAACACTAAGTGATTTTGGCATTTACGCGCTTCCTTCCAATCCAAATGAAAAGCTCACATATATGGATGCTATACTACTGATGGAAAAAATGAATAATGTATACCAACCTATCAAAGATTATCTATTCCATCTAAAAGAAGCTGCAAAGGAATCGGAAGTGATTGACCAATTGTCCTCAACTCTATCAAATAGAGCAATGGCTGAGAAAATCTCTTCTTTTGCAAATCGAATGTCTCTACGCAATTTTTCGGATGTGGATGGGTTAACAAATCTGAAAACCGATGCTACAGATGTTCTTAAAGAGGTAACCAAAGATATCAAAAGTAACTGGAAGGATATATTGAACCTTGCCAAAATAAAAAATGCTATTGAAAATGCTAACGATAGTTTGGATAAAGCCGATATGGCTCTGCGAAAAGCACTTGATGTGAATTGATTGAACTCTACTGTAATTGTCCAGTGTGCTTTAGTTAATATGGCTTATAATCGGATGTAATTATTTGAAAAAGGATCATGTACCCTGCTGACAACGTTGAGATTTAACCAGATACCAAATCATTAGTGCATAAATGGCGACCTCTTTCACTAAAAATAAACAGAGAATGATTGAGCAACAAGAGAGGTTGTTGTATAATGAGAACAATTAAATATGCTAACGCGAAGCACGCGAACGTCCTTAGGGATAGTTCGCGTTTTTTTATTTCTTTAACAATGTAGGAGGTGAACTATGAGGAAGCACAACAAAGTATTATTGCTTTTATCTGTGATACTGCTTTTGTTCGTCTTTAATCTTCAATTTGTAATACCTGCTTTTTATGTCGTATGTGGGTTTGTCCTTTATGTCATCCTCTTCTGCTGGGCCAAAGCAAAAGGCCTAGATGCTCAGCATGATGCTTGGGATTCGATCTTAAATACGCCAAAGGGAATGTTGTATTTTATTTTAAGTGGAAGCATTCTATGGGCACCCGTTTTTATTCCATTTGTAACAGCACAGAGACAGAAATGGAGATCAAGCAAAGAAGGAAAAAACGAATGGTTGTATATGTGGGTTCAATATTTTAAGAACCCAACGAAATTACATCGTGACTGGTTTGATAATTTCTATCAATAAAAAGGATGTGCAAGACTTATGAGTATTTTTGATTTTTTTGTGGATATTCAAGGGAGCTTCATTGCATCACTTCTACTTTTTCCAATATTAATATTGTCTTGGGTTTTATCGAGGCAATTACTTGAAAAGCGGAAAAGAAAATCATACATGTTCTTATCTAAAATTACGCTAGGTTATCTTGCGTTCAATGGGATAATACTGATCTTCAGTTTAGTTGCAACCACTATAGGAATAGAATCATATGCAATCTCTTCTTTCTTTAACATCATAGTAAAAAGTACGTTCATTATATTTCTTTATGGCTTCTACCGGATACATAACAAAGAAAACCTTAAACTTCAACTCATTTTTATAGTTCCAACCATTGTAGTGATTCTCACCGGTTTGTTTGCTCCTATACTCGGACATATCATAGCCATTTTATCGATCGTAACGATGATGATTTTATATGGGGATAAGTTAGGAAGAGGTAAATCCATTTATATGGCTTCTGGATTATTTCTAGCTTCTCTACTGCTCTCCATAGCTATAAGTATCGTGCCTTCGTTGCATGGATCTTTTTACATGCTCAATATTATTTTTGAAGTCAGTTCGTTCACTTTTTTATTGGTAAACCTGATTGAGCATTCATTGATCATCATGCAAAGCTCGTACGTTTCCGCAATTACAGATTCACTCACTGGGCTATTTAATAGAAGGTATTTTACTAAGTATATCAATGGCTGTGTGGATCGGAGTATTCCAGTGAATGTTATATTCTGTGATATCGATAACTTTAAAAGATTGAATGATACCAAAGGACATAAAGTAGGGGATGAAGTACTTAAGCAAGTGGCTACTATTTTTAAGGAAGAGGTTCAGGGCATAGGTGTGGCTGGACGATATGGTGGAGAGGAGATGGTTTTACTTATTCAAAGTCTCGACGTTGATATGGAAGAGATCACGGAACGAATGAGATCCCGTATCGAAAAGGAAACAATCACTACAGCTAGCATCGGCTATCGAATGTATGACCCAAGTGTGCCAGCCGACCTCTTAATTAAACAGGCAGATGAAGCTATGTATGAGGCAAAAGCGGCAGGCAAGAACCGAGTAATGTCCTATACATTAAAAGCAGTTGATACTTTGGACTTAGCTGCCAATGAATAGGGCAACAGAGTTTATATTGAACCCTTCATAAATAAGATCTGATTAGAGATTTCCCTTGAATTTTCTTTACTCTTGGGCAGTCTCTTTTTCGTTTCAACTCAACAGTGTTATCGTAATACATGAAGTTTAGTAGATTTGAATTGATTGAAATTACATGTAAAGAGTTTTCAATATCGAGCAAATTTCTATCTATTCATTTAGGAAAGCACATGTTTCAATTTTATGGAACAACCTGGTATGATAATAATCATAACAACGTGACTGAGGTGATTCATGTGTCAGAGCTTATTGAAAATCGATTAGAAACAGAAAACACTAACGAAAGAACAGGTGAGCTACACATTAGAGAGGCGATACAATACATACTCGATCATTACCAGGAAGCAAGATTGTCATTGTTTGAGAACCATAAGATGGGTAACCACGTACGCAGTATATTTAAAGATATCATTATTAATGAAGCAAATTTAAATCAAGATCATCTCTATATCAAGGGCTCCGTTGGAAACGGACGATGGGCCGAAATACCGTGGATTTCAATTTTTAATAGAGATATTACCACAACAGCTACAAAAGGTTATTACATTGTTTATTTGTTTAAAGCAGATATGAGCGGTGTGTATATTTCCTTAAACCAAGGCTGGACATATTTTAAGGAAAAGTATCAGACCAAACTGGGACGAAAAAAAATCCGGACGACTGCAAATATAATTCAGAAGAAGTTGAACTTTACTCCAGATCATATGACTACAGAAGCCATTACGTTAGGAGGACAAGGGTGGCTAGCAGAGGGCTATGAAAAGGGTCATATTTTTGGACGTTTTTATAGTGCCGATAACTTACCTAGTTCAAAGGAACTTATCAGTGACCTTAAGGAATTATTGATTACATATAAAGAGATTGAATATATGATCGGTGAAAGAACGCTTGAGCAATTTAATGATTACCTATTGTTAAGTGATGATGGTCAATTTTTAGAAGAAGAGCAGCAACAAGAAGAAGACTTCCAAAATAGAGTGCAATCGATACTTGATGAAAAGGTAAAGAAAGCCGAAAAGAATAGTATGGAGGATATAGAGACGGAGGATACTCCACTTCCAAAACCAGAACCTGTTATTGATCAGACCCAAAAAGAACGCTGGCCAAGAGATGCTCAAGTTGCCGCTAAGGCGCTTCGTTTATCTAAATTCAAGTGTGCCTTCGATGAAACCCATGTTTCGTTTACTTCGAAAGTTACAGGAGAAAGATATCTGGAAGTTCATCATCTTGTACCAATGAAATATCAAAGGAATTTTAATGTTAGTTTGGATCGAGCATCCCAACTTCTAGCATTATGTCCAACGTGTCATCGTCAGATCCATCATGGAACAGACGAAGATAAAGAGAGCATATTAAGAAAACTATTTGACGATCGACATGAGAAATTAAAGGCTATTGGTATTGAGATAAATTTAGATGAACTATGTCAAATGTATGGTATCGAGAAGTAGGCAAAGAAGAGAGAGATATACTACTGATTATAGAAGCACCGAGTTGAATGTTGGAGAGTTAAATGTCTTGAATATAATAATGAAAGTGACGTGTTAGTTATGATACTCGCAGGGAAACTGTATTCATTTGAAATGCTTAAGAAAACACGAAAGGAATTTGAACATTTTGATGTTAAAGACTTTGATATAGACACAGTTCCAGTTGTGTATATCCAAAGAGACAAGAAAAATCTCTATGTAGGAAAATCTACAGACGTATATGGTCGTTTTTCTACACATTTAAAAGATTGTAGTAAAACATTTACTGACATTACGATTATTAAAAGTGCTCTCTTTAATGAGAGCTCCATTAAACACATCGAAACACTCTTAATTGATTACTTGCTAGCAGATGCCCAGTTCAACTTACTGAATAAGATTAAAGGCCAGAATATTCACTCGTATAATGGGATTGAAGATGTAAACGATATGTTCGTAGCCATATGGGAAAAACTAATTCATGAAGGAATAGCAAGTGAACCATTAAAAGAGATACATAATAAGTTTATCTATAAATACTCACCTTTTAAAAAACTCAAAGCCAATCAAATTGATATTAGCCGTGACATCTTAGATACAGTGCTAAGTACATCTAAAAGTAGACATCTGATTACTGGAGATCCAGGTACAGGTAAAACAGTAGTTTTAACGAATCTTCTATATACACTCGTATATGATCAAACAACGGGTAAGGACCGTGAAGGATTAGAACGGGAAGACATCGCACTCATCATTCCACAAAACCATTCATTAGGCTTATATAAAGATTTAGTTCGAAAAGTTGGTTTACATGGAATTACAGTGTTATCTCCTTCACACTTTATTAAGAAGGCTAAAGGTAGGGATACAAAATATAAATATGTTTTTGTAGATGAAGCACATCGGCTAAAACAGTATTTTGGCAAGCAAGCGAGAGATTTAAAACATCTAATCACTTCGGATGGGTTTACAACCGAATTAGATCTGATATCAAACTACGCTCATCATCTAACCATTGTGTATGATCAGTATCAAACTATTCGTCCGGCTGATATAGACTCCGACTGTTTTAAAGAGAAGACAACAGATTATCGTAAACATATACTACGTAAACAGTTCCGTTTGAAGTCTGGGGATCAATACTTAGCATGGTTGAGAAAATATCTGCAAATGGCTTCAGATGTCCCTGTTTATGAAAAAGGATTACTAAAAGGTTATGACTTTAAAGTGATGGATTCTATTTCGGAATTACACAAAGGGATAAAGAAACTAGATCAGACTCATAAACTATGTCGAGTGATTGCGGGCTATTCTTGGGAATGGGCAACACAAAAAGACAATAATTTATATGATATAAGCGATCCTATCACAGGTGACACATTTAACTGGAACTCTAGAACAATAGGTTGGATTAATCAAGAACATAGTGTTGAAGAAATAGGCTGTATTCACACAACTCAAGGTGCAGATCTAAATTATGTAGGCGTGATCTTTGGAGAGGAAATTGATTGTAATTATACGGGTGAAGAAGATGGAAGCTATGATTTTGAAAAAGTTAGAATTATAGTCTATCCAGAAAAGTATAAGGATCGAAATGGTCTTCCAATCAAAGGTACTGACGAAAATAACGAAGAATTAAAATCCTATATCCAGAAAATCTATTATGTCTTACTGTCACGTGGCATAAATGGTTGTTACGTATATGCAACAAATCCCAATATGCAAAAGTATTTAAAGGAAGTTCTAAAAATCAGTCAGTAGTTGATAGAATGGAGTCTTCATAAGGAACGTGAGTTCCTAGAAAATTTTCATTGAGAAAGTAGCTTCAGATTATGAAGCATTTGAGTACAGAAAAAAATCCAGAGATAATGTTTATTATTTGTCTAGGAACTTTACGAAGTAAAGTTGTTTACTGCAGTATGTAGTGAATAATACAAAGTAAGGCTAAGACAAAAGAGCTAAGATAACCCTTTTAATAGGGTTGTCTTTTCTGAATACCTAGAATAAAATACAAATATAAAAGCACATAATTAATGAGTCTATCATGAGACACTGAGGTAAACATATTTGTATTACATATAAGAAAGATTCATATAGTTCTGGGAAAACTATAATAATAACAATGATTTCTCAATTATAAAATCATGAACAGAAAGGAATTTTTTCATGAAAGAACCCGAACGTTATTTAAATAAAGGTCCTAATGTGTTTAAAGTTGTGGGCTTATCATTTAGACCAGAAAAACGCGAGACTGCAACAGAGAATAAACTATCTATTGGATTTAAAATTGGGGATTGGAATGAACCTATTAATTTTATTCCTTACTTTCAAACGGTAGATAGAACCCAATTACATTAAAAGACAATCTTCTAAGGCTTCCTTTTAGGAAGTCTTTTCTTTTTTTCTATTTCAAGAACTCCTTCCTAAATTGGATATAAATCGTTCGGTAATACTATCTTCGAAGAAGTTCCGGAGAAGTATAAACAGTCTCCAACACTTACTTTAGTCAACCTTTTTCCACTTTAAGTAAGCAAGCAGACATCATGAACAACAAAGTACCGAAACCTCATTGTTCACCAAACATAATGTCATGTTGAAGTAAAAGAGCATTTTTCATGAAACTTGTCCTGGTCCGACATCATCAACCTCCGGGTATTTGGACCAACTCCAAAAGGCGTGAATTCTGAAGCTCCAATCAGGCATAGTGTCATACCTGCCAACTTTGCATAATTCTCTTAAAATCTTTCGCATAATATAAAATCAAATACCGGGAAAGACGTTAATTTTGTGACTCCCCAAAAATGCGAATTAAAAAAAGCCTCCTAAATCTCAAAATTGTCCAGGAGGGTACATTTCATCACTCGTCGTCTTCACTAAACAAAGGGCGACAAGATGGTTTTTAATGGAAGTAGAGCAGGTGCATTCTACCGTTTACTAAGAGCGGAAAATCTCGTCGCCCTCTATATCGAGAAATAGAAGGGGGCACAAAACATCATGTTCGAGAAATTTTTGAATTACATTGAACAACAAGGTAAAGCTGACAAGACGATACCAAATTATGTGGAGACATGGAACGCATTTTATGAAATGGATTCGGAAAATGGATCAGACAATAACTGATCCAGGTTATGCCACACAGAAGGACATCTCAGATTATAAAAAGTACATGTTGAAATTCGGAGGGTTGAAAGGCGGCCAGCTAAGCCTTCCACCATGCAATTGCATTTTGTTCAATTAAATGCAATATTCCTATTTTTCGTGAGCGAAGGCTTCATTCCGGATAATCCAGTAGGTCCCTGATTAATGAACTAGTCCGGTTACACAAGGACTCTATTATTCTTGAAGCTCATTCTCTTGATCTTGGCACTCTGATATCCAAATTGAACCTGGTACCCAATACGCCCTTATTAAATCTGCAGAAATGCTTGGCCAAAAGAATGGATCAAATCAATGATCTTCACAAACAAGCGATTCATGTATTGTTGGAAGGTATTGAGTTGGTCCAGCTCAGAAGCCGGGTACCGCATGTCAGGTGGCTTACCCAAGGCATCTAACAAGATACGTCTATCTTTCAACGTCTGGACAAATTGGAGTCCAAATTCCGGATTTATTTGTCAGTTTGATTGTGATAGGTTCTTTGCACCGATGATGCTGTCGGAAAATAAAGGAATCATGTTAACTTTGTCGAAAGAGGTACTTGAGTCAGAAACCAAAGGGGGAATAAAAGATGTCATTTAGACAGCAATTAACAGAAAAATTGGCTTCAGATTATAAGTCCGAACTTATCGTAGGCCAAGGTATGGAGGCCGTTGTTCAGTTTTTGGAGGGATTAGCATCTGAATGGAAAGATATTTTAGATGTGACCGAAGAAGTAGCAGTAGACACTTCCAATAAATATGTAAAAGTTCGAAATACAACGCTTCAGTTTAGAGGCACATCAAAAGGTATCGAAGTATTTACAGAATTCGACCAGGTAGATTTTCTTGCTGTACAAGAACAACAAGGGATTCTTAAAAGCGCTCGTTTTCCAGAAGTTCATGGCTTGGCCGATTTGTTTGATACTTATCTCAGAACGGTATTTGGTCAATAAAGGCTGGAAGAGTCGCTGTTAAAACAGCGGCTTTTTTTGTTCGGTTAAGAAATACCAACCGTTAACATTAATCAATTCTGTAGTTTGGAGATGGGAAAATGGCAAACCACGATTTCAATAAACCTTGTGACTGTAAAGAATGCAGCACTTCAAGAAGGCACGACATATGCCCTGCATGCGGAAATGTCCATGTATTTAGTATTGTATGTAGCTCCGCGTGGGAAACGGATCGTAAGGGATTCACGTACGTTGACTTCACTGAACCTTCTGGACCTAAAATAGATTTTCAATGTCCATGTGGCCATGAATTTCAAGTCAAACATTATTCAAACTATGAACCGCATAAAACCCTAGCAGTGAATGAAGAACGTGAACGAAAAGCTGCAGCAGCTCGGTGCGATTCTTGTGGTAAGATTGAGGGGTTTGATCTTGGCTTAAAGGCATGGGATAGGATATCCCTGGAGTCATTTGATAATCAGCAGCTTTGCCAAGTATGCATAGCTAAGCGGGTTTTAGAAACAACTCCTGATCCTACCGATGAAGATAATAAATACACATTTGATCACTCCAAACGCCAGTATATCCTGGAAAAAGTAAGAATTACTTGTCCCGATTGTGGAAAGCGTAGATGGCTCAATGCCAGCAATGCTTGGAGAAAACGGTGTAAGTCTTGTTATTACGGCGAAGAGAAGACCAAGAAGCTGCCATTGAATTTTTTTAAAAGATAAGCTCTGCATTACATATAGGACTTCCATATTCCGATCTGTTTCACTCTATTCTTAGAATTCGGTTACTCAAATTCCTTCCACAAAAGAACGTTCCTGAATTCCAGGAGCGTTTTTTATTTTAAATCATGAAACGACCTGCTTTGCAGCTCATCTTGAATAAAAAGTATTCAAACGTTCCGACCTTACCACCTCACGCATAATGACATGCAAGACCGTGTTCCCTAGAAATAAACTTGAAGAAGAGAAGAACCGCTCCGGACTATATCGCCCGGCCCTGATTCTTCTTTTTCGTGAAGCCCAGCCTTGTATTACCAGGGTTCCTTAGATAATCGGCTGTCTTAAAATCACGGAACGGGCAGGTTAAGTTTAAAACTATATTATGGAATGTGAAAGGGGAGGCAAGGACCTATATGATGATTCTCATTTTGAACAAAAAAAGGAAGCTTCGCAGCTCCCCTTTCTAGGTTAAGGTCTATCTATTTTCCCTAGGGCTTCCAATAATTCCTCAGTCGCCGATGGACTTTGATTGTCAATCTTAGAGATCAATTCCGCAATCTTGCTTCTAAGTTGTTGAATGTTTGTTGCAAGGTATCCGTCCATTTTTGCACGTGAATTTTCATAATAACGACCGTTCTCAAGGTTTTTCAGTATATAGCCGATATCATTAATTTCGCGGCTGTATTTTTCTTTTATTCCTAATGGTTCAGTCATATCATTTTCCTCCTCAGTTTTACGTTTAGCTACCAACTTACATAGATTCGACAACAATTTACAAAAGTCCTTTTCCACTATAATGCTGGATTATGTCCAAATAATCAAAGCGGATTTAGAAAAGCATTGAAACAGAATATTGGTCTTTAAGATGACGCTGTTCGCTTCGGTAACGGGCTTATAGAGAGTAAATGCTTTGAAATTTCATTCATTATACCAACATGATTGTGAAGGGTCTCCAGGATGTCCCTTTTTGTTTCTATCATTTGCGATGATATGAATCGAGTGTTGGTATATTACGAATAATTTAAATGTGAGGTTAATCCATTGATACACTACTTCATCGCGGTCTTCGAAGCCTCTTAACAGTTTCTGAGTATGCAGAAGGATATTTGTTTAGAACACAATATGTCGTGTTTATTATAAATCATAATGTATACATATAGTTTTTTTGGATAATATTAGTATTTTTATAGAGCAGGCATATAACTAGCTTGCAGCTCTTTTGATAAAGTGAGTGATCTACTTTCTGTATAAGAAGAGTGTATTTAACAAGGGGGCGTGAACAATATGAGAGGGAAAGTTGTTGCGTTAATCGGTTCGCCAGGGGCAGGAAGGAGAACGTTACAGAGATCATTGACTCATCCTACAACTGGTATTGCTAGTTTGGTCAAGATTCCATCATTTACAACACGCCGGATGCGAATGGGAGAGTCAGAGGGTAATCCATTCTATTTTATCTCACCTGAACGATTTGAGCGTGAAATCAAAGAGGGGCGCTTGTTTGCTGAAGGTATTCTTAAACATGGCGAACGTGTAGCTGCCCCCATACATCGGTACGAAGAAGAATTATCTCGTGGATGGTTTCCGGTTATTGACCTAGATCTAGAGGGAGCGAAAAAATTCAAAGAACAGTTTCCTGATCGTGTAATCGTGATTTACGTGAGAGTAACTGATTCCAGCACTCTTTGGAGACGAGTTCGTGCAACAGAAGACATTATCAGTAATCAATATTTGTTGCTGGAGCAACAAGATCAATACATGGAAGCTTATGCAGACTTTACTATGAATAATCCGGACGGTGAGCTCGAAATAGAAATGGCCATGGGGGAAGTCAGAAGTTATGTACTGGATATCGTGAATGAGCATTCGAAAGCAGGGTTTATAAGTGAACAGGGTTGATGATATTGATTGGATTCATTTGAGCATGCCTGTTACGCGGGTATGCCTTTTTTCTTGAAAATAGGAAGGGATCATGCTACCGGCTCTAAGGCGGCCGAAAACGCCACTTAAGTGCCGGTACGCAACGCTGTCAGGTTACTCCAGTCGATAACGAGAGCGTCTAAAGCGGGGAGGATCGTCCCGCTTAAGGCGCTCTACGTTCCTGTCAGTCGCTTCACACCTGGCAGGGGGCGTAAAAGCTTTAGTACCTATTGATTTACGTACATTAAAAGAACCGGCCGCCGCCGGTTCTTTTTTATTGATCACGCTTTTTCGCTTTTGACATCCGCATAGTAACAGGGAAAGTTCGGCTAAACTTCTGGCGGACCGAACCTCCGGCTGCACCCCTCAGTCCACCAGAAGCTAAGTCTCACAGTCAGCCAGTCAAGGAGCCGACCCTTTTTTCTCGAGGGCGGGCCAAAGTCCGAAAAAAGGGATGGGCTGAGACCCTTGACCAACCGCCTATACCCCTGTTGTGCGTTGTCATAATTGGTGAAAATATTTTCATAATAGATGAGAAATGTATTTTTATGCATAGTTATTCAATTGAAACCTTATGAATACGGGATAACATCAGCTTTACAGTATTAATTCTGGCCTAAATTACTGTTGTAGTGGATGAGTGTAAGCAGTTCACTACAACAGATAAAAACAAACGATCGAGGAAATTGAATTTGATTAATTTTTTGAGTATAAAATCGTATAAAGGGCGCTGATGATCATGCAACAGTTAAAAAGGTTCTATGTACAGTTTTGGAGGGAACCTCTTTGGTTTAAAGCATTGATCCTGACTACACTGTTACTTTCAACTGTATTTAGCAGTTCATCCTTTTCAGAGCAGGGCAACTATCAAAGCATCTCTAAATTAGCTATTGCTATTTTCTTCGTCGCATATTGAGAGAAGCTACGGGGTAATCGTAAGGTTGCTATAGCATTCTTTTTCCTGGCTTTGATCAGTATCTATTTATCATGGAATACCTTAGACCTTACGAATAACTAGTACTCAACCTATATGACGGTCTCGTTTTTATTGTTTCTGTTAAATGATCATGTAATTAATTAAGAAGTATGAATGTGAACTTGAACCCGATAGGTGTAAAATAAAGACGCTTATTGGGCGATACAACTGGATAGAGGTCCATCCAACTACTTGATGGTTCAGATTAGCGACGAACACAGAGTAATGATATAAAGTCTCAATGAATTCATTGAGACTTTATATTTTAAATTGGTGATAAGCACGGCAGAATTCGAATAACAAGTTTACCTCAGTTATTGAGCGCAGGAGTAGTTACTCTACTCTTAGAATCTGACATAGGGGAGAAGGTTCTTTGTTAGAGGACGATGTTTAAGGAACCATGGTGGATGTTGGAGCTGTTCTAACATGGATGGCTGGTAGCAAGAAACAATAATGAGAGGTAAATGAAGGATAGGCGCTACTCTGGTGGAGTGGCGCCTATTTATTCATAAGAAATTATGCCTGAAAGTGTATTGGCGATGTGATGCTATATTGGGTTTGTGACACTCTGGAAGTAAGAAATGAAAGTGGGGGGAATTCAAGTGTAATACTCAACCTTGATAGTATAAATTTTGTGTTATCTTCTATATTTCTTAAAAGGTCCATACTATCTGTACTTAAAGGAGAGTAAAAAAAGGTGAAATATTCGTCGGTGGTGTTGATCATCTAATGGGATTACTTAAGAAGCTAAACTGTAAAATAGTAAAATTATAAAGAATTAATGGATAGTTCTTTTTGCTCATCCTATTGAGTCTTTTGAACTGGCAAGGTAAAATTGGAAGTACATAGAATTTACTGTATAGAGTTTACTTGAAAGAGATTTTTTGTTTTAGCATGCGAGTATTAATTAGATTAAACATTATAAATGAAAGAGATGATATATGTGCAAACCCCTTATATTTCAAGAGTGAAAATACTTAATTATCGTAATTTTAAGTCAATTGATGTTTGTATGAGTGATAAACAAGTTTTAATTGGTGAAAACAATGTTGGAAAAACTAACTTTTTGAGAGCTATCCAACTTATTCTGGATCCTAATTTGAATGACAACGATCGTTATTTAGAAGAGTCTGATTTCTATAATGGTTTGAAAAAACCAATGGAGAGCGGAGAAATTATTGAAATAATATTAGAAGTTCAAGGCTACGGACACAACAAAAATATTCTTTGTCAACTAAGTGATGCTACTTTGAAAATTACTCCAGAGACATTAAGAATTACATATCAGTTTTTTCCTAAACTTCGAGAAGATGGTTCAGTTGAAAGTTATAATTTTAGAATTTTTAAAGGTGAGAATGAAAATAACCCATTTACTCATACTGATAGGAAATATTTGAATATAAAGGTTATTAAAGCATTGCGTGATGTAGAAGCAGATTTGAAAAACTCAAAAAAATCGCCTCTTAATGTATTGTTAAAGGCGTATGATATTGAAAAATCTAAACTTGAGGTAATAGCTCAAAGTATAAAACAGCAAAATGATCAGGTTCTTTCATTGGGAGAATTAAAAGATTTAGATAACCGAATGAATTTAAGATTTAAAGACTTCGTAGATATTTCACCGGATTCAATTGAATTAGGTACAAATGAGGTCAGCGTTAATAGGGTTTTAAGCTCTTTAAAAGTATTACTTGGTGGCAGAGCCATTACAGATTCAAGTTTAGGGCTAACCAATATTCTGTATATTACTTTAATGCTTCTTTCAATTGAAGATAGAACAATACCTTCTTTCATCAGTAAAAGTATATTTACGGAGTTACAAAAAACAGACAAGGAAAGCATCTTGAATGATTCATACGAAGCAGACGCGGAAGGTAACATGACTCTGATAAGTGATCTTATGGAAGGGCTTGAAGCCAAGCTTTATGAGTTTATGGATTTGAATAATCCCATAGATGAAGGAATAACGATTTTAGCTATTGAAGAGCCTGAAGCACACTTACATCCAGCAATTCAAAGAACAATATATAGAGATGTATTCGAAAATTCCAATACTTCTGTATTGATGACGACTCATTCAACCCATATAGCTAGTATCACACCTCTACAATCAATATTGCATTTGTACAAAGGAGAACAAGAAACAAAAGCTTGTTCAAGTGCTAATTTAAGTCTAGAAGCTGAAGATTATAGCGACCTGGCTCGATATATTGATGCAAATAGAGGGGAAATATATTTTGGAAGAGGAGTCCTTTTAGTTGAAGGCATTACAGAGGAATATTTAGTGCCTAAATTTGCTGATCTTATGGAGAAGCCTCTTGACTATAAAGGTATTATAGTCTGTAACATTAACTCAACGAACTTTTCTCCTTATGTGAAATTACTGTCTGCATTAGGAATACCTTATGCTGTTATAACAGATGGCGATTATTATGAATTTATTGACGAAGAGAGAAAGTACCATAGATTAAAAAGTCCCGAAATTGAAGAATTTGGGTATTTGGGGTTAGAAATAATTGAGAAGATTATGCTTGAATTAAGAATAATAGAAGAATCTGAAGCTCCAGAAAATGAATCACATTGGGATAAAGACATTCGCTTCAGGAGTAAAGGTTTCTTTGTAGGGGAGTACACATCAGAAGTAGATCTTATGATCAATTGTTCTGATGACACAGAGAGTAATGACATTCTGATTAGTCTCTTTGAGGATTTAACAAATGGTGGAGAAAAACAAAAGACTAATTTTCGAGATAATCTCAACAAAGAAGATTTTTGGGCCTGTTTAAGACAAATTGAGTCTTCACATAGTGGAATCGGGAAAGGCCGTTTTTCTCAACGTCTCGCGCAAAAATGTACATTAGCACACATGCCTGGCCATATTGAAGAAGCTATTGACTATATTTACAAAGAAGTATAGGAGGGAGGTAATTAAAATGAGGGGTACCTATCAACGGAAGCTTGCTGAAATTATGAAAGATGAACAACAGTTTGAAGCGTTCAGTTCACTCGATAATACAGTAGTTCTTGCAGGCCCTGGAAGTGGGAAAACAACTGTATTAACAATGAAGATCATCAAGCTCTTATCAGAAAACATTAAGGTTCCTAGAGGTCTTGCTTGTCTTACTTATAGTAATGAAGCAGCTAAGGAGTTTAAAAAACGTTTGAAAGTTCTCGGACTTGAAGAAAGAAATAATGTATTTTTAGGAACGGTTCATTCATTTTGTATCGCTGAAATAATTACTCCTTTTGCGCATCTATATCAGCAATACGGTATCCCTCTTCCTTTAAAGATAATTTCAGCACAGAAAAAAGGAATTTTATTTAAACAGGTTAAAGAAGAATTAGGTATTCCAGATAAACAATTAAGTATCACAGAAATGGACAAAGAGCGTTCTTTAAATATTGAAGGTTCTTCTTTGATAAATATACCTTCTTATGATTTAGCCAGAAGGGCTGCAATCGATTATGAGAAGAAACTTACGCTATTGAAGTATGTAGATTTTGTCTCAATAATTAACTTTGCAACTCAATTAATACAAAATGAGAGTTATATATTGAAATGTTTGGAGTCCAAATTTTCATGGTTTCTAGTAGATGAATATCAGGATTTAGGAAGACCTTTGCACGAAATGATACTTTCAATGTTGGAGAAAGTGAGTAGTAGTTTTTTTGCGGTCGGTGATCCTGACCAATCTATTTATGGTTTTAATGGTGGGGTTCCTGATTATCTAATGGAACTTTACAACTTGCCAGGGATACGCCAAGTTAAATTGCAGACAAATTATAGAAGCAATCAAGGGATAATTGATGCTTCAGAAATTGCATTGAATTCAAAAGTGAGTCGCAATTATATAGCTGGGACAAGAGGCGGAGAAATAGCTCAATTTAATTTTCAAGTATGCGATATGGATATGATTGACCAATACTATTATGTCGCTGAAAAAATCGTTCCTCAGAATTTGTCCCTTGGAGTAAGTTATAGTGAAATTGCAGTTCTTGTTGCTAATAATAATCAAATTAACGCTTTAGGAGAGATATTTAGCGAAAAGGGAATACCTTACTACGTAGCTAAACATGGTTTTGAAAGAACCCCTGTTGTTAACTGGTTAGAAGATTGTGTAGCATGGTTGATAGGGAAGGAAAATATCTCGTTTGATGGGCTATTTAAATTTTGGAGAGATCTATTGATTAAACATAACAAAATGCATTTTTCTGATTCGCAAACTATGATTGAGAAAAAGAAACTCCACCATATATTAATAGAAAGTTTGTCCAATGGAGAGCTCTTGATTAATTGGCTTAATTTTGTTCTTCAAAAATTAAATTTTGAGGAACTTCTTCGTTTATCTGAAGTTTACCCAGATGAACTTGAAAACTTGAATAATTTAATGAAGGTAGTAAGAGAGGGGAAGTTTTTAAATGCTACAATAAATAGCTTTACTCAGCTTGGTAAGCCAGATAATCAAATCACAATTAGTACTAGGCATTCTTCTAAAGGTTTAGAGTTTGAAACTATAGTGCTATTAGGGATGGAGGAGGGTAGTTTTCCAAGTTACAGAAGTACAACAGAAATGGAAATTATGGAGGAACATCGTATCTTCTTTGTTTGTGTTAGTAGAGCCAAGAGTCGGTGTTATCTTGTTAGGTCGAACTTTCTAAATGGTTATCCCAAAAAAGCATCAGTTTTCTGGACTTTGCTATATAAGTGGTATCATGAAAAGTTTAAATGAGGTACTGTGGGGAGTGTTAGCAGAGTGGTATAAACAAAAAATATCATTTTTAAGGTTACGCATACTTTGTAGGTATGAATGGGGGAGTACCGAGTGAATTGGGATAACATTGAAAAAATAATGAGAATGTATACTCAGTTTAAGCACTATCAAATCCTTTTTGAGAAATATAACATTCCTAAAAAAGGATCAGGAAAAGAGATGCTTGCAACACTAAAAGAAGAAGTATTTAACGGAGGGTTGTTACTACCTCTAATTTCTAATGAGGAGTTCCAAGATTGGATAGCATATCATCAAATTGATGGGAATAATTATAACTATGTTTACTATTTAAAAGAAAAAACCTCCAAAGAGCTTATGGCTAATTTGTTTTCGAAACAAAATGAACTGGTTAAATTCAGGTTGTGGGACGTTAATATCGATACAGAATCGGGTAATGTTGACAAAAAATTCTCGGGTACTGAACTCATTAAAGTTCTTTATGATGCTGAAAATAAAAGATATATATTCTCTTATATTGCGCCATGTATAGTGACAGGTAAAGATAAAGTAGGACAAACTCGAATATATAAAAAAATATTCTTTGCTCATTGTGTACTCTACGAAGAGGGGCATTATTGTAAGGTGGTATTTAATCCAACTGCGAATTTAATAGAAGTAGATGGAGTACAAAAAGAGAATCGAACAGATTGGTCTCCTATAGCCGATATGTTCTTTAATGAAGTTCAAAAACTAATCGGAAAACAAATACTTAATTCGCCTAATTGGTTGCCGCAGGCACTGCATAAATTTGCTGAAGAAGCTTCTGACCATAACAATCCTACAATTCATGAATACTCATTTAGAGTAGAAGAAGAGATATCCAATTTTGCGAGAAATATTCTTATTTCAGCCGATATAAATGTTGAGTTAAACAATGCTTTGCACACTAAGCTTACACAAGATATACAACAATCTTTCGAATCTCAGTTAGTAGAGAAATATGGGATCCAAGATGATCAAAACTCCTTTAGTCTTTTTAAACAACGTTCTGATGGTGTCGTTCACAATATTACTGTTGAATCAATTTATGGACTTAGAAAAGGTGTCGCGGCTCAAGCAGCTCGACGTTCTAGAACAGATAATGACATTGATTTAGTAGGTGTTATATTGAGTTTAAAAGGTAAAACTTATAAATTTTTAGTTGAGTGCGGTTTGGATGCTTATTTAATACGTGGAAATAATGCTTTTATTGAAGAGGAGGTTGTAGACATTGTCATCCGTAAACTTAATGAATATCGAGATGAAATACAATCTGCCGTCTTTAATAACCAAAAGGATCGAACAGGTGATCCTATCTTTGCGTCCTAGTGAAATTTTAACTAAACATACTTTAGCTCGTAAATCACTATTAGAAGTAGAGTTGGCTGAATCAATACTAGTGAGTTTAGTTAATGAAGGAGTGCTTGGTGTAGTGATTGTCCTAGAATGTTCAAATGAAGACGGACATCATCAAATAATACTTCATTCATTTGAAGAGTATTACCTTTATGACTCTAACTATGGTTGCCAGGAATGTGAACACCCAATGTCCTCTACAGCTAAGGTGGGATTTAGAAAGGGGGATGTACTTGCAAATTGACATTGAAAATTTCTCAGACCTTTCCAAAGTGATAGATATGTTCAGTGACGACTTTTTTTGGAATCCGATCTGGAAGGATTCTAAAGCTATTAGTGAATTCGATAAGTATATCAATTTAATTGAAGAATCAAAAGGCTGGGAAAGAAACAGGAATCATGAAAAAGGAAAGGTATTAGAAGATTTTGCAGTGTTTTTGTTCGAACGTTTTTTGGATAGCAAGGTTTCTAAAAATAGACGTCCTGCCGATAACGAAACAGACGTAGAGGTTATATTAAGTGAAAAGGAAAGACCCACTTTTATGACTGACTATATGGCTCCTCGAATGATTTGTGAGTGCAAGAATAAAAAATCTTCAACAATTGATGTCGGTATGGTCGCAAAACTATATGAGTTACTTGGTTATAGAGGTTCAAAATTCGGAGTTTTCATTTCGTTAAATGGTATTAGCGGATATGGCTGGAGATTCGGCGAAGGGAAACGAAAGAAGATATTATTAAGGTACGAAGTGCCATTAATTTCATTTAAAGTTGATGAACTCAGGAAATTAAGAAATGAAGGCAACTTTTATTCAATGATAAAAGAGAAAGTTCATCGATTATTTGATGAGGCAGATGATGAAATGCCGGATTTTCCAAATCATGATCATCGTGAATTACCTGATAGATTGAATGAAATGGTAGAACATTTTAAAAAGTTCAACTTAATTGAAGAGAGCGAAGAATGCAAAATAAGAGAGCGAATCACAGTAAGATATGGATTACCATCCGTAGAAGAAGATTAAAGGTTTATCCCAGTGGGATAAACCTCTTTTTTATCTGTCTTCTCTAGATTCAGTTTCTTCAAATAACTTGTCAACTCCATGAGTAACTTGCGAAGATGAAATTAAATTTGTTGACTGAACATGAGAAATTTTCAAATTGTTTTGTCTTAGCAGTATTTAAAATAGACAAGCTTTAATTGGATATTTTAGTTAAATATATATCTGAAAAATATTAGAAGATACATTTAGCTTCATAGGTATTTTCTATTAACATCAAGATATATGTCTGAGCGACTGGATATAGTCACTAGGTAGCTAGAAAGGAGAATTTTATTAAATTACTTGATATTCCTTGTAATTGTGAATTGAGAAATTATAAGTTTATTTGTGTGAATCCCTATGGTATTATAAGGTAAATAGTTCCTTAGGAGGATGTTATAGTGAATAAAAAGAGGGTTTTTGCTACTTTGGTCTCTGTTTCTCTTCTTTTAAATGCAACAACTGTTCTAGCACACCCAGGAAGAACAGATGCTTATGGTGGTCACACTTGTTGGACTAATTGTACAAAATGGGGATTGGAATACGGAGAATATCACTATCATAATGGCGGGAGTTCTTCATCCAGCTCTACTAAATCTTCTAGCGGTTCTACGTCAAAAGGCTCTAGTTCATCATCCACGTCAAAAACTACAAAACCTAAAGAGTCCAAACCAAAGTATACGCAATCAAATTTAAAGGTCTATATCAATGATAAGAAAGTTGATTTTACGAATAAACCTTTACAATATGAGGGTAATAATCTAGTTTCATTACGTGATATTACGGATGCATTGAAAGCGATGTTTGCTTACTACCCTGAAAGTGGAACAATTGGCATAACAAAAGATAAACACAAAGTTACGTTGACCCTAGGAAGTAAAAAGGTATTTTATAATGGCGACAGCAACACGTTAAGCGTAGCTCCAAAGGTCATCAATGGAATTACGTACATCCCAGTACAGTCCATCAAAGGTTTGGGAGCAACTATGGGATTTGATTCAAGCAATAACACATTGGACATCCAGATCTAAACCAGTAGAGGGATGTCCAAAATGACTCTTTTTGCATTCCTCTAATTTAAGCAAAGCATAAAGTGCGTATAACAATTTAAATTGTCGAGGAGATTGGGGAATGAAAGGTAAGTCACTTATAGGCGTTGTTCTAATTTATCTGTTTGTTTTGCTGTTGCCTACTCATAGTATTCATGCAGCTAATACAGGCTTAATAAAAACGGAAACATACTCATACAAGGGTCAACAATATATTCAGATCGTTGGTGGGGATAAAAAGGTTTCTGGAAAAATCAATAAAACCTTAAAATCTCACGCAGTAGCAGCAGCCAAAGGTAATGCTGAAGTAAAGAAAATGCAAAAGCATTACTACCTAAATTCAACTGCCAAAACCAAATATGCATCGGACCAAAAGTTATCAGTGGTATATGAAGACTCGCTTTACAGTGGTGGGGCTCATAGTAATGAGATAGCAACAACGTACAACTTTGACCTGAAGACAGGGAAACAATTGTTTTTAAATAATGTCGCTGAAAACAATCAACAAAAATACAATCTAATGAATGAAGTGGAAGCAGGTTTGAAAGTGAGTAAAGAAGCCTATTCAGACTTATTTCATAACTTTCCATTAGCGAACAAGTCCAGTTTCTATTTCTATAATGATGGAGTTGTAATAGTTTTTAATCCTTATGAAGTCGGGCCGTATGCCGCCGGTTTCATAGAAGTGAAAGTACCATTAAAGAGAATCAATGCAGTCTCCGAAGTTCCTTTATTTAATTTAAACAAAACTACTCTCGACATGTTAAGCCAAGGGATCATACCAGGCTTCAAAGGAGTTCGTTTAGGACAAAGCCAGGCCGAAGTTACACGTATTTTGAATACAGGTGCGGGGCAGTCTTATTACGAGAGTGGGGGTCTATTCTGGATCTTAAAAGGGATAGACTATGCATCCTTTAACTTTGACGATGAAAGTACAGACTCTCTAAGGAATGTTTATCTTGGAACAAAAGCTTTTCCGATGAAAACGTTCAAGGATATTGAACAAATCTTAGGGAAAACAGAGAGGTATGAAAGTTCAAATTATGATGGGGATGTATTAATATCCTACGAGCTCGGGAAGGTCTATATTGAGTTCACTTCAGATTTACATGACGAAACCGAGTCAATAAATGGAATTATGATATCAAAACGATAAAATAAGAGCAAGGAGTGTTAACTCTTTGCTCTTATAAAATTTGTGAACTATACTACTAATGAGGTGGAAAATGATAAAAAATGAACTGAGATATAAGGGGAAAATATTGAACTATGATGAAAAATCTAAGATTATTTCCAATATAACTTTAAACGTATTCTTATTGAGATTACTGTATACTTTGCTTATTATTTGTATAGCTTCTGTTATTCTTATTTTTATTCTTGCTTTTATAAATACTACATGGGCCTCTGCGTCTCTTGGTACAACATTTGCGTCTTTATTTTTGGCTATTATTGCGGCATTTTTACTAGAACGAGATGTTATATCTAAAGAATTGAATGATAAATTGTATATATATTTTGATTTATTAAAAGATTTTATAGAAGAAGGTAAGAGTCTATCAAAAATTGAAATGATAAAAAGAAAATTAACAAGGTACTTGGGAACTTTAGAAAACAATGTTAATAATGTTTTTATATTTAAAAGCTCTGAACTAGAACCACAATTGATTCAAGACATAAAAAAATTTCTCGATGATGATCTTATTTATCTCTTGAAAAATGAGAAAAACGACATTATTTTAGAATTGATGGCCAATATTAAAGATACATATCTAAACGCAGAAGGGCTGACACTTACAAAAAATATGGAACGTGTGCATGAAAATGAACATAGTTTAAAAATGGAAATATTAAAGAGTACATTAAATAGATGTGAATTCGAAAAACAAAGTCTTCTAACTGATACGGATCAAGGAATGTTTCTTGTTTTTTCTGCAAAGTTAATTAAATTTGTATCAAGTATCTATACTTTAGTGATAGTTGCGATGATTTCAATTATTTACATGAATGTTGCCGAGGAGTACACTATATTATCTGCAAACATAACACTAGTTAGCTTATTTGTATCCTTAATCATCTTTATCGTGTCAAGAAAAAAATAACTTACTAGAACAACGGTGATATCTTTCAATGAGTACTATAATAGATTAATGGACAGTTAGGGGGGAGCTAAGCAATTTGTAATTAGTGAAGACATCAGACTGGGATTCGTGCTTATCTGTTGATGTAACAGGGGCAAAGTTTGCATACACATTCATTCCAACTGGCATTGGCGTTGTGATCCAAGTGAAATGTGGTGTTTATGAAAGAACATTAAGCTTATCAGATGATCTGTAAAAACTAAAAAAGCATCTCCCTAATCTCTATTTTTCTAAGAGAAGTGGAGGTTCTTTTTTGTATTTATGATCATGACATTATAATTCTTTCAATACAAGCGCTTCTTTAATTAAACGATGGAGCACTTCGAGTTCTTTACTAGAGAGGGATATCAGAGTAGTATCAATTTTCTCCAAAATATCCGTTTTTAGTTTATCCTTCGAATTATGCTTGTCATCCTCAAGTAGCAGTGAAGGGGCAATGTTAAGCGCAATAGCTATTTTATTTAAGGCCTCTATCGTGATATTAACTTCTCCACGCTCGATTTTTCCCAAGTACGAATAATCTATTTGAAGTCGTTCTCCTAATTCTTCCTGGGTTAATTTCCTTGCTTTCCTATATAAACGAATTTTTTTACCTACTTTTAAAAATATGTTGGACATTCAAAAACATGAAGATTTAAGACCATCAACTACGATTCGTAAAAGGAGATCTTATTCAAAACGCAGCCATTAAAAATCGCACGTATGCTGAAGCGAAAAAGACCTTCGTAAAGAAACTCAGGGAAATCGGATTTCTGAAATTGGATCCCGGTTGTATTCGTAAAGGGCATATACACGAATAGCAAAAAACGTATGGATACTTTCAGCAATAGGGTATCTATGATGTTATTATGTAACTATTCTTATGTGAATTTTGAGGGGTATTGACGTGGTCACACTTAACAAGGCTATACTTGGGCTCATTCTAATAAAAGGAGCTGCATAAAAATGCCAGCTGGAGACGATCGTAAGGTACTGAAAGAAGTCAAAGAAGTTTTGGTAAGTGGAATGGTCAGAGTAGTAACTGTAAGGTATATACTTCGAAAATTGAAATGGCAGGGATATTTCAATTTCAACTACCCTAAAATCCGACTCATTGTAGGTTCGAAGAAATGGAGAATTACAAAATCCCAGGTGCTTCGAGAGCTTCTGGCTGCAACTCTATCTGGAGCACTTAGCTACCAAGCATACACCTATTTGTTGAAGCGACTCTGAGTAGAATCTCAGTATACTACAGTACGAACATTAGCAGATAACAGGATGTAGTACCTTTTAAACCGTCATGAAAAAGAACAAATGTACCTGAATTAAAGAATATAAGCATGGACAGAACCGGTCACCGCCGGTTCTTTTTTATTTTTAGCGCCTTTCTTTGCCTTTTGCCTTCCGCATGGTAACAAGGGAAACAGCGTCTTAGCTCATGGCAGGCCGAGCCTCCGCTACGCTCTCCACCTGCCATGAGCTAAGACGCTGATCCGAACGATCAAGGGGGAGAATTTTTTCTATCATGAAGCTTTGTCCGAAAAAAATTGTCCAGGGATTCTTGATTATCCGGCCATTTCCCTGTTTCCAAGCTCCGCGTCAAAAGGCGAAAAATTCGCCCTTCCGGGCTCGATCCCATGCGGAAGGCAACACACCGAGGAGGAAATACCCATGAATAAACCAGTGACGATTACCAAATCCCAGGCAAAAGCGTTTGAAGCGGTAAAAGCTTTACCTGAGTTTCAGAATACGACCAACATCCTTGAGGCACACGGTACCGATCCGGAAGGTTGGGGAGCAGGGGTTTATTCTTCATGGATGATACTTCTTGAGCACCGAGAAGCGTACAATGCATACATGTTCAAAATTGATTTGAAATTAAAACCGATTATCGATGAGCAGGAATGGCAAGTGATTGGCGCTGCGCTTTGAGTCATTACATGGCCATTTGAAAGTAACATTGACGTTGTGTGATCCATATGAATCTAAAGAGTTGACGGGACTTGTTTCTGTGATCAACACGTTTCTCTTTAAATCTCCGTCCGCTTTGTGATATACTTTACTCATACATTAGTAACATGGATCTATAAGGAACAGGCACACGCCACATTCCAATTCTACGTCCTTCAAGGGCGATTTGTATCACTTTTATTTGGTGATCATGTAGAATTCGGAAAGGGCAGGTGCCTTTTTTTGTTGTGTTGATAGGCTATACCTCTCTGAGAATAGGGTGACCTAAAGGTGACCTTAAAGACACCTTTAACACTTAGGTCCATCCAAAGAAACCAAAGGAGGTCTATACAAATCCATAAAACACATATAAACGTACAACTCGCTCATAGGACTAAACCTCTTTTAATACATCCTAGTCCTGCTGCGTTCTCGCCGCTCATTTTTTGTTTGACTATTTAGCCTGCCTGTTGTATTGCCCCCTTTTAACGAGGGTTTAGATTTGTATCTAGAAATCTGCAACTTTTATTGAACCTGGAACCCCCTTTGCGCGCGGCGCTCACTCACTCTAGCCCTAAAGAAAAGATATAGACTCGTATCTAGGTTTCAGAATTGAAAGTAGATCATAGATCCGTGTTTTTGTGTCTCAGGGTTGAAGATCTCGTATAAAGGGGAAGGAAAAGGCGAGAAGGAAGAACGTATGCGAGAAGACGAACTGCTTTCCTGTGACCGAGTAGTACGATATAATGTATATATGGATGAGTTTTACAGTTGATGGTCTGTCGCCCTGCCCCCCTCTCCATATGTGTTGACGATCTTTGCTCTTCGCATCTACTAAACGTTCATCATTTTTTTTAGAAACAGATACATATACGCTTAGATTTGCGGTTCCATCGAAAGGTACCTGTAGGGTGAAGAATGAATCCCTGTCTCGAGATCGAAGTTTTTTCTAGTAAACCGATGGTGTCGAAAATATCCGTAGCATGCTAGGGATAACAATGCTTACCCAGATCGCGGACATAGCTTGTGTAGTAAAAAACAGAATACAAAAGGAGAATGACAATGAATAAGGATTTTTTAGTAGCATTAACGGAGATTGAAAAGCAAAAAGGGATTTCAAAAGAAGTTTTGTTAGAAGGTCTTGAGGATGCGCTCGTATCAAGTTACAAGAAGAAATTCAATACAGCAACGAATGTACGTGTCGATATAAATCGTACGTCTGGTGCAATGAAAGTGTTATCAAAGAAAATGGTTGTAGATGATATTATTGATGAACGAGTCGAGATATTGATCGACCAAGCTCGGCAGATCAACCCGGAGGTCCAGCTTGACGAGTTTATTGAAATTGAAGTTACTCCGAAAGACTTTGGACGGTTGGCTGCTCAAACGGCCAAACAGGTGGTTATGATGAGAATTAAAGAAGCTGAACGAGCTCTCGTATTTGATGCGTACGCTGGTAAGGAAGAAGAGATCATCACTGGGAAGGTCCAGGGCATGGACTCATCTAACTTATATGTTTTACTAGACCATACCGAGGCTGTCCTACCTATCAGTGACTTGATGCCAAATGAAAAGTTTAAGCTTGGGGATACACTATCAGCGTATATCTCCCGCGTTGAACAAACCTCTAAAGGAACTTTGGTCATTCTGTCTCGTGTACACCCAGGACATCTGAAGAAGTTGTTTGAAACAAAGATCCCAGAAATACAAGAAGGAAAGGTCGCCATCAAATCCATCTCCAGAGAAGCGGGGATCCGTTCGAAGATTGCAGTTACTGCACTAGATCCAAATGTGGATGAAGTTGCAGTATGTGTAGGCGTAAAAGGGCAAACTATTCAATCCATTACCAATGAACTCGGCGGCGAGAAATTAGATATCATTAAATGGTCCAAACAGATGGAAGAGTATGTTGCAAATTCCTTAGCACCTGCTAAAGTACTTGAGGTCCACATTTTTGACGATGAAGAAGATCCGACAGCACGTGTGATTGTGCCCAATAATCAACTCACACTTGCGATTGGTTTGAAGGGGCTAAATGCACGTCTTGCAGCAAAATTAACGGGATATAAGATGGATTTGTATAGTGAGGATCAAGCATTTAAACAATTCGGCCGTCCAGTAACGATAGTCGAATAGATTCAGTTCTTTCTACTCAGGGACAACGACACCTTGGCTCCATACAATAATTTATAAGGTTAAAGGGTAACAAAGCAGGCACAAAAACGGTCGAAGATGAAGAAGTCCTCTAATTGCGTTTATAAACGTAAGAGCACCGTCTTGATCCAAATGATAGAACATGCATTTTCAACTTGCGATATGCATTTTTAATTTCAGTATACAGAGGAGAAGTACACATGCAGTTCCTCATAAAAATCGGAATTTGTTCGTTTATTCTTAGCATGTTTTTTGTGGCCAATCATATTCAAGGGCCGATAGCTCCAAGTGTTTACCGTATCTTTGGTACGATTGGAATATCTCAAATTATAATTTCTTATTACGTGTGGAAAGCTGAATCCTCTCGGATGCAAGGTCTTATGGATTGTAAACTACCACATGATGAAGTTGAAAAACCTACGATGACAGGACCTATGGTAAGAGGCGCTGTAGTTTCACTAGTATTGTGCGGCACTCTTTTAGTTCCTCATCTGATTGCAATAGGTGGGGTGTGGATCCTCTCATATGGAATTAGCTTTTTCGTGGTATATACGTTCCTTTCGAAATACATGGGCATTCGTCAAGACACAAAGACACTACGTAATAAACAATCTTTGTCACGTTCGTAATCAAACTAAAGGATCCGGAAAGTGAGGGAGTCTAATGCCAGTGAAAGAGGAGATTAAACTCGGTCCAGAACGCTTAGGGCTCAGTGAGAGAGATATCATGTACTTGCTCATCTTTCGTGAACTTCACAATCAGTCGGCATCTCCTTCAGATATCTTTGAGGTGGTCCGCGCGGAATTAAGTAATATACAACGAGGCCGAGCGAGATCCTATTTCTACAATGTAGTAAGTCAGATGGAATCATTCGGATGGATAACAACGATTCGGACGGAGAACAAGAACAATAAAAAATACTACGCTATTACCTCGGACGGTTATGCGAAAATAGATAGTTTTAAAGAATCATGTATGGATACCATGAAGAGTTTAAAAAGTATGGCCGATCACTTTGATTTTCATATCTCGGGTACTGGTAAATCTGAACCCATTCAACTGAATACGCAGCAACGAAAAATGTTTAACCGATTAATTAACGTGCGACATTTAATCCGGTTCTTATTTTTAAAGATTCTAACTGAAGCCGAACATCGCCAAGAAAGTGGAAAGAAAGTGTGGTTACTTTTTAAAGAAAGATACGAATGGCAGCCTGCACAAGGCTATTATTACGAGGTACTTCGAGAAATGGAAGTAGACCAGGGATATGTAACAGGAAAATGGACGACAGATCGGCGTAGCACCTATATTTATCAAATTACGAGTCACGGGTTAGAGTCTATCGCAAGTGAAGCCGAGACTACGCTACACTTCGTACGACAGTTACAACACTATACACGTTTTATACTAAATTTGTTTCCTGATCGTAACAGTTAATGCCGGAACGAATTGCATATTAAATAGACTCAAAGCTGCATCTAAATCAGATGGGCTTTGGTAGGGTCATCTCAACAGGAGGAATTACGGGTGCAATCTTTAAATTTCGCACTACAACTGTTTAAAGATAGTGGCGTTCCATTCAAGCTTAGTGGAGAAGAGCAAACAGAAAGAGAACTGAAAGTAACACGTCTAGTTGTAACTAAAGATCATGTTTTACAAGGACATATTCAAACGTACTTAAATGTACTAGTGAACGTTGAAAAGAAAAAACAAAAAGGTCACAGCTCTGTGGTCATCTTATTTGACGGGTATGAACATGAAGCCAGAAGAATGTACAATGTGCCCGAGTTAAAATCTTGGATCCAAAAACTAGTGAAGAACAAACCATATCTGTTTTATTTTATCGCTAATATGAATGATCATTATGTTCATGATATGGCACTATGTTCAGTTACGACTTCAGCTTCTTTTATGCCTACATCTTTATTGGCGTATACGGGTAAATCCCCGGAACTTGAGCTAAACGGAGCAGATGTTACACCAGTGATTCAAAAACTGGCTAAATCAGCATTTATGTATGCCAAAAAGTTGAAGCACACGCCTGAAGAACTGATGGACCAATGTATAACTTTTCTGGATCATGTGAAGTACGAAGAACATTTAGAAGAACATAAGCGATTTCTTCAAGAGATCTAGATTACTTGCCGGTATGACGGAAAGCACCTCAAAGAAGGTGCTTTTTCCTTTTGCCTCTAATGACGGTTTATGAGCAGTTTTAAGCCTCTTCACACAAGAACACCTAATTACAAGGATGAGTCTGAAAACGAGTAGAGCATTGACGCTGATTGCGCCTGCTTCCTATGTGATGCTTACGCTTCGGTGTATCAAGAGGACGTAAGCAAGGACTTTGCCGTTATTTGTCGAATGACTGTATAGAGGTGGTTCATTGTGGAGGAATTAATACAAAAGATTACTGCATTTAGAGATGAGCGGGACTGGGGACAATTTCATAATCCCAAGGATCTGGCCATTTCTTTGAATCTCGAAGCGAGTGAGTTGCTTGAAATATTTCAATGGAAAAGTAACGAAGAAGCCATTGCGAAAAGCAAAGACAAACTTCAAGATGAATTGGCTGATGTTCTATATTATGTGTTACTCATGTGCAACGATCTTAATATTGATCCGAAGAAAGCATTAATAGAAAAGCTGAAGAAGAATGCAGAGAAGTATCCAGTAGATAAGGCATATGGCTCAAACAAAAAATACACCGAACTTCGTGGGAGTAACCAAGAGTAAGGGGCCCTTTCTTTCATTAAGGCTACATTGTTCATTCATAAAGTAGTAGATTAACTATCCGTGGGAAAGGTTAATAATTTGGGTTTTAATTTGGATGGCTTGTTCACATGTAAGTAGACACCACAGAATAAGAACATATTTAGCACGCTTCTGGACAGCATACAGGGTGACCTCGGTGTAAGATTACGGTATAATGAAATCAATTGAATACTCACAAAGCGAAGCACGCTTCTCCCTATGGGGAAGCGTGCTTTTTGCTCGTTATAGGAGGTTTACATGAAACTTATCATAGCTGAAAAAAAAGACCAAGCCCAACGACTAGCGGCTCCTTTTCCAACCAAAGGCGAAGGTTGGGGCTACATCGAGGTACTGCCCTGTCCGACATTCCCCAAGGGAGCTTACTTCTCATGGGCAGCAGGACACTTAGTTACTTTAAAAGAACCAGAGGACTATGATCCAACGTTTGAAAAGTGGAGAATGGAGCATCTCCCCATACTACCAGGACCCTTTCAACTGAAGCCTGCAAAAGGGAAAGAAAAATTGTTCGCTCACTTGAAGAAATTGATTCAAAACAAGAGCTTTAACGAAATTATAAATGCCTGTGATCCAGGCCGCGAAGGTGAAGCCATCTTTACTCTGATATATCAACTTAGTGGGTGTAAAAAAACCGTGAAAAGACTCTGGACTTCTTCGTTAACAAAAGAAGCGGTTTTTGCAGCATTTCAGAATCTTCTACCCGAATCAGAAAAGAAAAATTTGTTTTATGAAGCATATGCTCGGTCATGTGCAGATTGGCTTGTGGGGATAAATACATCAAGAGCATACTCCATACTGCTTCGAGAGAAAGGAATCAAAGTTGAAAAAGGAGAGAGCTTCTCAACAGGGCGTGTTCAAACACCGGTTCTAGCACTTATTGTTGAACGCGAAAGAGAGATAGAGAGTTTTGTATCCACGCCCTATTGGGAAGTCATTGCAAACTTCAGCTTTAGCGGTATGGAGTATAGGGGGAAATGGTTTACAGGCAATCAAGACCGACTTATCGATCAGGGTAAAGCCGAGAAATTGGCCGCTTGGTGTTCAGGAAAAACGGCAGATATCGATGAGATATCTGTGGAGACTAAAGAGACTTTGCCCCCGTACCTCTTTAGTCTTTCCGCATTGCAAACCCTTGCGAATAAACTTTTTAAACTAAGTCCGAAAGATGTCTTAGATGCCTGTCAAACGCTATACGACAAGGGGTATCAGAGCTACCCACGTACGGATAGTAATCGGATTACGACGGAAGAAGCAAAGGAGTTTCCCCGCATTCTTGAGAACATAAGTAAAATAGGGCCTTATACTCCTTTAATTCCTAAACCGGTTCCCTCCATTATAAATAATAAAAGATATGTGGATGCTTCGAAAGTATCAGACCACTACGCGATTATACCGACCGATACAGCTCCAGATATAAGCAGATTAAGCCATAATGAAAGACTGATCTATGACTTGGTTGTCAAATCAGTAATTGCAGCTCATTATGATAGTGCTATTCTGGAACACACCACGATCATCACGTATGTGGGAGATCAATTTTCGTTCATAACCAAAGGGAAGAGAATCATTCGAGACGGCTGGCGTCTCGTTATGAATACAGATGACCCTGACGAGAGCGAAGAAAGCCTAGATCTGCTTCCTAGTGTAGTGGAGGGACAAGTTGGTAGTACCACCGATTGTTCTGTTAAAGAAGCCTGGACTTCTGCTCCTAAGCGTTTGACAGAAGGTAACCTCATCTCAATGATGAAGTCTGCCGGGAATCAGTTAGGAAATAAAGAGCTAGAAAGCATCATGCGTAAAACGCATGGTCTTGGAACAGAAGCGACTAGAGCGAGTATTATAAGCCGACTAAAGGATCAGAGTTATATTGAAATCAAAAAAAACTTGGTGTATCCCACCGTTAAAGGACGTACGCTTATTCAAGCTATCGGCCAATCTGCTCTATCTTCTGCCGAAACAACTGCCAAGTGGGAACAAACATTAAGTGAGATTGGTCAGGGGAGATTTACACATACTAGCTTTATTGATCAGGCCAAGAAATTGGCAACTAAGCTTGTTTATGATGCTGTGAACTCTGTTCATTCTATGGACATGCCCGAAGCAGTTAAAACAAACTCAGTAGCGACTGGTAACGGCATTCCCATTTCACGACCTCCAGTAACTAGCTCACCTGTACAATCCATATCGTCGCTGGGGCAGGCTGATACTACACATATCGAGGGGGATCCAAGGCATCAAAAGCTCTCAATGCATCATGAAGTTATAGAAATTAAGAGGAATTCTACTGAATGTCCAGATGTTTCAAAACAGATTATTTCTTCTATGTCCAGTATCCCAGCTAAGACACCACCTATAACTGAAGCACATCGGCGGCAGAAACGAAATGTGACTGCTGATCAAAACTTGGGATCTTGCAAAAAATGTGGACAGCCTGTCATCGATAAAGGAGTTTTATATGGCTGCAGCGGATGGGAGAACACGGGGTGTGATTTCAAAATTAGCAAAACGATCAAAGGTAAAGTCATTGAAAAGGAAACTATCCTACGTATTCTGGAAACGGGATCAAGTGGTTTAATTCGGGGATTTGTTCATAAGTCCAAAGAATCGAATAAAAGCGATACGGTATTTGATGCTATATTACAGTTTGACCAGACTGGCAAACTGTGTTGGAATTACCCAAGCACCGATGTGTTGAAGTTGCCTATCACTTTACTTAAATCTTCAACAGTCATACCCCCTTCAAACCAGGATTCAAAAAGTGCTTTCGCTGAGCTTGAAAGAGAAACAGCTAATTTGAAGTTACCTGCCAAAGTTATTCGTGTCACCTATGGACCTCGTGTAACGAGATATGAATTGGTACCAGCAGAAGGGCTGAATATATCCCATTTTAAACGACTCAAGATGAATTTGAAAATGGCTCTGAAGGCTGAAGAAATAACGCTTTATCTCCCTATCCCTGGTACAAACGTAATTGGTATTGAAGTACCCAGTAAACTACCGTATACCGTTCATTTAAGACCACTTCTTGAGAATAAAGAATTTTTAGCTACACGAACTGCTCTAAACTTCCCTATTGGTATGGACATGTCGGGGGAACCGGTCTATGCAGATTTGGCCAGCATGCCGCATCTACTGATCGCAGGAGCTACAGGAGCAGGCAAATCCGTATTTATCAACGCTATGATCATAAGTCTTTTATACAGTCTGGGTCCGGATAAGCTTAAATTTTTGTTCATTGATCCCAAAATGGTCGAACTCTCGGTCTACGAAAACATCCCGCATTTGTTTGGCCCGATCGTAACGGATGTGAAAAGAGCAGGAATCGCATTGAAAAAACTTGTTGTAGAGATGGAAAAGCGATATGAAATTTTAAGCCACTACGGTGTGCGTAATATTGAATCGTATTACGATAGGGTACAATCGGTAGACCCTAGCGCTCCTCGCCTACCTTATATCGTTTTAGTCATAGATGAACTTGCGGATTTGATGATGACAACAGGAGCGGATGTAGAGGAATGTATTCAGCGAATTGCCCAACTTGCACGTGCAGCTGGTATTCATATGATCATAGCCACACAGCGCCCATCCAAACAAGTGTTATCGCCTGTGATTAAAGCAAATTTACCCGTAAGAGTTGCATTCGCTGTTGCCAATCATTATGATTCTAAGGTAATTCTAGATGAGTCGGGAGCTGAAGATTTGCTAGGGAGAGGAGACATGCTATATCTTCCTAAGGATGGGGCAAAAAGAAGATTGGTTTCTGCTTATGTGTCTGATGTTGAAATTGAGAATATAGTATCTCATCTCAATTCAAGAGGAGAGGGTCCTTCACGACCTTTTGCAAAACGAAATTAATGTATCTTCACTATCTGCATTTTGTATACTTTTTATACCGACTCCACACATGTGGAGTGTTGTTCACTGTTGGTCAGGAAAGACTAATAGTCGAGATGTATTGGCGGAAATAGCAAAGAGGGGTGGCGAACCCCTCTTTTTCTCTAAGAACTTTTAGTTTTTGTAACAACACTTGAAAGGGAAAAACCGTATTTTCGTATTGGTTCATTAATCTTGTTATCGTTATTATTTTTTGTCTCTACAATTTTTGTTTTAAGGTAGTCTAGTTCGATGTTATCGAAATCCGAAGAATTTGTATCTAACAAAATGGTTTCTAATTCTGAATAAATTTCATTTAGATGATTATCCAATGCGATTCCAGTACTCACAACTTCTTTTTTTTGTTTAGTTAATTTTCTCTCGTCTAAATGATATTTTATTTCTTTCATCAGAGGCAAGATTATACCTGTTCCAACTAAAATGATAACTTCATATGGGCTATTATGTGAAAATTGTTTTAAATCCAAGAATCTTGAGTCTCTTTTGGTTTTATTAATATGATTTACACAAAGTATCTGTATTTTATTTGTTTCTGGGTAGTATATGCCTACGACAGGTCTTGAGTTGTTATTAAATTCTCTAAAAAAAGATGAAAAATACTTGGACTCTAGATTTTTGTATTTTTCATTTTTTAGTAAAGCGTAATCTTTTTCAAAAAAGCTATCTTGCATTAAATCAATATCTATCTGTTCATCATCAAATTTATTAATTCGGTTTACTGCTGCACCATATGCTTTTTCTATTTCATTATTTTTTTCTCTAAGATTAGATTTGCTTAAAAGATTATAAGCCAAATCCTTTAAATCAGAAAGAATATTTAGCATGCTCTTATCATTTGGAGAATTGATAAAATTATGTAGCTGTTTTTTAGCGATTCTTTTATGAATCAGTTTGTAAATAATTTCATTAAATGTTCTAAAAACATTGAAAATAATATTGATGGAGTAAATCTTGCGATTTGGAAATAGGCTTACAGGTTTACCCATATGATAAAGATATAATATCTCGCTTGCTTTATTTAAATCTATTACGTCAAGTTTAGAATAGGAGGTATTAATTTTAAAAGAATCATCTAATATGAAAATATTTTCAACGGGAGTTCCTGAATTTATTGCTTTAGATATTGAAATTAGTAATTCGTTTTTATAATAATTACTAGAAAATTGATTTATGAAGTTTGATATTTCCCAAGGACTTAGCAGTTCTTCTGTGGGACGCTTGAAAATGATTTCAATTCTTTTATCGAGGTCAGTACTTTGTTTTTGTTGAGACATTTAGTATCCCCTCCCTTAGGGCTTTCTTTTATTTTTTATAGAATCCACTTTACTTATTATCTCATTTACTTTTTCATTGACTGCTTTCTGCTTTTCAATTTCAAATAGCTTTTTTATGTGACCCAAATTCCTATCACCAGAAAACAATGTAAGAAAACTAAATGCAATTCCAAATAAAAGAAAAGTGTCATTGTCTATTGAAGTTGTTATTGTTTGGATTACGGGTGTGTTATATATTAGGGGAACTAACACAAAAGACATTATGCTTAGAAATAAAAACACGAATTTTAGAATTATGCTAAAGCTCTTTTTATTCTTAATCTCTTTTAGAGGATCATCTAAATAGCTCACTAATGACATGAATAAAACACTTAATGAAAAGCCAAAAACATAGGGTTCAGTGATTTCGATAAGCCCGAACATTTTTAGTGCGGCTGCAATTAGTAATGAAATTCCTAAGAATAATCTTATCAATAAGTTTCACCTCATTTCTTAGTGCTATAAAATGCCGCAGTTACTATTTTCATGAATTTCTTTAATTATACATCAAATGCACCTCTTGTAGTGAGTTAGTCCTAAAAAGAGCAAATAGAAAAGAGAGACTAATCTCTCGTATACATAATCTATCGTCAACATTTTCTGCTATTTATGATAATGATTCGTATAGATACGGCAGCTCAAGTCAAACTCGATAAAAACGTCAAGTTCATTAGTGGTACTAAAAAGAATGTATTATTATTTTCTTCCCTTGCATTATTATTTTCATTACCTCTCAATCGAATAAAATTTCAGATTGTCTTATGTCAATTTCTGTTCTCATGAAATGAAAAGCATCCATGAAATTTTGTTGATCTTCATTACTTCCTATGAATTTATACGGCTTTGTATTATCAATAAATGGAGGTATCCATTTGTAGTTTAAAAGCACCATTTCCTTCAAATCTTGACTAAATATCAAACAATACAACTCTTTTTTATCCATGAATATCAACTCACAATATAATTTATTCTATCGCTTCTAAAACCTTTAAAAAAACTTAATTTACTGAATAAAAAACGACTGGACAGAATCTAAATGGAAGTCCACATTTCTACTTTTGCTTCTTTAAATTGTCTCCGGGAGAACCATTTAAGCTATACAATAAAGTACGTAGATGGTAAGGATTTTCTCCCACGATTTTTGTCGTCTCGAAACATTGCCAAAGATTTTAGTGTCGTCTATATTCATACGATATTCTTCAACTCTTTTGCGTAATCTATTGGTTGTGAATTACTCATGACTACGTTTTTTTCTTTCGTTTTTTAGTTGTTTGATTGTTTTTGAGTTGATTATTGTCGTTATTGTAAGAACAATAGCAATAACAATTAGAATCATGATGATTACGAGATTCAGAATGACAAATTGATAATAACACAACGGTCATTATTTTACAAAATTTGGAATCTCAATACATTTTTGATATTGTATAACAAAACTTTTGAATGGTGGAATGAGAATATGCGTAAAACGTCAATTCAGAAAAATTTTGTACGGAGCAGACGAGGGTAAACTCTGACACTCCAACAAAAAGTAAATCATTCGCTAATGGGGGGAGCCTGTACAAGCCCTATAAGGTGTATTTAAAAGAGCAGTTTCCCTAATTGAGCTTATCACAGTCCTCTATACAAGTCCTGAACGTCTCACAGGCTGTCTTATTTGGCTTGTAACGGCTGACTGTTATTCTCATCCGCTTTCTTTGCTCCTTGCTTCCTGCGATTTAGTTCACGGTAAAGTGAACCCTTGCTTACATCGGTCATTTCTTCAATCTGCGCTACTGTAAATTCTCCGCTCTCGTGTAGCTTGATTGCCTTGTCTAGCTTCTTCTTATCTGTCATGGGGCGACCGCCCTTGCGTCCACGCGCTCTAGCCGCTTCTAGCCCTGCTACGGTACGTTCTCGTATAATTGACCATCGTTTTCGAACCAAGGGATATGATTTAGGTTAATTGATTTAATGCCTTTTAAATGCACTTATGATAAATCATAAGTATGGGGGACAGAGCGTAAAGCTCCAGGAACGCCATAACAACAAAGCTAGGAGATTAAGAGGGGGAATTACTAAACAAAACACCATGAAGCATTTTGAAATTTCGGGGATTTCCTTTAATTAAGGCTCTGTTAAACTTTGTTGTTGATTTCATTGAACTAACGGGTATGGAAGTTACAATATATGTTATAATTAACTCATTAAATTTATTGATATTGATGAATTTGAAGCTAGTTTCTATGAGATGAAGACCATTAATAAAGGATAAGGAGAAAACAATGGATACGGAAGCAATATATCATCATCTTACTCCTCAAACCTACATGAAGTCCTGGAAGCATGGAAATTCGTCAATCTATGTTGTGAAAAAAGGAATCAACGATTTAGGGGAAGAAAAGAATACCAAAAGATTTGCAGGGATTGATGATTACCATACAATTAGAGCAGGTTCTCTTAGTGGTAACGAAGAGGATTTCAAATCATTTTTTGAACCTTTGAAAGAATACGTCGTAAAATTGGATGGAAATATACTGAAAGATCCAATCGATATGAATCTAAACTTTTATAGATTCAATGAATGGAGCATTAGTGATTTGAAAGGGAATGTTGTTTCTGATGAAGTAAAACGTTCACTTAGAAGCACTATACTTTCAAAAACAAGAAAAGATATTGAAGTAAATTGGAGCCAACAATATGAAAATGATTGGAACAAAACTCATGATACAATTGCAAATGCAGTTTCGTCAAAGGACACTCATTTATTGAATGCAATCAAAAGAGATGATCTAATTAAGTTTATGGTTTCGATTGAATGGCGATCGAAACCGTATCACCCAGTACTACAAAACGCATTGGACGTAGCCTTAAGAGGTGATTTATTAGGTATCGACTTTAAATCCATTAAAATTCCAGAAGAAGAACGTTTATTCCCGTTTTTAGAGACAGTGTACGATGAATATGCCCATAGTTATATATTGAAGCTATATCGTCAATTTCTTAATGGAGAAGGATTGATTATGGCTGAGGTAGAGAAATTTGTTAATGAGTCAACCCTTGTTTTCTTAAGGGCTCCTGCTAATGGAGAATTCATAACCAGTGATAATCCTGTTTGTAGATTCATCAATTCCGAAGGTAAAATTGAGTATATCTTCCCTTTAGACTCCCATATTGCTTGTGCTGTAGTAAGAGGCGACCATAAGAAACATTATGTAGTAAGAGATCTTACGAAAGATGAGCTAGTTGATTACAACAATCGACTAAAGGACAATTGCAACGAAGGATATATTCTACGTGTGCAAGATCGTGAAATGTATTTTGGTGATGAATAAGGATGATTTTTCCAATGTAAAGCTATAAAATGTTCAACTGAACATAATAGTAATCATTACACTAACGGGAAACGATAGTTGAATAAACATAGTATTTTAAGCCACTCAATTGAGTGGTTTTTTTCTTTGGGGGAAAAACAAACAATAACCTTTAAAAGAGCCATAATTAAAAAGAAGCCGCCTCGGCTCCACTTGCTATGCTCCCCTCATAGTAGACAGTAGAAAAAAACAAAACTTTCTACGTCTATTATGAGGGGAGTTTTTTTAGAGCTGAAGTATGGAAATGGACGTAAAGCGTATCTAAGTGCCATTATTGATGTATACGATAACTCGATTGTTTCATGGGTACTCGGTCATTCCAACAACAATAAACTCGTGATGGATACGTTGAAAAAAGCCTACGACACAAATCCAAGCGTGTCCCCTATGATCCAGAGCGACAGAGGCTTTCAATATACCTCTCATGAGTATAAAAGACTCCAGTTGAAGTATGGATTCATAAAGAGCATGTCTCGTGTAAGTCGCTGTTTGGACAACCAGCCAATCGAACGATTTTGGGGTACGTACAAGTCAGAAAGTTATTACCTTACGAAATATGACGCCTATGAAGGTCTGTACAGCGCAGTCCGTCGTTACATGCGTTACTACAACCACTACCGTTACACGGAGTGTTTGGACGGCCTGTCTCCGAGTGAATACCGCAGAGCAACATAACAAAATACCTTAGCATGTCATCCGAGCTAAGGTATCTAAACGAACCATTTTTTGTTTTTTTAGCTGTCTACTTGACGGGGAGCAGTTCAAATTCAACGCAGTCGGCTTTTTTACGTTGAAGGGAGGAAATGCGATGACGAAGGTAGTCGTCGCCCTGGCTAATCAAAAGGGCGGTGTGGTCAAAACGACAACGGCTGTAAATCTAGGAATCGGATTGGCTAAGGAAGATAAGAGAGCCTTGCTAGTGGACGCAGATGCGCAAGGGAATTTGACAAATTCCTTTGGGCTATAGGGAACCAGACAGCATTCCTGTTTCATTAGCCACTCTGCTTGTCAAAACGATGATATTCACAGGAGGGTATTTTACAGCATCAGGAAGGCTTCGGCTTCATGCCAGGCAATATTGAGTTATCGCGGTTAAGGTGTCGCTTGAGAACACGATGAGCCGTGAAACAATTCTGCGCTCATATATCGACCAGGTAAAGTCAGATTACGATTATGTCCTTATTGATTGTATGCCAAGCCTGGGGATGCTGACAATCAATGCCTTGGCAGCAGCAGATAGTGTCATTATTCCAGTACAGGCTCATTATTTGCCAGCAAAGGGAATTGCTCAGATTTTTCAATTCATTTCCCGTGTGCGCCGTCAAATCAATCCGAAGTGGTGCTCTGATGATATAATTAAGATCATTTTATTGCATTAAGAAAAAGCTTCAAAAGTGCCAGCGCATCTTTACGTTGCTTTTCTGTGCAGTTTTGGAGTGCTGCCATAATTAACTCAGACTCATCACTTATTGAAGAGGTTTCATTATCTAATAGTAATTCATTAGGAGAAATTTTGAGCAAATGGCATATGCTGAGCATCGTTTCAATGGACATGCCAACTTTTCCGCGTTCAATATCTCCACAGAACCGTGGTACTCGTTTAATATACTCAGCCATCTGTTCACGGGAAATTTCCAGAGCATCCCGCTGCTTGCGAATACGCTTACCTACCTTCTTTTTATCGTAAACAATCATTACAGTACCCTCTTTTCAATTAAAGTATCTTTATAACTCTTATTATGTAGGAGTACAGAATTGACTTAAATGAGTTTTTAAACTACCATTAAGGTAGTTTAAAAAATCATTATGTTCATCTTTTCTAAATTTCATAACTGGAATGGAGGTTGAGGATGTGAATGAATGGTTGGAAAAAATGGAGGAGGAGCGACGTAAGTTAAACGTATTAGGACAAAATGCATAGAACAGTCTCTTCTTTTGTTTGAAAGTCCAGAAGCAAAGTCGCAAGCTGGATGAATTATGAAGCGAACTGAGCAGATACTATAAAAGAAAGTTAGGGGGAAGCTGAGCGATGGGATTTCCACCGTGGTTTCGGCAAGCGATTCAAGGAAGAATGGATGAGGTATCTGCTAGAATTGAGCACGATCCTGAATTAAACTTTATCCGTGAGCAAGCAGATAAAGCCTTTGAAGCTTTGTTTGCAGAAAAGGATATTGGACGGATGTCGGAGTTCTCTGAATGGGAGGACTGGCATCACCACAAGTATGGAATTATAAATGAACGATTGTATCTGCAGGGGTTGAAAGATGGAATTCAGCTTGCTGCCACGCTGCTATTTCATTCCATAGGGTTTGATGAAGGAGAAGGATGTAGCCATACAGAGGAAAAGAATAAAAGTAAGTAATGTGTGGCTAACTTGGGAGGGATTAAGGTGGAGGTAAAGATTAACCGGGAAATCCAGGAATATACGGAAAGCTATTTTTCGGAATCTCCTTGCGGCAGTTCTTTTTTTCTATTCTGGCTGTTGGTGTAGGATTGCTTTCTATTTTAGGCAATTTGGTATTGAAACGTTAAGCTGGATGTGTTTGCTGGGAGCTGAGCCATGCGCGGCATTAGGCTTTATTGGATATCACGGCATGACAACAGATCAGCTATTAAGGGCGTATTTAAAATTCGAATTTCCATGCCACGGCACTAAGTTTTTTTATTCTACAAATACCTTCTATAAGGCGCTATGATTAAAACGTTAAGTCGCATTCTGAAGCAGGATAAGGGAAAATTTGTGCCAATTATCCACTCTGAGCTATCAGCAAATGGATGGACTGAATACTGATTCCCCTTCGGAGTAGAAGGGGAATGCGCTGAGAACATTGAATACCGAAAGTATGGCAATGTTCATCCCCTTTCGGGCGCAGCAGGTCTTTCATCCCGAAGGTATTTATTATGGGCAAAATGTAATTAGCAAGAACATGCTCATTACCAATCGAAAGCAGTTGTTAAATGGAAACAGTTTCATTTTGGGGATATCTGGTTCAGGGAAAAGCTTTACTACCAACGTGAAATCGTCAAATCCAAACAGTGTAGAAGGGGCATTCGCATGTCCCTTTCATTTAAACTTGTGCCAAACTATCCATTTATCTTGAACCTTAGATCGCTATGCAGTTCGTATTTTATCAGGACTTTACCTTGCGAACGGTTGTTTAGGAGCTTGTAACGTAATTTAGAGGTGGTCGGTTAATTCGGTAAAGACACCTTTAGTCTTTAAATTATTTCTATGAATAACAACATTAGTTTCTATTGATTCTTTTGACAGAAAATTTTTGTTCATATCCCAAGTATACATTAGACTCTAATCGGTCGGCATTAACAAAGGATACGGAAATTTTTTAAAAGTGTGTTGAACGAGATTGTGAGCTGTTTAATACCGATATACCCGAGATCACGATGAGCAGATGTAATATCTTGAATGAAATATACTCAATAAGCCGTTTCAACTCGTATATTTTCATTCTCCAATGCTACGTTCTTTATCGTGATAGCATAAGAGTGTGGTAATCTCTCATACATATCCGTTTGAGGTCTAGGATTTTTTATTTAAATGTTCACAAGTTATACACTTGCGAGCATTTTTTCATGTTGTTCCATAACTCTGAAAAGGCTTGGATCTTCTTCAAGACATTGAATGAAAACATCAACGATATAGGGATCAAATTGATGACCAGCGTTATTTCGAAGTTGCTCAATAGCATAGTCTATATCTAAGGCAGGCCTATAGGACCGACTGGTTGTCATTGCATCGAAAGCATCGCATATGGAAACAATTCGTGCGGGCAGAGGAATCTCATATCCGGACAACCCTCTCGGATAGCCCCCTCCGTCCATTCGTTCATGATGATAGAGAACGATCTCACTAACACCTATAGTTCGGAGCTCTTCAATCTCATTAATAATCTGAAATCCATATTCGGGATGCTTACGAATAACAGCAAATTCAGATTCAGTAAGCTTTTCTGTTTTAGAAAGGATGTTCTCAGGGACTGCTACTTTTCCGATATCATGAAGAAGCGCACCAATCTCTAAATAATAACTTTCACTTTCATTAAGCCGTAATTTTTCAGAAAGTGCCTTTGCGTATCGGCTGACATTCGTTGAATGAGAAGCTGTATAAGGATCTCGAGCATAAACCAGTTTAGAAAGAGCGCTAATTGTATCTTTAAAGAGGGTGCTCATATTCTCATTTTTTCGGATCAGTTCATGATTCATCGCATTAATTTGATGATTTTGAAGTTTTAATGTTGCTGTCAATTGGTTAAATCCATTTTCCAAAATACTAAATTCATCCCCTTTAGGATGAGCTCTATCTACAGAACTTCTGACTGAAGCTGTATCAAATTTTTTAATGACCTGTAATAGCGGCTTCATAATAGGTCCTGCAACCATATAATTGACGCTGGAGATTAAAATAAAGCATGCAGTATACTTTAGGATCTCATAAGATAAAATCTCAACTGTAAACCGATCATTACCTACAATATACCTGCTGAAAAGGTTCACTGATATTAGAAGTGTCGTTGCCATAATGCTAAAAAGAGTAGCCATTTTGATCCTCACAGCCATCTGAATTTCCCTCCCAAAACAAAAAAAGCCCACAGCAATCCGCTTGGATTACCGTGGTGCTTCCACGTTTGATTATTTTATTATCTATATTATACCAGAACGTAGTACGTAATCAAAATAAAAAATTTCCCCAAAAGCACCCTGAATTAAGCTGACAACTCTCTAGATAGTGGAGGCTTTCTTCGTATGAGGAAAAGGACCTACCCATTCGTTGAAAAAAAATAACACTATTCATTCTAGTACGATTCAAGTATACTATGGTTAATTGAATACACGGTTCTGGAAGCACCAGAGGTTTAGCTGATCGAGAATTCTCGATTGACGTACCTTTGGTGTTTTTTTGTTGTTTTTATGAGGTACTCTATACGTTCGCCCTTGGAATTGTTGTTGTGGTAGTCAAATAATCAAACAATAAAGACGATTCCAAACTTGTCTGATTGTAGATGAAAAATGTACAACGAGTACTCCATAAGAACCACCTACAGGAACGGTATTCAATTTATTCCTTATTAACCTAAAGAGAACATTTGAGACATAACTTTGAACATTTCGAACAAATATACTTTAATAGTCCTATATGGATTGGTATATTAGTCATGTCCCTAATAGTTCTTTAGGATTACGTCAATGAGAGGTGCATGCAAGATGTACATGTCCAACGATTCATATTTAGAAAGAGAAAATCCACTAGTGCGAAAAAATAACGAAAATCTCTATGATCAAATTAAGCTCTGCATTATTTCCGACTATTTCCCAAGAACACTTTCCAAGCTCCCCAGTGGCACGATGGAATTCTTTGTGAGAGATGGAGAACTAGCAATTAACTATCACACTACAAAAATTGGACTCAGGGGTCCCAAGCAGGGATTAGCAGGCGAGGGGATGAACCGTAGCAAACTGCTAACACTGTTATTACTTTTAGAGGATCAGATCACTGGACATCCAGCAATTGATTATGGAAGCATCACAATTACATACGAACTTCTTGAAAATGGTGAAGTAGATGGAGAAATCGAGTTCAAAACACAAGTAAACCACCGGCGACGCTAAGTACTTTGTGTACGAAATTTCAAGAATAGATCACTAGCATCCATATAGTTTTTTTTAGTTAAAGGGACTTTTTCAGAAGTATAGTCTAATGAAACGTTATAATTTTTTGTAAACATACCATCAGGTTGTATAGCCGTGATATACAGTATGTTAATGAGATAGCTTCTGTGCGAATATACTAAGTTTGGCGAACACATTTCCTTAATCTCTTTAAGGTGTGTACTCGTCTCAACAGTTGTTCCATCTTTGAGGTGAACAATGTATCTATTACGATACTGTTTATCCTTCTCAACAAAGATGATCTGATTCTCTGCGACAGTTACATCACGGTAATTCTGCTTTAATACAACCCAGTTTATAGCTTCTGCTACTTCAGCATCAATTAGCTTTTTTGCATATATCAGTTCTTTAGCTTTGTTAATCGCTCTCTTAAATCGATTTTCGTTCACGGGCTTTGTTATATAATCAACGGATTCAAACTCAAATCCTGCTAATAGATGTTTAGGACTGATAGAGCCTGTAACGAAAATGATTTGTGGATGAACACCCGATTGCAGTACTTCTTTAAAGGCAGTTATACCGTCCATTTTTTTTAGTCCTATATCTAACAAGATAATATCCGGTTTATGTAATTTGGTTTCCTCTATTAAACGTATCCCGGATGATACACAGGAGACGACGAATAAATCCATTTCCTCTAAGTACTTTCTCAACAAAGACACTTGATGTATGTCGTCTTCTGCAATTATAACCTTATATCTTTGTTGTTCCACAAACTAACCTCCTATACTGAATTACCTGACTAGCTTTAGATCACTGCATAACTCTACTCATGATGACCTTCAACGAATAGCATCTGTACTTCTTAAGAATCAAATCTGATTTTAGTAAGAAGATATTTGAAAAATTGTTTAGATATCTAAGGATCAAGTTGTTTTGTTGAACGATATTCTACATTTGACTAGAGATTTAAAAATGTCTCGGAACCACACGGTCACCATTAAAATTGAAGGTAATACCGTTCTTAACCACAAGAGAATAATACCTTTTACTCAAGATCATTTGTGTCGTATTGTGTCGAAGACTGTACAATAAAACACATTTATAGTTTAAACTTCTTCAAACAACGAATGAAGAAAAAACATTATATTTCTTATTTTGATTCCCATTTAAAATTGAAAGAAAGTAGAGTGGCCATCTTGCAAGGATATTAAAAAACAAAAACAACCATTGCCTTTCAAAAGTAAGGTAATGGTTGTTTCAATTCTTGCCCAAGATGTGGTAGCTGCTATTTCTTTGCTGCTAATAATTCCTCAAGATAATCATACATTAACGCCGCATTAGTATATCTTTGTAAAGAATTATCCCCTTGAAAAATAAAATCCCAAGAATCACGGTACTTATCAGTGATATTTGAAAGTGCTGGATGGTGTTGCTTCAGCAAACTTTCTACGTTCACTTTCCCTGATTGTTTGCTCATAGCTCCGACTATCTTTTTTACTTTTTCATTATCTGGAACATTCAACGCATCAAAAACCAGATGCTCTAAATTTTGAGAAAGGTAAAACAATCGATATGGAATTTCTGTACTTTTGTAAGTAATGTTCATTAATTTCCGGGCATTAGACGTATGTTCTAATTTTAGTTTATTACGCAATTGCATTTTCAGCTGTTGATCATCCGAGTTTACATAGATCCCTCGATTATGATACCTTATCTTGTCTTGTTGCTGCTGATCCACAATGACATACTCATCATTAGCATAAGCACCATCTGTGTCAGTAAAATGTATGATGCCTAGAAAATCAGAAATTCTTAAATTATCTAATCGATCTTTGAAGAACGTCCGTACTCGGTCCCTAATGGGGATATTCTGTTGGTTAAGGTCTGTAAAAATGTCACCATGATAAGCTTTGATATGGATGTGTTCATCTCTACAGATCCTTTGTAATTCTTCAAAGAAGAAAAGACTGTCAGATTCGCCTTCTACTATAACAAATAAAGCCTTCTTCCTTTTATTCGCCATCCTGTAACCCTGCCTCTATAAAAGAACGCACAATATTTATTGGATTGGTTTCTTCATACAAGAATTCAGATTGACCGCCTACTAAAATAGCGCGTAAATAAACGTTCCGCATATTATTGTTTTTCTGAATACCACTTAATTTAATATATCTTCTGTTCTCATTAACTGTAGTGAACCAAACATTCTGTGGGGAGAGCTTTTCTAGAACTCTCAAGTTATGAGAAGTAAATATAAGTTGACCTTTACTATGATTTTGGAATATTTCGATAAGTTCACCAAGCAGGTATTCAAAAACTCCTGCATCAAACTCATCTACGACAACTATTGCTGAAGGATTGTGAAAAGCAGATATTAGAGAAGTTGTCACAGCAAATAACTTAAGAGTTCCGGCCGATTCAACCTTTAATGGTAAAATTTTATTCCCTTTAATTGAAATAAATTCTGCTCGTACTCCTTCTTCTCCATTAGTTAGGGTTGTGGCTCCCATATTTTTAAGCTGTACTTTCAATCCTGGAATAATTGCACTCACAACAACATTGTTTCTTTCAATGACATCTGCGAGATATTTGTAATGCTCTTTGGATAAGGATACCGGATCATTAATATCATAGGTGCTGTTTTCCATTGATTGTGAACTTAAGTCATTAAATAAATAAGATGGGAACACGCCTTCTTGCAAGTTCTTTATTACTAATAGATTTTTAGAAAGCTGATCCCTTAAGGCTCGATAAATTACTAACTCGGGACCATCAAAAAGTTTATCGGCTTGACTTCTAACCATCTTCCCAAAAAATAATGAACCTTCTACTTGATCAGATAGTAACTTGATACCATTTAAAAGGATCTCAAATTCTTGTTTTGGTTTACGTCTTAATTCAATAGGCTTTCTTTCATCATTTTCGTAATGGAACATTTTACGGTACGATTTTTCCTTTGTGCTCACACTTTCCATCTGAACAACCATTGTATCTTCTCTATACTCCAAACTAACTTTGTATTTAGCTTTGTAGCAATTCGTATCTTGTTGTAGTATGAATTCAAACTCCAAAGAGAGTGTTTTTTCACCCTCATAAATTAACCTTTGATTCTTACCTGGAAGTTTCTGACCATTAAGTAAACTCTTCAGAAGTGACAATGCCTCAACTACAGCAGTTTTCCCTGAACCATTTTGACCATAAAAGCCCACTACTTGTGCATCCAAAATATTGTCGTTGTTCAGATCTAAATCAACTTTACCGTAACGAACATTTTTTATATTCTGCATCTCTACAGATAAAATTTTTACTTCACAATTCAAATTCAATACACCACGCTTCCTTAACTTCATACACTTATTATATCACTTTATGAGAATCAAATACATTATTATCAATAAAAATTATTGAATAGGCCATTTGTAAGTCGTCATATTTGCAATATAATTATAATTATCTCTTAAAAATGTTTAAACCATCAACTTTCAACACATGGTAAAGATGCAAAACCGTTGAGATGATAAATTGTAGGTTGTAAAAGTAAAACAAAATATTAGCAATGAGAGACTATAAAAAGGAAATCACTTATTTATAGCTATTTACCATTCCCATAACAGACATACAATCGGCACATAATGAAACTCCATACGTTTTACTTCACTCTTATGATTGCAGCGGCTAACTCCGATCATTCTGAATTAAAATGTTAAGGATTATAATATAGCACTGGAACAAGCTGTTCATGGTGATTTTCAGTCCATGTAGATCTGGTTAGATCTGGTCGCAATTGAAGTGAAAACAATTTAGAGCTGATGTTTATCCAAAGTAAAAAATGCAACAGGTAAAATGTTGGAATCATATCACCAACATAATCCTATGAAATGCATTTTTATCTTTGCATTTACAAATTAGTATAAGACAGTTTCGTTATTTTTCTTTTGAGGAGTTTCGATTGAGGAGATAGCGTAGTTACTTTTGTATTAATGCAATCCCAAAAAGATATTGATTTTATATATACCACTAATTTTTTCGGATTTTTGTATCTTCAGACCTAGATAAACATATTCCCAATTACCTAATTATGTTATAATCCATTTCGGTACAAATTTACTAAGGAGGATGAAATGGGAAGAATAATTTTATACATTATTGTTATAGCATTCATAATTGCTGTAATCACTAAGTTTTTCTATCTTCTTGTCGCTGGTGCTCTAGGATACTGGGCATATAAGCAATTTAAAAAGAGTCAAACCAAGGGAAGTAAGCAAACACTGACTTATGTCTTAGGAGCGTTTGCAGGAGTATTTCTAATTTTGTTTGTAGGATCACTTTCTTCTGATACAGCAAACAAAACAGAGCCGATCGCTGTGGTTGATACTAAAGAGGACAGCTCATCTAATTCTGAGACAAAAAGCAATACAGCAGATGTTATAGAGACATCCCAGAGCTCAGATTCCAAAGGAAAACAAACTCAAGGAACCCAAAATAATCATAATAGGTTTCCTGCTAATTTAGTTGAAGTAACGGACGGCGACACGTTAAAAGTTACGGTAGAAGGCAAAGAAGAAAAAGTTCGTTTACTACTTATTGATACACCGGAATCCGTTCATCCAGAGAAGGAAGAGCAGCCTTTTGCTAAAGACGCATCCAACTTTGTAAAGAAGCAGGTTGCCAAAGGGAATATGGAACTTGAATTAGATGTTTCGGAACGCGATAAATACGGGAGATTGTTAGCATATGTATGGATAGACAATAAAATGTTAAATGAGCAACTACTCGAATATGGGTTAGCTCGTGTTGCTTACATATATCCACCGAATACGAAATATGTAGATCAATTTGAAGAAATCCAGAAACAAGCACGTGTAAAAGCGAAGGGGATCTGGAGTATAGAAAACTATGTCCAAGACAGCGGCTTTGTTGAACCTAAGCCTGCGATTGAAGAGCCGGTTGTTGTCACGCAAGCACCAAGTGTTGAAAAGAACAACGAAGTTAAAAACGAATCAATTGTAACGAATGTGTACTATAAAAACTGTGATGCTGTCAGAGCCGCAGGAGCTGACCCGATCTATGAAGGGGAGCCTGGATACAGTCGTAAACTTGATCGTGATGGAGACGGTATTGGTTGTGAAAGATAAGTAGTCAACTATCTCAATAATGGATCAGATACATTCAAGTGGATGATTTTATCTGGCTTAAGATCTTTATCAGTTTTTGAAACTTTTGAAGGGTTGTGTAGAAGTGAAGGAATTAAAGAGAAGAAATATAGCATTATCTATTATGATTAGTTTGATGGTCGTTGTTTTATCTGCCTGTGGTAAGCCAATAACGGAAGAACTTTATTCAGAGACCGTCTCACAAGATGTGAAGAATAGCACTCAACTTACACAAGAGGAAAAAGATTATTATAGCAAAGCAATTGAGAACGCAAATAGTGAAAGTGCAGATCTTTCTACTAAAACAGTTAGTCAAATCATAACTGGTGAAAAAGAGAGACAGCTAAAAATAGAGGAAGAAGAAAAAAAGAGACAAGAAGAGATTAAACGTAAACAAGAAGAAGCGGAAAAAGAAAAACAAGTTCAGCTTAAACTTTTGAATGAGTCCATAAAAGTTGGCTTAATTAAGAAAAGTGTGACCAACGCAGACACGGATAAATGGATTTTCAGAGACATCATTAACATGACACTTGATTTGAATAATATTTCTGACAAAACAGCCAAAGGATTTCAAGGCGTCATCACTTTCAAAGACATGTTTGGAAATGAGATCAAATCACTTAACGTAAAATACGATAAAGCAATTAAAGCTGGTTCATCCGCTTCTTACGATGGTAGCTTTGAAGTGAATCAATTTATGGATGAGGATAGCGAGCTTAGGGACACACCACTCGAAAAAATCACAGTTGATTTTCAGATGGACCAAATCATCTTTGATGACGGAGTTACTGTAAAGCGTAGCGAGGTCGAGTAAAATATCTTATTTGAGAATCCCCTTAAGATAATAGTGAAATTTAAGATTTGAAAACTCATCACTTTATATCATGGGGGATTCAATGATTAGCGAATGTACTGTAAATTTGAGCACGAAGAGGTTATGAACCGATTTTTAAAAAAGAGGTGCAAAATTGGAATTACTCTATATATACATAGACAGCTATAAAGGGCTCTTTGAAAATCAACACTTTAATTTTAGTGATGAGTTTCGTTTTGAATATGTTAAGGAAAGAGAAGAATTACAGGTTGAAAAAAATCAACTTGCTCAACCTAATTTCTTTCGTATTAAAGATCGTAGCTATCCTGAGTCAGGTAAAATTATTAATATTACAGGGATTATTGGCAAAAACGGTGCTGGAAAGACAACTATTCTCGATTTTATAAAAGAAAATCTACTGGAATCTTCAGAAGGTCTTAGAGAAAAAGCAATAGTAGTTACAAGGAATGAACAAGGTCAATTTTTTATTCATCAAAACCAAGATCTAAAAGTTGATAATATTAATAAATTCATAAAAATGGATATGGAGGTAATTTATTCTAAAGATCTGAGTAGTGGCTATATGCCAAAGGAAATTTTGCCCGAGACTACAGTTATTTATTATTCCAATGTCTTTGATGCTCGGAATGAAAGAACATCCGAAATACGAAATATCTCTACTAATCATTTGGTTAAACAGTATAAAAAAGATGCGCTAGGCATGAAAGCGTTATCTGAAAATTTCAGCGAAACAGAATTATACCGATTAGAAGAAATTCGCAAGCAGCTAAATTTCTTCTATGGAATTCAAGAAGAAAAGCTGGAAATTCCCATAAAGTTACCACAATTTGCACTAATTAGTACCCGCGAGATTTACCCTAGACCCCAGCATACAAGGATTATCTACCAACCGATTGTTAATATCAGAGACCGTGTTAGAACTATTTTAAAAAAAGGAATAGAGAAATCCGATTTTTATCATGATGCGATTAAATTGAAATTTTATATGGTTTTTATGGATTCATTTTTGATGGATTTACCAATCTATTCCAGGGTTTCGAAGAATACCCTTAACAAGCTTAAATATTTAGAAATTATTGAAGATGAAAATGGAAACTACTATAGAACTTTGATTACTCTATTAAAAGATATTTTTAAAATAATTGATGATGGAACCTGGTACGAGGATGTAATAGATTTACTCACTTTGTTTCACGAATACATTAATGAAGATTCAGTACTTCATTCTACAGATAATTTTAAATTACAAGTTAATTTGACCGAAAAAAATCAAGAAAGGCCTTTAAAGAGAATACTTGATTTACATCAGAAACTGATGAAATTTAAACCATTTCTTGACTTCGATTGGGGAGGGGACCTAAGTTCCGGGGAGAAGGCATTCATTAGCTTCTATTCAAGACTATACTCCCTAATTGATGAAAAACAAATTGCATCCAATATGAAGCTTGCTAAAAATGTCATGATTTTGATTGATGAGGGGGAACTGTATTTACATCCAGAATGGCAAAGAAAGTTCATCTTCAATATGATTTCTTTCTTACAGATGACATATACAGATCGTAACATTCAAATCGTCCTTACTTCTAACTCGCCTATCATTATTTCTGACTTAACAAACTCCAATTTAATCTTTATCGATAAAAGTGAAACAGGACGTCGTGTAATCAATGAACTAAGGGATAATAAACAAACTTTTGCGTCGAACATTCATACTTTGTTTTCAGATGCCTTCTTTATGTCATCAGGATTGATTGGAGAATTTGCAAGTTATACGATATTGTCGCTTATCCAACGTATCAATACGTCATCTTCAGAAATAATCTTTCAACAACGAAGGGAGCTTGAAACGTTAATTTCCCAGATCGGTGAACCTGTGTTGCGAAATAAGCTTATAAGTTTACTTAAAGAGAAACTTATTCCTTACATTGAGAATACATCAATAACTTCTCTCCTTAAAACGATACAAGACATGCAACATGAAATTGAAGAATTGAAACGTAGGAGTTAATATGATCCTAATTAATACTGATAAGAAAATTAATATGTCTGAAATCGAGAAAGCTCATATAAAACATTTTAAGGCTACAATTGACAAGAAACTTGAAGATATCATCAAGATACCAAGAGCTAGGAATAAGCCACTCTATGAATATCTAAGAAAACGCTTAGAAGATATATTAGTTGGCAAACCAAGTGTCCTTAGTGAAATCTCTGAAGAAATCCGGGTTTCTTGTCGGATATCTTTTAGTGACAAAACAGAACGTGCAAAAAAACAAAAACTATACACTATGTTGCTGAAAATATTCAGTTATGAAAACTTTGTCTCAAGTTATCCCCCAAAAGAATGGGGAGCTTACCAACTTGTGAGTAAACTTAAAGTAAACGTTTGTCCATACTGTAATCGACAATATACGTTTACAGTGATTAATGATGATCCTGCAGTTAAAGGAAAGACAAGAGCTCGGTTAGATCATTTTTATGATAAGGCTACCTATCCTTATTTGGCTGTCTCTTTATATAATCTGATTCCTTGCTGTAGTATATGTAATTCCGATTTCAAGGGCAGTATTGATTTCTCGTATAAGACTCACTTACATCCCTATGTTGATGAATTTGGTGAACATTTCAAGTTCGGAATTGATATGTTAGACAAAACAGTATTGAAACCCGGAGTATCTAAGATTGATTACTTATTAGGCAAGGGTGAAGAGTTTGAAATTGTTATACGCGATACATGCTCAGACCCTGATATTAAACAAAAGGTAAACAATAACCTAGAAGTGTTCAAAATCAAGGAATTATATAATCATCATAAAGACTATGTTCTTGATTTGATTAAGATTCGAATTTCATATTCAGATTCTCAAATAGATGAATTGTTTCGTCAATATAGTGGGATTTTATTTGCTAGTCGTGAGGATGTAATACAAATGATTACATCAAATTACGTTGTACCAGAAGAACTCGATAAGAGAGTTCTAGCAAAATTAACACGAGATATTTGTGAAGAATTAAATCTATATATAAAATAATCCAATATAACTCTTAAATAAAATCAGAATTTGCTCGAAGAATCACAAAATCACGCAAAAAAATTGACGCATCTTCAGTAAATAGGCGTGTCAATTTTTTTGCGTAAACATTTTTCGTTTCCATTATGAAGACTTCAGGACTGTTCTGTTGTAAGTTGATGATCACCCTTTATAGAACTGGTTATACATTCATTGGGCAAGACTCCTATTTTATTAATTTCACCAATTTTCCATTCTTTCGTAAAGGAAATTAGTTGTCCCTCTTCATAATTACTGAAAGACACTTTAGTAGATCTTCTTTCATGCCCGACCCATGGATAATCTTGCTCAATAATATCCGTTGGTAGGGGATGGATTGAAATCCTATGAAATTCACCTTTGATGATAACGCCACACTCGATAACTTTCTCCATTTTTTACCCTCCTTCTTAAAAGATAAAATACCATTTGTACAGCTCATATAAAAATATCTAGGCTGAGTAATACACATACAAGCTTTGCCTAAATCAAGTTCTACAACAATATTGTTTCATTTCTGATCACATTTTTATTCAACATTATTCTTCGTATCAAATAATGTGATTTTATTTATTCATTAAGTAGAACTTGGATCAGTACCTACTGAGACATATTCTTCAATTCGTAGTAATAAAACTCAATCGGAAGCTTGGATTACAATCATTTATTCTTTAATATTCAGTACTTGTTAATATAATCAAGACCTCTAATACATATCCTTTGCTACCCCATATTATCGAATAACTACAGCTTTTCAAATAAGAAGTGTGTCTAATGCTCATTCATTTGTTGCGGCACCTTCCCACCTTCTCCTTAAAAACCATTGCTTGCAAGCAGTGTATAAAATCAGGAAATTAATCGGATATTAATATCAAATAATTTCTAATTTGGAGGGGAAAATGACAAAGCCTGTAGCTGTATTAATTATTCATGGACTGGGCATGCAAAAGGAAAACTTTGCAGAGCCTTTTATCCATTCATTAAGAGAATCGTTTAAACAAAATAATACTCTGGAGTTCACTCAAGAGGCACTCGTCATAAAACCCGTTTATTGGGCTCAAATATTTGAGGGGAGAGAAGAAGAATTAAAGTGTAAGTTATTCCATGGTCACGACTTACATTTTGAAAAGCTAAGACATTTTATGTTTCACTATCTGGCCGATGCCGTGGCCTACCAACCCCTGGAGGTTAATGATCATAATTACATGGCGGTGCATGACACGATCAGTACGGCTCTTCATGAGTTATCTGAGGAGGCAGGTTATGATGCTCCTCTTTGTGTAATATCTCACAGCCTAGGTACCGTAATCGCAAGTAATTACTTCTACGACAGACAGAATTCAGCACAGTGGAAGCCAAAAATAATCAATGCTGATTCAGCGCTTGAACGTGGAGACACCTTAAGCTTATTTTATTCCTGTGGAACAACACTGCCTTTATGGAGCTTACGTTATAAAGATTTTGATAAACCTATTCAAGTTCCTAGTCCTACATTTGCGAGTTCTCAACCTGATTTTGCGGGAGAATGGGTGAATTTTTTTGACAATGATGACATCCTGGGTTATCCCCTCAGACCCGTCCATCAAGCCTATGAAAAAGTAGTTAGTGAAGACATCCAGATGAACGTAGGCAATTGGAAAAGTTACTGGAATCCGCTTAGCCATAATGGATATTTCTCAAGCCAACACGTAATTAATCGTATAGTTCAAGGTTTGACAAAAACTTGGGAAACCGTAAACAAGAATGGTTGAGCATGAACCTTAAGCAACTTTAACAACAATCACTCTGATTTGTATAACAGGAATAGTTCTCAGCTTATGCACGGACAAAGGAGATTAATTAATGGCATACAATTTGAATGAGATTGTTCAAATCAAAAGAGAGATCGAAAAAGAATGGAGCAAAAAGTTAAATGTGAACAATATTGATATCGGATTAAAGTATGTAGGTGGGAAGTTAACCGATCGGATAGCAATTCGCGTGTATGTGGATAAGAAAGAGAACGTATCGCCTAAAGATGAAATACCCAGTTCTGTATCTGGTATTCCTACTGATGTAATAGAGAAAATCGAAACATTCGAGCTTCGTGTTTTAGAAATGTCAGAGGAACAGACAAGAATATCGGAGATGGGTCAGCGGTTTGATCCCTTATGTGGTGGGATACAAATTGGGCCTTGTCGAAAGGTAAATGGGAATTCGATTAGAGGTACGTTAGGAGCCATTGTTCAAACGCAGGAAGGTAAGCTTTGCGCATTAAGCAATTTCCATGTTCTTTGTGTTGATACGGATTGGAAAATTGAAGATGCTGTCGCACAGCCCGTAGATATTGCTGGGTGTCCTACAAATATGGCTGGCAATCTTCTTAGTGGGACTCTTTACGGAAAGTTTGGTAAGACTGAACGAGTAGTAGACGCTGCAATAGCAGAAATAAAGGATCGAAATGTTACCTCAAACATTCCTGGAATTGGGAAAATAACGGGTTTCGCTTCACCAGAAATTGGATCACGCGTTCGTAAAGTGGGCATGGTTACAGGGTTGACATATGGAAAAGTGGAAGGCGGGCTAGAGAACATGAGCGTTATTCCCTATGGTCATGGTATCGGAGATGTTACGTTTAAAAACTCTATTCGAATCACAGCAGACAAAGATCATAATGAGATTTTTTCCCAAAATGGGGATTCAGGCGCCATTATCGTGAACGAGCATAACCAGGCAGTCGGCCTTTTGTTTGCTGGAACGACAGACAATTCTATAACTTTGGCCAATGATATCCAGGAAGTGAAACAAACCTTTCAGATCACGATGTATGGTGGTGACGAGTGATGGGGGCATTAAACAAAGTTAGTGAGAAGAGCGGGGTCCTTATTTACGGATCAGAGAGTAAATCCGTGGGATATTTAATGGAATGGACAGAAACGGAAAAAGAAGCACCTCCTTCACTAACCTTCCCCGAAGCTTGTTTTAGCCACCAAGGGTACATGATCTTTGTTACCGATAGTTTCGAACAACTCGACGCTAAATCAGTGGAAGTGCTTACTTTTCTTAAAAACCAGCTTAACATGGATCAAGGTTATGTATGGATAAGTGATCTTGAAAAACTTTCTACAGAAACAGTGACTTGGTTTGTAGCGAACCAACGTACCGGAGACATTCAAAGGAACGCTGTTGTTCCGATCGGGTACGAGTGGAATCTTTCTGTCTCAGCAGGGGTAGAAATACGACTGGATCATGCAGAAGAACCTGAGCAAGCAGAGCTGGTTTTTCACTCTGGGCCAATATCCTTTACGGGAGAATCATCTTTGCAATCTTCGACTATTCAGCAAATCAGGATTCCATTGGTAGGGGAGTGGTCAGGTTGTGTCTTAATTGATAATCTTTCCATTAGAGCAGAGTCTCTGATCTTAGATCTCGGGGTTGGATTCCGATTTGTTTCCCCAAATGTTTCTTCGGACACTGGTCATCAATTTGTTCATTATCCACTTGTGGCCTATGACCAAAATACAGACGTACTTATGCATGCATGTATCGATCCGATTTCGGCACTTTCACCTACAGATGATAGAGGTTTTGTTGAACCAAAGATCAAAACTTTCTTTGCTGTGTCAAAAATGAATGCAAAAGGGTTTACACAGCAGCTTAAGAGCTATCTAGTTACTACGAACGGCGAACCCATATGGTTAGAGCCCAGCGATTCGGATACCATGTTTGCGGAACATCAGCCTAGATTTGTGTTTCACAGTGGACCAGATAAAGAACCTTTTTTAAGTCCGGCTGGTGACTTTCAGCTTTCCTTAAAGAACAATTCTTCATCTGATACTCCAGTAGAGCTGGTCTGTGGATTATCCGGATTAGAGTACCTTATTGTTCCACAGGGGGGAAGTTTGCGCTTTAAGCCCTTTATGCCTGCATACGCTTTTCATTATGATCCAACTGAAACAGATAGTCACGATGACTCCACTCTTAAACAGGAGAATCTGTTAGTAGCGGATTTCACCACGTCCTGGCTCAGCATAGCACCTGTAGAAGGTGAAATCGATACTTCAAATCAATACGTTTCTCAACCAACAGGATCTGTATTGTATGGGAATTCATCGACTGAGAACCAAGAGATGAATTTGTTAAACTACAAGCCCACCCCTGTACTTTTAGGTAATCATAATGATCATGCATTTCCATTGGTTCCCTATGGCGGCATGAATTTTGAACAACACGAAAACAGTAAAGAAGAACTACTTCGATTTGAACAACATATTCTCTCACCAGCGAGACGATACTTTTTGTCGACATTGTTAATTCGAAATGATGCTGAAAATCCTCCTCCGGAGGAATATCAGGCGACAACTCCAAACGGCCTACTTATACGGTTGAACGGCAGCCGATTTGAGAAAGTCTTGTTGACTAAATCCAAGGACACGGAGTTTTGTTTTGAACGCCCTGATGAGCATCTACAGCAAGCGTTGCAGACCAATCAATTGTTCCTGGTTGCCACAACCGATGTTCACCTCGGCAAACCAAAGGATCAGGCTGGAGAAGGCCCAGTATTCAACAATATTATCGATATTGGTGGCTGGAAGTTTGATATTAACGTGGACAATAGCACGCTGGATGACGTGGGGTACCAAAACGTTCTGATTATGAAATCACGCGTTGGTCCTGGACAAACGCTATCCGAGTTGGTCAAGCAACCAAAAACATGGACCCAGCCCCAACATTTTATTCAATCTACGTACGAAGGGGTCGATGTTACAGAATCGGGTGATATTCCAGCATTGTCTCAATGGTTAAACGAGTATTTTATTGATGCTGCTGCAGAAGAGGCTGTGGATTCTACACTTTCGCATTTTAATCAAATCGTTCACGATCCGAATTGGACAGGTGTGATTATTCTGCGTCCAACTATAAAAGCTTTTCCGGATGAGATATCAAATCTAAAAAATTTGATTGTTTCGAATAATAACACTCCAGATCCTCAGATCAAAGTTTACGGACATCATATAGGATTCGAAACCATGGTATCAGAGGGACTTATACCTGCTCTAGAAAGCCGCATTTTTGGTTTAATTCGATATCAGGACGACAAATATAATCCAAGTACTCCTCAAACTCCAGTGCAATTGGATGAAGAATGTGATTTTAGACTGCTTCATTTACGATTGGTTATTAGGGAGAGCAAAATAAAGGATTTTTCGTGTAAAGGGCAATTGACGATGAAAAATTGGTTTACACAAAATGTCCTTGGTACTGGTGAAAGAGATATGCCATCATCAGGGCGAGCGCATGCCATACTTCTAGAGGGATATCAGCAACGCGTAAAGGGTAAGGGAGAACATCCAATCTGTGTATTGGAATCAACCGGTCCAGTAACTTTTTATATGCGGGAAAAAGGAAGTGTGCTTAAAAATGTGACCGTAGAAAAGGTCACATATGAATCAGTTGATCAAGAGGCCCGCTTAAGTGTGTCTGGAAATATAGGGTTTAACCAAATTAAATTGCGTGGAGGAAGCCCTTTTGATCTGTGGACCTTTGGTAAAGATGGGCTTCAGTTCTCTCAATTGATTATCCAGAAACGAGATCAAGCCTGGAACGTAAATCTCGAACAAGCTTCCTTTAAGCCAACGGCTCCAGTGGAATCCCATGAAGATCGCAGTTTGTTTGACAGTTTGTCCATGGAGCTTATTGGATTCTTGCCTAACAAACAAGGCTCTATCTCAGATTTGGGATTCATCCGAGTGACTACGACATCAGATTTTTTTGATGTTGGGCTTGATGAGCGTTTATGGAATGGCCTGAAGTTCAGGCTTCAGGCAGGAACGGCAGGTAAATTAAGTGACAATAAACTGTTGGAAGCAGAGTTGTTGCTTGCCTGGGGAGCAGGTAAAGATAATCAACCAGATCGGTATGAGACAACCGTAGGTTTAAAGCTTGGCGGGAGCAAACCACAGTTTCAAATACAAAATGTACTATCTCTCCAGTTTGAGGATCTTGTCTTGAATTATATACACGAACACAAACGTTTTGAACTCACACTCAGTGATGCATATATACGGTTTTTGGGCCTTCGCTTACCACCAACAGGCAGCATGGCTCTTAAATGGTTTGGCAGTGGAGAGCAAAACCAACCCATTGGATGGTTTGCGAAATACCAATAACATCGAAGAAAGGGGATCACATGAGTCATTTTACACAATTGGTGGAGCAGTGGAAATCTTTTGATGGAGAAACGGTGGATATCGAAAAGGAATTATTTAATGTACCTGAAATCGCCTCCTTGCTACGTCCGTATTCACCGTATATACAATGGACTGCGTTTAATACAGTAGTGGAGATAAACCCAAGTATTCTTACTGTAAAGGGTAGCATCAAGGCGTTTGGAGATGTGGATAGTACATTTTCCGTTTCAATAGAAGAAACCCAAAACGAACAACTCTCAATTATTTTCAACTTAAATACTGTAGAAGAAATGACGTTTAGAATAGGTGGGATATCGTGGCTTCTATTCAAAAACGGACTTATTCATATCACAGGAAGCCAAAGTGGAGATCCAACGCCACAAGGATCTATTTCTTTTCAAATATTAGTCGGCTCTACTTGGGTGATGCTGCAAGTCCCTAGTCTTGAAGCAGGAAACAAACGAATATTTCAGTCAATTCAGTCCTTTCCTATTTCTGCTTTGCGTAATTTGGAACCGGTATATGGTGCAGGTAGATTCGCTCATAAGCTTCCTTTTACCACAGGAGATGCTGAGGTGACACTTGAATTTGATGAACAACAAAAACAAGTGCTTAGTGTATCAGTTAAGTTAAATACAGGAAGCTTTATCCTTGCGGACAGAGTGAACGTGGCAAACGGAAACTTGAATCTAAGCGTTCATCGACGGGATGCAGGAATAGAGCGAAATCTCCAATTCAACACTACGTTGTCTACCGTCTCAGGTGCATCTCTTGAGATGACGTGGCGTTATGAAGATGAACAAGGTCTTTGGAAAATTAGACAGTCAGACCAAAAATCTTGTCCCGTTAATGAGTTGTTTGCGACCATCATGCCAAGTATTTCTAGCCCGATTTTGGAACCGGTTATAATATCTGGATTTGAATTAGATGTGCAGCTAGGAAATCCAACCCCTATCATGAAGGGCAGTGCACACATATCTTCAGAAATCAGCGTTGGAGGCTTAAACGTCCAATTCACTTCATTAAAGCTGGGTAGTGAACAGGGACATCTTCAACTGAGTTTGGCTGGTACCATAACAGTAGATAATAATATGAGAATAGATATCCAATACACATTTGAGGATGGGACATGGGAATTATGTGGATCAATAGATGATTGGGAAGAAATATCTCCAGTCAATCAAATTCAAATGAGCCCTGCCAACATTTGTTGGTCAAATGATTCATGGAATCTAACAGCCTCAGCTCAATGGAATCTCTGGGAGTTAACTGTACAAGCTGAGTTGAACATGCATTACGACTTGAGTAAGGAACAATTTACGGGAAGCTTGTGTGGTGTGGCCGATTTCAATGGATTCGCTATTGGAGTTTGTCATGATGGAGAAAAATTAACTGCTACATGGAACGGAATATCTGTGGATTATCAGCCGGGTATGGAAAAAATCATCTTTCCGCTTCATGAAGGTTTCACACTTGGGGATCTAGTAGAGGAAGGGATTTACTGGGTAAAAGGTACCCGCCTTGGCTTGTCCAGTCCATGGGATATGATGAATGATTGGAAACTTCCAAATTTAAATTTAGAGTTCAGTCTAAATAGCGAAAATAGAGGAGTTACGCTCTCTATTCCTGTACAAAATACGCTGAAATTTCTTTCCGAAATAAAAGGGCTGTTTTTCCGTTTCGATCCGAGATTAGAAGGAAATAAGAGGCTGGAATTTACAGTTCAATTATTTGGTGGAAAAGATATGACATGGTATCCAGCGGACCCTTCCACTACCCCTGTTCCTAACTTAAAACAAGGAGTACTGAACCTTGAATATTTGGGGCTTGGACAGCATGTGCTTCCCCAGGGACAAGTAGGACGAATCGAATCAATAACTCAAGCTGTGGATCTCATGAAAAGTTCAGACATGCAAACAGTCCAATATGATGCAGGAACTGGCTGGATTGTGGCATCCCAATTAAGTCTTTTAGGATCCATTAATCTGAGTTTTGTATTCAGTGACCCTAAATTATATGGTTTAAAAGTTCAAGTTGCTAAAAACTCAAATCAGTACTTTAAAGGATTAGATTTTGAAATCCTTTATCAAAAAGTGACCAAAGAAATCGGTTTATACCAAGCAGAAATTACGCTTCCGGATATACTTCGATATCTTGAGTTTGGAGCATACTCCCTTACACTCCCATCCTTCGGTATTGGAATCTATACAAACGGGGATTTTCGAATTGATATTGGGTTTCCTAGAAATATGGACTTCTCTAGATCCTGTACTATCCAGACGATTGTTCCTCCCGGAATCCCCTTCATTGGATCGGCTGGGTTTTACATTAACAAGTTGTCTGAACATACGTCCACCCGCTTACCAGAAATACAAAATGGACACTTCAGTACTGTTATGGAGTTCGGCTTCGGGATGCGAATGGGACTTGGCAAGGAGATTAGAAAAGGTCCGTTGACTGCTGGATTCAGTGTAACTGTGATAGGCATTCTTGAAGGAGTACTTGCTCATTGGCATGCAGAAAGTGGAGGGAAAGAAGATTATTACTATTGGTTGCAAGGTATAGCAGGCATACAAGGAAGGCTCTATGGGGATGTAGACTTATCTCTTGTTAAAGCCTCGGTGGATGTAATCGTTACTGTTGCCACGATGCTCACGTATGAGGCATACCGCAATCTTGAGATAGCACTTGTTGCAGAAGTAGATATAAATATGAAAATTAAAATCGGCCGAAAGCCATTCCGAATCAGTATGAATGTCTCTTACTCGTCCAGTATCAAAGAGCAATTCACCATTGAGATGAAAAAGAAAGCTCCTTGGGATATTCAAGTACAACGCGAGGTGTTGGAAGAAGGGGAACAGAGTATAGAACCGATCATGTTTTTCTGGGACAACCTGGTTACAGATGCACCTAGCCCGCTAACATTGTACATGACTCCTGTGCTTACACTTTCTCCTAATCAAAACTCGCCATCAGGGTTAGCAAACGCTGTCGTCTTGCAATTCTCAGTGGAGTCCGTTGCAGCTGTCACGGTAAACGAAGAAACAGAAAAGCCAATGACACACTTTGAACAATTAAGTTGCCGCACCATACAATGGTTACTCGCAGCATCGACGGGTTCAACAAAAGGCATATCCGTAAGTTCATTTTCTGAAGAAGAAAGCTTCATAGTTAACCGCGATGTACTTCGTCGATTGAAAAAGATGTCCGATAACAATACATTAGTCATTCCCTTAGAACAACTACACAAATTTCTAATGTCTCATTGGACCATAACCGTTCGCCCAAGTAAAGATCAATGCACGCCTCCTGGTTCGGAACCAACTACAGAAGAAACCTGCATTGAAACAGCGTTTTTTCCGATTCTGCCCGGATTGGAGATTTCTTTCGAAGAAAAGATCGGTGATGTAAAGGAGAACAAATTGAAATACCGAATGGACGAAGTAGCTAAAGCTTCTCCACAATATTTACGGGAATTAGCCAGTCACTTTAAAGATTCAACTGTAGAAACAGAGATCTCTGCCCACCGTGACAATCAGACTCATTCTGCACCGATAGACATGAATGAGCAGTCTGTTGCTGATTTCGTCCTTAATGATTATTTTGTAACCATTGCTCGACAGATGATCCAGGCTTCATTAGATGCACTAGATCATTATCAGTATCCTGTAGTGGATAACACTAAAATGACAGAAATAGCTTTTTTTATTGAAACAGGGACAAAGGCTATCTCTTCTGGGCCGGGACCAACTGAAGACAAACTGGCGAATATCATAGAATATTTGTTTGAGCAGAATAAGACTATCCCTTTACGGGTTGGCCTAGAACTCGGTTTAGAAGGAGTAAAATACTCTCTTCCGCCGGATGAAAAATGGGAGAATATCGTTAACCTTTTCAACTTTAATGATGTGCTTACCTTTGTACTAAAAGTGTTGGAGATAAAAGAAAACATGTCTAAAGTTGGACTATTTAAGGCAGGGACTATAGAGAATGCTGATTCTACGAAATTACCTCTTAATATTGAATCGGAGGATAGCCCAAACGATGTTTTGAGAAAAGCGGGTCTAACCTCCATGAGTGAAATTGTGACTAACTATCCGCAGATCATGCTACAGGAATCCATTGAGATTATGATCCCACCATTCTTATATAGTGTGAAGGATCAGGACACATTACAAATGTTATCTCAACAATTCAATTTGTCATACATGCAACTGGCAAGACAAACCTCTATACAACAAGCTGATAAACTTTTCAATGTCTCCGCTTTAGAAATTGGACCATTAAAGAAGTTAGAGTTTTTTGAAATGTTTAAACATATCAGAAAACACCAAGCTCTGCTCCAATTATCTGGCATGGTATCACGCAGTTTCTTACATGGAATGAGGCTGAGTGCTGGTGAGGGTTTACGCGTTCTTAAACACTTAGAGAATCAATCGAGCTATGGGTTATTTGAGCTCACTGGACAACAGGTGGAGCTAGAGGATATGGGATCGCCGGAAGGATGGATTATCTCGTTGGATAACAAAAGCGAATCGGGTGGATGGAACACGATCATCATTGAAGAGGAAGTGGATTTTGCGTGAGTGTTATGAAAATCAATCTACAAAGAAATGACGTTCTTCAAATAGATGAAAAAGCAGACCTTAAATTTATTGAAGAGTCTGTTATTCAATTGGAGATTCCCTCGGTAACTGTGCCTTATCGATATTTACCGAATCATTCGACCGCTTTAGAATTAACCGATGCACAGATCAATGCTATGGGGCTCAAAGGCCCTGTTCGGATCTGGAAGTTGTCCGAGTCCATGACAATACCAAAGATTTCAGATGATAAGGGCAACAATTCTGTTTCTCTTCAACCGCAGCTCATTGTCAAATCTGCTCTACAATCAGAGGGAGGGTTACAAGAGAAGCAAATTATGCATGCAGAAGAGGAAGTAGGAGAAAGTAGTTCAGTATGGAGAGCTGGAACTCAGTTGAGGCTAAGGCTAAAAAGATCTAGTACAACTGCACCTGCATTCCAAAATAAGGTATACTCACTGATTGGTGTAAACGAGGCAGATGTCGTTCTATTGGAGAGACTTCTACAGTTAGGACGTACTAACTTGAATAGTCTAGGATTGCAGGTCAGATTACTTTATTTTAATAAAACACAAGATGTACTGCAGACCGTAGGAGAAAACCCTCACATGTTTATTATGCAGGAGAATCTCAGTACCATAACTCACCCTTCTGCTAGCCTAGAACCATTCTCTGCGCTTCAGGAAAGTGGATTGATCCCTGATGCACATCTTTTCTTCAGTAAATTATGGGAGGGAAGTATTACTCGTTCAGGAGGATATCGTTTGTACTTTTTCGATGAGAAAGAACAACGCGGTTTACCGGATGAGGTTTTTAATGTGAAAGGTGAATTAGAGGCTGTCCTCATGATCATGTTCTCCGACAAAAAAGTAGAATCATACCTGAATTGCTTGATAACCGGAGGACTTGATCCAGCGAGTCCTACGAACTCGGTTTATGCGGAGTGGGAACGAGAACATTTAAGTATCGATGTTAATGATCCTAATGAGAATTTAGAAAGGTATATACAAGAACATGGCGTTGATCCAGCAGAATTTGCTGATGCGAATGCAGATCTTCCTTTGAATGGTGAGCAAGAACTACATGTTGAAGAAGCTATTGTCATGATCAAACCTGGATTAATATCGCTCTCTGACTTGGCTAATTTTTATAACGTAGATGCAAAAGAGATAACAAGATTAAATCCGGATATGAATTGGGTTAAGCCAGAGGTAGGTATGTGTATCCGTATGCCACATATGCTGGCTCAAGTTAAACGAGGCGAGACATTGCGGCAAATAGCTGCTAAGTATCATGTACCAATGGTGTCTCTTGTTTTAGCCAACCAAACGACGTTATTTAAGTTGCTACGTGAAGTGCTCAATAAAGTCAAACTTCTGTCTGGTCCTGTGTATCGGATTCCAGTTCTTCCTGAAGGAACTGTTGAATTAAAGGCAGAACGTCTAGCCCCACCAGAGGATGCAACTCCAATGGACGGAAAAGATGATTTCCAAGAACTGTTTCAATTGCTTGGCTATAACGTTGTAAAGAATGAAAACTTTCGGGAGTATGTTCCGACTTTGCCTTTGCCGCCTAAACCAGTACAAGTGGATGCTAATGGCGAAGTTTCATCGGTAGAGGAGACTCCTGTAAAGGAGGTGAAATGGAAATATAATAAAGCCATTCCATTTCATAAATATTTAATGAACCAGGATGCTAATTCTTTTGATTCTGATTCTAAATACCGTGGTGTCGGTTCCATATTTCAAATACGCCATTGTTGGATGGACATCTTTGGCAATCAATTATTTCAGGGCAAGAAAGAGAAAGATGTAACAAAGGATATTTTACCCATATCCATTGGATTTACAGATGAAATGCTCGGACCCAACCGTTGGCCCATGATTACGAATGAATATGAAATCTTACTTGCAGGTACAAAACCGGTACTTCAGGTTCGGTTTATTTGTGATTTGAGCTATTTAGCTAATAAACCAACAAAGAAAGAAGAAGCAGATCAGGCCAGAGGACAAGGAAAAACATTGCTACGGGCAGCAAACCAGCTTATGTTCACCGTGAAAAGAATGCCTGAATTGAGTTGCACAGTCAAAACGAGTTTAATGCCCCTTGAATCGTTTGACATAAAGGATGTCCCTAGTTTAGGGGGATTTCTGAAACTTGCAGCAGAATTACTATACGCTTGGGCAGACGGGAAACAAACGCTGGATAATGAAAAGGACATGGATAAACTAAAAAAACCGTTTACCTTAGATATTCCTATTGACCCCGATAAATTAAATCCATTGGATATCTTTGAGTTGAATGTCCTCTTTGAAATTACACGGGAGAAGTCATTCGTCGCACCAGTCTTTCGTTCCATGGAGTCTGTTTGGAGAAGTAGTACTCGCATTTTGCCGATCAGAGATAAGGCACTTGATGAGAAAGACCATGAGTCTGCGCGTCTTGAAACTTCTTTTCTACGATTTGCTTCCAATTTGGAGAAATCATTAGAGCAAAATCAGCAGTACTTTTACCGTACAGCAATCGGCCTAGATCGTAAAAAATGGTTGGAGCACTCCACAGAGGTGCCAATCTGGATTGTTCGAATGGCTAAGACAGACGCCACGGATGTATCTGGACTAAAGTTATTAATTGAACGAGAAAATGCAACTAATATAGTGCCAACAATTTATGCTCCTAGCCCTTTAATTAACGAGGACCTCGAGCTTCCTTATCGCAAAAAATTTAATGCTGATGGTACAGAAATTCTTGAAGCACAAGATTTAGGACGAATTCGCACGAAAGATATGGAAGCGTACGCTCAATTCTTCTTAAATACGTTTGAACAGATTCTTTCCTCCGAAGCTATTCCGGCATTCGAAATGTTGGAAAGTCAGCCTACTGACATGAGATATACGGAACAATTATTGATGTTTAAGAGAGAAATAGCAAAAGCACTTTCCAATCAATTGATTGATGTATATAAAGGGGCACCAGAATCGGATTTAGATGCACTATCATCTGCACGAGAGACATATCGGCAGCAAATGCTCCATTCCTTGCAAAAAACGTATTTAACCGATGCAATCGCGCAGTTTCATACCATTTCACGAGGTAATTTAAAGTCAAATGATGAAGATACGAGCCGCCTTTACGGTACGTTTTTGGTGGATGGAAATACTCTACCTGCTGGTATTACTTTGCCGCCAAGTAAAGTCGACATTAAGCAATATGGGGTTGCCCATCAAGTGCGTTCCTTCCTAAATATGGCTTTTGTAGGAACTAAAGAAGATCCGGCAGCAATCACAACTTCGCCTTTTATAAAAGTTAATGCCCAGTATTGGCCAACACATATCGAGCATCAGATCGACACAATACCAGATATTGAGGGCTATGAAGCTTCTTCTTGGCTTTATTTCATTCTGCCTGACAAGGATCAGGGCAAGGATTCTCCACTTACGAGATCGCTGGGTGCCTTTGATGTCCCTTTACCATTAAGGAGCTACCCAGAAATACCTGCTTTAAAGACCCAAGGTATGGAGGATCCACTGGTGGACCAAACGTCTTTTACCTCTCCACTAAATTCTCATTTGCTTTGGAATTACACTCTAACTTATAGCAGAACTCGGCATATGCCTCAAGATCGAGTGCATGTGAGAGTGATTTTTAAAGAGATGCCATCCTTTGAGACACAAGCGGATGAGGAAGGAGTCCATTTATGTGGGGCGTTACTGGAATATCAAGATTATTACAACAGCATTAAAAAGCAGTTGAAGCAAGTAGAAGAACTCTCTTCTTTAGTTGGTGATCAACAAGTAATGGTTAAAGATATGGCTGAAAAACTGTGTAGTATTGTTGGATACGTTAAAGAAAATTGGGTAAGATGGCAGGACTATAAAGCAAGTCTTCCATCTGCAATTGATGAGAATGAACCCAAACTGGACACTTTAGGAAATCACGAATATCGCTTCTATTTGGAGGAATACGATAACAACGGGTTATTAGAAGTAGCTTTAACTGAAACTTCTCCCAATCCATCTAGTTTTGTACCTATCGTCAGTATTGATGGCTATGACACAGAGTCTGTTTCCAAATTCCCCCTAACGAGTGGAACAAGCCACCGTTTTATTTTCAGGTTCCGTAATCGCTTTGCGAATGATTCATGGCTTCAATCTGATCAAGGTCTACAAATCTCAAAGAGATTGGTGACATTAAAAGGATTAAATATTATTACCGAATCGAGTGCTCGTGCACATGTGCTAATTTCTAGAAATGAGGAATTAATCAAGGACAAGCCACTCGCCCTGACCTTTGTTTATCGAACAGAAGAGCACCGGTTTGAAAGGGCGTATCTTCCTTCGCTTAGAAGGGACTATCCAATTCCTATGACTGAAATTGGTGGAGCACCAGTGTCATTAACAACGCTGCTCGAACGCTTCATTACTTCTTTATTTAAGGGTGAAAAGGATTCTAATCAGCTTCATTTACAACTAGAATGCTTCTATTCTTATGAGCTGGAAAATCGTATTTTCTCCATATCTCTGCCCATGTTCCTTATGCCAAGAAAAAACTTTCCTGTGACTTCGGATATTTTAGATCAGATATCCAAACACGTTGAGGAATTTTTTGTAGTCCGCAATCCTGAACGAAGAGGAGGAAAGCTTCATTTTGATTTTACGGTTTTGATTAATGACAGTCAGCAGAACACGAGTGGAGGAGAAGTTGGTAAACCGGTTACACTTTTGAGACTAACAGACGTAGTACTTGACCTCACTCAAATAGCGTTAATTTAAGAAGGAACATGTATAGAGGTATTAAAAATGACCTCCCCCACAATATCTGTAAAACATATGGTTTACTAAAATTGTGGGGGGAGGTAAAAATTATATTAACCCTTAAAAAACGTTGTTTTGTGGCTTTTTCTTTTAAGACAACAAGTTTTTGGAATTCAAAAATCGAAATGATCCGATTACCGACTATTCAGTCAACAGAAATTTTGCGAAGGAACAGAAGGCGGAATACCTGAACAGTAACTTCAGAAACTGATATAATATAATGACGACAGAGCTGACATCGATGAATGTACTTGACCCTCGTGCAGATTTTGTTTTGAAACGAATTTCTGGCCGCGAGAGTAATAAGAATGTACTCTTGGCATTTCTCAATCGTATTTCTCCTGAAGCTGGCGAGCCATCACTGACTGAGATCATCCTGATGAACTCATACACCATAAAACAAGACTCGCTTGATAAACACTCTATCTTTGATGTTTATGCGAAGACTTCTAGAACTAAACTTATTAACATAGAGATGCAGCTCTTTATTAAGTATGATCGAGATTAACTTTTTGGAATTGTTAAGATTGATGAGCATACTGTTCCATCTGAAGGTCGCCTAATGAATTGGTTATTGTTTTTGAAGGGTGCTGATGCATCTTATTGTTGAAGACGAATGAACCAGGTTTAGGAAAGGTGAGGGACACTTTGCAATATTTAAGTCAGGCTTCGGAAGCTAGACGATTGTATGAGGCCAGACAGAAGTATCTGCATGATGAGGCTTCTATGCTGGAAAGTGCAAAAATGGCTGGAGTAAAGAAAGTGGCCAAAAATATGCTTGAAATGGATTTGGATATCACAACCATTGCAAAAGCCACGGGATTAACAGAACAAGAAATTGAAAAACTTGAAAAATGATAATAATCAGATCTATTACTTGTCCTGCTGTCTGAAAGAGTTTTTGAAGTACAAAAAGTAATTAACATATAAAGTCGCTAGTATAGTGGTTTTTTTTTGCATTTAAAGAATTAAAGTTACTAGTTCAACTTCACCCTCTGGAAAGTTAGAATTAATCATTTTTATTGAGGTGGATTACTGCCAGGTGCTGGTCACAAAAGAAATATAGTGGGTAAACACTTAACAGTGTATTGATATAGGCATTTGTATATTATTTATGATGCTTGGAGTAAATACAAAATTATTTCCTTTTAATCTGTAAAATAATGACGTTCTGGGATTTTAACTTTATAATGTAATGAAACGGTGGAACTACTCAATAACCTGAATTAATCGGAGTGAGTGTATGATCTATATTACGGGAGATATCCATGGAACCATTAGCATCAATAAGCGACTAAATAGCCGGAACTTCCCACAACAGAAACACATGACAAAAGATGACTATGTCATCATTGCTGGAGACTTTGGATTGTTATGGGATGATAGTAATGTGGATCGGTACTGGCTTAAGTGGCTAGACAAAACCAAGTCGTTCACCACTCTTTTTATAGACGGAAATCATGAAAATTTTGATTTGCTAGAGCAGTACCCTGTTGAAAGCTGGAATGGGGGTGAAGTACATAGGATAAACAAAAGCGTGATCCATTTGATGCGAGGACAAGTTTTTAATATTGAAGGTCAAACGTTTTTTACGTTTGGGGGAGCCGCTTCTCATGATAAAGAGTATCGAAAAGAGGGTAAATCGTGGTGGAGCCGTGAAATGCCTTCGCAAGCGGAATACGAAGAAGGATTAAGGAACTTAGATAAAGTTGACTGGAAAGTAGACTACATTATAACACACACATGCTCAACAACTGCCTTAGAGTACATTGCAAACTGTTGTGACCTTCACATGGATTTGGACGAGATGCATCCATACTTTCAGGGAATAGAGCAAAAAGCCAATTATAAGCAATGGTACTTTGGTCATTTCCATCATGATTTTGAGTTGCCTAATAATCTGAGGCTATTGTATACGGATATGATACGGATTAACTAGAAGAAAAGACTAGAATTAGAAAAACTAAATTATACAATTTAAAAAATAAGCTTACATTACAATGTATTCCAAGGAGGAAAAAATGAAGTATTATCCAATGACAGATGACGTGAAAAAGTTTAGTAATAATCAGAGATTTGCATATAATGTCGTGGTGAACCTCTACACTTGTAAAGATGAGAAAGATGATTATATTAATAAAAATATTCGTATTGGTTCCAATGACAACCTCAGTGAGGAAGAGCTTATACAAAGAGCAACAAATGTGGTTAATGGATGGATTGATTCAAAGGAGGAGTTCAAGCATTACGATTTAGTTAAAATTGTAGGAATTACTTTTGCAGGTGCCTATGATCGATATTTAAAATAACATGGTTATCGAGCGCAGGTCACCTTACATACATTTACTTCAAATATATTCGTAACCTTATCTTTAACTAATGATATGCTCATTCGATATCAGGATCGTTCCGTTCGAAATGACACTGAGAATCAACTTTAGGAAGTAAAACTGATAGAACCTTTTAAATAACTTAACTTTGAACGAGTGAGTATTACTCTGAAAGTGGTGACAATATTCCCCTTGGGGAAGGAGGGAAGTATATGAAAAAAGGAATAGAAATTAACGGAACCGTTTTTGCCAATCAGGGCGATGTTGATAATGATGAATTTCTTGATAAATTTATAGCATTTATTGAGTCAAATGGATGGGGGTTTGGTGGAGGAAGCAAACAGATTGATGAAGATGGAAATGACATTTGATATTGATGTATAACACCAGCTGTCTGACTAGATACAGTGTACGGATATTATTTGCTTGTTTGTCTTCATACTCCTTTGAGCAAAATTTACTTTAACACGCTTGCAAAACACAAATTAACGCTTGTTGCACTTACATCCTTGGTCACAGTGATTTGTCTACGGTATATAGATTAATCAAGATGGGAGAAAATCCAACTAAACCTAGAGCAAAAGACATCTATAAATGAGGGATCGTTTGTATCCAATTTAAATTGAATAGGTTGATACTATAAGAGAAACAAAATCGATTCAGGAACTTTACTGTTAATCATATTAATATTTCGTCGTGTACATAGAAGCAAACATAAATAAGAGAAGGGCTGTGCCAGTATTGAAAGGAAAGATATCTAAAAGGTTGATAGCAATTTTCGTAGTTTTTACATTGTATTTAGCCAGTACAAATCAGATGTACGCAGAATTCACCGAATTAAGCTTAGAGGAGCACGGAGGGCTACAGCAGGAATGGGTACATACTTTTCCTAAAGAAATTGATTATCTGAGCTTTGAACTAGGTCACACTCCCCAAGACCATATTAATCGTGCTGCTCAGCTTGTTATGTTAAACCCCGCCACTGTGTCTGGTAATAATTTCAGCCTATATACGATGAATATTAAGACAGGGAAACTTGCCTGGACGTATGACATTAAAAATAAAGTGAAAAACTTTTATCCATTGAATCATACATGGTACTACAACGAGAGCGGTAATATATTTTATCAATATTCGACGAATCACGGGAAAACGTTTAATATTCTTAGTTTGGATGCGAAAGGAAAACGTATATATGAGAAGAAGGATTTAAGTTTCTCAAATATCTATCCGTATAAAAACGGTATTGTTCTACAACAAACGGATAGTCTTAAAAATCAGTCCCGTTTTATCACACTAAATTCCAAAGGAATAACGACAAGCGAGACTGTGTTAGGTTATAAAACTGAAGTACTGACTTCTGGTTATGTACTCCATTTTGTAGGTGAGAATAAAATCGAGGTTTTTAAAGATGTAACCTCTTTGAAAAAGCCGTTATTTACGATTAACTCCAAAAAGTTTGGTGGTTTCTACGTTGCGGGTTATCATCAATTAAGTGACGGTACACTAATTGTAGAATATGCAAGATCCAATTCATATGGTGGACAGAAATTAATGGCTTATGGAGTTAATGGTAAACTCAAATGGGACACCGTGCTTGATAGAAACATGAATATTTCTATGCATTCAACCGGAAGTAAACTATTAATTGATAACCAATCTGAACACAGTATCACTTTATATGATCATAACTTCAAAAAGCTGTTTTCTCGTACGTATGAAGGAGAGCTTAATTTTAATGGTTTAATGAGATCCTATCGAAACGATAGCTATATTGAGTATACTAACTTTGGGACCATTGATGACAAATGGGGAGAGAGATATACCTTAATGAAAGATAATGGAGACATTATACTTAGTAAATACTTTGTTTTAGATGATGTGCATAAGAGTAACTTTGCATATGACTCGTCCGAAAATGTGGTCTATCGCACTGTGATTAGCGACCACCGATATAAACTAATTAAATACAAGGTAACTAAATAATAGTTGGAGTGCCGTTGATAACAACAATCAACGGCTTTTTATATTCTATGAAGATTCAATACTTTATTTGGAATTTAGTAATGAACTTAGTTTCTGAAATAACGTGTAGAATAAAGCTTCCTACACCACATTCACACAAGGTGAAACCACCATGACTACACACATATTAGTATAATGGAACGCAGTAAACTGAAAATCCTCCACCAACAGGAGAAAAGTGCCAGGCCATCGACCATGTTACTGGTATTATCATGCCACCATTTGTCGAGAACTCCGTCGGAAACGAAACGCGGAATTCCTAACGTGCGCAGCGATCTCAGGAGAAGCTATGTTCAGCGACGTATGACCTCCATCCCCTCCAGAAAATGGTCACTACAGCAGTCTATCCTCATCAAAGAAAAACTCCGGGTTACATGGCCTCCTGATCAAATTGTAGAATGTCTTCGTCAAGAAGGACAGTCTGTAGTCTGCTTAAAACGATCGTTCGTAGGCAGTATTCAGACCGATTGGTGAAAGGCATACCTTACTGTGCTAGTCATAAAGGTAAACGGCAGAAGCCTGCCGAGAGACGCGTCAAGTTCGCTTTGAGTATGACTATCTCTCAGCGTCCGAAAGAAGTTCGATCCTGCGAAACCTTTGGCATTGGGAGCCCGATACGATCGTCTCGTGCTGTGGGAAAAGCAAGGGCAGTTTAGTTAGCTACGTTCATCGAACGTAGGACCCGCCTATATGCCGCTATTCCCGCCTGACCGTATAGCTTTGTCCATAGAGGTTGGCTTTTGGTAGCATCCTCGCATTACCCTGACGGTGCATTTCAAACCTCTCCTGCAGATCGTCGCAAGGAGTTCGCCTGTTACGCCAGCCTGGAAGCCGCTCATGGACTACAGGTGTATTTCCCAGATCCGTATTTTCCCTGGCAACGCGGCTCGAATGAGAATGCCAATGGCCTCTTGCGAGAGTTTTCCCCAAGGTGACAGATTGCGCATAAATGACGGATGAAGCCTTGGAGACTACATTGCGCTTAATCAACCACAGACCACGAAAATGCCTTGGGTTGGAGAACCGCTCTCGAATCTTTTTTAGAGTAACTGTCGCGCTTAGCTTTATAATCCGTCATAAGTGAATTTGCTTATACCTACGGTGTTCTTTGTTTGGTACAGTTGTCTATCAATTGAAAGTAATTAATAACCATAACCTAATGCAACTTTACAAATGACTGTTACAATTTCACATAAAATAGAGAAACATCATATTAAACCAATTAATTATATGGTTCTTTGAGACTAGTTATATTTGTTATCTTATAAATATATAGACCTATTTTTATTGTGCTGATATAATAATGGAAAATGTTAGGTTGGAGGATTGAATAATGAAACAAAGAGTAAAAATAATATCTGCGTTCCTGTGTGGTGCGATATTTTTCTCAGGAGTTTCTTATGCAGCGGATAATTATTTAAAAGCTGTACCTGTGAAAAATAGCAAAATACTAGTTAATGGTTCAGAGGCGGTATTCGAAGGTCAAGCAGTTACGATTAATAATCGCGTATACATGCCATTAAAGGAATTAGGTCAAGAGGTTGGGTTTTCTGTTTCATCTGGAAGTATTATTCAAATCAATAAGTTCGAAAAGCTGCCGCTTACTGTTACACGTGAGGGTGTAACTATCACTTTAAATTCTCTGAGTAAAATTGATGGTAAAGTACAATTAAATATTACAGTGAAAAATAATAGCGATAAGAGAGTTGATGTTGATCTCTCGCAAGTTAGAGCAGATGATAATGTTAAAGGTAGAAAGATGTACACGACTAGTGCATCAAGTTTTTTCACACCAATCAATGATAACTGGAGTCTAGCCTCAAAAAAATTCTTAGATGATCCAGTAGATAGTAAAAGTGAAGTGACGGGCAATATGCAAATATCAAGTGTTTCGAAAGGAACTAAAAACATATATTTTTTCTTTGAATCACATAGCATACCAACATCATTTTCGTTTTATGTTGATACAGAAGGATTGTTTTAATTTGATAATGTAACGATAGGCCAAAGATAGAATCAAGTTACCATTTACGGTTGAAATAACACTGTTAATAACAGTAAGTCCGATATGCTATATAGAGCATCACACTTCAATACCAATTACATATATCTACACATGTAACGAGTGCGGCATATTACGAGAGCCACTTTAGAGTGAAAACAAAAAAGAAGAATACTAGTTAGTAGACCTAATAATGGAGGAATAGAAATGAATATGGTTCGCGGTATTACGTTGGCTGAGAACGAGATTGTCATCCGGGAATATGAAGCCTCAGCTTTATATGTTCCTAAAGGAGAAGGGTATGTAATTGTAACGAATCGGAGAGTTATCTTTACTGGTAACTCAGAATCTGTTGCGGGTACTGGACTCATCATCCGAGATGCTAAAATCGATACAATTACCGGTGTCATGGCAGGCCTAGTTCGTCATCGTAGTTTCAAAATGCTTATCTTTGGAGCTATTATTGGACTTCTTGGCTTGATTATGACAATGAATAATTCTACATTAATCTCGTGGATTTTACTCATTATTGGTTCCATAATGGTGTACTTTGGCTTGAAATCTAAAGGTGTGTTGATGCACATCAATATTTTTGGAGCACAATCTTCTTCCGCACTCAGCGTAGCAGTTGAAGCAAGCACGTTATTCTCGCGCGTAACAAATAACCAGGCACTCATGACAATCACCGCTGCTGCACCAGGCCGTCATACTGAACAAATGCTGCGTGAATTAGGAGCTCTGATTCAGGATGTACAAGTAATGGGAGATATGGCGATTGAAAAATGGAAAGATATACCCATGACAGAAGGAAGCATACTGACCATTCCAGTAAGTGAGCAACTGTCGTCTTCTATCAATACAGTGATACAAACTGCAAACAAAGTTAAAGAAACGACTGTTACAGCATCTCGTAATCTACAACAACAAATGAATAAAACGGAAGATAAGGATCCTTCAGATTCACTAACAAACCAGTGCAAATGTGGCACTGCTTATGGAATAAACGCTGTTTTTTGTCCAGAATGTGGTGCAAAAACGAGTTAACAAATACATAGATTGAGGAAAAAAGAGCCAATGTTTTCTAATGGACTCTTTTTTTCTGAGGAGGAAAACCTTGAGTCTTCTGAAAAATAATATTGTTAATGGTCAGCAACTTCATACACTAACACCTAATGAAGTAAAATGGATAGATGAGCCTCAGGCCAATTATGGAATACCAGGAGTAGACCGAACAGGAGTTATGCTGCATCCTTTACTTCTTCAACGTCATCTTCTCTTTGTAGGTTCGATCGGAAGCGGAAAGACAGTTTCCATGGATCATGTTGTTCGTGCACTACGTAGCGGGGCAACAAGTGACGATGTGTTTATCTTCTTTGATGCCAAAGGGGATTATTTGAAAAAGTTCTATCGAACAGGAGATTACGTTCTCACTAACGAAAGTGATAATGTAGAAGGTAGGGTACGATGGAACATCTTCCAAGATATTATTGCGACACCATTAGAGAAACGAGATGAAGTCATCTGGGAGATCGCTTCTTCTTTATTTAAAGACGATATTGAACGATCGTCAGCACCCATCTTTGCGACAGGAGCTCGAGATTTATTAGCTGCTATTTTAAGCGCAAAAGTAAGGGGAATGGAAAAAGAAGGGGGAACCGAAGATCATGAAACCCTGATTCAATGGGTAAAAAAGGCAAGCGATGTTTCTATTCGAAATTTGCTGTTAAATCATCAAGATTTATCATGGGTTCGTAGTTACATAAGTAAAGAGAATAATCCAAACACCAACCAATCTTTCTTGATGCATTTGTATCAGAACCTTTTTGGTGTGTTTAATGGTGCTTTTAGAGAAGCAGGAGACTTTTCTCTCACTAAATCCATACAAGAACGTGATGGTAGAGCCATCTTCCTTGAGTACGATATTGCAAGTTCAAATGTATTAAAACCCATCTATACGATGATCTTAGATATTGCTATGAAAAATATACTCGGTACTAAAGAGGAACAGTGTCGTGGAAATGTATATTTCATTCTTGATGAATTTCCACTTATTCCAAAGCTAAACTATATGGATAACGCACTGAATTTCGGACGTTCCCTGGGTGTTCGAATCATCGCAGGTATTCAAAACATCGGACAAGTGAAACATGTATATTCAGAGTCACTGGCGGATAGTATTTTGAGTGGATTTGGTACGGTATTTGCATTCCGACTCTTCGATGAACCAAGCCGCTCCTATATCACAAATCGTCACGGGAAAAACCAACGGATGATTGCTTATTCCTCATCTAATGCAAACAAAGGTATACAAGAACATCTCGTAGATGGAAATGTTATAGAAGACTGGGATCTTACAGATTTAAAGATTGGACAATGTATTATATCACCATTTAATGGAGAGCCTTTCCGTTTCTACCCAGCCAAACCTAAATCTTAAGGATGTTAACGTTAATAGAGTAGGAGTGATTTTATTTTGATTAATAAAGACCTGAGTTATGTGCGTGTAGGCAGAGGTCTCGGAGAGTTTCCGGCGGACAATGAATCTAGAATGTTTGTGGTAGCAAATGGTTTTCAGGAGTTTGAACTAAGTCAATTTGAATACACCGTTTGGGAGCAAATCCATCGCTTTGAAACACTAGCAGCTTGGGAATCTGCCATTCTACAAAAGGTTAAAAACATTCCGAATTTTGATTTTTCAAAAATTGTTCGTAGACTCATCGAGAGAAATCTCATTATGCCATGGTCTTTTTCCGACATGCAAGATAAGAATTTGATAAACCTACAAGTAACACGATACGGATATGCACATGGTCTGATCAATGAGGAATATCTCATTGGGGATTCTAATGCAAATAAGACCTTTGTATTCACCAAGGATCAATACGATGTGTGGAATGCAGCTGCTGGGAAGGTTATGTTGCTGGAAGTGATTGATACCCTAATGGATCAACGCGGAATTAATTTTGAAACTGCGATCTCACTGTTTAATATACATGGTCTTAAATTATACAAGCTTACCCTATGGGGACTAGAGTATGTAAATGCAGACCAACTGGAGGTGCAAGCATGAGCTCAATTATGATTGGTGCTGGTCAAGAGCTAGGAAAGTTTCAGCATAAAGATGGCCTTGTTCATTATGGGGTGCAATTTGAGAAACAACGATTGCTGCTCGAAGAGCATCGTTATAAAGTGTGGGAAGTTGCACAAATGGCATCTTACAGCGTTGAAAAATTCACAGTATTACTGGACCTTGAATTACATGTTATTCAAGGTCATATCGATGCTCTTAAGGAGCAAGGACTTGTCTTTGAATCGAGGGACATACTTTCAACTTTGTTTAGAACAAAACATATTGCTATTACTAAAGGGTACATAGAATTAAAAAATGATGGAGAGTTTGAATTGATAGAGTTTCTTGGCGCTCCTCCCGTATCACTACCATTAATCACGGCTACTGTTTGGCGTTTGGCAAATCCTCTTTTCTCATTAGAATCGCTTGTTGAAAATCTTGTCCAAGTCATCGATATGCCTAAAGTTGATATTGTAGTCATGTTATCCGAAGCTATTATATTTCTGGTCAGTAATGGATTTATGGCCATTGACCGTTTACCCGAAGCGTAAAAATCAATGAATATAAAGGACATAATAGCAGGTGCATCCAAAAAGACAAGCGAAGCGACACAAAAAGTAAGAAGTAGCACGGTCAACTTATATAGGAATCAAAAGGCGAACTTATTTGTTGGCAAATCTCCTGAAGCACATATAAAATCAACAGAAAGAATGAAGGAAGCTCTTTCTGATCCAAGTAAAATGCCGAGATACAGTTTAGAAGACCTGATAAGTAAAATCCATATAGGATTAGATGTAGGAACAGAATTAGGATTATCCGGATTAAACCATTATACAAAGGTTTTCGATGCTTCAACAGGTACAACCTTGAAACAAAGTGTTAAAGATACATTAGGTCAAATAAGATCTGGTCTTGAATACTCATCACACGCTACAAAATTAAAACAAAGCCAATTGGAGAAGTACCAGAAAAGTTGGGATAACAAAACTCCCGAAGAAAAGCAAGTTCAATTAAATAAGTTGCGAGATAAAATTCAAGAGAGAGAAAATCTTGAGAGTCTTTATAATAAGTTGCATTCTGAACAAATTGACAAGGAGCAAGGATTAGAAAATTATCAGGAAACCTTAAATGCGGCAAAAGATGAAGAGAATGAAAATAAGGATTTAGAACATTTAGCAGCACAACAACAGGAAATAGAAATCTCTAGGAACATTGAAACAGACCAGGTCGGACAAAATTCTATCTCGGAGACTGAATTAAAAGAAGACTCTTTAGATGAATCTTTAGTTTCAGAGAGTCTATTTGGTAGCGGATTTGAAGATTTAGAAAATATGGCAGCTGAACTTCAAAAGCAAGAAGAGATTAATGTGGCCGAACAACAGGGGCCTGAAGTTCAGCAGGAAGAATTACAACTGCAGGAACTAGAAGCTGAGCAAGAAGAATTTCAACAACAACATAAAACTGAAGCAGAGCAAGAAGATGCTCAGCAACATGAAGAACCTGGAGCGGAACAAGAAGATGTTCAGCAGCAGGAACAATTGTCTGAACTTGAGGTCGAACAAGAAGCAGAGCAGGTATCCGAGCCTGAGGTAGAGCAGGAATCAGAGCAGGTATCTGAACCTGAGGTGGAACAAGAAGCAGAACAGGTATCCGAACCTGAGGTGGAACAAGAAGCAGAACAGGTATCCGAACCTGAGGTGGAACAAGAAGCAGAACAGGTATCCGAACCTGAGGTGGAACAAGAACCGGAGCAGGTATCTGAACCTGAGGTCGAACAAGAAGCAGAACAGGTATCTGAACTTGAGGTGGAACAAGAAGCAGAACAGGTATCTGAACTTGAGGTGGAACCCGAGCAGGAGCAGCTATCCGAACCTGAGGTCGAACAAGAAGCAGAACAGGTATCTGAACTTGAGGTGGAACAAGAAGCAGAACAGGTATCTGAACTTGAGGTGGAACCGGAGCAGGAGCAGCTATCCGAACCTGAGGTGGAACAAGAACCAGAGCAGGTATCTGAACCTGAAGTTGAACAGGAACCAGAGCAGCTATCCGAACCTGAGGTGGAACACGAGCAGGAGCAGCTATCCGAACCTGAGGTGGAACAAGAACCGGAGCAGGTATCTGAACTTGAGGTCGAACAAGAACCGGAGCAGGTATCTGAACCTGAGGTGGAACCCGAGCAGGAGCAGCTATCCGAACCTGAGGTGGAACAAGAACCGGAGCATCTATCTGAACCTGAAGTTGAACAGGAACCAGAGCAGCTATTCGAACCTGAGGTGGAACTCGAACCAGAGCAGGTATCTGAACCTGAAGTTGAACCCGAACCGGAGCAGGTATCTGAACCTGAGGTGGAACAAGAACCGGAGCAGGTATCTGAACCTGAGGTGGAACAAGAACCGGAGCAGGTATCCGAACCTGAGGTCGAACCCGAACCAGAGCAGGTATCTGAACCTGAAGTTGAACAAGAACCAGAGCAGGTATCTGAACCTGAAGTTGAACAAGAACCAGAGCAGGTATCTGAACCTGAGGTTGAACCCGAACCAGAGCAGGTATCTGAACCTGAGGTTGAACCCGAACCGGAGCAGGTATCTGAACCTGAGGTGGAACAAGAACCGGAGCAGGTATCCGAACCTGAGGTCGAACCCGAACCGGAGCAGGTATCCGAACCTGAGGTCGAACAAGAACCAGAGCAGGTATCTGAGCCTGAGGTTGAACCCGATCAAGAACAGGACCCTGAATTTGAAATCGATGATGAGTCTCTATAGTCATTAATCACAGAGAGAGCACCATTTAGTTCTCGTGGCATACACACCCAACTTTTTTCATTTGTCACGAAAACATTAGTACAAATTTAGTCGCCATTATGGCGGCTTTTTTGTATTTTTATCTGTAAGTTCTGGAATGCGTCTAAAACAAGGTCGCTGTGTTTAAAATTATGCATAATATTGAATTTGTCTGAATCTTGGGGCATTGTCGCACACCGATAACTATATTATTTATTATACTTCTAAATTAATTTTAGTGAGATTGCTTAATTTTCATTTTAATACCTCTTCTTTTAGGTGCATAAATCAGAAATAAATGTAATCATGGATTGTTATTTTTGAATAAAGTGTTATCATGATATCACTTTCAGTGTATAATAATAAGAAAAGGAGGTGAAGATATGTGAACAGTGAAGAACTACTTAAACTAGCAATCCCTATGATGATTCATGAGGATACGCGGAAATTCATTTTTCGTAAAGAGCGAAATTGGAGACAAGATTTTATCGATTTAGGGATTCCTGATGTAGATAAAGCATGGAAATTCATGATGACCTTAACTACAGATGATGAGGAAAAACCTCCTGAATTAGATAGAGATGGCTCCGGTCAAATGATTTATACATTTGAGAAAGAAATGCCTAATGGTGTTTGGGCCTATATCAAAATTAAAATTAAGGATTTCAGCAATATTAAGAAATGCGTATCCATTTCTTTTCATCCTTGTGAGTATGGGCCGAAAGCCAAAATAAACAAAAAAATATTGGGAAATTAAAGTACATAAAGGGAGCTACTTGCTCTGGCTCCCTTTAAGCACTTTTTATATCATAAATGAATGTTGTTTAGAACCAAACTTGATTGACTTTGAATATTGATGAAATGTATTAGTCGAAATATCGGGTGAGTAACACGTAGTTAATCTGCTTAAGACCGAATCAAAACTTATTTAACTCATATAAAACTAATAATAAGGGGCGTGAACTTATGTCCAGGAAATTCCTAGCGTATTGTGATGAATGCGGTAAGGATTGCAATGCTGAGGAAAAAATAGAGCGGCAAACATTTAAAATTCATGGAAAATCAATTGATGTAGATGTAACAATGCTTGTCTGCAGCGAATGTGGAAATGAAATATCTGATGAGAAATATATGAATGATCAACTGAGAGCGATAAATGAAGCTTATATAAAAGCAACTTCCGGATTAACATCTGAACAAATTAAAAATGTTAGACTTCAATACAAAGGTTTAGGAATCCGTCCCTTTGCCAAAATTTTAGGGATAGGTTCCGCAAGTATAGCAAGGCACGAAACTGGAGAGCTGCCAAGTGATAAACATATATCTATTTATAAAGAGTTAAATGAAAATCCTCGATCTATATTTGAATATTATAATAAGAATAAAGAAAGTTTATCTCCGAGGGAATTAAAGAAAGTAGAACATGTATTAAGAAATTGGAGCGATGAACAAGAAGGCCGAATCAGCACACAATTTGTTGAAATAATATTAGATGATGAAGAAATAATTGAGTCGATTCATAAACCATTCGCATTTACTGAATTCACTGGTTATAAAGATTTCAATCTAGATAAATTTTCAAATATGATGCTGTACTTTTCAAAATGGGGAGTTAATAAAACAAAGCTAATGAAACTTTTATGGTACTCCGATTTCCTTTACTTCAAAATGCGTACAGCATCTATAAGTGGGGCTGCTTATGCTCGCATTAAGTTTGGGCCGGTTCCCAAAGATCATGAGATAGCACTTGCTCATCTTCAACATATGGGAGTAATAGAGATTGAAGAGTCCTTATTGAACGATGAAGGATGGGTAAAAATGACTGTTAGGGCAAAACAAGATTTTAATCCTAACGTTTTTGAGAAAGAAGAAATGGTTACATTGGAAAGAGTGAATTATATTTTTGAGGACTATGGTTCCCGTAAAATTAGTGAATATTCTCATAAAGAACGTGCTTGGATAGAGACTCCTGATGATCATTTAATCAATTACAAATACTCTCGGGATTTTAATTTTGAATGAAACTGCGCTAATGTATTTGCGCCAATTCTCTTTCTTTCGAGATCTTTCTCCAGGGGCCGGCTACATTAAATGTTCCGTTACCCTGATTAATTCTTTTAAGAGTTTAAATTAGAAATGTATGCATTTAGTTAGTTTTCTCTTAATCCAGGAATTGCTTTCTTTGTTGATGCGAACACTTTGATACTATTCTTCAATTTAATAGGTATCTAGGCCAAGAAACTTTGAGACATGTAGAGTTATATTTGCTCTCCTGAATCAACCACTACAATTTTAGATAAAGTCAAGAGGTTTCAGTATTCTGAAAACCCTTTTCCTACTTTTTAGTCTGCAGCAGGCTTTTTTTAATATTAAATTCTCCCTGCACTATAGTAACCAAGTTGATTAAGTGAAAAATTCATTTAAAGTCGCAATATAGGATTTTTTTGTAATCAGTTCCTTTACTGACTACGAAATATAATGCAATTATACTTCGTAGTCAGTTTATTGGACCATTTACTTTTCTTTTAACTAACGGAAAAATTACAAAATCATTTCTCAATATCTTAAACTAGTAGGGTATTATTAAGAAATCTATTAGAAAAATCATCTCAGAGTGTTCCTAGTTATATACCCCTACACATTTTACCCCTCTTTTAGTGATACGTAGGAATAGAAATGGAGAAAAAATAATGATGGCATTTTGCGAACACTGCCAAGATACTGTGAATTATGATGAAAAACTTGTTCAGAAAAGCAAAAATATACGAGGTAAAGAAGTTAAGTATCTTGGGAAAGAAACATTTTGTTCAGAATGTGGGAATGAATTTTTTGTTTCTGATATACGTGATTACAATTTAATTGAATTAGATAAGGCTTTTAGAGAAAATGATTCATATTGAAAAACCTTGGTTGGAGACGAGAAGAGAGTTAAATGATGTATATTATTGATAAGAATTTAATTAATATTTTTCTGAAGAAATAAAAAACAAATACAGAATGATTACTGTTTCTGATATAAGAGATTATAGTTCTAAATTATTTGAAAGATTAATCATTAAAATATCTCTATGGATTACTGTAAAACACAGGCTAGACTCTAAGTAGTACCTAGTGCACTAAAAAACCTGAAGTCAATTTAAAGGCTTCAGGTTTTTTAGAATACTTATCCTTGTATAAGGTGAAACATAAATAAAGGTGCTTTTTCTTATTAATAAATGGTTCTAAATCAATAATGCCGAAACGACTAATAAAATTGTCTTGATAACTGGAAGGATGTTATAAACTACTCTTCTGGTTTTCTCTCCAGCTTAATTCACCATACAATAAGTAGAATATGTTCATTACGCTTACAGGTAACTGTAGCTTAATGAACAAAAAAGGAACTAAGATGTTGAGCTTGTTTTGAACCTGCTTCAGTCCTCAAAGCGATGAGCCGATATCGAGGACCAAACATAGCTTAAGAAAGTATCTTAACATAAAGTAATTAATTCGATTCTTTCATAAGTTAATTAAGAAAAGGGAAATCTGCAAGCAGTTAATCAGACTAACCCATTTCACTAGATGATGGTCAACCAATCTAAACTTGACTTATGGTATTCAAACATAAGGACTTTAGAAGGGATATATTTCTAAATCATATATTCTATGTTATGATTTGTAGGTAAATAGAACCATTAGAAATAACTTTAAGCTTAGTTTTAGAAAAAATACTGAGTAATAATCAAATTAAACTCTAAGAAAAGGTGGACTAGTGGCACGAAAACAAAAACTGTGTACTACTTTACAAGACATGTTTGCTGAAAAAATAAACATTGGGTAGGTATTAGGAAATGAAAGAGCGACGTCTAATTTTTGATCGAGAGATCATAGTTATGGTTTTATCTTGTCTGATTATTGTTGGTGCTTGTTTCGGATACATAGGATACAAAGCTTTGAAGGAAAAAACTAATGATAAAAAATTTGCGAAATCTATAGAGAGCTGGTTTGAAACTGAAGCCAAAAACAAATTTGACTTACTTTTAAATTTCGAATGTGACGAGTCAAGGAGTGACTGTACAAATTTAAAGTTGAAGGTGAAGGATAACTTCAACTCTTTTTCCGTTGTTGAAAAATATGACTATATCACTGAGATTGATAGGGAATTCAAATCTAAAAGAGTACAATTTCTAGTGGATTCAAAAAAAATAGAAAATACTATGTCTGCTCTGGATAGGGTGCATAATCCAACTATTGTTCTGGCTACTTCGACAAACGAGTTTGAATACCATGGTACCCTGGGTAACCTGACAGAAGTCAATGGAAAAGAGTATACATGGAATGAAATTTCCGAATTAAGAAAAGAAGATAATTCTAAAAAAGAATCGGATGAAAATAATGAGAGTAAATTTACTTCCCAGAAAAACAAAAAATATAATGCAGAAGATTATAACTATGAAGGTGAATACAAACCAGTAGATCAGATGACGCATGAAGAAAAGAGAGATGAATTAATAGAAATGTTGGATAGAGCAATTTCCCAATGAAACATGTGGAGATCTATTCTCTCTGGTTTTAAAAAGCTGTTGGCTAACATAGCAGTCTCGTTTCTCGGAGCTAATGGGTGTGGCTGAAAAACGGGGTATATTTCGTCTGCCCTTTGTGTCGCAGGCCGCATAAATTTTCTTTTATGACGTATAAAGCAAAAGACCTCCTCTGTAAGCAGAACGACTAGCAAAGCACGATATTACGTACGGAATAAATAGTGGATGAGCTGGATACCTTGACTCTTTGTACCCAGCAGGATGTTGGGAAGTACACTATCCAAACGCAAAAATAGCTCGAACTATCGCCTATCCCAATCATTAATAATAATCTTCCTAGAACTCCGATTCGATATTGCGGCTGCCTTGGCTTTTATTTCATCTTCTGTAACAACTATTAGACCGATGGGATTCGATCTGAACTTCTACGACGTAACCAAGCACTGGTATCAGGGGCAAGTGCATTGAGCCTGTTATGGTTATACGAATAGTTGATGGAGTATTTTGAGAGAGTATTAATTTTCCATAGATGATCTACAGAATAAAAATTAAACATAGTGGGGGACTATTTAGTGTATAAGAAATTAGGTTGTTTTATCTTCTTACTTTTATTGCTTGTGGGTTGTTCAAATGATACCGGTGACACGGACAAGGTTCCAGCATTATTTCAAGCCGTCTATGACAATGATTTAGCAAAGGTAAGAGAGCTCACCCAGTCAAATGATGGATCAATAAATAACCTTTATAAGGGGTCTACAGTTCTCCATGCTGCTATATATAACTTGGATATAGAAATGATAGAAGTTTTAGTAGAAGCGGGTGCTAGCTTTACTTTAAAAGATGAATATGGCGAGACTCCATTCTTTCTTGCCTCTGATCTAGCCAATATCAAAGCAATTAAATACTTTTTGGGTAAAGGCGCAGATCCAAATGAAAGAAATCAAGAAGGGGATACTCCCCTAATGAGATTTGCTGTTCGTGGTAATATACCGATCGATGTGTTTCTTGATACGATGGATATCATGGTTGAGTCAGGGGCCGACCTGACAATAAAGAATAATCAAGGCGAAACCTTGCTTTCAAAGATTGAATCAATGGTTGCTTCAAAGGAGATATTTCACCAAATAGAAGACCACATGGCTAGTTATTAATTTTGGAGGAATACCCTTTGTGGCCCCCTATTTTAGGAATGAACAAAACCATGTTTACTTGTCATATGAGCAAATCGGAATTGAGGGCTCATTTGAAGCATCAAGGCAGCAGATCTCAACATGATCGGCTGCTTTTTAACTAACCATAGATAGTTTAATGTTTCTGCTGCAACATCCATGCGTACAATTGACTCAGCCATATAAGAGAGGGTTAAACACTCAACAAAATGCTGATGAATCTTAAATTCTGCTAAGTGGCTTTGCATCTTATTGATCTGTTGAATAAGAAGTGAGAAATATGAAATATTCCAAATCTGAATTTATTTTTCTTGGAGAATTGCTATGTATCATTCAGGATGAATTGTTTTATATCCCAAAAGTAAAGAAACACGCCTCAGATTTGGGCGAGAAAACATCAATTTTCATTTTTTATGGACTATTATTTAGTTATAGAAGCATCCCACAAATGGACGTGGATTAAAATAAGAAAAATCCTCCTAGAACGACCCATGGAGAGAAATGAAAGAGTGAGTATATGGCATACACTTACAAAGACTATATTGATCAGGGTAATATATTAATTGACGGTGATAACGAACATAGATTCTCCATGTATGTGCCTTTTAGAATACAAGATAACAATAACCAAGTCCTTATTATCATGAGGAATCCTAGTGAGGCTAATGAATTAAATTCTGACAAGACAATCAATAATGTATTGGGCTTTTGTCACGGAAAATACTCAGGGGTATTTGTTGCAAACTTATTTCCGTTTTACGCTAAAGACCCCCGGCAGTTAAATCAACACATAGGGACATCCGATTATCCAAAGTTCATGAATAAGAACAAGCAAACAATTGATGAAATACTAGACAGGAATCCTCGCATTAAACATGTCATAATAGCTTGGGGTGCTAATAAATCAAAACTAAAAGGTCAATACAAAGATACAATCGCTGAGGTTCTTGAGATCGTTAATAAATATGAAAAAACTATTTTTGCAATGAGGTTTATTTCTAGCAACCAGCCTTGGCATCCAAGAAATTGGGGTGGAGAGGATAGTGGTTATCAACTTGAACTATATGAGTGGATGACTGATATCCTATGAAGATGGTTATGGATTGGAAAGAGAAACACCTCAGTGTTGATCATATAGAGCAAATCATTTTTGTTTATAATGTTCTAACACCAATCTTGATAAATTGAGGACAATTAGTAAAAACATAGATAAGGTTAATTGTTTCGTTGTTCCTTATCACAGGTCTGAATCTATAATTATTTAAAAAGGAGACTACTTTGACAAAACTTCTACTTAGAAATCGGGAGATAAAAAGTGTTTTCCAGTTGCTCGGGCATCACGAGAACGATATCACATACAGTGTTGCTTGGGGATTAACACAATGCCCCTCCTTTTTGACACTATTGCTAAAGAAGATTATTAACTGGCAAGGTGACCTCACAGAAGCGGAAATTACTATGCAAGGATATGAGAAAAACCAGGGATACACCGATATTGAGATTAAGCTACAAGGACATTTTCATCTTATAATTGAAGCTAAGCGTGGGTGGAACTTACCAGACATAACTCAGTTACAGAAGTATGTGAATCGGGAATCCTTCAAAAATAGCCTATGTATGCTAAAAAAGATAGTTGTATTGAGCGAATGCAGTAAAACGTATCTTGAATCACAACTTCCTAGTGTAATAGATAAAGTATCAGTAGATGCTCTGTCATGGAAGAACATTCACGAACTATCTGAAACTGCTCAAAAAACGGGTACCCATGCTGAGAAAAGATTACTTAGAGAACTTAATCAATACTTGGGGAGTTTGATGACCATGCAAAAACGCGACTCCAATTTGGTATACGTAGTTTCAATCGGTGCAGGAAGTCCTGAGGGTTGGAGTATCACCTGGAGAGAAATTGTAACGTCTAAGAAGCGATATTTTCATCCATATGGAGGGAAAAGTTGGCCAAAAGAGCCTCCGAATTACATTGCTTTTCGTTATGACGGGAAGTTACAGTCTATACATCATGTAGAAGGTTATGAGATCGTCACCAATATGAAGACTGTATTTGGTGAACAATCAAAAGATGAGATTACTGAACCTTATATCGTCTACAAACTGGGAGTCCCATTTTCACCAAGGGAAGAAGTTAAGTCGGGTAACATTTTCAGAGGTGCAAGAGTATGGTGTATGTTGGACACTCTGTTTACATCCTCAACGATTTCTGATGCAAGAGATCTTACGGAGAAGAGACTGATCTTGTAAAGTTTTATCCTGGGATATATAGTACTTATGAAAGATGTGGGTTTGATCCATTTTCCAACCAGTTAGCTATGATCACTTTGATATGGAGGGATAGCATGCAGAAAGATAATAAAATGCTTTTACATAAAGCTTATGAAAAACTGAAAAATGAATTATCCTACCCTGAAAACCAACATATTGAGCAATCTGCATTACAATTATTAGAAGAGTTACATCAAGAAATTTTAAATTGGAATAATAATGAGTCAGTTTCGAAATTCGAAAAGTATTGGACAGCCTCTGAAGCCAATGACGTTTCAAAAGAGGGTAATGCTAAGAGTACACGTTTTGAATTCAATAATCTATTCCTTAAAGATCATGATGTGCAGAATAAGATTCAAAGCTTGCTTTTATTACGGTTGCAAGAGCCGCTTGACTATCGTCTTATAAGCAAAATTGCAGATGTTAAGTTGATTGATCAGCTAAACAGAATCTCATTTGAAAATGGTAGACCTCTTCTCTACGTACACCGTTTAGAGATTATGATTTTTCCGCAGCTGTTTACCACTATAGCTGATCGAAATAAGTTGGATAAAACAGCAAAACTACTCGGTATCAAAAGTGATAAAGTTGCTTTTGAGCGTGTACAGTATCAAGTCCGTGAAAAGGTAAACGACTTCATTTACCGTGAAGGATTAAGCCGAGAAAGCGAATTTGTAAAAAGTGCAATTGCATGGTGGTTACTTGAAGCTACAAAAGAATTGAAAATGTAACACGTGTCGTTTTCGCTTCGGAACAAGCTGTCTTTAACTGAAATGAAGCAGGTGGGCAGCGAGCAAGTTATGAACAAGACAATCAGCGAATACCTGAGTGAGCTCCAAAACTTAGTGATGGCGGACTTTTGGGATCCAGCTCAGACTTGACTAAATCCGAGACGAGAGTCTGTACGTGTACAAACAAGATTCGAGCAAGAGTAATGTTGTTCCGATAAAACTATAGTTAATTGAAGTCATCGGAATGGAACTCGTCAAAAAAGTCCGAAAAGATCCAAATAAGCGAGGATACCACATTTAAGATATGCATCATGCAAAGCAGACCTTATCCTAGAAGAGGTCTACTTTGTATGATGTTAATTGTGAGTTGAGAATATAGTGCACGATTTATTACTGAATAGGGGCGGGCTCATCATTTCCAGCTATATCAAAGATATACTTCACGGCATTCAGAAGGTTCAAAGAGTCCCCGATTTACTGAGCATTAAAATCGATTTTGAGCGTCTTACCAACGCATCGATTATCCGGCTTCCCGCTAAAGAGAAGGGAGGCATCTCAACTTTAATCCATAGCAATCTGAAATACGTTAAAATTTAGGAATCGAAAGTCTCTCCTTAACCACGTCTACCCTTGTATTCGTTTCCGGTTTCAAGATAAGGTTGGATGAATTCAAAAGCATCTTTTAAACATCTTACGTCCCAATTGTCACAACGATTTTTACGATCATTAGGATCATAATGATGATGATGCGGTTCGGAGTTTACGCGATATTTTTCCGGTGTATTTGGATCATCATGAGGTTCATTGCCCCAAGAAGTGATATGATGAGACTGGATGCCTTGTTTGGGTACAATCTTCATCCACCGATATTCGTACTTTTCAACGTAGCCACATTCGTCATACCTCTCGTACGCTCTTAATCCTGTGATACCGTGGCAAGGGTGTAGTCTTAACGGAAATATCACTATAAGCGATTTCCTATCACGCTTATAGCTGGCGTAAATGGATTCTCTATCCCTAAAATTTGTGTGGTTTTCCAAGAGGCAGCCGAACTCCTCTAAGATTTCATTGATGTCTGCGGGGAGAAGATTTGTCTGGTTATCTGTATACTTCAAATCCCGCCAGCTCCTCCCCGAATTTTAAGAATTTCATCCATTTCTTCAACAAGATCCTTCCAACGGTAAAGATCAATAGGGTCATCCAGTTCGCTTTCGTCTGTCCCAAATGCTTCTTGATACGTCTTCTTACCATACTTCAATTGCAACTCGGTAATCTCTTCATTGATCTCCTTCATCCGATCTTCTGGTGACTGTTCAAGATTTTTTTTCTTCTGATAGTTTATTTGCATACGAATCGAATACACCGGGTCACGCATTAACTCAACAGCATGTTTGGGAATTTTGTTTTGTGAGCCGTTATTTAAGCATTCTAAGCCTTGTTTGATGTATTTGTTTAACGTAACTTTGGAAATGCCTAACATATCTGCGGCTTGCATGGGTTTAAGTAAGTAATCCTCATGATATATAAACTCTATTGATGTTCCACCAAGGTCATAATACCAGGTTTCAAAGTCTACTTTTAGCTTCCCAAAATCCATATCACTTGCAGGGAATTGTATGGACTGTACCCGGTCCAGCCATTTAACAAGATTCTTTTTATGTTTGGATGAAAACAGGTATTCATTCGTGTATTTAAACTCCTCGTTGCTTATTTTAATGCCAACAAGCTGATCCGAACACAGTGTCATCAACATTGTAAGAATTTTCGAGAAAATGTAATCTGTTTCTTTTTCTATATACAGCTCGTTTTTTTCCTCGAAGGCTAACTCAATTTGACGTTGGGAATATTCATACATTCCTTTACTCATCTTTATCATCTCCTCCTACCTCCATTCTACATTAAGTTATCAATTTTGCAATATCGTTAACTATCATTATTCCAAAAACGTTAACTCCTTATACAATAACCTATGCTGTAACTTTTGAAATAGTCCCTCTGGAACCAAAAATGGGGGTATCCGGCACCGTTTTCAACGTAGGTTAGATGGTTCCATCGGAAAAAAATGCTTTTTCTTTGAACAAGAAAACATGGAGCTGGGAAAAATGGGTTGTAGTCTGAGAATAAAAGCGTTTAGATTGGATGAAACCTTATTGATCTATACGTGCTGGCTCTATCAAAGATAAATCAAAAAGTTATTTTCCATTTTCGATGAAAGAGGGTAATAGAAATGTCTGAGAATAAAATAAAAAACATCATTGGCACGAAGTATACCGACAACCCTATCATCAATTATTTAATATACTTGATGCTCGATCCTGAACAACCATCTTATGGTGGTACTACATATGATGAGTGGCGAAAAGAGAATGATTTAGATGTAATATGGTTAAACGGAGACTTGCATGCCGATACTATATTTTCGGTATGGATTCCCTTGAAAATGAGTTTAAAAAGTATAGCAGGAGATACCTTTAGCTATAAAGGGAATAGAAGAACACCCTCAAAAGAAAATGAGTGTTTTAAAGACATCATACAAAATATTAATCACTATTTACCGCCCGAACATGCTTTAGTAAAAGAGTTGTATCAATTTGCTGATTTAGCTTCAACAAGAGCTAATGTGATGCGGTTGCCAAACAGACAAATGCAAAAACGTGGTTTTTTCTATTTCGATCAAATGCCTAAAACACTGTATGAATGTTTTGGGGAAGGAAGGTTCAATACATATTTCGCTAGCGATAACGCGGTCAAAGAATGGGTCAAAGAAGAGAAGATGGAAATGTTCTTTGATGGCTCGATTTCAAGGAATACGATCAAACCCTTAATATCTCGAATGCAAGCTTCTGATTGTGAGTGGCTCAAAGAGAGTGACGACATCCTAGAGATGCTTGTGCAATATAATGAGATCCTACGCATAAGAAGCGAAGCGTCGCTAAGATCAAAGGTGTAGGAGGAAGTTATATGGCTTGTATCTATGAAATGAGTGACATACATGGTGAACTCGATATTCCACAAATGGCTTTAAATTTTGTTGATTTAATGATACCAGAATTGTTTATTGGCAATTATATCAAGCTGGGAAACGCTGTAACGAGTCAAGACCAAGTCACGGAAAGAGCGACATAAAGCATGGTTAAAATTTAGGGAGGAGAATCCACAACTGGGCATAAACGATTTGCGGAAGTCAACTCCTAAAACTTAGGCCTGGTTTACTTATATGGATCAGTAATTTCTATTTGATCATGTACCACAAAAGGTAGATAGAGGAGAAGGACAATTTCATGCAAATTAGCAAGATAGGGATGGTCAGGTGCTCGCTCAAGTTGGGAGGGTATTTGAGTATTTGCAAAAGGAAGAGGAAAGCTTTAGTAGGATTACCATTGCAAAAATTCAATGCAGAAGAAATACCTCGTCAAATTGTCATATACTAAACAATTATTGGAGCGATACGCAAAACGTTAGAACAATTTGGTGAGCCGTAGAATTCAATGGGCAATCGCTTAGATGAAAAAAGATGGTGGCCCCCCCTATATAATGGGGGGATAAGAAATGGAGGAATAAGAAGGGCGAATTCGACGAATTTGCTATAAGCATAATTAATTCAGAGGTTTCAAAATCCAAAGGACACATGAGGGTATATTCTTTTTATCAAATAAGGATATCCCAAAATTGATTGGTAGATAGATTTAAAGTGTTTAGACAAGAAGTTGTACAGGAATCCTACAAACTCCACCTTGGTTTAGCAAAGGAGGAAAACTCGGTGGACAGCAGACAATCACCTCAAGTTGTTGATAGCCGAGATCTGCGAAGACTCGTTCAAGTGGGCAAAGAAAAGGGGCTCTCCGCATATCAAGTGTTACTAGAAGCTGGGGTTAATGTAGCTGACTTTGCTTTAAATGCTGGAAGTGACGCTGGATGATGCCTCAATTTCCAAGCCCGTACGAGGACGAAATTTTGTACAGCATCATCAGTCGATATGCTCTTAGAAGCGGAAATACAAGCCATAGAGCTGTATTGGTTGATGTATTTTACTCCGATGGCTTTACCGCTTGCTTAGTCCCACCACCTCTAGTTTGGGCCGATGCAGGCGACGAAGAAGGTGATGCCATGGCCTCTTCCGGTATTTTCTTGCGAACAGAGCTCAAGGCAATGCCTCCCGCCTCCCTTGCATTAGGAAAGTAAAGACGGATACTATCCCCTTGCTCAGGCATACAGTACCACCCAGTCTGATCATCCGAAGCATACATGGTGGAATAAGGGAACAGATTGGCTGTTGCGAGACTCCATTCCTGATCACAGTCCAACTGGACCTTAACCTCATCTCTCACGACGCCCATAATATGTAATGAAATGGATGCACCGACAAGGCGTGAGTTGTATCGCTTTCGCTGATAAGCAGACTTTATGTGCCCGAGCACATAATGGTGGATAAGTAGCCCCTGCTGCATTTCGGTCCGAATCTCAAAGACGTTGAGCCTATGGTGGCCTTAAACTGAACCTCATCCCCAATCTGCAAAACTCGGTCATGAACCTTAACTTCATATCGGATATAGTCCTGCTCACTAAGGCTGCTTGCGCCTTGGCCTTCTTGCTGATAGGTTGGGCAGCCTGATCAATCCGGTTCATATATCTCTTGCGACTGCTCTCACATTCCTCAAATCACTGTTCCATATAACAATAAATCTAGCTTACATCATTTAGAATCCCTCTTGCGGGAATCTCTCTCTCACGTTGCCGGTCACTCCGGTGTAGCATATAAGCCGGATCTCCCTGATAGAATCCAAACGGTAGGAAGAAAGAAGGAGTAGCCATTGTGCTACTCTTTTTTTATGCGCGTTTAGGAATTTATGAGAGAACAAGAGGCGCAGGATCACACGCAGAAGTGTAAGCAGTAAATAAAGCCTTATTAGCTAACCCGGGTGCTAATATCGACGATTTGCTAGTGTATGTCATAAAGCCAGGAAGCAAAACAAAACCTGTAACGGACATAGCATTTCATACATGTCCGCACTGTAATTATATTCTTTCTGACTTATAGTATTTTATTCAGTAGAGGGGAGTGCACAACAATGGAGGAAATAAATATACTATCGAAAGAAGAAGTTCTTTTAAACGGTTTAGAATTTACAGGAGATGTCTGTTTTGATGGAGAGTACGGGGACCAAGTTTTCGATAGGTCTATTGAAGTTGGGGGGAATCCAATAACAGGACTTGTTTACGAAAAATATAGCAATGGAAATTTGGCTCTCTATTGTTACTGTCTGGATGGAGTTCCTGATGGTGATTATGTCACTTATTACGAAGATGGTAAAATTGAAGGATTTAAACGTATGCATAAGGGGAAAATTGCTGGAAAGTCTATTTCTTGGTTCATGAATGGTGAGATTAGGTCAACATCAGAGTCTCTTTATGGTTTTAAAATTACCTACAAGAATGGAATGAAACAAGGGAACTAATAGAAGAAAAGCTTGAACCAACCCCATCCGAGAAGGACATAATAAGAAAGTGGACAGAACAAGACGCAAAATGAACTTATATACTATTTTATATCAGCTATTCCTCTTGACTAATTATCTATGAAAATGGGGTAACCTGTAAGTTTGAAGAATAGTTTGCTAGTTCAACGACACCTTAAACATTGAAAATTCTCAACTTTACGTTTCAAAGGAAATAACCTTTCATATTTAACAGTAGTACTTTCGTCTGTGAATACTTATAGCTTCGATACAATTTCCAAGAGTTTAAAAAGGAAGTGCCACACTCATTACTAAAGTAAAAGAGAGCTGCAGCAGGCGGTTCTCTTTTACTACTTTATTGATACACGTTCATAATGCAGAGTCATTATACTAGACCCTCAACTTTTGTCCGATATTCCTTTGTTACAGAGGAAGGGGCAAGTCTAAAAAACTAAAGCTTTTTCGATAAGTATGAAAAATTCATAATTTGATTATTATTAGTTATTCAGTATCAATTGATCCCATTTAATTAATAAATAATCCAAAATCCCCTCTTCATCAGAAGCTTCTTTTAACTTTAATAAATTAATTATGTCTGCATCTTCTAAAAAAATTATATAGCCTTTAAATTGGTGAGTAACATCCTTGCAACGTCGTAGCAATCTAGTGTAATCATTAATTTGGCGACACAAGAGAATGCCAAAATTACCTCGATCTGGTCCAAACCTTCCGAGTAATTGGTCGATTTCAGGATTCTGAGGATCTGAGGAGTAATTTTTACATTCAATAAATACCTTAGGGCAATGAATTTGGTAACGATCCCTAATGAAGGCGAAAAACCCCGAATTATCAAAATTGTCAAAAGTTATATCTACTCTTTTCCTTCCCTCATTTAAGTCTATTTCCTTTTTCCCCCTTTTTAAGTTACCTTTAAAAATTTGTGTTAAACAGTTATAAATTAGATCGTGATAAGCTCTGGCATTTTCTTTACCCGAAGGTGTTTCCTCCAGCTGTTTAATAAGCAGATTGGCTTCAATAGGATTAGAAGTGTTATCTAATGGTGAGCTTTGTTTTCTTACAAGGGATAATAACTCAGCAAAATCAGATTGATTGATTTTTGATTGATTCTCTTTATAGAAATCAAACAATGTAATTATGTGATATGCATTAGGCTGAATGTTCTGTTCCTCCATAAAGTCTGTTAAATAATTTAGAAGGTCTGCTCGTTCATTTTCGGATTTTGAGTTGAGTGCAAGTTCTTTAATCAACTCGATTATAGAATCCCAAATCTGCTCACGCAATTGGACTGAAAAGGGAGAAAGTTCTTCAACGTCCGGTGGATATAACAGATATTCGATAGGATAATCTCTAACGAAATCTTTTTTAATTCTTGCCAAATTTGATATAAATATTTTACCATTTCCAAATGCCTCATTTAACGGTGATTGCTCAATGACATCTAGTCCTATATCATCGAAAATATTGCAACCATCAAATTCCTCAGCAGCATATTGAAATCCGTATTCATCAATAGTAGAGTAAACAGGGCGATATTCTATTATTCCAGATTCAAACCAAAAGATACGATAACCTTTCGAACGGTACACATATTGAAATCTCCCGAAAGCGGCGCCATGGATACCATCTTTCAAGATAAATCCCTTTTCAGGAAATAGCGTTACATGGTTGAGTTTATTTTCTGGTTCTTCCTTACCTCTATCTCGATGTGACTGAATTCCTTTTAGTAATTTTTCATTTGTATTTTCTGTCTTTTCAACAATAGGAACGTATATATTTTTTGCAATTTCACCGAAGATTCCATGTTCAACTAATACTTGATGAATTTCTTTCAAGTCTAATTTATTAATATTAGGTTTATTTCTCCAACTGTTTTCAAGAATTCTACTAATAACTCCTTGTGTTAGTTTGTCTGGTTTTAAATATTTATCGGACATTATCATATTCCTTTTCTAATATAGAATTATATAATATTGCTAAACTTATTATACTTTTGTAACATTCAAACGTACAATAATAATTTTGCAGTGTTGTCTGTTTGAAAGCTACATAAGAAACTGAATGGTACAAAGTGGCTACAAAGCATGAGAAACACGCAGGGTCTACACGAGATCTATATGTTGTTTCATTGTGGATGAATCATGGAAGCGATTCTGTGTACACTCTCAGGCAAATTCGTTAAGGTCTCATGTGTGGAAACCCGACCGGACCAGTGGTGTGTATTTATGACTCTCATAATAGAAATAAAGCAGATTATAACACGCTTAAAGTGTCCTGCCTGAAAAGTCCTCGGACAAGTAAAGTGAATACATCAATGCTTGTACGCAAATACGGTAAAGGATCTGATGTATGGCCTGTACGGGTGGAGGGGAACTTCCGCGTGGAGTATCGCTTTTGATGTGGTCGAATTTGCTACCAAAGATGTAACTTCTGGAGATGTCCTAACAATAGGCTGTAGTGTTGAACGGGTGGCAACTATAACAATGAGGGATTAACAATAAGCAAGTTGCCTGTGTGCGGCTTTTCTTTTGCTTTTATACAATAAAATGAAACTCTAAAAAAGTGTTTGCGACCAAAATGTTCCAAGGACGTATGATATTCCTGATACTACAAGAGGGGGAATTTTAAATGTCTGAGCGTGATATCGTTTATGAGATTCTTAAGATCATTCAGTCAGGTAAAGAACCATTTAAGGAAGACATCGGAGCCGATAAAGAGTCCTTCGATGAATGGATGGAACAAATTCACGATGATAGACTCGCTACCAATATTTCTGTTTATAAGGGTGGCAGAGGCAATAAAATAAGTTTGGTCAATGCCAAAGGATCAGAGTTAACCAAAGCAGGATGTCAGTTAATTGAACTTAAAGAAGAAGGCAAGATTTAAGAGTAACCATCGTGGAGCTTTTTCTTTTGCCTTCATATGACTGGATATGTGCCATTTTAAGCTTGTTTATATGAGGACATATGGCCTTGTGTGTGCTTCGGTCCATTGAAGAGCGGATAACAGGAGCTGAGTGTGCCTGACGCTTGCATATGATGGCACCCCAACGTTGAAACCAACTCAACACAAATTTTGCTTTTGCTTGACCCATGTGTGTATTTGTCTAATACTAGAAATTTATTAAATATAATAGAGGGAGGAATGTTTCATGGGTGAACCAAATCTTGCCCACTAAAGCAATGGGTGTGTGATTTGTGTGGGCAAATCATGGAAGTTGATAATGGTTGGTTTGAGTGGTACGAAGAAAGAGGTACAGGTAAAGTGAAAGGGTTTAGAATAGTACATAATTAAGATGAGAGCTTCTATAATTCTCCTCAACTTCATAATGAAGGCAAAGCAAGTCGAGATATGCATCTTCATTCTTTTTTAGGTACGAATGGACTCGTGACTTTGATGGAAATATTCGAACGAGGTAACGTAAAAGATGTAAAGGAATGGACTGAAGTGGTTCGTAGGCTTCATGTGGATTATTACGAAGAAGCTAGGATTTACTGGTCAGCAGCTAAAGCGGATGTTTTCTTGGATGGTTCAAATGGAGTTAGTGAGTATTTACCTAAGAACTTAAAAGATTTGGTCGAATACTATAACAGATAAAGCGTCCTAGGATGCTTTTTTATGCCTTAAAATCATTGGAGGTAATTGATATGAACATCAGTATCGTGCCGATCGATCAGTGTTGACCTTCAGCCTGGAGAATTTGAATATGAAGCTTCGCAAAAGCATAGAGGAATTCAGTTATGTAGAGCCGATTGTCGGTAACTAACGTACTGAGCATATGGTCGGTGGCCATTAACGTTATTATGTCATGGTCAAAGAGATGAAATATAACTTTAACGAAGAAATATCCGATAATACTGCTATAAATAATCTTGAGGAGGAACTGACATAGCAAGAAAAAGCTTGAATCAATACCGAAGAATCATGAAGCCAGTAGATAAGGCAGAAAGTATTGAAGATACTGTATCGGCTTTGAAAAATGTAGAAGCAGAAATTCAGTGTTTGTCAGATAAGGAGTTAACTTTGCTAAGATCGGATATCAATTCAATTTTAGAACAAAACAAATTAAGCCCAATATTGGGGGTATGTATTAGTTTATTAATATTTACATTGCCACTCTATTTTACAAGCATTAAGGAAATGCTTGTGGAAACTGCTAAAATGATTATTAGTAGAAAGATTGAAACTGGGCAAGCGATTGATCAGGAAAGAGTCATTTCCCTCTTAAGTATTCTCATGAATTTCTTACCCGCTCTAGGTGCTTTGACTATAGCCTTAATAATGTTCAGTCAGATTACTAAGTTACTTGAAAATGCCAGGTATCTGAGTTCTTTAGATAAGATTATTGAAGGAGTTATAAGAGGACGTGAAATCTTTTCTACTAATAATGATAAAATATATGAAAAGTTGATTGAAAAAAAACTCTTATGATAGTTTTTTAAATTAAACAGATTCTTGGTGATGAGGGTAGTGATGAATTGTATGAGAATTTCAGACTAGCTCCGTAGTAACTCTATAGTATGAAGAAGTTTAGAAAGAGTCTTCAATTATCTTGCATAATTCTCGATATCTCTCAGATTCTTTCTCATCGATAGTCGTTACCAGTTTAGTTTGGTTCCCGCTTCTTTAAGACATTGATTGCTCTTCTCAGGGGCGACTCCAGCAGCTTTCTCATGTTAATTTTAGTGCATTCAGGCGCTGGTTAGTTATAATCTTTACGAATCATTACTGCGCAACTTATAATTCTCCGATATTCTTCCAGCCTCGTTTTTCGTTCTTAAGAATGGATCCTAACTTTCTATCTTACGTTAATTTAATTGCTTTTCTTAAGATTAAGCGACTCCGATTCAAGGGTTTTTGAGAAAAACAAAACATCCTTTTTTTGGATTGATATAAGTAAGAGATGATGCCTGAGAATAATTGGTATCATTTCTTAGGAATAACAGCACTTAGTTAACTTTGATTCAGCACCTAAGAATTAGATGAAATCGATTTAAGGATAAATTAAGTAAGGTCATAATGTAAAGAAACCAATTAATTAATGAAAGAATAGTGTGATTTTTTTAGTTAATCTTCTCTCTCTTTTTGACATGCCCAGTTATTACATTGATAGCTTCACTTATATTTTTAAGTAGAGTCTCTAATTGGCTAGCATTGTATTCAATACCTTCATGAATTACTCTATTTCTAATTTTTACGATTAATTTAATTCTCTCAGAAGTCAATTCATCAATAAGTTTTTCTTCAAACATAACTTCAGCTGCTTCAAATGGTCCAACCTCCTCAAGAGAATTTTCTTGTAAAACCTTTATTAGAACATTATTTAATTTTTTGAATTCGCTCATAAATTGACTGAAAAGTACATCAGTATTAATAATGATATTTTCTGTGAGTTCCTCTTTATCTGATGTACTGATCTGAATTTTATCCAGATTATCTATAGCTTCTCTCAACTTAACCTCAATTTCATCAACTAATGTACGTAATCTTATAAATTCTTCTTTGTTAATTCTGTTGTTATGGGCAATTTTATTTCTAAGGTCATATAACGATTCCCATCTCTTCTTTAAATAATCAAGATCACAGTCCACAATAGTTGAAAAGTACCTCTCCCAATTCGATTTGGGAGCATAGGACTTTAAATCGTTTAAGGACAACTCTTCAATACTTGTAACAGATTTTATTTTTTCAATTAAAGTAGGTGATTTTTCAGTTTGATATTCTAAAAATAAAAAATTAGCAAGTTGAATGAAGTCAGTTTCATAAAGATATTCTGGTGAATTTTCAATATTTTCTTTAAACTTTTTCTTAACAGAATCCTTAACTAAATTAGGGATATAGGTTTTTGTCCATCCAAATCCAACATTAATTAGCATGAATTTAGTGATAAGTTTCCTCATCAAATTTTCTGTAACATGAATAAGTGGATAAGCCTGAACTGCATAGTAAAAGCTCATATCGTCCCACAATGTCTGAACAGGGGATTTACTTACACGTGTAAGTATTGTCCGTACATACTTAAGTAATTCTTCAAAATGATCAACTTTATTTACTTCAAATGTCTGTAGTTTTATATGGAAATAACGTTGTTGTTCATTTAATACTTCAGTTTGGACCAGATAATTTATTGTGAAGTCTCTATAAGTAAGAGTCTTCTCCTCTATTTTCAGAGTATTATTAGCCTGTAACAAATGATTGAAAGAGGTTAGATCTGTGCAAATCGAATCCTTAGTATCAAAAACTACTAAATACTCAACGTTAAAAGATTCAAAATTCATCAATTTCAACTCCTTAATTTCTTTATGTACTTTAAATACTATAATTACCATGGAAATAAATTAAAATCCACTTAACGATAATAGCAGTCTACTTTTTGTGTTCTTTGAGTCCAATATACCCAAAGTTAGTATTTACTGTAAAGACATATTCTGTATTGATAAATTATTAACACTAGTTATGAGACTCTTTATTTAAATTTTTAGAGTTTCAAGTACCATAATTACCTTTTTACTGTCCGCCTCATCCTCATAAGAATCAGCTGACTTCACCAAATTATTAAGCTCGAGACCCTTTATAAACTCCCATATGGTAACTATAAATCTATTTATCAAATATTGTATGATATGATTACAGGAATAGAGTACCGGTTGGAGAATGTGTATAATGAAAGAAAAGTTGCTGGCTAGTTCTCTAATATCTCTTTTGCTTTTTTCTGGTACATCAAGTGTGATAGCTCATCAACGAAAATGCAAATCGTGGTCATACGTGTTAGACCAATTGTGCAAAATGGGAACTGGACTAAATATGGAGAATATCATTATCATGGCAGTAGTTCTTTCTCAAGTTCGAAGCATCGAGTAGATCATCGTCATCGTCAAAATCTATAAAATCAAAAATAATTAAACCTACTACAATGGCAAGTCTTCTATATTGAGTACTGCTCCAAAAGCCATAAAGGGAGATACATACATTCCTGTACCTGCCATTAAAGGTTTGGTTTATCCATGGCACATTAAATATTGAAATCCAGATCATTTCGTGGAGGGAGTTTGCTCTTCATTTTCTCTGAATCAAGCTAGAAGCGTGTATCACTTACTGTTTTGTTTCCTTATAAATATCGATTGTTTAAACCACTAATACATATCTTAGAGTACACTTATGTTAACTAAAAAAGATCTGCTAAAACAATGGCTGGTTAACCATGAACTATGTTCATTTACAGCGGGAAAAGTAAATGCGGTACGGGCAGTTTCTCAAACAATAGAACAATTACTATTAATTGAAGGTAGATTTAAAGTTAGCATTTATATCTTATACAAAGTGTCTGAAGTAGAAGGAAACGTACCAGTGTATGTTGGGCGAAGTAAAAACCCTCTCATTCAAGGGAAGGCACATTTAAAAGGCCTAATGATGGATTGGAGGTTTGCACGAACAGTGGCTATACTGCTACTAGATGATGCTGATAAATTCATATATGATTTTGCTTATTTATTGTTACAGATTCCGCTCTTGACTCACTAACCAATCCCTGGATTCTATTGCACCACTGGTTCCGTTTAATACTAGCTTGTATGTTTGATATCCGATGTTTATCCAGATACTCTTTTAAAACATAAGGGAATAGACAATGATTTCAGTTAATAAATGGCCTAAATCGAACAGAGGGTATTCTCAAAGATGGGAGGGAATCAATTACGTTATGGGACAGGAGACTTAGATTATTTTATTCCTTTATATTTAGGGAAAGGCGGATAAAAAAGGGATTAAGAATGAGATCAGTGCACATATATAAAAACATCCGTAAGAACTCTCATATGTTTGCAAGATGGGGAGATGGACTTGCATATCATATCGGAGATTTGAATCACGTTCTTCTTGAATTTGAAGGCTATAAGAAACCATCGGAAGAAATACGAGAGGTGGGCTGAGTCATGGTTTTTATGCAGATTGGTATATATTTTATCAGCTAACTATGCTCTTTTGAAAAAGATGAACTTATTTAACCCTAAGATATAACTTTAAACAACATGAAATCGGATGAACGAAAAGCTTGGGTTAAGGAAGTAGCAGAAAACATACTCAATCTAGATGCTAGTCCCATAGATTTTTATGCAGGGCAAATACAATTTCAATAGTTAAATCGGACTTTTTGACACATGTTTTGAAGCATAATAAAACCTTGTCAATTTGTATACTTTTTGACAATGAAATGTCTCGCTATAAGTGGCTTTATGAGGTAAGTGGTATGCTTGTACTTACAATCATCGCGTGGTATGCGAACAGGGATTAGATAGCACTCTAAGCTCACTGGCGATGCTGTAAAGTCAGGGGGGGTTACATCGTGTATACACATGACGAATACGTAAATGCCGTTAGCACTTCTACAGCCCGACTATGGGTAATTTTTAATGCAATATGAATACATAATATTCCAGCTTATGTTACAATCGATTTATTAAATAAGGTAAGAAGGAGTTTAATGAAAGACATGCAATACTCCATTTGGATTGAAGTAGAACATTAGTCTGAAGGAGAATGGAACGTTTATAATTATAAAACTGATGCAATAGTTACATTTGAGATGGGTTAAGATAGATGAAGGTTAGATGAAGATTTGTGCCAACAACCATTAATTTTGTAAGTAAACCTAATGCTTTAGATAGCAATTAACTTCTACGGTTAAATTAATACAAGAATTTATATAAGGAGAAAAAAATGAAGCAAAAAAGATTTCAAAAAGAATTAAAATCTATATTATTTTTCGTATTAGAATATGGAATTAAAAGCCTTTCGTTTAAGATGACAGATGTTGATGAACTAAAAAGACAATCACAAGCAACAGAGTTTATCTCAAAAGTTCATAAGGGATTTATGCAAGCCCAAAACTTAATTCTACAAAACCTATTATTATTGGGTGAAGAAAAGAAAAAGACTAAAGAGAGAATAAAGGAATTAAATAAACTTCGTGAGGATAAAGATATTATTCAAGTACTTAAAGAAAAGGTGCAGATAATAGAATATCAAGAGAATGTATTAAGAAAGGTAGCAGATACAATTGCATGGCAGATACTTAAAAGTGATATAACTGTGATTAGAAGGCTATACAACTTTTCTGCGCAAGTAGAAATATATAATTCTAATTTAGAACATGATTTAGAAGTAGTTCAAGAAATATTTGAAACTGACAATGAGAGATTTCCCTTAATTACCGATATAACTTCGTTTATTCAAGTAGGTGATCTACTGATTAGAGATCGAGATAAAATCAATATATTAGAACTAAAAGAAGGAAAGGTAAATGAACAAATATCAGACATATTAAAAGAACACTTAGAAGTTCAAAGTGGTGAGAGAAAATTGTATTATGAATTAGAAAACAAAGATGATAAATTTAGAAAACAATTTCTTCGATATGTTAAACAAGAGGCTACTGCATTAAATACTATTCAAATTATTAATGAGGGTGAGGGAACAGATAGTTTAGGAAGGAACATAAAAATAATAGATAACGTTTTTTATACGGAGCATTTCACTGATACTATTCAATCTATGTTGGAAGAGGTTAATAAAAAAAATTATTCTATTAACTATATAGAGGATTGTCTTGCTGTAGGCGTATATAACTCAACTAAAATACCAATGCATTATGCCTTTGATGCTTGGAAGAAAGGTATTGGTATTGACTTTCCCACAGTTGACATTAGAGGGTTTTTTAATAATCCAGTGGGGCATCCTTTGTTCTTACACCCTTTTAATATAGATGATAAAGTTAAACTTGTTACAGGAGAAAAACTTATTCTGATGTCACTAAATATACATGCATGGCTAAAAAAGTTTGAGGGGAAAAATGTGAATGCACGTTTATTGTCAAAAAAGGAAACCGCAAAATTTAATAATACTCCTAAACATTCAAAAGCTTTTGAATATAATGGACAAGCAATTGAAATAGAACAAGGTAATATTAAACAAATTGTTTTTGGTGGAATTTTTGAAAGGATGTTTAATCAATTCCAAAAGCCATCTTCCCTAGTGGATTTCATTAGTATGACTCTTGATAAGGGGAAGTTAGAGTTTAGTGAAGAAAGAGGAATGTAGATAATTTTTGGACTAATCTGTATCCAATATGTAAATTAGAATAAAGAAAACCGATAAAAAGCAACTCTGTTATGAAAAGAGTGGCTTTTTATCAAACAATAATGTAGCTATTGTGGTCAAAACTCATTTTGTGTTTAGATACGGGGAACCGTACACAAGTGACGGCGAAAAATTGGGGTGTGGGTGGGGATAAGAAGACTGTAGTAGTGATGGAGCTAGGTGCTATAGAGAATATGTTTAACCCCCTAAAAGATAATTTCTAGGCGGGGGCGTTTGGCTTTGAGAGACAAAAATTTCCAGATTCGTGGTATGATTGTGGTACTTATGGATTCAAATAGACTTATGCAAGTAAGTCGTATTGTTAAATATTAGTGATTAAAGGGTGTGAGGAAATGTTAAATGGATATGTTTATATACTTGTAAATGAAAGTTTTTAGCAGCACTGCTTTCCCTGCACCTTTTAAAGTAGCTTATGGAGTTTTTTCTAACGATTATGACAATTTGGAAAAGCTATACATATTGAATTGAAAGATTTTAGAGTAAATGCAAACAGGGGATTTTTTCAATTTCCTCTCCATTAGGCAATTCAAATGGTCAAAAAATTTCCGGAAATACTAAAAGGCGATGAATTAGAAAGTTCTGAGGCAATAGAAATTTTACCTAGGATAAAGGAGAAGCTTGGTCAATATTTAAATCCTTCCATTTCCTTAGTTAGAATTTATCAAACCATTGATAGGGTCTATTTAAGTAGTTACTTAAGACCAATTTATAGCTGAATATTTAAAAGATCAACTGATTATTTTACAGAAGAAGGAATTCAAGAAATGTATGATAAAGAACGGTGATTGACGAGATTAATATTGAGTTTATTAAGAATAACATCACATAACTCAAATATTTTAAAATTAACTCTTTACATAGAAACGCATTTATTCCATATAGTAAAGGTCTTATTGCTCATTATGAGGAGCAAGTTAGAAGAGTACAAAAAAAGGGGCAATTCAATTGGACAATAATATTTATAGGCAGTTATATGAAACTTATGCAGCAGCAGTAGCCTATATAGCGGTGGAAACCAAGGATGGGGAACAAGGAATTGGTAGTGCATTTCATGTCGGTGAGGGAGTGTTTATAACAGCCCGTCATGTAATCGAGGGAAACAGTATATTGAAGATGGGCACTACTGAAAGGGCGCGTCGGTTGACTAGACGAAAAATATGAGTTGAGAATAACTACATTCCACTACTGTTATCTACTCGATATTATTAATGTTCTCAAAAAAAGCAGGGGATTTCTATTATCTTTTATTGGTGAGTTTGTTGGCAAAGAAAGATACACATTTGTGATTTGAATTGATTCTTATGCGTAATGAAACACAATGTAAAGCCATGGATAATTTGCTTTTCCTCGCAATATTTACGATTTTGTCTTATTTTTCTAGCTAAATCGATATGGCTTGAATCATGTTCAAGTGGTGTTGCAATTTAATACTCTTGCTCACACATTTCTATTACAGGTTCCAGCTTTAGCTCAGTGAGAGCGGAACTCGTTATCTCAATAGCTCCTTCTAAACAAATGTCGCATGCACTTGATTCGAGACAGTTGTATGTTTATAAAACCAGCAGGTAATTATATGGTGTTAGATCACGCAGGGTCGTATGAGTCTCTCCCAGCAACATATAAACGAATTCAAGAACATATAACAGCGAATGGCTTAGAATTAATAGAAAATATGTGCGAAGAAGAGCTAAATAACTATCTAACATACAAAGATCTCAATAATTTTATTATTCGAATATCTGTTGGTGTGTCGTAGACAAATGCTTCAGGTTGCAAGACGTGTGAGCAATAAGTGGAGGAACCTTCTTTAATAAGGGGTGACTGATGTATGATATTATACATCCAGCAGACTGTTGATAAAATCACAAGCTACATTGAAGCGGTTGGTCACCGTAGTGGTCTTGAAGCTTCCAACACATATAATAATGCTCTTGATGTGTATGTTTATCACGCTTGACGGTTATAAGCATGTTAATGCTAATGAAGTTGTGGAAATCGCAGAAATCAATGGTTACGACCTTATAAGTAATCCCTCACTTAACCCAATGAAGGTAATTTGTATTTTACGACCACAGATGGAACGATATTTGTATTGAATCAAATCTCAATCTCGTGTTTTATTTAGCTGGATCAAACGAGAACGTTTCTAAAAGAGATGTTTGCATACTACCACAATGAAGCAGAGAAAAGAAAATGATCCGAATTGTGATTGGGATCAACGGGCCTACGATGTATACATCCAGGAAAAGCATGGACATCTTTTGGAGTTGTTAGTTTTAAACGAACACAAACGTTGTAAAGTAGAACACCACCAGTGGCAGTCATTACTCAGAACTCAGAACACTAGAGAGGAGTAAGATTTGAGAAAATATATACAGCACATACATTGTCGTGTTAAGGAAGGTATGGATTCCTGTCGATTTGATCAGAGGGGAAAAATAAAGAGTGCCCATGGTAGGATTGAGACCAGAATGCATGAAGTTGAGACTGAGTATAAGAAGATCAAGGATGATCTCCTCAGCTTCAAATCGATTAGTGAGGTATTAAACTATAACCTAAATGAAAATACAATTAAGGTCGAAATAAATCAAAATGGAATAGAGGAGTCTCAACGCGTATGTGTTCTAAAACCCTCAAGCTGTAATGAAGTTATAAAGAAAGAAGCAGATATTCTTGACAGAAAACGTATAGTATTAGAGCATTTGGAAGAGAAGCTCCGCTTATATAAAGAAATGATTAAAGTACTGAAGAGGAAACTTGCCAAAGTGAACGATGAGAGATTTTTTAAATTTGAATTAGATAAAGATGAAGAAATCACATGTACATATTTCTATTATGATGAATTTGAACCTTCATCAATTAATTACATCTATCTTTCACAATTCAAAGTCATCGATCCTCGCTCACATATTACATTCTCAATCAATGATGGTGGTCTAAAGATTGGTTATATCAATTCCTATAAAGAAGGAATAAATCATGGTACCAGCATGCTTTCATTTCTCTTAGCGATTATCCCCATGCTCAATAATACAATTGATGAAAGGAATGAAGAGGTTTACCAATCTTTAAACTGTACTTGGGAAGACTTCAAGGAGAGTGTTCTCTATCAAGAGAAAATAACTCATATCTATGGGACTCTTGGAACACCAGGCATGTCTGAGGATGAGATGAATCGACTCATTAGTTTTTATAAACGAAGTAATCTATATGAGAATCAGACCATCTATAAAGAGTTAGATAAGCCGACAGAAATCGGTCAAATAGATTTTAAAAATTGAGGTTAGTTTTTCACTACTAAGATACTTGCACAAAATCAGGATTTTGTACATATGTCTAAACTTTGTAGTTTCTTCGTTTAAAATTTCAGTTTAATTGCTTTTGGAGATTTTACCTGCTGCTGCAGATTTCTTAATCCAACTAACCTGCCCGTTAGTTTAATGAATTGAAGGGTAAGATGACGATTAGATATACGCCTAACCGGCAATAGACCATGTTCTTGTCCATTCCGGCAATCGGTACAGTTCTTGTCTTTGTTACTTATCCTATCATGATTTTAGGTCTATTTGCATAACACAGCAAATAAGCCTCGAAAAAGTTCGAGGCTCTGTCACGTAGATTGTTCCACGTTAGTAATGAAAAGTGTTTTTACTAATGGAGGAACTATATCCATTTTATTACTTATCTGTTGCTCAGATGTCCTTACTAAGATGTCATCGGCAACATTTATGATCAAACTTTATGGTGTTTTATGAGTCGTTCCACTTCTGCTTTTGTCAGACCGGTAGAAGAAGCAATGATATCAACATCTACTCCTGATTTAATCAATTTCTTGGCAACATCAGTAGCTTTGTTACGCTCTCCTTCTTCCTTTGCCCCTTCAATCATAGAAGCTTCATCATGCAAATACTTTTGTCTGTCCTCGTATAATCGGCGGGATTCGGCATCCTGACTAAGAAATTCCAACGTATCCATTGCTTTTTTTAATACAGGTTCGTTCATCGTCAGCACCTCCCAATTGGATTTATCGACACCTTTTAAGAATAATAGCCAGTTAACCAAACCACCATTTTCTACTGGAGTCGCATGATCGCCAAGCTTGGGCAATTCCAGAAAATGCAGTTCTATGTCATCTATGAGCGAGATCCCACTCCGGTCTTCACGCAGATGGAATACGTTATGATATTGATCATTGGGCAAAAAAGAATAGTTCAGGATGTTAATCGTTACGCATTTTTTCAGCATCTTATAAGAATGCCCCTCTTGAAGCTGTCCGCTGTATAGCTTGCTCCAGTAAAACATCGTTCGCTTCTCAGTATCATATTTATTGAATAACTGCATTTCAACGTTGATGAGCTCGCCCTCCGCTGTTCTTCCGTGTATATCAAGGATGGATTGCTTGTCACGAGGAGTGTCCTTCTCGGTATATGGATTCAACAAGATGATTTCTGTCAAAGGCGGCCTACCTGCCTCTACAAAAGTCTTGTTCAAGAAGGCAAGCAGAACATCCCGATTTTCTTCACTGCCAAATATACGTTTGAATAAAAAATCATTTCGGGGGTCAAGCAGTTCATTCATCTGCAATCATCTCCATTCATTCATAGTATATCACGCTTAAAGGTTCTTAGACACACACCAGACAGACCACCCTTTACGTCTTTTTCTCCATTCTTTCTCCTCTTTGGGTGTTGCCTCTCCGCCATGAGCAGAATTAACAATTATTCTGACCCGGGGGAGTCTTTTTGTCGAACAAACGCTAATATTGACATTATCGAACGTATTTTCCGGAAGCCATTCATATATCTTTGCAGCGCCCGCAGGATCGGAACTTCTGGAGGATGCACTCCAGCCGAACACCGTGGAATTGTCTCGTGTCACAGCCCGCCATTCTTTTCCTTCTCGCAAGTTCTGTGCACTTTCAATCTGGGCGTTTGCCCTCAATACTGGGGCGGTAGTATCGGATCATAAAGGAGCCATCGGGAGAAAGTTCTCTTTGTATATGACGATGAGTGGCTTCAGCTCACGGTGCTTCAGGTATTGATGAGAAAAGTTTATTCAAGCTCTGTTCTTGGCGATAGTATTCCATTGGCATTAGTTTTGGGATTCTCTATCTCTTTGGAATTGTCTTTTAAGAAAACCCCTGATCAATTACTTGTTCTTGGCTCGGAACTCAGCTTGGAACAAAAATTTGGTTCTTAAAACAAAAAAGCCGCTAAGTAGCGACTTTGATATTAATTACCTTAACCTTTATTATTCAATAATGACTTTTTCAGCTATAGCTTGTGGAGGTGATGACTGGGCTATAAGATTTTTTATCCATACTTCAGCTTTTTTATTTTTTATTGAACTAGCAAATTTAGACTCGGCTGCCCCACCGATAACTATTTCACTATCCTCATCTTTACTTATCCAAATTTGTTTCGTTGCAGGATCATCTGGGTTATCTTGTTCAATCAATATTTGATTATCTTGTTCATTAACTTCTATAATTGTACCGCTGATGTCCGCATCTGATTGAGTTAGTTCATTTTGAGAACTACAGCCGACGGCTAGTAGCAACAAAACGAGTGTGAGTCCACTCACTAGTTTAGCCATGATCATCACCTTCCACTTGCAATATAAAAACATCAATAGGAGGAATCGGTGTAAACTCCCGAGAGACCTAGCGAACTAATTGTATAACTATATTTTGAAAAAGCTTGCCATGTATCTACTCCACCTTGTCTAACTATACCAGTGTGGGTACCTTCAATTCTTGCATAGTTTCGTACACCATTATTGACGACATTGTATACTAATCCTCCACTATCTCCTAGCTGTGTACCACTAAGTCCAGTAATGATCATATCAGTCGGTCCACCATTAATATCATAACTAGTGTCAACAATCTCAGCTAGAGGATAACTACTTCCATTCAAATTGTACCCGTGTACTCTTACCTTATCTCCAACCTGACGATATAGGCCAGAGTAATCCGTTGTCCCTATCGTTAAAGAATTACCATTTAAATTATGGCTCGGATTTACAGATGAGTTGTATACTATATAACCTGCATCGAACTTAGACGTATCCGAAAATACAGCATTGTTCATTGTACCAATCGGGCTAGAACCGTCAGATAAGTCATACCAAGTTCCATTCTCACAATGCCCCGCAGTAACACCGACGTTGTTACCATTGGCACGACCGTTGAAACCTAAACTACATGCCGGGGAAGTAATAGCAGTTCCTCGTTCAATTTTTTCTCCGGGAAACAAGTTATACGCTTGTGTTTGAAGGCTCAACTCGCCTATTACCCATCTCACCATATCTTCATCGATATAGTTTAGTATCTCTTCCTTAGCATTATCGTACTGCTCTTGTGAGATGTACACATTAACTTTGTTCAACTTAGGATTTATACCAACCGCTTCTAACCCTAACTCTTTCATTTTTCCAGATAATGATTCTTTTGCTTTAGTCAGTTCTTCTAAAGAATATTTTACAATTAAATATTCAATATTTTGAGGAAAAACACTCGTGCTCATTACTGAACTTTTTAATTCGTTTGGTAACTCAGTAACAAGAATGACATTCTTACCGTTTTCATCGGTGTATGCACCAGTATAAATATCGCTATAGTTGCTCATTAACTCTAGCTGTACGTTACCTCGATCAATCAATATATTTGTGTTAAGTAGACTGGCTTCAGGATATTGTTCCGTGACTGCCTCTGCCTCAGTTTCTAATGACTTCGTGAAACTAGTAGCGGTAGGTATCTCCCATTTACGACCTGGATCATTGCTTTGCACTCTAATGTTATCGTTTGATATGGACTCCGCCGCTTGACCTGTACTAATAAAAATACTTAACGAAATCATTAGCAAGGTTACTATCAGTGATAAAATGCGCTTGTTCATAAACTATCTCCTCTCATAAGGTATATAAAATAAAACGCAATTTTCAGTAAAATGTTGCATTTATTTTTATATTTTTACTCAAATTGGTTCATCTAATCGAGAATGGGAACATGTTCTTGTTCATTTCGGCAATCGGTACAAGTTCTTGTCCTTGGCTCGGGACAAGAACTTGTACCGATAAAATAAAAAAGCCGCTAAAATAGCGACTTTAATGGGAATATGTTCTTGTCCCTCGACACTTTAGTAGTGAGTCTAGGCATTGGCTGATAATTCATATAAATTCATCCGTTTTATTCCAGATTCAATCACCCTGTTTTCTATGTATGTGCAAAGTAGCTAGATTGTATGCCGCGACCACCAATTTATTTTTATGATTCAAAATACGCTTCCTATATGCTATAATCAAATGGCATGATTTGCCTTGAGTGCGGTTAGCTTATCTCCGAAAGGAGGTGAGCGCTATGAACTTCTCCTTCTCAGACGTGATAATGTTCGCAACATTTCTAATTGCGGTACTAACGTATGTAGATAAGAAGAAGAAATAACCCACTCTGAGGTTCGCGCCAAAAGTGTGGGTTATTTCCGTCTTTGTCATCATTAATGGAGATGGGATTCCCTACTCAACAATAATTGTGCAGGGAGACGGTATAGCGCACCGTCTTCTTTATGTAGTATATAATACCACAGTTGTTTTTATACATCAATAATGATCTTGTTGACTATAGTCGATTCTAATCTCTTGGTTCGACTGTTTTTAATGTATTACCCAGTTCAATCAATCTGTCCACAACAGTTCTTCTTATCTTGGGTAAGTCACTAATATGTCTCCAATAAAAACTCTTGCCGTTTGCAGTTGTATATGAAATATACATCCTTTGAGAATCAGTTAAGATAGACCCTTTTCATGCTATTGTACCACTCCAATCGTATGGAGTTAAAGTAGCTTATTTGCTAACTTTTTCCGTTTCTAATCATCGTTCGAAATCTTGCCCTTTCGTTTTCTGTTTTTGTATATCTTCGCGAGTAATCTCGTCCGCACGAGTGTGATCTTGTTCTTTCTCCGATCCTTTTAAAAAGGCACCTTTAACCCACTGGGGAATATCTTGAGATAAAAGTTTGATTCTCTTTCAACCTCCATTACTAATCTAAATTTTGAGGTATTATCAAAAATAAAAGAGCGATCGATCGGTCATATCGTCTTCGGATATCATCTTCTGGATTATGATGTCCACCATTCCTTACTCGCATTTCTACTCGCTCGATGTGATACTCCACGTTTTTAAGACCTAAGTAATACAGGTTTATTTCAAACCCTGCCTTTTTGGCTTGTTCTATTTTCCGCATTGCATTTTTACCGACAAGCGTTGTTTCAAGGGAAAAGCTTTTTCCGTTCTGTATACATTCACTGAATGTTTGATAGCTTCTCTTCCAGCTGATGGAGAAACCGATTCCGGAAGACAAGGATTGATAGTTTTTGCAATGGCATCCGGATCAATAACCTCTCCTAACTGATCGTTAAAGTTCTAGTTAGTGTGCTTTTCCCTGCTCCATTCGTTCCAGCAAAAACAGTCATGACGGGTTTGCTCACGGGTATTCAATTTCCTTTTTGTTACCATTTTCTTCATATATGATCACTGTTTTTCTGCCATCCGGATATTCCTTGATCATTTTTTCATTTTCTTCATATACAATGGGCACACCATTGCCTTTGGCCTCTTGTCTGGCCGAGAATGTTGCTTTTACTAAAATTTCATTCAATTCAGAAATTGACATACGTTTCATGTGAAGATATCCTCCTTAAACAATTGTACGTAAAAGTTTCACACTATATGGACGGATCATTTTTCAAGTTTAGCTAAGCCTTTTTCCATTCTCAAGAAATCTTTCTCACTAATTTGTCCAGACAGTTTTTGTTCATTCAGCTTATTGGCTCTGACTTGGAGCTCCTATCCCTCGATATGTGAACTACACTCTACCTAAGAGGTGGGGTGCTTCTTGGTCAATAGTGCAACTGCCTCAGCTTACAGGGGAGTTCCTCCCCCAATGTATGCCATTTAGTTGGCGAGTTGCAGTAGATTGAGGGCCGCATTTCGATCACGATCATGTACGGTCTGGAGGGATGGGCACATCCATTCGCACAAAGCCAGATTTTTTACCTCCACATTTTTGTAACCACAACATGAACATAGCTGACAAACTATAACGAATCTGCATCACGTTTTGCCCTTTGATATTCTCTTTCATCTCGAACTGCTCGATTCCATTCTGATTGCGAATACCTAACGTTATAATTAGCTTGTTTTACAAACATTTTTTTTGAAAAATCGGCCTGTTCCCGTTTTTCCTCAGCGTTATCATATGCCTTACTTTTTAATCGTTCTCTCTCTTCGTGTAAATTACTTTCCCCATTACTCCATCCGGTACCATGGTTTGGATTACTAAATAATGAGACAACCTTATCCAGTACTAACAGCAGAACGAATACAATAGTACCACCGACCAAAAGTAAAAAATCAATGACTTTGAGCCGCATCATTCCTCCCTTCAAGGAAGATACGCTTCCTTTTTTTAATAACTTCAACATTCTAGCTTTATCTCTCTGGCTTAGAATCTCTCTATCGTATTTTCCTGCCTCTATCTCTTCAATCAATCTTCCGTTTGTATTTGTTATACGAACCATAACTTTGTTGATCAACTTTGCAGATATCACAGCAAAGACAATTGGAATAATGAATGAAATAGCTAGATGTATGAAACCATCCCATACATCAGATACTAGCATTTGAGATGCATACGTATTGGTTAAATTAAGTAGAAGAAACAGAATAATAAATCCGCAAACAGTTCCATACATACTATGCCATTTGAATTTTTTTTCATAATCAAAGGGATTAGACTGCCTTTTAATCTTATTCGTAAAGAGCTTTACAACTAAAATACTTATAAATCCAGCGGGGATTGCAAATATCACACCATAGATACCAAGTGAGAAATGGTTTGTATAAGAAGAGTATAACCCCCCCTCAAAAATCACCTCTTGAGTCATTATTCGATTGACCAATTTATTGATTGCAATGGTCAAAATAATCGTTAGGATAATTATGGAAAAGGTCTTTCCTTTCAATGTTTCCTTCATCGTCCATTTGTTCATCTCTTTCATTCCTTTACTCCATCATTTAGGTTTCTACTCAGCAACCAAGTTAAATATAGATTCTACAAACGATTTCTTTGTTAAAGAGACCTCCTATTCAAATGCTCTAGTACGTACGTTTCTGTTCCTGAAACCATCAGCCTTACATCCTATCTAACTAATACGGTTAAAACTAGTTTCTTAACTACCTCAAGTTCGTATGTACTTATTTTCGGTGTTTTACTATGTATAGGTATTTTAGGACCTAAATACTAACAAAACAGATTATAATAAGAATATTACCGCTATATACTCATTTAATATAGGTATATCCTCTCGGTTCACCATGGGAATCCCCTTTAATGATTACTACTGCAGGAAAACCGCCTTCTAAACAAACATGTTCCCGCTCAATTAGAGGACAGAGAATTGTTAGGTATATATCTAATCGGAAATAGGAACATGTTCTTGTCCTCAGCAGTTATTTTCAGTCCGATGTTTCGCCTTTTTAATACCTAGCAACCGTGTTTTACCTCTCATCTTGTCAGTTGTCACATAATATTGTGAACATTTTCATGTATTATGGTACTTAATAAAGCTTTAAGTGCATGTGATCAATGTTTAGATGTACATCTAATCGGTAATCGGACTATGTTCTTGTCCATTCCGGCAATCGGTACAAGTTCTTGTACTTGGCTCGGGACAAGAACTTGTACCGACAAAATAACAAAGCCGCTAATTTACCGACTTCAAAGAAACTATGTTCTAGTCCTCCGACATACACTTTGAAAACTACTTCACAATCTGAAGTTCTCTCCACTCTTCGGAAGCTAGTTTGTTAGATTTAGTAAAAAGTTTTAATCCCACGCCAGTTAGAACATATCTAATTGGATAATAGGTGCGGTTCTTCCAAAAGATTTATTTTTTGGGATTCAGATTAAACGACTTCTCTTGTTAAGTAAGGGTAATCTTACCGTTTTTATTGCTAATGGTTCCACCTAAGAGAGCCATTAATTCCGAAACAGGTGTGTACATAGTTAGATCAGTTTGACTGAACGTTCCCTGACCACTATACTTCAGGTATTTCCCCTCGAAACTCACCGGAATAGGATCATTTATACTCAAGTAATCATTTAGTGAAAAGCTATAATAAGGTTCAGTAAAATCGTCAACAACATTACCATATCTTCGAGGTGTCATTAGATCGTTCCCGATGACACGGTAGGCACCTTGGTTTAAAAGACCAGATTGAAAGATATGATCCGTGCCCCCCATCCAACTGACTCCGTAATCAATGGCAGAAGATGATCCAGTCGTATTAATCGTTATGGTTCGAACCCGTTTCCCTGTCTGAGTTTCAAAAACCCGGTATTCTGCTGTTCCTTGACCGATCGATTGTTTTCAATGAAGTTCACCTGGAGTACGACATACTTACCATTTGGACTTGATTGAGCGAACTTTCTCTTGTCAACATAATCATCTGCGGCGTTTTCTCTAGTTGTATGGAGTTTTATTATTTTTCCATTAACCTTGATCTCGTAAGGATATTCTCCCGGGTAAGAAACATATTCATTTTTTGAATCATATTACGTACCTGCTTCCACATATAATGCTCCAATAGACAACTCTGGATCAAAGTAATTGTGGTACAAGTAGTTAGTTACAAAAATATTTGAGTGTTCCATGGGTCTTTCTTTTGCTTTGTGTATCAGTTTATTGGTAGCTAAAGAATAAACTAGGTATTCTCTTCTTCCCTTCTCTACGACGTACATCCCTGTATCTGGGTAAACTTCGTCAATCGCTCCATCGTTGATATTTCGATCTGCGAGGGTAGTAACAACTTTCTTACAGCTATCATACTTTAGAAGTTTTTCTGTAGCTCCGCCCTTTTATATCGCATAAGTGATTAAAGGGTTTTTCGTGTTCATCCCGCTAATGGACTTGAAATAGTACTCAGAAGAGGTGTCTATGAAGTCCAGTACAGTATCCTCATTCTTAAATAAACCTGTAGTGTAATCGACTGTCGTTTTCCTCACTATAGGTTTTCCTGTTCCATTTATCCTATAATTGTGAGGTATCCACTGTAGGTTAGTTTTATCTTTTGTCTCAGCATTCGAATCAACGGCACTACCGTAAACAACACTGTCCCAAGGGGTCATTACTCCTGTGAGAAAAGTAACAATAATACCATTAATAAAGTTAGATAAGCTTAGTGTTCATAGGACCTCCAAAGTTAAAAATAGTAATTTGCTATATACCTATAGATTAAGATTGATTTGAAATACTCCATTCCAAACCTATAATAATTTGTATACCTTCCATTTCCCGTACTAAATTAAATTGGCTGATGAACGAAGCAACATCTTCACCACTTACTATGGATTTACCATTACTTCCCCCCGGTCCGCCCTGCTTTTGTTTAAGTCTGTAGCAGTTCTTCATTCGACTTATCTTAGTGGGAGACTAAAAGAAGAACTCGTATTTTGGTCTATGGTGAAGGTTTTCCAGGTTCCTGTGGAAGATCCATCTGAAGTTTTAGCTAACGCAAACCGCATCCAGAACTTTCGTGGCACTTCCTTTTTGAAAAAACCAGAATCCACGTACTCTTCAACCGGCAGATTATTGATGCCATAAGCTTCTACTGTTCCACTATCAAAGTTGTTTACCGTTGTAAAAACGTCGGCTATAGCTTGGTAGAAAGCTAGATTTCTTAAATTATCACCCTTCGGAGTTACCGTTACTTCGATAAAAACCTCATATAATTCCTGTTTAATAGGATATCTGTAATTCTTGTCAATGAACATCTTCCCATAAAGATTTAGAACGCTTTTCTTAGAATTTGCATGGGTAACAATCATCCTATGCGGCATAATGGTACCCAAATTATTGCGTAATTTGGCCGATTTACCAACGATGCGATCAAAGCTTGCAATTGTACCGTCTTCTGATTTCAGATAAACATACGGCGTAGCAGAAGTTAGGTTTGTACCAGTCAATCCCACTTCGCGCATCTCATTCAGATCTCTATACGAAGTTGCCTCATTCTCCTGTATCTGCTCGTAACGTGATAAAATAACCGCTGCCTCTGCACGTGTGGTCGTTTTGCCTGGACCAAAGGTGCCATCTGGATAGCCACTCATTAATCCGGTTCCCAGAACTACTGATACGAAGGGATATGCTGATTTCTTCAATCCGCCCTTGTAGTATTCTGCTACAGGAACCAGCGTGTTTTCTGTATCTTTCAGCGCTTGCTTGTACTCTTCATCTTTAGCAGCGAGGCCTGAACTGAGCCACTTCGCCATCTCTTCCCGTGTTAATGCGGTGCTAGGTTTAAACCCATTCGGGTAATCTGAAGAGTTCAAGAACCCCAGGGATACTGCACGATTCACTTCTTCCTCACTCCAGTGGCCGGTCAAATCCTTAAACACATTTGCCTGATCCGTTTTCGCCGTTCTTTTGGCCACTCGGGACAGCAATGTTGCAAATTCTGCGCGCGTAACCGTCGCACCCGGTTTAAATGTCCCATTGCTATATCCTTTGAAATAACCTTTATCTACTGCGGCATCAATGGATGCTTTCGCCCAATGATTCGCAGGTACATCTTTAAATGAGGTAACTGCAGCCTGACTTGTGCTTTCGGTGAATGGGTATATACCTATTATCAATACAGCACTTAATAAGAGTTGAGTTACTTTTTTCAATGTTTCCACGCTCCATAGATAAAAATTAGACTGGTTTTTCCTGAGATAAGCTATGTATTCTTTCGGGTTAACCTTTAATTGAATCCAACCATTTGTACTTTAGATCCCGTTCCATACTTGTGAAGGATCTTTACTGGCTTTATTAAAGCCTTCATTCTGTAGGACATTTTTGCTCCTAAGGTTTCCGAAACGAAGCGAATTGCAACTATCACAATACCTTGACGATCCTGGAACGGCTTTGCATCCGGGAAATTCATCATCTTCGTATTCAGTAAAACTTCTACAGTTGCTTTTCCTCTTGTTTCTACGGCTGATTCTGTACCCACCATGCTAGTAGTCACTATTCCTGCTAATGCTATAAAAGAAAATTTCTACTTTTCTTTTTAAAACTCTACTTTAGTATGTACTTGCTTCTCACATGGATTTTACCTTGTTCTTATGTTTTCTACTGTTTATAGGACTTACAGATCCTAAACACCTATCAAACTTCCCAGTTATGAGAAAATATTGCCACTATGCGTTTGTTTTATATAGGTATATTATCCCATACGCCCCAAAAAGAAAAGCTTGTTCCGAATATTAATTTGAACTTATTAATATACTTCATAATAATGTTCACTATAAAAACTCAGTAAAGAACGAATTCTTGAAATAAAAAAGAGCCGCTATTTTAGCGACTTAAAAAAAAGGGCTTATCTTTTCAATTGAATGATCTCCTGTTCAGTGAGCCCAGTTGCCTTAGCGATCGTTGATATATCCAAATTCAAATCCAACATATTTTTGGCCACTTCTGTGATACCCGATTTGATACCCGCTTTTCGAGCTCCTTCTAGCATCGACGCTTCATCATGCAAATATTTCTGACGCGCTTCGGAATCCTGGCTCAAAAATTGCAAGGTATCCATAGCCTTCTCTAATCCTGGTTCATTCATCTTCAGCACCTCCCAATGTGTAGCATCCACACCCTTCAGAAACAACAACCAGTTCTCAAGACCACCTTGTGATAGAATAACGTTAGGTAATTCCAGAAAATGAATCTCGATATCATCAATTAGGGTTAAAGCTGTCCGGTCTTCTCGAAGATGAAAAGTACTATGGTAATTATCATTGGCTAAAAAAGCATAGTTCAGGATATTAATTGTGACGCATTTTTCAATTCCTGATACTTCTCTCCCTCATGAAATTGACTGGAATATCGTTTACTCCAGTAAAACAACGTTCTTTTCTCAATGTCGTACTTATTAAATAGCTGCATTTCAATATCAATCAGTTTTTTACTCTGAGGTTTTAGCATAAACATCAAAGATCGATTACTTATCGAGCGGATCATCTTTGTCCGTGTATGGATTCATGAGGATGATCTCTGTAAGTGGTGGATCTCACGCTTCAGTAAGGACTCGATTCAGAAATGCCAGTAATACATCTTTATTATTCTCACTGCCAAAGATAAGTTCGAAGACAAAATCTACTCTGGGATCAAGCAATTCCATAACAGCAACTCCGTTCTATATCCACTTCCATTATACCAAAAATCTGAGCGTTCAAAACAAGTTTCATACAGGCATCAACCTATTTAAGCCTGTCCAGCATAAGGGTTCTATTCGCCAATGGCGTTCAAGGGAACAATAGAATCCTTGGCTTATCTGTTGTGGCTTTGCTTTAATTCAGTGCACTGATTACTGCCCGACTTTCTTCCCCGCTTGTTTATTCCAGACGACAGGTTCCACATACCCAATCTGTTCAATACCAGGCGAAGCTTCTCATACTCAAGATCGCCTGGCTGAAGGTCTACCCGGGATAGGCTGTTACATTAATCTGCGCATTGGCACGATTCTGATGTTCATTCTCGTTTCCTTTTTTTTGTGAGTAAAAGAAAAAGCTACTCTTTGTGCGACTCATTTTAAACCTTGCTGTAATGAAGCAAATAATTGGGCTGCTTGTTGGGTCGAATGTGCATCTTCTTCCATCTTCTACTCGCTAAATTGCTCCAATAAAATAAAGCCGATCCATTGAAGGATCGACTTTGGCTGTAGCATAAGGGCTATCTCTTAATGGTACAACAGCAACAATAAAAGTTTGGATACTCTCTAAACATAAAGCAACTGATGGTTGACTCCAAACGGAGTGCGACGGTGATGTCAAAAGATCAGCCAGGGCATTTCGGTATTTCAATCCACGCACTCCATACGGAGTGCGACTCAAAAGTTGATAGGGGGATAAACGAATGTCGCGTATTTCAATCCACGCACTCCGTACGGAGTGCGACGGTATAAATTAAGGGGGCAGCCTTCATGCAACAGCATTTCAATCCACGCACTCCATACAGAGTGCGACATTTAGTAGATTTTGGGAGGGGTACGGGACAATGATTTCAATCCACGCACTCCATACAGAGTGCGACCGGCTTCTGTGACCGTCTCAGCGGCTACATCGCGATTTCAATCCACGCACTCCATACAGAGTGCGACTGATAGCCGACGGTGTGCCGTCCAACCCCATCAAATTTCAATCCACGCACTCCATACAGAGTGCGACGCTGCTAGTGTTCTTACCGGGGTGACCATTGCAGATTTCAATCCACGCACTCCATACAGAGTGCGACAGACATGATCGGCGGCAACAATCAGCCTATGGTGATTTCAATCCACGCACTCCATACAGAGTGCGACGTAAAGAAAGCCGCTAACCGCGAAGATAAACAAATTTCAATCCACGCACTCCATACAGAGTGCGACAATTGGCCGGAGATAGCAGAGGCGAACGGTATACCATTTCAATCCACGCACTCCATACAGAGTGCGACTTCATCATGGCAGCCGTGAGGATCTCCACGTCACGATTTCAATCCACGCACTCCATACAGAGTGCGACTTAATAACGACTCCAAAGCCTTATGGGACAAGGATTTCAATCCACGCACTCCATACAGAGTGCGACCCAGGACTTCCCCGTCTCTTTCAAGGTCAATCGTATTTCAATCCACGCACTCCATACAGAGTGCGACTGACGTTTTCGCCCATGCCTGCATCAATTAAAGAATTTCAATCCACGCACTCCATACAGAGTGCGACAAGGTTTCTGGGGAATATTCAGTTGTGGTTAACGATTTCAATCCACGCACTCCATACAGAGTGCGACCCGATCGAGTTGAAATATGACGCTGACGGTGGCATTATTTCAATCCACGCACTCCATACAGAGTGCGACTGCTTTTTCTCAGATTCGGTTATCTTAGCTTCAAAATTTCAATCCACGCACTCCATACAGAGTGCGACAGCGAAAAGTGACGTAATAACTATGCTTGAAGAATAACTATTAACGTATTTCCGATATTTCCACTACTTTAAACCGGTTATCACAAACTTTCAACTATAAATCATTGCCAAAAGGTCACAATAAAGACCTTTTCGACAAATTTCGAGGTGCGAATCCCCCAGGGAAATCATGTGAACTTGGCATTCGCACCTGTTAAAATGATCTCTTTAAGTAGTGGATCTCACTTTAGTTAGGACTCGATTTAAAATGGTATTTTTAACGCTAAAGATACTTTAAATACAAAATCTACTCGGGGATCAAGAAATTCCATAACAGCCACTCAAATCTCTATACACTTCCATTATACCAAAAATCAAAGCGCATAAAGCAAATCTCATGCATGCATCAACCTATTTATGGCTGGCCTGCCCCAATTGCGTTCAAGGGAACATTTACGATTGCCATAGCGCTTCTCTTTTGATCAACATTTACGTGCGTATCGTATATCTACGTCACTTTTCATTGCGAACGAATGTCTTAATTTATGGCATGAAAGTTTCATATCACTAACATTTGGATTGCCTTTCTAGAATGCTTCGAATGTGAGATAGACAATTTTCTGTATCTGGCTTATGGAGAGTCTGCGCCCTTTCTGAGATACAAAGAACGCTTCTTCCTGAAGTCTGTAAGGAGAAATCCTCTCCTTTTCTACCTCGAGTAGATAGTTCAGTAATACGTCTGGTACAGGTATCTCATTCCACTTTCGACCTTTCCCAAACACTTCAATCGTTCCTCTAGTTTTTTCAAATCTTTTAAATTCAACCTATGAGCTTCCCCAACTCGGAGACCACAGTAGGCCATAAGTAAAAATATCACAATGTTCCTGTTTTTATATCGTCTCTCTATATATTTAAGGCTTTCGGATAGATCCTCTTCCTCCAGGTAGATCGGTTTCTTATTTTTTTCAGTTTTATACTTTTTCACTTCGGCAGCCGGATTTTTTGAGGCAAGTTCGAAATCAATCAGAGCCATATAGAATGTTCGGGAGTTCACCTATAATGAGTCTACTTCATACATTAAAATCAATTTAAAATAAAAGTGCGTCAAATTCATGTTTGCCGCTATTATAATAGCACATATATTTCTTAATTATATGAAGTACATACACATAGACTTAAAATTGCAAATTATATAACAAGCACAGATCAGCACTAAGTACGATATTTGAATATTCTCCTCCCTTGCTCCAAAATCACATTCAGCTTCCTTTTCTTAGCTAAAGTGCTTGATAACGAACTTAATTTATCTATTTGAAATAGGATTACAGTTCCGGTGGAATTCCTCTTAGCGTTGAAGCTAGTCTCTTGATCATACTGCTATCAGTTAATCGCTCAAAAGGGACTCTCTTCTACACTTAGATGTACATCTAATCGGTAATCGGACTATGTTCTTGTCCATTCCGGCAATCGGTACAAGTTCTTGTTCCTGCCTCGGGACACGAACTTGTACCGATAAAATAAAAAAGCCGCTAAATTAGCGACTTCAATGGGTATATGTTCTTGTCCCTCGACAGTTCTTCACGGCTTCTAACTTTTTGCCTTTAGTCATAAGACTTAGTTCCTGATACAAAAAATCGTTATAACAAGCGAAGTCTTATTTCATATGCTTTTATCCAAGAGTATGATCTCCATCACGATACTATTTAGATAATACCTACTCCGAAATGACACGTTGCTGTTGTGCTTTTCGGCAATGGTACATAGTTCTTGTCAAAGCTTTCAAAAACTTGGTTCCTTAAAACAAAAAAGCCGCTATAATAGCGACTTTGAATGGAGCAATATTCTTGTCCCTCGACACGACACGTTGAAGCGTCCTCACCTGCACGGACGCTTCTTCGCCTATCGTTCTTAAGTCGTGAACATTTTGTTCGGTCATTATTTTGAATAATCCGACGCGTTCATTGTGCCTCTTTTGACCCCGATGGCATAAACCACTCCTTGCGTCCTTAGATACACATTTAGTGTAGCATCGCTATACGTACCCGTGGACGAAACGGAGAAGTGACCCGATGAATCAATCTGCACTGGAATTTTCTCCAGCATCTTTCCACTTTGAACGCTATCCTGATGCTGATCGATCTGAATCTCCAATTGCTTGTTCGCCTGATCTATGAATTTCCCTTCCACCAACAATCTGCCGTCCGTGCCGAATTCAACAATCAACGTTTTGCTACCAAGTGCCGGTTTAATATACACTTCCGGAAACAGCTGTTCAGGTAGTTTTTTCTCGGAAGTGCCTGACTTCGGTGCTCCAACCAATTGCTTCATGTTAGACTGCAATTGCATCAAAATCACTGCTGCCTGTGCTCGAGTAACGATATCGTTGGAACCAAACATCTTACTCTGATTGCCTTCAGTTCCGCGCATGTAATTATGAGCCAGCACGTAGTCCACTGCATAGGTAAAATCGAAATTCACACCGTCCATCGACGCGATCAGGCCAGCTGCGCGATAACGGTTAATAGGCTTATCCCGGAATTCGCTTTTGCCTGGACCTGAGCTGAACAGTAGCAGGTTGCGGGCCTTGGCCACGTTGTATGCGCCTTCCGCCCAGTGCTTCTTTTTCTTGGAAGCATACGATTCGTCATCAATTTTGTAGGTGCGTAGCAGCATGATAAGGAACTGAGCTTCACTCACGGAATCTTCTGGCCGGAATTTTCCTTTTGCGTCCGCTCCAGTGATACCTGAACGAAGCGCCCACTCAATCGCTGCTTGGTCAACACGTCCTGCGATATCATTGACCTTGGCCGGATCAGTTGATGGGTAGCTCTTGCTCTTGAGGCGCTCGAATACTCGTACCGGTACTGTTCCCTGGACCTCACCGGAGCTGAGCGTTACCTTGTAACTGCCAGGCTTAACAGCTTCGAGCATGCCATCCGGCGAAACTTTCAGACCCGCAGGGGAACTGCTGGAGTATGCGATCGCCGTTTTTGGAGTTGCGAATGTCCCGTCGTCGTAAGAGGCCACGATCTGCATCGGCAACTTACTTCCTGAATTCAACACCAATTCGTCGTATTGAGCAGATAAACCCTTCATCGTGTTACCTTTCCCTGTCGTGAACGACCAAGTTTTGCTTCGTCGCTGCGACTCCTTATACAGCGTATAATCAAACTTCACCGTATAGACGCTGTAGCCGTCCAGCACATCCTTGGGATACAAGAACACCGTATTGCCATGCAGTTCACTGTAGTACGGAACATCTTTTCCTCGAGAATCCAAAATGCTGGCTTCAAACGAATCGATGGCGAAGCCTGCTGAAGCGGAGATGATGCCACCCGAGTGTTCAACCCCGAAGCGGACAAGAGGATTCGGCTTCTCGAATCCGTAGAAACCAATGTCCGCTTCTTTCATTCCGTCATATGGATATACTCTCGCTTCCGTACTATCCTTCTGTAACTTCATGAAGGCTGGGTTCATGACAGCAGTACCATTCTGTAATCCAATGCCGACCGATGTGTACTGCTCATCCAATATAATCTGGCGATGATAAGCAGTGCTTAGCCAGGCATCGACCGCTTGACGTGTTGTTGCCATATTAAAAGACATGACTTCAGCTACCGATTTATTTGGCCATCCAGCTGCCTTTCCCCGGTCTCCTGCTGTCACTCCCGTAAATCCTGGGGTACCCGGTCCCTCCTCATGGGCCGTCCTTCCTTTGAACTGAGTGGTATTGTAATATGTCGCGTGTGCTTGAGACGCCTGAGACAATCTCGCATCAAGCTCCAAGGGGCCTACGCCTACCTTCGCCCGAATCTCATTCAGATAAGCCAATCCGTCGAGTTGATCCTGTGTGAATCCTCCTTGGGAGACCATCGTAGCCGATGCCGCCGATGCGTGATCCGCTGGATAAGCCGGCACGATGACAGTTAGGGCAAGGGTTGCAGCGAGCATATAGATACCCCACCCACGTCCCCTTTTCCGGGTATTTCCTTGATTTTGCATGTCTTTCTTGCTGCGTTCGCTTGATTTCATATTCGTTTATCCTCTCTGCATCCCTTATTTACGAATTTTACTAGTATGTTTGGGACGCGTTCGTATCCAATTTCCCATAACGATTATTCAAAAATTTAATTTTCACTTGTCCTGATTATGTAAAGCATGAATCAAGAAATCTATCTCTGTACATATATTCTTCAAAACATCATAAGGAGGCAATCCAAGTTAAGTTTGAAAAGATGGGTGAGCGTTCATATTTCTAATATTTCTTAGCTAGTGATATCTAGACTGCTTTTCTTGATCAATCACATTTCTCTTTGACATCCTGTCTATCATAGACGAGAGCTGCAAACGAGTGGTTCCAGTGTAATTTGATCCGCATCTTTTCATGAATATGGGGAATCGTTGCCTCAAAAGCTTTAAATGCTTGATCCATTGATAGTGTTTTCAATCGACTCTATTAAAGATGTCTCCGTAATTTTTTGGTATTCACCTGTCAGAGGATCTCTGTAACCGTAAAAAATAAAAGGTTCATCTTCATTCTAATAGTTCTCACTTGTAATTCGTTTCATTTACCTACCCCACTATTCTAATAGTTTACTTGCTTTAGATTCCGTATAATAAATTATATCGGCATTTCATCACTAATGGCTTAAAATCAATGAAATCGAATTATTAGGAGAGTGGATATACTTTGACGGTACAACCTAAGACTTTTCTCGCCATTTCTCATAGCCATCAAGTATCCTTCTGGGTTCCGCTTCAATTATATTATGAGCTGCAAAGGTATCATCAGCTTTGAGAGCCTCTATAATGCTAGACTTGTCCGTAAGATCAATTAATTTCACGTAATTTACACCAGCCAGCGTTTTCATGAATCTGTGAATCTGGTTGTTGCGATGACAACCGCTTTTTTAGCCTTATAGTATCTCATACAAGAGAAAACTTCTTGAACAGCACTAATGCCTACCGGATTTCTACCGCTTGAACGACATTTTCAACTCCAACTGGATCAGTAAAAACGATATCAACTCCAAAGTCACGACTACCTATAGTCTTATAGACACCAGAATAGCCTAGTTCGATTAATAATCTGTATAAGTACATCTCAAAACCGGTGCCGTTTTCCATTCTATCAATATCAGCTAATGTAATATCTCTTAGTTCGTAGTCCTCCTTATCAAATACAACGATCTTTTGTTTTCTCGACTAGATGAGAATTAATTAATATAGACAACACAAAAACTTAAGCAATAATCAGCAGAAAAACAATATACTCCATTAGACCTACACTCCTTCTAATCCCTAGTACAATAATACCATATATTTCAAGGTTATAGATAGAATTTGTGATCACATTATTATGCAAATTAAGATTTTCAATTTATGCAAACAAGCTATAAGCCAAGGTCTAAAACGGATGATCCGGCTAAATCGTTATCTTCAAGCAGCAGAGGGGACTCTTAAAGAAGGCTCAGCGCGATGAAGATGTCTTCAAATTGGCGAAGAAAACCTTTCATCGCCGGAAGCTTCACGTTTCATCTAAATCAGTATCATGTATAATCTCAAACGAAGTCGTGGATTGATGAAGAAATTCGGTTTGGTCTGTCCTCATCTGAAACTCAAACCATACAAACGAGTGGCTAAGGCGACTCAGGAGCATCGAATTTAACCCATCCTTTTTATAGAGGGACTTCAACAAAAGAATCCCTGGTCTCGCTCTTCTGACAGATATCATCTATTTACCTTATGGCCACTCCAAGATGGCCTATTTGTCCTTCAACAATATGGAAGCAAGCATTCCAGGGATTGGGGATAAGATTCGCATTGAGTAAAATTAGTAAACGTTTCATAGAGGTTACTTTTCTTCTCTCTTGTTTAACTTCTGTTTGAGTATCATGATTTAGTATGTAAGCATTAGCTCAATAAGGGTAAGGTTACAGTTAAAGTGGTGGTAGAGTATCTATATTCCAGTGAAGTCAGTGTTGGGGCATCATCGAACTGAGATGCGGGCACATAAAAGATCTCGGCTATTAAATAATAAGAAAAACTTTTTGTTCTGTAAAACATGAAGTCCATCTCAAATGAGATGGACTTCATTGTTCATACTAGTTTTTATTCATCATATTCCCACTTCAGAATGTCTTTAGCCTCCTTGATCACTTTTCCTTTTTTGTTGATGTAATAGGCCTTTCCATTCTTATAAACGATAGCTTGTCCATTACTGAAGCTCGTTACACTACTGTAAATCGCGGGGATGACCATTTTACCTTTTTTGTCGATGAAGCCGACTTTTCCGTTGTGTAGAGTTACAGGAGCTAACCCTTCCGAATAAAAAAAGATACGAGCATACTTAGGCTTCACAACAACTTTTCCTTTTTCATTGATGAAACCCCAGTTTTTTCCGATTCTTACTCCAACCAATCCTTCATGAAAACCAGTATCATCAATTTCGTCAAACTGCGGCTTAATTAAGTAGGCTCCTTTTTTATTGATAAATCCATACTTTCCATTGATGCTGACTGGGGCTGCCCCTTTAGCGTTAAATGGTTTGGCTGTCTGAAATTTAGCCGGAATGATGATTTTTCTGTTTTTATCAACATAGCCGTATGTCCCTTGGCTACTCTGGTAAACATAAAGCTTTTGATTGTGAGGATCATCATTAAAGATTTTTAGAATACTAGGTTCTTCAGATTCAACGATAAATTCGATGATAAAATCGTTCCATACATAACCACCGATTTCATATACCGAGAGTTCTAGCAGGTATTTCCCAGGTTTCACCTTTGGGGCGAATTTGACGGTATACGAAAACGCGCCACCTTCGCCCGGAAGCAATTTTAGTATTGCTGGCGAGCTTGTGACCGAAACCATGTTTCCTCCAGCGTGACCCCAACCGGACAAATAAACTTGGGGTTTTAGATACATCGTTTCGTTGGTGTTATTGGTATAATGGGAGGGAATATTGAGTTTCTTCGCTTCGCCAGGTTTTAATTTAATCGTTTGGATCGCTTTTTGGCTTGCGGAAACTTGAGTAGGAATGCAAAGTACAGATAATAGAATGGTAACAATAGAAAGCAGTAATGCTAATCTCAATTTCTTTTTCACGCTGAAACCTCCAGTTGATTTTTCATTAAACTCTGATATATGTAAACTTCTAACTTATAAATGAGCAATCCACTTCTAGCAAACAGTAAAATCAAAAAGATAGCTGCAAGTAGCAATCCCTTATTGATAATGGCTAGTTATCTACCTAATCAGGGCCAGAAGAGAAAACATGACGTCATATAAAGGTAACACACCTAAAAGTACGCCATTTTCCAACTATTTATTTTTAGAATAACCTGCTCTACTTCTTTATCCAAATGGTTATGGCGAAGTCTTATATTGTTGCTTGGACGATCAAAAGATTCTTGGGAGAAGTGGTTGGTTGGGCAGACATCTGACTTCCGTTGACCATTTTTGGTAGAAGGCAGATGAGATAAAAGCGCCCCAGTCCTTCCTTTCATTTCAATAAATTTAATGGTACATCGCCTTCCTTCAGGCTTACATACTGATTGACTAAGACCATTTGCAAACTTTGCATAAGAACCCAATTTAGTGTTTATTTACTTAGATTCACTTTCTCCCTCCTCTCTAGGTAATTTTTAACATGAAACAATCTTTAATTATATTTTACTTATTCAAAATTATCAATTTAAAATTCACTATTAAAATAATTAATCTCCTTTATATCTACGTAACGTGACATTCAACATATACATTGTTATAAGCATATTTAGAATGTGAAATACCTGCTTTAATATTATTGTTTCAACTACAGCAACTTGGAACTTTCCCGGCGCCACTTCATATGTAATGGCTAGGAGGTCCTCCCTCCCCAATTAAATCATAAACCTGGGCGAATTAATCCAAGCGATGAATTGTGGAAAGTCGCTGCGGTTTGAACGGTTCAAGTCTGATCATGCCCATCCTGTTCTTCTCAATAGTGTCGACCCCTGATATGTTCTTGTGTATCTCGAAGCGTTTTCGCAAGCAATTGGTCTCTAGGTACGTATGTGTCAACTAGCTCATCATAGCCCTCGGGAAGCGGGCATTCTCTATTAACGTACTTCTTATTTGTCATGAATAAACCTTTACCAAAGTGAGTGTCAATAATTCCAGCAGAGTAATCTACAAAGACTCGTTCACCGCAATATTTACATTTTGAGAATGTAGTAGTTTTTTTATATGGTGCGCAGTATGTAGCAGAACATTTGCAAGCAATTTTGAATGTAACCCTAGGTATGGGTAATGAAATATCCGTTTCAAGTAAGTTACTTTTATCTTGATTCAATTCTGTTTCTGTAATATCCTCTTTAGTTTGGGAACTGTTAAGGGTATCAAGTTCAATTTGCTGTTCGGATTGTTCGAGTTTAAAATCAGCTACCAGAGTTGCATTTAATCCGAAAATATCTTTACCAACGGAGGTTATAAATCGAGTCTCGTTGTTATAACACGTAATCCACTCTTCAGATTGCTCTTTAGAAAGCTCAACCTTACCCTTAACACCACTATTTAGTGTGTAAACCATTATATTAAGCCTATTATCTTCTTTCATCCAATAGCTCCCTTCCCTTTTTTTATTTGGTTCTTGTTTCTCTAATGTTCCTCTTTCGTATGCTTCATATCCCTAACTGTAGTTAAATAACTTCACTATAGATTTCAGTATAGTATGAATTTTAATCGATTGATTATCGCCTATCCCCCACCTACGAGGTTTAGGATTCCCGATTCTTTGTTTTATGCTGAAGGATTATATTCAGTTACCTATCCCTCCCCTATCGCCTCTTACATCCTAACAAGCAGATGTATATTACAGATTGAGTATTTTGTAGTGACCTGGTTGTACCTGCTCATAGTTTTCATAAGAAGATTTGTGATGATGTGCAGTGTTAGAGCAGCACCTAGAAGTAATGTGGGTTCTAATGGTGGATTCAGCGAAAAGTGTGTTCGCCCTCTTCATATAATCTATCACTTCCTTAGGTGTAAAGAGGAGAATCCCTTTAGCTGAAACAATTGCTATAGTATCCCTCAAAATCTCTTCTCTACAATTTACCCCTCCCATCGGATTATCTCCATTAACGATTTCTTTTATCTTAACATGACTTATCTTTCAGAAGAATATAAGTTGTGTATCATCTATGCTCTTATTTCCCCATTCGAATCCTTTGTTTTTATTAATTGGACAGACTATTATGAAAAAACGAGGTGAGACAATTGTTGAAGAAGGAACTAAAAGCCCAAGCTAAATCACGCGGCATTGAACTTAATGATAAATAGATTGAACGCTACGTTGGATATGGACTACTTATAGGCAAAAAAACAAGTGAAGGAAATGCGAGCCGTACCGGTGTGGTGAAACTGTTTGATGAGCGATCCATAGATGCTATATGTTTAATAAACGAACTGAATGAAAACAAGAATATTAGACGTCAGCAGGATTACATCTATGTTTTGTTCTGGCGAGGATACCCGGTTGATCTGGAGAAGCTACGAATAAGATTACTGGAGTATCAAACAAAGATGATACAGTGGTTCGAGGATAGATCAGAGTATACTTACGATCAAAGCGAATTTATGGACATGATTCTTTCGGAGAATGTAGGTAAGCTGCCTAGGAAAGTTGGAAGACCTTCTAAACAGTTCTTAGCTAGGGAAAACGTAGAATTTCAAGAAACTGCAGATGCACTGTTTAAAACAGGGAAATTATTTAGGGAGTTACAGAATCTCCGAACGATAAAGCCCAATTCTTTAGATGTGGGATGAAAGTGAGGTCGGATACGGAGTATCACTATTGTGATGCTTCAAGTATCCGAAATGTCTGCGTTCTTAATTTTTTTAGCTTGCTTCAATTCATCTATTAAACTGATACAATATAGATGTGAATGAATATAGAAGAACAAACACAACCGTATCTTTGTTGAACTATCATTTTGTGTTCTGCCCACGATACAGAAGAAAGATATTTCTCAAATTAGAGGTAGAACAGCGCTTCAAGGAACTGGTGCATGAGGTATGTGCAGAGCTTAAAATTGTGATTGTTGCCATGGAGTGCGACAAAGACCATACACATATGTTTCTCAATGCACTTTCAACATTAAGCCCTGCTGATATCATGGCAAAAATAAAAGGAGTCACATCAAAAAAACTACAAGAAGAGTTTCCACACCTTCTGCATTTGCCCAGTTTGTGGACACGTTCCTATTTTGTTTCTACCGCTGGATATGTATCAAGTGAGACCATCAAGCGTTATGTTGAACAACAAAAGACAAGGGGGTGAAGTATATGTCTCAGACCATAACGGTTAAGGTAAAGCTGCTGCCGACTAAAGAGCAGATCCAACTATTGCAACAAAGTAGTCATGAATATATCCGAGTTGTTAATACACTCGTAGCCGAGATGGTAGAAGAAAAGAAAAGGTTGAAGAAGACAACAAAAGACATTCCTGCTAATCTACCAAGTGCAGTAAAAAATCAAACGATTAAAGATGCAAATAGTGTCTTCTCTACCAAAGTTAAGAAAAGTAAATACGCAATCATACCGATCCTAAAGAAACCGATTTGCGTATGGAATAACCAAAACTATTCTCTGGACTTCACGCACATTTCCATTCCATTCATGGTGGAGGGAAAATCTAAGCGTTTAAAAATTCGTGCATTGTTCATCGACAAAGACCATCGAAACGTTGACCTTTTGAAGCATAAACTTGGTACGCTCCGTGTCACGAAAAGCTCAGGTAAGTGGATAGCCCAAATTGCTGTCACCATGCCAACAACTGAAAAAACGGGTATGCGGATTTTGGGCGTTGATTTAGGGCTGAAAGTCCCTGCCGTAGCCATCACAGATCATGATCACGCTCGCTTCTTTGGGAATGGGCGAGAAAACAAATACAAGAAACGGAAGTTTCGTAGTGTTCGGCAAAAGCTAGGAAAACAAAAGAAAGTGAACGCTATTCGCAAGTTAGATGATAAAGAACAACGATGGATGAAAGACAAAGACCACAAAGTCAGTCGTGAAATCGTTAATTTCGCAGTCGAAAATAAGACTTCTGTCATTCGCTTAGAGCAACTAACGAATATTAGGCAGACGACAAGAACAAGTCGTAAAAACGAAAAGAATCTACACCGTTGGTCATTCTACCGTTTGGCACAATTCATTGAATACAAAGCAAATATGGCAGGGATCAAAGTGGAATATGTGAACCCTGCATATTCAAGTCAAACCTGTCCAGCATGTTCAAAAAAGAACAAGGCGCAAGATAGAAGATATAAGTGCCCATGTGGATTCAAGAAACATCGTGATATCGTTGGGGCGATGAATATTCGCTACGCAACTGTGATTGGCGGTAACAGTCAATCAGCCTAAGGTGCTATATGCACTGTCTTAGGAGGGGTAATGGCATACCCTAATCTTAGCATCTGTCCAAAGCAGAAATGAAATGAGGACGTTAAGCTTAGCTAAGAATCCCAATCACTTTAGTGATCTTGCCCCTTTAGGGGTGGGAGTGTCAAAGCAAGAAGAGTTATACCATATCATTGGGATATTTTCTAAATAAAAAACTTTCCAATGTTAACCTTTCCTCCATATATTTATTGTATTCTGGGCCATACACCTCTCTAAACTAAGGTTGGCGAAATAAATTAAAAGCAACTAGATACATTCCCTAATTAGGGATAAGAACATGTTTTTATTCCAAATGCCTCTGTCCTAATTCTCTTGCTCGTTAAGCAACCTCTGTATTATCAATTCGCACTGGATTGGAATTATTTCCAGTCCTATCATATCCCTATTTCTCGTATGCTTCTCAGTAGCTTCATGTTAAATATAATCAGACACAGGCGTGACCTTTTAAAATAGGTACTCATTAAAGTGAAAATTTGTTCTTTATAAAAGACTAGGGAAGATTTTTTAAAGTCTTGTTTATACCCCCGGCACAAAAGACCAAAGCAACGTATGGGATCCTGAAAGATGTTAAGACTGATATTTCGGAACAGAGACAAATAGGACGGCTCCATCGCCGTCCTAAATGTGTGAAATATTCAATTATCGTCAGACTCTACGAGACAGACTGTACCTACCGTTTTCTAAAGAGTCACGCATTCAAGCTAATCAAATTATTGTTGTTTGTATAGCTTGTTCATTTCACTTTGAAATCGAATTTAAATGATCGCGTAAACGGTAGATCATTACAGCTGCCTCAGCACGTGTCAGTCCGTGTTTCGGGCGGAACGTATTGTCCGGATACCCTTGTACGAACTTCTGCTCTGTTGCCATTTTTACATCATCTAATGCCCATACTGCAATATCCGAATCATCAGAGAATTGTTGAGCTGTAGTTGAAAGTGTTATGCCTTCCTTAGTCAACACATTGACCAACATCTTTGCTGCCTGTTCTCGATTAATTACAGCATTCGGTCGGAATTCATTTCTATTGAATCCTTTTGCAATACCATTAACAATAGCTGCATTTAGTTCTGCACTATACCATGCATTATCTTTAACATCCTGGAACGGCATTGTGATGGATTCATCAGGACTGGCGTTTAGGACACGCGCAATTAATGCAGCAAATTCCATACGTGTGATCTCTTTATTTGGAGCAAATGCATTTGTGCTAATGCCTTTTATAACACCATCTTTCGCTAAGGTTTCGATCTCATTTTTAGCAAAACTTGAATCGGACACATCTTTAAACACACCCGATACCGATCCAGACTGCTCATTATCCTGCTGATCTCCTTTAACAACATCATCAGGTTTGTCATTTTCAGGATTGTCTGAATCTTTATCATGATTTGTCGGAGGGGTTGGAGCTGAAGGGCTGCCTGGATTTACAGGTTGTTCCTGTTTCGTGGTTTGTTCCACTTTTATCCCCTTCGTACTCTCTCCTCCAAGATTTACAGCCCTCACTTCGTATACATGCTCGGTATTAGGTGTAAGATTTTTATCTGTCCAGGATTTTTCCCCAGCACCTACACGTCCTACTTCCTTTCCAGCTTTATAAATCACAAAATTAGTTAAGCCTTCTGTCATCACATTGCTGAAGTTGAGCGTAATGGATCTCTCTGAAGCACTAGACTCAATACCCATAGGCACTGATGGTAGGGTCCACACAGGGACTGATACCGGTGCTGATGGATACCCTGCTGCATTCTCTGTCACAATGTTCAAGATAGTTTTTGTTCCTTGCTCTAGCCCTTCCAGACGGATCGGCAAGGTATCTCCACGCCATAATTCAGTTCCATTCTTATCCAGAACCACATACTCACTTGCTTGCTCTACGGCTTGGAAACTAATTTCTGCCCAATCATCCCCTGATTTCACCTCTGGAGCTGACACTTGCTTCGTTGCCGTTAATGCAGTCAGTTTAACGCCTTTTCCTTCGCCGCCTTCATTTACTGGCATGATCTCATACTCATATTTTTTACCTGGTTCCACCTCAGTGTCTGTATAGCTCACTTGGCTTCCTGCTTCTACCTTCGTAATTTGCACACCATTTCGTAAAATAACGAACTCCTGGATTTCCTGTCCTGCTGTCTCGATCTCCATTGTTACGGAGTGAGACTTCACATCAGTAATTTTGACATTGCTATTGTTCAGTTCAGCTCGAGTCACCAGTTTCACAAGTACACCTTTTGACGCGTGGTCCGTTTTATTGAATGCTGATAACGTTAAATTATACACATATCCCACTTGCAACTGCGCAAGGTGTGCAACGGGTTCCGATCCGCTGTAATACACTTGACCTGATGTTTTATCTGTAATCTCGTATCGAAATGCCCCCTGGGGTTCAGTCCAACTCAATGTTGCATCTGAATTTTGTACATCCACTCGTTCTAGTTCTGGCGCTTCGGTTCGGGTACTCCACACGATCTCAGATTCAGAACCTATGCCAGTCGCATTTTCGGTTGCTACTTTAAAGCGGTATTCTGACCCTGGTTGCAAGTCCGCAACGTCAAATTCTGATCTTGTTACATCCGTTCTATTACCTTGCTCATCCGTGATCCAGTAGCGAGATGCCGTTTTATCTTCTTCCCAGGTTAATGTCATCCCCGTTTCACTGAAAGTCTTCACCGTCAGTAATGCTGGTCGCACCGGATTAGTCAAGAAGCTGAATGCTGTCGGTTCACTCCAACCGGAGCTATTACCAGCTTGTACGGTCCCACTATATTCCGTGCTACCTTGAAGCGGTGACAAAACATAGTTGAGATCATTCGTCAGGAATTCCTCTCCATTCAGTTCAATTTTATAATGGGTTGCACCTGTCACGGATGATATGTTGAATTCCGCTTCTGTTTCTCCAATCCCAGTGACTTGTACAGATTCAACATTACTCGGTAATGTCACTGTCCTTACAATCTTCGCTTTTCCTGCACCTGTTCGATTGAATGCTACCAGTGACACGCTGTATTCCTTTCCTGGTTCAAGTCCTGAAGCCGTATATTCCAGATTTGGACCTTGATACTCGGCAACAAGATTTTGTTCGAGATCATACACCTGAAGGATATACTTGATTGCGCTTGGGACGCCGTTCCATTGCGCAGTGAATCTTGTTGTACTAAAACCGTGCATTTTTAGGGAGTTATCCTGTTCAGGCAAGGTCATTACATTCAAAGGTTCCGAGACATCACCTTCGCCCGTTTCATTTCCAGCTGCCACTACGTATTCATACGCTGTTCCAGGGGTTAAGCCAGTATCTTTATAGTTTAGATCCCCCCCGTTATACATGAGCTCGTTATTCCGATAGAGATCGTAATAGGTTGCCGTTGTAACGCTCTGCCACTCTGAAATTACGCTATCTTCTTTAATTTCAATAGCTGTAAATCCCATTGGCGTTTCTGGAAGGGTTAAAAATCCGACACTAGTAGCCAAGCCCTCACCACTATCATTAATTGCTGATACTTGAACCGTGTAGCTGCTTCCTGGAATTAGTCCAGTTAATGCTTTTTGAGTGCTTGAAACTAATCCGTTTTCTATGATTTGACCTTGGTTATCGATCAACTTTAGGCGATAATCGGTTGCAGTTGGTACAGAATCTATGTTGATCAACATTTCACCTGGTGTCCGAAAGACAGGACTGATCTCGACTCCAGGACTAGCTGGATATGTTAGTGCAGAGACTTGTGTCTCCGCTGATCCCACATGATTTCGAATCGTCAGCTGATAGTTATAAATTTGACCACCTTGTAGCTGCTGGTCCACGTATTCATGAACCGGATACTCCAATATCTTCTCTGTACCGGTATTCATGTTTTTGATGGTATACGTGTAGCCTGATGTGTATCGATTTCCGCCAGGTAAATCCCAGCTTAGTTTGACTTCAGAAGCACTGATTGCTGTTGCTTCCAGTGTTGGGGCATCGGGTGCCTTCTGTACTTGATATGGGTTGGACGTATGTGTACCGGTGTTTCCAGCGTTGTCTTTCACTTGTGTATGCACATACCAGATACCTTCTTTGTCCTCTATGGTCACTTTGCCGTTGTCTGGCATTACCTGCCATGCTTCACTCGGTTGTCCGCTTTGACTAATCTCTACATATACCGGTTCAATTACACCCGACAACCTATCAGATGCCTTAATTTGAACATCGGTACCCTGCAGCGACCATTGCAGTCCATTAGGTGCATAATCCACATCAGGTAGTTCCTTGTCAATTCGGATATCAAATTGAGTCTCCGGACTGATGAGCCCTACTGCATCCACGGCGCGAGCTGTAATTGTATGCTCACCTGTTTCTGTAATGGTGCCACTTTCACCCGTAGTGTAAGGACTATCACCAATTTTGTACTCGTAATATACATCCGATGCGTCTTGACTACCATTTAGTTGGAATGTCACATCTTTGTTTGTCCATTGACTCTCTGAGAGAGTATAACTCGGCTCTGTTGGTGCAGTGCGATCGATGAGGACCTTTGCAGTTGCTTCAGGGCTGATATTACCTGCGACATCAATCGTCCGCGCCCATACTTCTGTTTCTCCTTCCTCATCGACAATCATTTCCCCATTATATGTTGTCCAATTTCCTGTCCCTACTTTAACCTCTGTCCGTTCTGCCCCACTTAGGTCATCTGTTCCATTCTTCAGGGTAATCGTTACCGGATCTTGTGTATAGGATTCCTCAGACAAACTCAACACTGGTGCTGTGGGTGCTTGCTTATCGACTCGCACAGTGACTTCCGTTGATTGGCCAACATTCCCTGCCTTGTCCTTTGTACGGAACTGATATGTCCATTCTCCGGAATCCCCGATAACTAAAGGATCATTGTACTTGTGCCATGTTTCACCGTCTCTCGTATATTCAGTGTAATCCGCACCACTGCCAATATCGACACCATGCTTAGCTATCAGCTTCACATCTTTGTTTGTCCATGCGTTTTCAGATAAGGTAACCTCCGGCTTCTCAGGAGCGACCATATCAAAGTTGATTCTCCCGGTATAGGTTATTGTGTCCGTGCCTTTATTCCCATCATTTCCGTTAATTTTAACATTCGTATATGTTCCTTCCGGGACTTCATTAACCGCCCAATCAAGTTTCCAAGTTCCAGCTCCTGTAACACTGGTCGATTTAGTAATACCATTTAATGTTGCTGAAATGGAAATTTCGTCTCCTTCTGAGTCAAATGCGCTACCCTTCAAGCTGATTTTCTCAGATGCTGTACCGATATTTTGATCAGAATTATCTACTGAAAGTACCGGTGGCATGTTTGTGGTTGATTTTTTAATATACCAGAAACCATCTGTGTGTAACCCATCATCCGGATAAGTTTTGTCTACATCTAAAATATTGCTCTGCACTAACGTATCCTTAATCTTATTTGTTGAGTTAGCTACAGCTTCATGTCTAGTAACTTGAGTTTGTTCCAGATTAGTAACTTCATACTCTGTCATACTTCGGAGGTAACCGATCGAATATAATCTAGTACCTGCCCAAGTTGGATATGTTGGAGCCGTTTGATACTCTCCTACACCAGAGAATTCACCAGTAGTGCTATTAAACGTATAGTTACGATAACCTGAAATATTATCTATATCACTTTTATAGGTAGTACCTTTAGATTCTCTATAACTAGTCACCTGATTTTTGGTGGTGTACTTATCCCAATAGTACAAGGAATCTGTATTTACGATTAGGTTTCCTGTATATGTTGCTGTTGAAATTCCACCCTTACCGTCATCGACTGTAATTACTGGCCTACTGAAAGTACCACTACTACTAAACTCGGATGTACGCCAGACAAGAGTCCAAGCCTTATCATCCTTAGTTTGACTTAAAACTACTTGTTTCTCTACCCCACCTATACTCGCTGAAATGGACAAGGTATCGTTATCTGCATCTGTAGATGTGCCGGAAATAACAAAGGTGTCACTCCCGGTCTTTAAATTTATAGATTTGTTACCCGATTGAGTCACATTGATGACTGGATTTGTATTAGTCACCAATCCTACCCTTGTGTACCAGAATCCATCTGTGTGAACTCCATCTACTGGATAAGTGTTTTGAGCTGCTTTAATGTTAGTTTGTACTAATGAACCTTTTATATCTTGTCCACCATTCGCTGCCCAATGTAGATCTTCTTGATAGTACAAACGATCAGAAACCCTGGTATATCTAATTACATTTCTATTATCATTAAAATGTGGGATATAACCTACAGGTTGTTGTGCAGTTAGTGTGTAAAAATAAGTACCTGTAACTTTAGAAGAATGCATTCCAGGATCAGTAGTGTATCCTGTGAAAAATCCAGGTAAATTAGGGTGTTGATCAGATGTCCATCTAGCCCACGAGATAAGTGGTGTTTTATCTACTCTAAATTTGCTCCAGTAATAATAAGTTTGTTGCTTAATAGTTATATTACCTTGATATTTTACCTCTACAATGTCTATACCGTCTTCAGCAGATATAATGGGGCTATATGTACCTAATGGAAGCTCGCTTATATCCCACGATAACACCCATTGACTTTTTGAAGTTGTATTATGGACTTCTACAGATTTACCAATACCACCTATAAACCCTGTTATTAATACATTGTCGCTATCGGGATCTTGTACAGTTCCAGAGATACTAAAGGATTCCTGATCATTTAGGTAGGTCATATCCCCTTTAGTAGTAATTTCTACAACAGGTACTTTATTATTTATGGTACCCTCATACTTATAATAGAACCCATCAGGATCAACAGCATTATTTGGGTAGGTATTGGCTACAGAGCTGTACACGCTCCCTACTAAGGTATCAGGTATAGGTGCGGCATAAGCTTCAAGAACTCCTGATTCAGCCATACCTTCACTATATGCTCTAGTATATTTTATTTTACCTCTATTTCCAGGAGCATCATCATAAGTATAAACCACACCTGTATTAGCTTGACCGTAATTACCATCTAGGTTAAAAGTTCCAGTATTCTTATCAAAAGTAAAAGAGCTGTAACCCGTAATCCAATCCGATTTAAATATATTACCTCTTATGTCCCAATAGGCATACCCTTGCTTTACCGTGTACATAGACCACTTGTGCGCAACAGAAGCTTGGCTATTACTTGGGTAGATTGTCATTCCAGACAAGGTAATGACTATCGTTAGCATCAAAATAAGTGCTTTCCTCAATCTATTCATCTTAAAATACCTGCCTTCTTTCGTTTTTTTATTACTTGAAAAAAATCCGTATTCTTCAAGATAGAATCTCTAATAGACAATGCTTCCTGTTCATTCGATTTTGATTCTAAATATGACGGAGCCATTTAACAGGCATAATTGTAATGATTTCCAAAAGTTAAAGTTTATTCTTTACTATTCGTGAAACAATAACAACCAGGCGTAGGGATCTCTTCTAGTCGCCACCCATCCAAATTCTCAAACCGGAAAATTGTTTATTCCCTTAATATGTGAATCTCTCAAAAAAGTAAATTTAGAACCTTCTCCCATATCGTTAGCGTACATATTTAACTCCTTTCCACCCATAGCGTGGCTTTCGTAGCCACTTTACATATGAGTATTTTGTTTTGGAAACCCTCCTGTGTCGGCCGCACCGAGGAGGAGCTGCCAAATAAAAACAAAAAAAGCACGCAATTATCCCTATGTTGATTAGGATAATCGCGTGCTTCGCAATTTGTAGTTATTCAGTTATTGTAACTTTAACATTAATTATATTATCTATCAACATACTATCACCTACCTACCTATCTATGCATGATAAGTAAGATATATTTTTGTTAGGTTGCTGTCATTTAATTAGATCTCCATTACTTGATCATCGTTATCTGTTTTCTAGTAGATATATGGCAGTGTAAACATTTGAAATGTTCGCTGAGAAACCCAGTCCCCTGCCACAACGAATATGTAATTCATATTGGCATAGATCCAGTCTTTAATCTCCCTATATAATTTTGCTTCAGCAAATTTTAGAATGAATGTGTATTTGTTTTGTTCTATCGGTGCAATCAAATGGACATTGAGTTTGCGAGAGATCTTCAACTTGGCTGATAATTTTGAATACAACTTGGATCTTGAGGAGCTCTTAACACCCGTGGACCATTCATTTGAAAAGAGAATGTATTTATGCCTGATGCGCCATAGAATTAACACCATCGAACAGTTGATGGATATCAGTTACATGGAATTATGCAAGATAAGGTTATTTGGGACGGCTTCACAGAATAGATTATACCAACTATTAAATGAGAGATTCTAGGTCGGAAATTAATATGCTATCGAATCTCTATTTAGTATGGCTGCTCCATCAATTGCTAGCTGCTTAGCAAGTTTAATCAAAGTTAAGTTTCGCTCTCTTTGTAAGTGACGTTTCTCCAACAGAAGACCTTCCGGAAACTCAGTCAATCTATCGAGTAGGTATTGATAAGTCATCTGCCTTCATCCTGATTTTGCACAGCAAGAAGAGATCCTTAATAAACATCTCAACCTCTGAGTTAACTTGAGGTAGAGATACATTAACGTTCAAACTACCATAGTAATTTTTAAAATACTGTTTTCTTTCTTGATTTTTCCCATCTCGTTTCATAGGTTTATACATCCAAACAAGTGAAGTAGTCGCCGTGTTACCGAATGTTTCTGTTTTATGTAATTCTGTGATAGGTCGTGACTTATTATAAGGGAATGTTACTATATAATAATTATCTTTAACTTTTTGATTCCATGCAATTATCAGAAAATAAAGCTGTTCTCCTTCAGCATTACCTATTAGAAAAAGACCAAGAACTGACTTATTATCTGCCCATTGATGGAATGATGTTACTGTGTCTTCACCATTAAGCTCAATGACTTCACATGTGTAATTTACAAGCTGATGCGTACTAGTAGTCAACATCGAAATCAATTTTTCTGCCGTTTGTCTTTTCATAAGTCACCCCCAATTGGTCAAAAAAATCATAAGCAGTACTGCTAGTGGCTACGGATTTCCTCCTAACGTTAGACTATCTATAAATAATTCATAGGCAAACTGGAAGTTGTATCGGTAGGTAAGCACGCAAAAACTGCATTACATTTTTTTTAGAACTAATTTCCTTTCATAAGAAGTTTCTTTAATTGGGAGATGCGTCCTTGACTAATGCCCAACTTTTCTGCTATTTGCTGTTGAGCCAAGTCAGGCTGTTGTTCAATGATTTCTTTTAACTGATTGAGTTTTATGGCAGTTTTTGGCCTTAAATTTGGGTAATCATTGCTGGCTCTCTCATTGAAATCGTTAAAGGTATCTTGTTTAGAATCAGGAACGATACCCTCCGGGGATGCAGGAATTTTTACTATTTGAGGAACGTACTCTTGGGGAATGTTATCTTGAAGTTTTAAGTCTAGTGCACAGGTCCGGCATATGAATTGTTCTTTAAAATACATATCTGTATCCAGATCTCCGCAGAACACACATAATGTCGATTTATACTTTCTTAAAATCAACTCTTTTCCCTCAGTGAAAAACTCAAGCGGATCGCCGATATGAATTCCCATCGTATCCCGTAATTCCTTTGGAAGGACAATACGTCCAAGTCGGTCCAAAGATCTCTTCATTCCGGTCCGTTTCATCGAAATTCCTCCCACGAAAATATTAACTGCATGTCTTATTTTTATTGTAAGAGTGAACATGATTTTTTACAACAAGTTTACGTTTATGAGTGTTATTAGTGCTAGACCAAAAGGAAATATAATATGAGTACCTCTAGCAGACGTCTACGTGGTAATCGGAATCCGTTCTTCTCCTCATGACAGAAGAATAATGCCTAAAAAGATAAAAAAGCCGCATAAAGAGCGACTTATAATGCAACTACAATTTAAACTACGACTGAAAACATGAGTTAAGTTAGGCACTAATCAAATAGAATATCGTTGCCATTCAATTTTTCCACCTATGAAGTGAGGGGATGTTGACTACTGGACAGTTAAAAGCATAATCTTCTTGTCAAACCCACCGCGTTCATCATGTTTTTGTTTACGAATATTCTCTAGTTCCTCAACCGTTGTACCTTGGCTAAGGGAAAAACTATAGACTACCTCTAACAAGTCAGCCAGCTCAAGTATCTGCTCGTTATTGTCTTTTGCTTCAAGAAACTCGTTTAATTCTTCTTGCATCTTCAACTTAAGTGCGGTTTCATATTCCTCTTCACTAAGGACTTTCACATCATATAATTTGCCGCTTGTTTCAATAATTTGCGGTATCTTATCACGCACAAGTTTGTTATACGTCTTCATCTCAAAACCCTCCTATCTTTTTCAACCCAGACATGCAATCCAGAATTTCCGTACGATGTTGCTCTCGATAGCCAATTCTAGCTCAGAGACATGCTTATTCAGCTTACTATTCTCCTTCAAACGATGAAGAAGCACTTGATTTCTTGCTTCTAGCTGAATAATCTTTTCCTCATGCGGTATCACATTTGACTTACTACTGTTACAAGATCGATGTGCAAATACCAAATTCCAAAGATCATCGGAGTAGAGGTATGACCATGGGATAACATGATCAATAGCAGGTGTCTCAGCTACAATTTTTTCTCCACATAAAAAACAGTGAAATTCAGGGTTCTCAGCTTCAATGAATTCTGCAAACTTACCAAGCGGTTTTCGACGTACCTGATCTTCGTCGATTATCCGTACTTTCTTTGAAAGTCGTGGAGAGTGATTGAAGTTCTCTAACATCTGCGTCCATCGATAATTAATGGCATCAAATACAATTAGGCGACTACCTTTAAGCGCAAGTACATCCTCTCCTTGCATAAATAAACTATCCGCCTTCTGTTCATATTGATATACGCCTTCCACGCCCTTACCTTCAATACGTAGGAAGCGATAACTTACATCCGATTTCAGTGCTCTTACGGTAGAAGAAACAGCCTTCTCATACTCTGAACTGCATACCGCCTCAATATTCGACTTAAACCATTTTACTGGCTTAATCGAGCTTGTACGAGCCTGATAAGTAGCTATCAGTTCCCTCGCAATGGTCACGATGACAGGCGGCTTCACAGGATTCGAACTTTGCTGAAGACCAAAGAATAGGGTTTGTTCAAAATAATAGCGAAGAACCTTTTTGGCAATATCCCTTAACTGAATTTCAACCAGAAATGCTTCTTCTATTTGAATTGAATTTTCTTGCTCTACGGCAATTTCTGTAATTGCTTTAGCCCAAGCCATTTTGTAGGTGTTATCAAAAGAACAATTACGGATTATGTGTAGCCATTTTTCTAAGAAGTCCACTATTTTACCCCGATCTATCATATTGTTATTTCACAATGCTGATACAACATCCATCTATGAACTATGAGAGATTTTACTTTCATTACCAATACTCGCAATCGAAGTTTGTCCAATGAGAATTCGGCAAGTCCACTGCACTGCAACTAACAACATTCCTATTCGATATTAAAGTGTATATTTACTCACATTACTAGTCAGTGGATCCACAATGTAAACAACCCTGTTACCGGCATAATTAAATTGTTTATCCGAAGTGTCTATTTTATATGAGGTTATGGTTTTTAGCGTTCTTCGATCTAAAATTAGTAGTCCATCTTGTTTTTCAACGAGAAGAGTTTTGTCATCTGCTGATTCACGTATCCAAAATGAACCTGTAGTTGAAACTTTCGATTTGGTTACAAAACCCTTAGAATTAAAAGCATAAATGGAGCTAATACTTTGTAACATAAATGAGTTAGATGAATTTTTTGTGTTTCCAATTAAAAAATCAGCAGACTCTGATATTGTTTTCGTCCAGAGCGTTTTTCCTTGTGGATTTTTAGCAATGACTGCCGTTGACCCAGCTTGATCAAATTTTGTAAATATCATCGTTTTATCTTTCAAGATTCCCCGAAAAGACAAACCATTGTTTCGATAACTAAATTCTTTTCTCAATTGATCATCGTAAAAAGAGAGTGTACTTTTATACTCTCCAGCAAAGGACCAATTAGAAATGGTTGAGATATATCCATTTTGTTGATAATACATAAATTCATTAATCATTTTCTTACTAAGCAATTTTCCATTTACACTATAACGGTATGTCATATATTTAGAAGAATTAAGTTTTAAATAAACGAGCAATGTACCATCGTCCATAATATAAGACCCAACTTCATTCGTAGTTTTTTCTGTGAACGTGTAATCCAAAAGCTTATTCCCTTTTGGTGAATAAATCCGAAGTTGAGGGAATTCTCTATTTTTTTTCTTATCCTTGTACGATGTGATAAATGACATATTTCCGTTGGATAATATTTGATTCTTATATTCAAATCCACCACTATATTGCACCCATGATGAAGAAATGACATCAACAGATCCTATTTTAGTCTTTGTTTTTTCTTGATAGACGGTGACCTTTCCTGAGGAATCCATCAAATAAAGATAATCTTTTATTTTTCCAAAGTTACTAACTTCATCGTGTGTAACAACCCAGTCTGGCTTAGGTAGGGAGTCATAGGATGTTGGTGCTGCATACATAGGAGTAGCCGTCATTAAGAGTAGAAAAATAAAACCGGTCAGTGTTAATAGTGTTTTTCTCATAAAGTAGCTCCTTAAAATTATTGATTTAAATAATGAATTCGATCTTGTAACTTCATTGTGAAACGTTATTTTATTATCTGCAGTTCTCTCCAGTCATTCGACGTTAGATAGTTAGTGTCAACCAGGAGCTTCAGGGATATCCCGGTTAATAACTCCCGTAACGGATAATACACTCTATTCTTCCATACAATTTGCTTACTGCGATTTAGAGTAAAAGAACTCTCCTGGTAAGTCACAGTGATCTTGCCATTGCTGTTATCTATGTTACCCCCCAGCAGTTTTACAAGTTCATCTACTGGAGAATATATTGTCAGGTCCGTCGTTCGAAACGATCCTTGTCCCCCATATTGCATGTACTTGCCTTTGAATTTAACTGGTATAGGGTCATTAATAGTTAAATAATTATCCATGCCAAACGTATAGAAATAGGAATCTGCGTGTGAGTAATCAACGACATTGCCGTATCTTCGAGGTGTCATCAGATCAGAGCCTACAATTCGATACGCTCCAAAATTTAGCAAGCCAGATTGAATAATATGATCGGTGCCACCCATCCAACTCATGCCATAGTCGATTGCAGAAGATGAACCTGTCGAATTAATCGGTATTGTTTGAATTAACTTCCCATTAGAGGTATCAAATATACGGTACTCCTCTTTACCTTTGACTCTTCTACCGTTCTCTGTGTAGTTGACCCACAGCACAACATATTTCCCATGAGGGCTAAATTGAGCGATACCAAATGCATAATTTGCTCTGCTCGTATCAGACTCTAACAAAGTATGTGACTTACCATGAATAATAAGCTCATGCTTGTATGACCTTTTTTTCTTCGTTTGCTTATATACAACAGAAGAACTTAATGTTCTTTTGTACACAAAGTCATCTGAGTTGTTTTTTTGATAAGATTTAAGTTTCAGTTTACTTCCATCAGGCCTGATCTCGTAGGGGAATTCACCAGGATATGTAACATAGGTATAGTTTTTTGAATCGAAATATAATCCTGCCTCGACATATAATGCGCCTACTTTAGGTGCTGGATCAAAATAATTACGATACAATACATTCGTCACAAATATATCGTTATGCTCGGTAGGTCGTTCTTTGGCTGTATGTATAAGCTTATTGGTCGATATAGAGTACACCAGGTATTCGCGACTTCCTTTCTCTACTACATACATGTTTGCATCTGGATAAACGCCGTCTATCCTTCCATTCGCTGTATTTCGGTTAGCAATAATGGAAAATACCTTAGTGCGGCTATCATACTTCACAATTTTTTCGGTGGAACCACTCTGTAGGATCGAATAGCTTATCAATGGATTTTTTGTATTCATGCCTTTAATCTTTCTGAAGTTGTACTCCGAAGACTTATCTACATAATCTACCACTGTGTCTTCACTGGTAAATAAACCTGTATGATAGTCTACTGTAGTTTTCCGAATAATGGCGTCTCCTGTTCTATTACGAAAGTTCGAATCTTGCATCCATTCAAAATAGATCTTATCTCTACTATCGGTTGGAATCTCATTAGCCATAGCTAATTTTCCAGGAACAGTCCACTCTAAAACAAGTAACAACACGATTATAACCGCTATATTATGTATCTTTTTCATTAGTACTCTCCGATCCAAATCAATTTATTTTAGGTATATCATCATTACAAACTAAGGATTCATTCTCAATCTTCTCGAGTGAGATAATTGCCATAATTAATGGTTGGATGCGTTCGTCTTGGAATGGAGTATCAACGATAAACTCTCAGCTTAAATAAACTACCTAACAATTCTTTGTCAAAATAATAGATCTACCTTCTGCTATAGGTTAAAAGAAAGCTAAATATTGAGTAAGCACAAAGAAACGCCAAGACTTACATAAATTTTGTATCACGAACAGACATGGGAATGAGGCGAAATGGATGGCTATCGAGCAAGATGGAGATCAATCATAAGCTGAGAGCAGAACAGGCGCCTTCAAGGCAACATATGTTGTTTATCGTAAGGACATGAATCCTGTTTGCAAAGCAGTTCTTATATTGCATTATTTGATTCCGGCACGTATTACGAAACGACTTACAGGATGAGGAAAGCCATCATTGCAAGAAAGTCTTGAGTTAACTAAAACGTTCAATTAGATCCTGAAGAAGCTCTTCTTTCTTTTTTCTTTCTGAAGATTTCTGAAATAGAAACGACGGCCTCCTTTTGAGAGGTCGTCATTCAATTCAATATGAAAGAGTAAATTTACTCACATTACTTGAAGCATAATTCAGGACGTAAACTATCCCCTTACCTTCATAGTATAATTGTCCGTCTCCTAAATCCATGTTGAATTTGTACAGTGATTTAATTTTTAGTGATTTTCGATCCAGAATTCCAAGTTGGTTTTGATCTTGAAAAAGAATGGTTGAACCTTCATCCGATTCAAATAACTCAAAAGAATTTGATGATATTTTGGTTTTGTTTATAAATCCTTTTGAGTCAAAAGCGTAAATCGAAGTCTTACTTTTCATTAAAAATGAGTTAGTTGAAATTTTCGTATTACCAATATAAGGACCAGCTGACTCTGGCAGTGTTTTTGTCCAGAGTGTTTTTCCTTGTGAGTTTTTAGCAATAACTGCCGTTGTCTCTCCTTGATCAAATTTTGTAAATAACATTGTTTTATCTTTTAAGATACCCATAAAAGACAAACCAATATTCCGGTAACTAAATGATTTATTCAAGTGATCGTCATAAAAGGAAAGCGTAGACTTGTATTCACCTGCTGAGGACCAATTAGAAAGAGTGGTAATAAAGCCATTTTGTTTGTAGTACATAAATTCGTTAATTGATTTCTTATTGAGTAGTTTACCATCGGCACTGAAACGATATGTCACATATTTGGAGGTGTTTAGTTTTAAATGAACAAGCAGTGTACCATCATTCATGATGTAAGATCCTACTTCGTCGGAGGATTTCTCTGTAAATGTATAACCCCATAGTTTTTTACCATTTGGAGAATACACACGGAGTTGGAAGAATTCTCGATTCTTTTTTTCATCCATGTAAGCAGTAATAAATGACATATTTCCATTAGAGAAAATTTCATTTTTATAACCAAATTTCGCAAAAATCACACGGGAAGATGAAATGACATCAACTGTCCCAACTTTAGCTCTGGTTTTTTCTTTATACACGGTGACCTTCCCTGACGAATCCATAAAATAAAGATAATCCTTTGTTCTTGCAAAGTGTGCCACTTTTCTTATAATGTCAGAGCTATCCTTATGTGCAATGCTCCAATCTGGCGTAGGCAGAGAATCATAGGATGTGGATGCTGCTGATATAGGATTAGCCATTAGTAAGAGCGATATAACAATAAGAAAGCATAAGTTAAGTTTTTTCATAAGGTCCCCTTAATCGATAATTTGAAAAAAATAAATTCAATAATAAGTCTTTTGAATCACATTGGTAGATGATCCACTTCGCCATTTCTTCGCGTGTCAACGTCGTGCTTGGTTTAAACCCATTCGGATAATCCGAGGGTTTTAGGAAACCTAAAGAACTGCATCATTTACTTCTTCCTCACTCAAGCCAGAAATGTTTCAAACTCTGCACGGGTTACCATCATACCTGGCTTAAATGTGCCAACAAATATATCCTTTGAAATAGCCATTCGCTACGGCTGCATCGATGGCAGGCAGGTACATCTTTAAATAAGGTAACTGCAGCCTGATTTGTGTTTCCGGTGAATCAATACATCCCCAATACCAATGCACCACTTAATAAGAGTTGAGTCGGATTTTTCAATTCTTTCACGCTCCACATGTTAAAAGCAGACTATACTTCCTTGATATAAGCTATGTATTCTTTAGGATTGACCTTTTTTTCAGATTGAGATTAAACAGATTTGTTAATTTGAATCTAAATGTTACGTGGGGTGTTTCTACATTGAGTTAGTTTTATTAGGGATCTGCTCTTATGTGAATGTGTTATGCTGCTCATTTACACGTCCTTCCCATAATCTTGAATGTAGTTTTCTGTTCCGTAATACCTATCAAACTTGCCAATAACAAGAATATTCTACCACTAAATGATCAAAGGATATAGGTATAATATCCCAAAAATACTTATAATCCATTTTGCTCCTGATCTTTTAGTTAAGTTGATGTTTCACAAGCTTGAAGAAAATAAAAAAAGCAGCTCGCGGCTGCTTTTTGTTTACCCAGTTATTTGTTCCATTTTATTATTTGATATCTTATCAGCGAGTCTCATAAAAACATTCATGTCAACAGCGTTAATTATTTCACTTTGTAAGTTTGCATATTCACTTTTCAACTTCTCATTCTTATTATTCGCTTTTTCGAGACGACCTGCTAATTCTAGAGTCATCTTTCTTAGCAACGAAATATGTGAATTCAGATTATCCATAATTTCATTAAAGGTAACTACAAACTCTTGGTCTAGTTGAATGGGGTCTTGAAGTGAATAAACCGTATTATCTTCTTCTATGGGACTCAGTTCATGAGCAATCGTATTTGAATTAGTTATAGTTACAATACTTCCATCACTTTTGTTTTGATTTCGGATTTGTTTAGCTTTTCGAATAGCGTCCTCATACTTTTTACGTAAGGATCCATTCCAGCGGAAACCACACGCTGCTTTTGATCTTTTTAATTTTTCACTAGCTTCTTCAAATGCTTTTAATTGTGTACTTCCAGATTCGATATGTTGTAATACAGTCTGTGCTAAAAACAAATCTGCTTCAACGTCCCAACTGTCTTTACGCAATTCCATAATGAACACTCCCCGAATTTGATATATTGATATTTCTATTTATATCCCAAAATATATGAACATATTCCCAAGGATCTGAATTTTATCTCTTTACATTTCTAAAAGATATCTACGACAATAATTGATTACTCTACTCCACAGAATAAAATATTTAAATACCTATGTAGTACTAGCAACTCTGGACATAAGATTCAATGTTTTTATCATAGTAATTAGCTTAAATACTTATTCATCTGGTAAAGCCAACGACTTACCTTCTGCAGCATTCAGTCACAATACAAGCGTACAAAATAGTTAGCTCAGCATCGACGAAGAGATCAATAACTGAGTTAATCAGTAAGTATGACTATTCAAATTACAATTTCGTCGACAGAGATGATGCTCACTGTATCCCTTAGAAAAATTCCAGGGTGGAAGCTCCTTAATTTTACTTTCTATTTGGATCTAGAGCTTTTGACTATCACGGAGCCGGTGAAGATCTTCGAAGTATTCTCTTTTTTCGTAGGTTCCTCAAGAAAAACATCAAACAGCAGAGGATCCCCCCTGCTGTTTGATTTCTCTGTATGTAAAATTAAATTGAACAACTAATTCCCCTGTTGGTTTTGAGAAAACATACCAAATTTAGTGATCATATAAAATGAGTTTGAGTTAATATCTACATATTTGATTCTATGATCTCAGATAGCTGTTCTAAACTAGGATTAACGTATTTATCTCCCTCTACAACAAATGTTGGTACACTCGCAACGCCATTAATGGAGGTAATTTTAAAATCTTCTTTTACTTCATATAACCCCTCTAGTTTCTTTAAGCTCTCTTCAACCAATTTAGAATTACCATGCGGTACATAATCATCGATTAATTTAAGTAGGAACTTTTCATTCGCCCAAACGGTTCTTTCTTCTCCTTGGTTCTTATAAATTGCATGGTGATACTCCCAAAACGCCTCTTGATTTTGTCTCCAAAGAATTTCTCCTACCATTGCTGCCTTTATGCTGTCTGGGCCTAAGAAAGGATAATTAACTATATAGAGTTGGGCTTTGCCTGTATCAATAAACTTATCTTTGAATTTATCGAAATTGTCATTATTCCAGGCCATACAATAGGGACATTTGTAGTCGACAAATTCAATGACCTTAACCGGCGCTTGTGGATCACCTATATAAGCTTGTTTATCAAGTTTGTACTCTCCTGCCATGACTTCTATCTTACCGTCTACATCCTGAAAAGTGGGGAATTCCTCTTTTGATTTAAAACCTGATAAAAGAACCATAAGAAGAACTACTAGTAATCCCATTAAGGTAAATACCATTATCCCTTTCTTTAGTGAGTTCCTTTTTTTCTCAATTTCCATTGATAACACTCCCTCGTTAATTTGTACCGAAAAAACAAAAAAAGCACCTCAATAAGACCATGTGGTCCTATTGAGGTGCTTCCTCTTCCGGGTATTCAATTACTTTAGATTATACATCAGCTTGTACATAAAACCAAGTGAATATTGAATGAATTGGTGTCTAATCAAACTTTTAAGAATCTAAATGAACTCAAGAGAGATCTTAGGGGATGCTCTCTATTAGTTTAATACCCACAATATCATTGTTTAGGTCACGTACTACAAGGCTTTTATAGGTTGCTTCAAAGTTTATAAGAGTTTCTTTATCGAGAATATCACTAGTAGTTCTTTTGAAATTTGAATCCATTAGGACTTGTTTTCCTCCAAAAACATAATTTTTTCCGTCTTTCACAACAACTATAGGTACCACCTCTGTATAACGGTCCAATACTCTATTCACTTGTTTACCTGATAATATTGTTTCATCGTAAGCAATGAAGGAATTCTCGGTTAAATCATGCAAAGTAGGTAAGACACTTGTTGACTGATTACATCCATTAGCAATAAATAAAACCACGAATAATGAAATGCTGCGGATGATTTTCCTCACGGTCCATTTCACTCCTTATAAATAGAAAAAGTACCTCATGCAACAGCCTAAGCAGTTGAAGGAGGTACTTCCTCGTGTCGTTATTCAGTTAATTTTATTATATCCTTTGAGTATCTTGCGTGTAAACAAACAATAATGCTCTGGCAAGTACAAGTGGATTTAGATGTAACACGCAGGAAGCCCATTTTGTAAATACATCAAATAAATACTCATTAAAATTTAGATGGTCTTTGATCAGTGCCTGTAAGACATTCACGCACTCTGTAGTTTCTTTATTTCAATATGATCGGCTTGTAATCTTAAAAAGGATGGAGTATCAACTTCTTCCCCCCAGTTATAATTATTTGGCAAAAAGATCTTCTCACTATGTATTTCTATATAATAATCCTCCAGTTGATGAACGTTAATACGCTCATTAAGAAGAGCAGTTGAAATCCTAACATCAATGAATCTTGCAACTTCTAACCCCAATTCCTTACATAATTTGATCCAAGATTTATTAACATGCGATTTTATTTTAGCCTCAGCCGGTTTGGAGTTTTTTTTAAATTGCTCGATCCACTCGGGCCTATACTTTTTTAGGTGTTCCCTTTCTAGTGTTAAAACTTCTACATTCATATATAGTCCAAATTCCTCCTTAACATCCCAACCTAAAAAACTACTAATTTCATCGTTATATTTAAACCACTTTTCATGATATGTAAACTGATGATGGATAACACTCCACTGTTCCGTTCCTTTGTTTACTTTAAGATAATGAGCCATTCTCTTCTCCCCCTACAAATAAATTTAATAATTTCGATAGATGCTTTACTTTGCCAACCTTAACTGTAAAGCATTCGATATAGCTATTTTCCACTTTGTCGAACCTTGTCCCAGGTATTTAATTATGGTTTCTGCACAAGGATAACCTTGATTGTTTTGCGCGAAAGTTGTGTAATCACTTCTTGAGAGAAAACTACCATATTGTTCAGAGGCTTTCCGAACAGCCTCAATACATTTACCATGAAAATATGACTGTACTGGATTTTTAATAGGTAGTGTGACTAGATTTGAATTCGAATAAGAATGTCCAATATTACCTACAATCGATTCTGGTGGATAGGGAATTGATATTTCAATGTCTTTAACAACTAATTTAAGAATTGTATTTTTCAGATTCAGCTTTCCATCAATATAATTTGTCACAACCGTAGTACGATCATAACCAAGGAGTTCATTAATTATCTGGGCAATTTTATGTATCGCGTCCCTTTTATTCATCTTTCCGTTTGTTTGATTATCTAACAAAGATAATGATTTTCCTGTTTCAAGCAGATTGATTACTACATCCAACGTATTCATGACTAACCCCCTGTACTAATTTAAAACGCAAAAAGAGGAAGCAATCTCACACTTAGTAATGACTAAGTGCGAGGTGCTTCCTCGCTTCTCTTATTTAATTAGTTCCATTATATTCCCTGAGATACAATCTGTCTATAGAATTCCCATAAAGGCATTACCCAATCTTTTTTAAGAGGGGTCTCAGACTTTGTTTCTATGTTCCTACTAGGAGTTCAGTGATATTCTATGTAATAACTAATCATACTGCATTGTCGCTATTCAGTTTGATTGCAACCGAATACTCTCTTTGTTATAAACTCGTTTTCTGACTTTTTTTCATTTGAGAAACTCTAGATCGAGAAATGCCTAATATTTCAGCAATTTGATATTGCTTAATCTCAGGATCTAGTTCAATTAACTTTTTCATTTTAATCAGATTAGAGGTTCTGCTTGTCTTATCAAGTAGTTCTTCAGTTTTCTCTAACGATGTAGAGTTAGCTTTCACCATCTTTAGGCATTGATAACACACAATTTTTCCTTTAAAATCAATAAGCTTCGAGCCTGTGTTCTTACAACAAAGTATACAATTTGATTGAGGAATTATAAGAATCAACTTATCCACTTCTGTTTTAATGATGAGTTCACTACCGCAATAAATATGTCTCCTATCTCGAAGTTCTTTAGGGATAGATAATCTACCTTCTACTTCAATTTTTCCAACAAAACTCATCGCTCACGTCCTTTCAACCTTTCTTTAGATATTACATTATATCACAATAATTTCCTATAACAATTAAGAAACATGCACCCCATCACTACATTTTATCTCATTGATTTTGATGGGGTGCTGGATTATTCATAAATATTCTTAATTCAACATGCTTACGTCATTAGAAATTAGCATCATAAATCATTAATGCAGTTAATATTAGACCGACTATTCATGCTAAAGTCTACGCTGCAATTGAACTCTCATACAATATTTTATTATAATGTCTCGATGTGATTCCCGTATATCTGTAAATTCTAATGCAATTTGAAGACCACTTTCAATTAAATTCTGATACACGAATCTCCCTCTAAAGGGAATTTCATGAGTAGAATCTCTTGTTTCGATAAATAATAATCCGTTGAGCCCTTCCGAATTGTATTCAAACAAATGTCCATCTTTTATAAATGAAAGCCCACCTCCACTTATATCCTTCGTGATATAACTTTTCATCGGATGATCACTTATTCCAACATCAAGTTTAAAACTCACGGTTGCAGGTACCCGAAAAAATTCTCTCTTTTGTACCGTTAATATGGAAACGTCCTCTGGAATGGAAAGCTGTAGCTCTACTGGTTCACCTCTAGATTGGGAAAGAACACAAGTCTTGAATTGAAATTTTTCTCCTGATCCTCCTGCAAAATATATGTAAACCTCCTTCTTTACGAGTTTAGGTATCGATATCCGATGTTTAACCACAATGGAGCCAATTCGAAATGTCTCTGAATCAATAGCTTTGATTTGTGCAACCAACATATTACCTTGTTTGTCTTCAAGCTCCACGTATTGATCAACAAATAATGCATCTAGAGCAATCATTATTGTTTGTCATCCCTCCTAAGTAGTTCGAAACGCAAAAAAAGCACGGCAGTCCTTTAGGACATGCGCGTGCTTCGCGTTAGATGTATTCATTTCTGATTCATTTTATCATAATCGGAAGAGACGGTAAACCTCTTAGAGAGAACAGATCTCCTTTGATTTTATAGGTATCGAAATAGTAAATGTGTTTCCATTGACTCTTGAATCAACAGTTATGCGGCCATGATATCGTTTAATGATCCTCTGAACTATATATAAACCCAATCCAGAATGATGTCCTTTATCCTTTTTGGTACTGAATCCTTTTTCGAAGAGTTTATCAATTAAATCTTCAGGAATTGGAGGACCACTACTGAATACTTTGAATAACAATCGATCATCTTCTAAGTAACCAGTCAGCTCTACTTTTCTTTCTTGCTCAGGTAGTGCTTTTACAGTGTCAAAGGCGTTATCAATCAGGTTACTTATTATTTTTACAAGATCAGTACTCTTTAAAAATTCGAGTTGCATGCTGCTAATCTCATAACTAAATGCAATTTTATGGTTTGAAGCATATGTTAATTTAGCTTGTATCAAACCTGCTAGTGCTGGAGAATTAATATTGATGATATCATTAATAATTGTTACTTCTCCAATCATCTCATCTGTAAACTTTCTAAGTTCCTCATATTGCTCAGTAGCTATTAGTGATTGAATAGTGGACATATGATTATTAAAGTCATGTCGTTGTTCCTTAACCGTAGTGAAGAGAAGATCCATGTTACTAAAAAATGCTGCCTCTTCAGATTGTAGCCCCATAATTATGTTACTTGTGTAATTTCTCGATATAATTCCTAGTACAATCAATACGAGTAGAGTAGAAATTCCAATCAGCAACTGCATTTTAAGAAGAAATGAGACCATGTAATTATTAATTTTGCTAATGTCCGATACTATACTAATGATCACCGGATACCCAAGATGGAAATAGAAGTAAGCTTTTAGAATGGGTTTACGGTCTATTTCAGTTTCAAAGGTGAATTCTTTTTTACCCTCATATGCCCTTCTCACGTAATCATAATCTTCTTCAATCTCATACTGGTAAGTACCGAAAAGGATTCCTTGATCATAATTCTCTGTATCACCAATTTTCTGATGTTTCCTCTGTTGTTTAAGAAAGATGGATGGATCAAACACCGTTACCTCTCGTAATGAAGTTGACATTACATTCTGTTCAATTAAATTCTCTAATGACCTCCCCCCCCTATGTGATAATTGAATAGAGATGCTAATGTTTAATGCTTCAGCTTTCATTTTTTCAACTTGCTCGTAAATTAGCGCTTCTCGAGTAGAGTTATAGTATGTCTGATTTAATAGACCTAAAATAGTAAGTAGTAAAATAGCAATTATAAGAATGATTTTCACTTGTTTCGTTTTGAACAGAAAAGCCTTCATGTTGTTCCTCCAGCTTGATTAAGTATACTTCTCTATCCTTATCGACACTACCCTCCATTATTTATTCAAGGATACTGAAAGATATGTACTAAAGTGATATTTTAAATTTAAATAACACTTCTAAATTAGGCCTACTAGTTGCTTTCTATACTGATTAAAAGGCAACAGCGTAATCCCTATCTATCTAATACGTAAAGACACTACCTAGACGCTTCTTAATTGACCAATTAATTTATTGCTCATCTGTTTTTCTTGTAATCGAACAATTTAATTATTACATGACTAAAACTCTCCACTATACAAGTACTAGACTCCTTAGTATTTTTTATAATAGACGCTTTTCTCTCAGACCTACTATCAAAGTATCAAATTCAATTTGTATAGATTTAAAAGCAAATTCGAATAAAAAAAGCACGCACCGCCCTTAAAGGACGATGAGTGCTTCGCATTTGTACGTTCTAAATTAATTTGACAGGGGCAAAAAATGTTAAATTAAGGTTTAATTAATATGTAATTCCTAATAACTAAGTTATTTGGGTTTGTTCGGGCCAATTACGTACACCATTTTGTTCTTTTGTCGACCAAAAAGTATCGCACTGTCGAGATCTTCAATAAATACGTCAATGATATTACCTTTTACCGCACTACCTGTATCCTCCGCTTTTCGATAGCCTACACCTTCAATGTACACCCACCAACCCATTGGTATTACACTTGGATCAACTGCAATTGTTCGACCTTCTTCCACTGTAGCTCCTGAAGCTGTAATACCATACTGTGGATGCCCTCGATCCTTACCAGTAGACTCAACACCTGCTGTAAATGCAGTTAATTCAACCTCTTCCAAAATAAATTTATATTCTACCGGTCTTTCCTCAATCGTGGTGATTTTTTTCTTGTTTTCTACGAGAACTATTGAACTCTCTTGTGGTTGATTGATATTATCATCTTCTGTAGCAGCTATATTTTCAATTACATCAGTATGGTTATACTCTACTTTAGGTTCAGGAACCCTTGTCCCTACAGCAATAACCTCTGGCGTGTAGGGATGGACCACTCTTCGTAAACGTTCGTGTTCTAACGATACTTGACCATTTTCTAACACTGTAGATCGACTAACTATCTCTTTCCCTGGTATCCCTTGTTGTATTACTTTTTCCTCACCGATAAACAGATCAGGATCATTATATTTTACTATTGTGTACGGGATCTCTTCTTCATATTCTTTTTCAGATTTCGCAAGCCGCGTAACTCTAATTTGTGTATTAGAGGTCAACTTTACCGTCGCAGCAGGCTCTACAATGTCTTGAGTACCTAATTTAATATTTAGCTGTGTCAATACTTCTCCAACTGTTTCAGCATGCGTATCCACTGTAGTATTGTGGTTGTCAGACATTACGACAACACGATATTTGGGTAGCTGCAAGCTCCCAATACTCTGTTGCTTTTCTGTCTGGAGAATATACACCAAAGATGAGCCAGATAAGATAGGAACTGAAATTGCCAACGCTATTAGCCATTTTTTTGTTCTACGGTAATACATAAAGTCACTCCTTCAATAAAATAAAAAAAGCACCAAACCGCTTTTTAGAGCAGTCTGGTGCTTCCAGATTCAAGATATTTGATTAATCTTAGTATAAAGTACAACCATCAGTCAAACAAGCCTAAATACTCTTTGAGCATCTGAGTTTAATATGATAAAATTGAATGAAATAAATACGTTGAAATGTGGAAGCACCACTATAACCTCTAAGGTTTATAGTGGTGCTTTTTTTGTCTTTAGAAAGGGAGGATAAAACAATGGATTAATTCGGACAACGACGGTCCATCTAATTCTAAGAATTCAAAATAAGGAGTGTTGTTCATTATGGATGCCAACTGGCCAATAGCTATAATTTTATGTTTATTAATTGTGTTAAGCTTGATTTCTCTGGTAATTTTAAAAAAAGTAGAACTTCGGATGTTTTTTATAGACACTGCCCTTATCACAGTATGTTTGGCCTTCTGTGCCGTAGCATACTTTACAGCAGTTGAAGCATTTTTTATTGGGATAATAGTCTATGTATTTAGATTAACAAATAGTGATAATATTATTAAATTTGTTTTTCTGTTTTCAGGATTAATCATTGGCTATTTTACGGGGAATGACTTTTATACAAACACTTCTATCTTGATCTTAGCCATATTTATAATTATACGCTTGGTGGAGTCTATTGTCGAAATAAGTCTCTATACTCCAGATTCTGAGCCAATTACAGGGCTAGACATGCAGTCTAAGAAGTCAGATGACTAGAAAAAAAAGAATTATAGAGAGGCGTTATCATGCCTCTCACTTTGAACTCACATTATCACATTAAACTATATTTCATTAATGATATTTCAACTCATATCAATTCGATTTAGATGCGTTCAGTTCGTATCCTTCATTGCTGATGAGTTGTTAATCATCTAAGGATGAGGGGTCTCTTGCAAATAAACACTTGATTGGCCGATAGAATCTAAAGGAACATTCATGGTTGCCATAGCCAGTTTCTTTTGTTCATCGTTAACGTGAGTATAAATCATTGTAGTCTCTATTGATGAATGACCCATAAGTTCCTTTACGACTCGTATATCAATTCCATTTTTGAGAAGCATCGTAGCAAATGAGTGTCTTAGCTTGTGACAAGATAGTTTCATATCACTTACATTTGGATTACTCTTTTTGAATGCTTCAAATGTTTGATTAACTAGCTTTTGAATCTGTCTGATCGAGAGTCTTCTCCCTTTTTGAGATACAAAGAATGCATCTTCCCTAAGGCTATAAGGCGAAATCCTCTCTTTTTCAACTTCTAGTAGGTAGTCTAGTAAAACGTCTGGAACGGGTATTTCATTCCATTTTCTACCCTTACCAAATACTTCTATTACTCCTTTAGTCTTTTTCAGATCTTTTAAATTCAACCGGTGAACTTCCCCTACCCGTAATCCGCAGTAAGCCATAAGTAAGAATATAGCTATGTTTCTGTTTCGGTAACGCCCTTCGATAAATTTAAGGCTCTCTGTGAGATCCTCTTCCTCAAGATACACGGGCTTCTTATTTTTTTCCGTTTTGGACTTTTTCACTTCTGCAGCCGGATTCTTAGAAGCAAGCTCAAAATCCATTAATGCCGTATAAAATGTCCTGATAGCGGAAAGAGTTCTGTTCCGTGTTATATCTGCTGCTGCTTGTTTATCATTTAGAAACTCCATAATATGCAATTTCCCTACCTCCTGCGGCAGGGAACCGTTTAATGAGTCTAGAAAGGTCAAACACTCTCTCATATATTCTTTTTGTGTTGAGGCCGTGTATCCGGATTGCTTCAGGTATATTCGAAAAGCTCGAAGCTGCTCACTATACAAATCCTCGAGCTCATAAGGATTACTCATTAACTTTCCCTCCAAACATTAATCTCTTAATCACATTCAAAATACATCTATAGAAGTAAATGAATTATAAAATATATAAAAATATCTATTTATATTTATAATTTGCATAAATATAAAACTTATGAAGATTGAAATTCACATACAACTTCCCATCATCAGTAGTAAAATTACCTTTAAACTTAAAGTGCGCAAAATATGGATTTGGTGCACTTTATTATAGCACGTACGGTCCTCTTGAAGATCATTTCTTTTCTCTTTTAGCTCATTTTGTGAGGTGTTCTCTAACGATATGTAGCTGCATTAAGTCAAAAGAGCTTAAAATTTGGAGGTAAAGACACCTACTTTAGAAATATACAAGTGTATTACCTTTATCAAGTTTACATAATATTTACTACGGTAAACCAATGTAGACTCTCACCTTTACATTACACTAATAATTTTGTTTAAACTGATTGTTAGCAATCCTTTATTAAATAAACTGAATACTTATATGTTAAAGTTATTTAATAGATCATGAAATATATGAGTATTCATATTACTTAATAATTTAATTAATATATTAATACTAAATAACTTGAATACTTTTTAGTTTTTTGGGAAGATATATAATAAAAAGAGGTAGGGAATGTGAGGTATTGAGAAATCAAATAATTTATCTAAAAATTTTCACTGGAGGATATTCGTCAACATTATCATCAAGTGTGATGACCCCTTCTCTACCATTAAAAAAGCAGCCGATCAATTTAATGTCGACTGCTTTTTTTGGTTCTATTAAATTATCGTTTCGGGAAGAGTACCGAAGTTCTTCTACAACTTTGCTCTTGAAATGACGGTCAAAACTAACTTTCTTACATGACCTAAACAGACACACGAATATCGACTTCAATGGGACCATGTTTTTGTCCCTCGACATGTATGTATGACGTGGTTGGTAACTTTGTGTCAATGTACAATTATTGAGTCCATGCGTATTAAACCGTATACCTCCACGTCCGCTGAAAGATATATCCGAGTTGTCCCCCGACATTTTCCAGACTGGTAGGCAACTTTATGTCAATTCTCCAGATATACTGATGAGACAAAAAAATGACCATAACATGTTGTCATAGTCATTAATTCTTATCTCGTATGGAATGTATTAGTTTTCAGGTTTTGTTGTGAAAATTAGACTATTCTGCTGTCTTAGTGTTGTCTCGCAAACCAACATATTACTTGGGTTGCCACTACTTTTAGGCAGCTAGAAAATTCTTCAAGTTGTTCAAATGGGCACTCTTTTCCCTTTGGCTTATAGTTTGTTTTAGCATGAGCTATCATATTTCGAGTATCTGAAATGGAACCAGCCAATTCATCCAAGCATTGATTTTATTTATTGTATAGAGACAAAGCAGATCCATCATCCATATAGTACATACCAATTAACCCTTCTCGATCTACGTTCTTATTTTCTTTTATCCATAACTTCACGCCATTAGTAGCACTATACTTAGCAAAGAACTGTTCAGTGTTATACACCGGTAGCGTTAAGTAACCGTATTTTTCAGGTAGTGAAGAAGGAGCAATCCTTTGACCACTCAAAGCAGTAGTTAGTCCAGTCCTGATATGATCAGAACTAAAATTTTTCGCTTTAGGGTAGACTGTAATCTCATGGAATACCGGAATGACATTAGTGTTTTCTTTGTAGAAATCTTTATTTTCTTCCGATACAAAGAACGGTGCATAAACGCTCTTTTTGTTAGTCCAATTAGTAGTATTAATATAGATGGTTCGATGTAAGGATACTTTACCCGCACCATTTGATAATGTTTTTGTTTTCCCAGAAATCACTGCATATGTTTTATCATTTGCTGTTGAAAAAGGTGTCACTTGACTCAAATTAGATTTTGTTGTCCCAACGGCCCTAATCTCATTCAGATCAGAAAATGAAGAAGCCTTTTTACCTTCCATATTTGCGATTCTCAGCAATATTACAGAAGCTTCTGCGCGAGTGGTTGTTTGGGTCACCCCGAATGAGTTATCTGGATATCCAGTCATCACTCCTGTTCCGATAACCACTGAGATGTACGGAGCTTTAGCTTCTGAAATTCCTGGAGAGAATGATTCCTTAACTGGTACAAGCGTTGTTTTAGTATCTTCCAATGCTTTTTTGAAGTCAGTGTCGGCGGCTGCTAAACCGGAACTAATCCACTTAGCCATTTCTTCGCGGGTAATAGGAGTATTTGGTTTAAAACCATTTGGATAGTCTGCAGGATTTATGAATCCCAGAGAAACTGCACGATCAACTTCCTTTTTGCTCCAATGATTGGATAAATCGTTAAATACATTGGATATATCGACGTTCGGATCTGCTTTAGACACACGTGCAAGCAACGAAGCAAATTCAGAACGTGTAACTGAAGCAGATGGTTTGAATGTCCCATTGCTATATCCTTTGAAGTATCCTTTGGATACTGCTGAATCAATGGATGTTTTAGCCCAGTGATTGCTTGGAACGTCTTTAAACGATACAGCTGCTTGTATGGACGATCCCCCCATTATTGTTGTTACAGCGGTAAGTCCAGCAATAAGAGTAACTAAGATTTTTTTCATGAATTTTGTTCTCCCCTCATCTTCCCCTTTTTTTTTACGAATCTTGCTAACCGAGTTGTCAGTATCGAGCTGATTGTCTTTTTCATTCAATCTTTGTCCTTTACTTGAAGGGATTAACGATCGCTACGGCATAATTGTCGAGATCGCCATCTCTAAGAAGAATATAATCAGCTTGAGTAATTTTAAAATTCATCCAGTCTGTGTAGTTTTGAATGTAGTTTCCATTCTGAAATTTATCTGACTGACTCAAAACTGGATAGTAATTCAGCCCTGTTTTGTCACCATTGTTAATAAAAGCTACGTCGATGACTCCTCGCGATTTTGCATGATTATTTTTGATCAAAAAGGCAATAGGGTTTCCTCTATGATTACTACGAATCTGAACTTCATCATCTCCCGTAATTGCACTTTTGATGACATCCATACTATATACCACCTGGCTATTTCCTAATTGGATAGGAAGGTCACTTTCTTTGATGATCTTTATGCCTGAATACTTCTCATCATTAATGTTCTTGAACATAACATCACTTTTTGTATACGCCTTGAAATCGCTCAGTTTCGTCATCTTAAACTGCTTATCATCCGTACTCCGGAAGTCTTTATTCCCGATCCAGACCCAACGGCCAATTTTGTCCCACTCTACCTTTTGGCCAAGTCCTTCACTGACTAGACGCAGCGGAACGAATGTCCGGTTCTGCTTCAGAATAATCTGCGTACCGTAGTCCTTTTTCTGACCATTCACCAATGCAGTCGTCTGCCCAATTGTCATGTCCACTGTATGGTCTTTGCTGAAGATCCCAACCTTGGATACTTTGCCAACCTTCGAGTATGTAACCTTTGCACCCAGCGCTGCAGATACAAAGCGGATCGGAACCATGACACTACCTTGGCCATCCTGGAATGGCTTCGCATCTGGAAACTTCATTTTTACGGTATTCAGCAATACCTCTACTTGCTTCGGAGTGCTTGCAGCTGCAACTGCTTCGTTTCCCGAACCTATCATGCTTACAGTCAATATACTTGCTAATACTGTTAATAAAAGTTTCTTCATGATCTAAACCCCTCTGCTTTCCATATGTACTTCTTCTCACTAACACTTCCCAGTATCTTTTTTTATAGGTCTAACAAATCCTAAATATCAAACAAACTTGGCAATAGTAAGAATATTTTACCATGTACTATAGATTATAAATAGGTATTTTATCCCATTGTTATATTATTATAAAACCTGACTTTCTATATGAACTAATTAAATGTATATCTAATTGAAGCACAAGATTCATCCGTATCCCAAGTAACTCTTCGCAACGTAAATGAGCGGTAATTTATTATCATTGCTAGCTGCCTTTTTCTAAGACTCCAACATCATTAGCAAAAAGGTGTAGAGTGGTTTTTTCCAATCCAACCCCTTTTTTGAAGAGACTAATCACTGAGTTCCTACATTTTTTAGAGAATCATGGTAGTTCTTATCTAGCCCCAGCTCAAAATCAGCTGGCGGGCTGAAAACTTTAGCAAGTTTTTCGGCAAAATATAAAACGGTTCTTTGGTGATATTTTCGATATCATTTATTAAACTATCCTGCCCGATAGTGGAATAGCGGCTGATCCTAAACGAGATCTACCGCTAACAAAGCTAAAAAAAGCGCCGATATAGTTCTCTCCGTCGTTCACCGCGTAGTTGAGCATAGATTTGTGTAGTTGATGCTTTTTCATGGCCTAACATGCCATGAATAAATTCTAATGGTGCTCCATTGTCGAGCAACTGACAGGCATAGGTATGACGAAAACGATGAGGATACACGTTTGCGGCAACCGCCCCACGAGATGCTAAGCGCTTTAATGCCCATCTAAGTGTTGGTATAGCCATTCGTTTCACTGGACTGTTATCTGTTACAAACAGGGCTTTACACGAGTCCTCGCGACTGTCTAAATATTTTTTCAACCATACTTTACACTCCGTGGTGAAGTAAACTTCTCTTTGCTTTGCCCCTTTTCCGTTTACTATGGCAGAGCAGCTTTCCCAGTTCAAGTCCTCAATGTTTAACTTCTCCACCTCACCTATACGACAACCTGTACAATACAAAAATTCAAGAAGAGCTCTTTCCCGTAAGGTCTGACAAGAGATCTTTAAATGTATCACTTCTTCTTCCATCAAAAACTTAGGTACCCGCTTCTCCATTTTTGGCTCACGCAGTTTAATGGAAGGATTGCTAGATAGGTAGGTTTCTTCATATGCAAACTTAAATAAGGAACGTACAAAGCGAATACGGTGCCCAAGGCTGCTTAGCTTTAAACGATCTGATTGCTTTACTAAGTATTCCTTCAGGAGATTTAGAGTTACCCCCGAAATATCTACATCCCCCAGATCCGAAACCAGCATCTTGAGTTGCGAAGCATAAGCACGCAATGTATTTGGGCTAAATCCTTGAATTCGTTTATCCGCCTCATAATGATTCCAAAGTTCACTTAAGATCACAATAAAACCTCCTAATAAGAGCAATTAATTTTAGTTTGCTTCAAATAAGAGGTTTTAGACTGGTGCTATTTAACTAAAGTTTCCCGTTAGTTCAAACCTAGTTTTCTCATTGATTTAAACTAACTCTGTATATTGCTCCAGCTATTAACATGACATTTTTTAAGCCCAGAAGTTCTTCCCTTTTCCATTGTTCATAATAATATTTTAATATGGTACTTTTGACTGTGTAAGAAGAACTTGTCCTTTGGGTAGTCCTGATCCACCATAAATAGTTACTGAATAAGCGCCCGAAGGAACAAGCGGCATAAGATCATTATTTACGAATTCCACTATTTCATCTGCTGCAATGTCTTCATTAAAAATAACTGTATTCTTACTGTTGTGCTTTATTTCAACTCTAAAAGAGTGTCCTCCTGTATTTTTTACATTAAGTTTGATGTGTGAATATCCAATTGTCACAGAATAATCTTTTACAGGGTCCACCTTGTCGCCCTTCAAATCCCAAGTTAGTGTTTGTGGTTCTTTAGATGTTTTAGGACTGTTTTCTATAATTTTATTTCCTTCTTCAGATCTTAAACCAACATTATCTTTCCAAGCGATAGAAACTCCAAAAATAAGTGAGATAGACAATGCAATAGTACCAATAATCACTAGAACTTTGTTTTTCAATTATTAACATTCCTTTCAATAGACATGCTCAAAGAAACATATCCCACACAATAATATATTGTAGTCCAAAACTTTTTGTAGATCATCTCCATCAGAATAAACGCAAGTAAGTAAGATCTATCATACACCTCTATGCTTATGGATGTTCTATCACTTAATAAACAAACTAATTAGCAAGTTTAGTTAAGCTAACCTGCCTGTTAGTTGAACAAAAGCAGCCGATCACGATGGTTTTTTATTGAACTATCTTTTCTCGTTAGCATGATGAGTAGTTCACTTTTTTAATTGAGTCATCTTTTTAAGGAGTACTGCGGTGCAGACAGATATAACACTGGCTAAATATAAAAGAGCATACGCTATGGCAGCATAATATGTAAGTTCAGCTTCAATATCTGAGCTTGTAAGAAGCAGCATAATGGAAAAGCCAACGACAAAAACTACAGTACCTAACAGAACATTTTTAATTACTTCTTTCACATACTCACCTCCCAGGGGCCCGACCTCTATTTTAGCGGTTATAATTTTTCCTCCCATAGCTTATTCTCAATTGTGATCTAGCCCTTTCTCAAAACATATCTTTTGAGGTAACTCCATATTGTTGTATGATTCGAGTAGTTCAGAACGAATATCCAGTGTTTTAATAGTGAGTATATATCCTTTTATCGTGTTAGCAATCATTTCAATTTCAGATAAATTGTATGAAGTTATATCCATTTTCGAAATGATCACTTGCTTACCAAGCACTTTTGATAAAGAAGAGGTAATTTGTTTCTTTACATCGTCATTTAAACTTTCAAACTGGAGTACCAGGTTTTCAAGGTCATCCTTACTACCTTTCATCAAACTGTGGGATTGGATAGCACTATGCTTTGGAGATGAAGACTTGATAGCATAAATCTCAATGATTTCATCCATTTTAAATTTAAAGTGTATACCTTCTTCTGTTTCAACAAATAGGTAGCCCTCATTTAGTTCTCTAGAAACACCACGGAAAAATTCTTCTTGATTATTAACCTTAAATACTATAGAACGTTGTTCTTTAACTGTCATCTCAATAAATTGTCTCTTATTCATCATATCATGCAATGTGTTCCCCTCCCTTTTAGAGATAAAGTATCCTATATGAGGTGTGTTATTCCCTTTTCATTAAACTAACCTGCCCGATAGCTGAATGAGAAGAAGCAGTTGCCGCGACGGCAAACTGCTCTTATTTAGTCTTACTCACCTACCATACCGTCCATATCAGCATCGTGCATATATGGATATAACCAATGATCACTCGTTATTGGCATACTATAACCTGCTGCGTTAGCTTCTTTAATCGTCACCTGTCCATTACCGTTTGTATCAACACTAGAAATGTCAGCGTTTTTATTTGAACTAGTTGAGTCAGAAGGCTCACTGCCTGTTAATCCGAGTGATGCATTTACATCATCAGGGTTCACATTGTCAAATGTATCAACGATCTTGTTACCCTTTAACGTATACGTGTACTGGTAACTTGAAGGGATTTGGGTTTCTGTATTCGGATATGTGACAATCGCTTCAAAATTAGTGGCTCCACCTGCTTTGCGTATCGCATCTTCCATATAAGCCTGATCACCATGTCGGTTGAGTGTGCTATCTTGTGGGGTAATATTATATGCATTCGATACCCCTCCGAGAGAATCAGCAATGATATGTCCTTCATCTAAAACGTCACTTTCGACACCCGGAACCTTTGCCTCATCAGGGTAGTATCTGCCAGACGATAGTACAGGTTCGTTACGGTCGTCTTGTAGAATAATTTTATCAGCAATGACACGCACTAATTGCCCATATTCATTAGTAAATGCCCAATATTCACGGTCTCCGTATCCAATGTCAACAACAACGTTAGGTTCACGATGCCCAGACAAATCACCACCATCGACTTCGATAAGCTTGTATCCTAAAGACAATTCGTTATTTGGTTGTGTTGATGTTTCCTCTCCTACTGGTTCATCAACAACCGCTTTGACAGCTGCTTTTTTTTCACTATTCTTAGTTGTTGTATCAGTGGTTATTTCTTGTGAATCTGTTTCTACATCTGTATTGGATGTATCTTCTACGTTGGTACAACCAACCATAAAGATGATCGTTATAATTAAGATTAAATAGTTCATTTTCTTTTTCATTTTAGGACTCTCCTATAATTTCATACTGTTCATTCTAAAAACGACGACTTTAACTATCTTTTCTTGTTCTATAATCTTACCATAAAAGACTAATATCCTATTGAATTACCCTGCCCCCGTTAGCGCAGCGAAGGAAGCCGATCTTAGTCGTCGGCTTCCTTCGGGGCATCATTAAGCGATAGTTTCCCGTTAGTTGAACGTGAATTTAGTTATAGCTCATCAGTAATCAGTCTTAAATCCATTTATAAAGGGTCCGTTGCCCATAGGATTCCAATATGTATATTGTCCATTGCAACTATTCCCGTATCAAACGTATGCCATTGTGAGTTATTTATCGTTGTCCAAGAGTAGAGCTTAAAGTAACCAGATTTCGAATCAAACTTTGCGTTTGTATAGAATGAGGCTTCTTTCTGAAATTGATCTAAAAAATATTCACTTAATTCATTTGCCATCGGTTTTGTCTTCAAATCAATTTCATGGGTCATGTTTTTCGAAAGAACATAAATTATAATTTTTTTAGCATAATCTTTATCAACCATTCTCCAGTTACCCTCTATTTCATCTGCATTATGGCCCATTCGCTTCAAAAATGCCTCCAATATACATCCTTTCTCGATAGCACTCTTTAATTCTAAACCGTATGTAACTTCACCTGAATTCCTCTTTGATAATAAACTATTGAACTCATCTTCATTTTTTATCATATATCCGACACCTCCTTCTTTGGAACCTCTAGTAAAAAACTTCTATGAGAAGTTAAAACTCCTCCTTCAACTATCCTCGTTAGCTTAACGAAAAAAGGAGCAGCTACCAACTGGCAGATTGCCTTATGCTGTTTTCCACTAACAGTTACCGTTTGATGAATGAGAACCTACTTTAAATCAATAAAATAATCTACGTAATATCCTTCAGAATCCCAGTAATCTTCGTATTCTTTATAAATATCAATAATTTTGTCTTTAGGTCTTCCGCAACGTTCAAGAAGCCAATTCCTTATATAATGGATATCTTTATTTTCATCTTCCCAAATAAAATCTAGAACCCCTGACTCTCTTGAACCACTGTCCGGTACATAAACTGCATATTCTGATGAAAAATAACGGGCTAAATCGAAAGTAACTTTCTTTAAATAAAGTTGAAGCTCCTCCTCTAGGAGAAAGCTTCTCCATCTTATATAATGATGAAAATAACAGACCTTTTCCGAGAATGTAAAATCCATTCCGCAAGGTCCACTGATTTCCAAAGTGCCACCAATTCCTTCATGAACCGTAAAAGGCTTATCCTCATCCTTAGGGTTATGAGGGAACAGGAAATTAATGAATTCATCAACGTGCTTTAATGATCTAGAATTTAGTGCATGACATAATATTTCAATTTTATCTCTATTCAACTTATGGCCTAAGAAAGCTGTGAAATCTGCCCCCATTTTCTTCCGCTCCCTTAAATCAATTTCAAAAACCTCTTGAATAAGAAGGTCGTAAAGCAGGTACTGCTCCTAACAAACTCATTTTAACACATACTGGAACTAACCTGCCTGTTAGCTTAACGAAAAGAAAGTCAACTGATTAGTTGTGTGCATACTTGAATTATCATAACCGTTCTAATGGGCCTAACGGAAATTTTATACTTCTAATTGTGTTTCGAAAGCATAAAACAACGGAAAAGTATGAAATCCCCGGCACACTTATCGGTAAAGTCACAATCTTCATCGGCCAACTTTCTCCCCCAAGGGGCATTGTAAATCAGTGATTCACAGCAAATAGGATGTGATGTTGCCATCGTCCGGTCCTTCCTTCTAATTTTTGATCCCTAGGAACAGGATCGCGTTCAAGTCAGGGTTCCACGTGGTTTTGCCTGCGATAGTAAGACGGGTGTACGTGCAAGCCCCATCGCTTTCGAATGTATAGTTCCGGGCGACAGCAGCGAGGTATTCTTCACTATCTTGTAGAGCTAACTCTTTGTCCTATATATAAGGCTCGTGGAACGAACAAATGGAACAATTTTATATTCAGTAATATATTAAGTAATATCTTACTGAATATAATTAACAGTTAAGTAAACAAAGAAACTTAGATAGTAGTTAGGATAATATGAATTGAATTTATTAGAAGTTAAAAGCGTAAACAAGGGCACTTCCTTTTCATGAAGCCTCCTTGTTTTTTTGTGTGGGGAGAGTATTGTATCACAAATACAAATTTAATAATTGTTGCTTTTTGCTTTTTCAGCTTTTTTTCTGTATATACCACATTTTCCTTCAATATCCGCTTTCGAATTAATTTCTAGTTAGAACAGAATGTTATTAAAAATTAGCCCTATGTTCTTGTCTATCCCACCACTGGTTATGACAAGTCATTAGGCATGTTCAACTTTTGGTTTTGTTCTAAATTGGATATGGAGTATATAGGTTTGCGTACTTCACTTAGAAAAAATTGAAAATATTGCAACTTTTGTTATGTATCTATCGTCTGTACTTATATTAATAAGGAGGTGAAATTATGCGCTGGGCACCTATTGTACTAATCATTTCTTTTTTATTAGCTGGTTCCTGTAATAATGTCGAATCTCTAAGTAAGAATAACGTAAAGCAACCTACAGATTCTACACTTACAATGGAAGCCATAGTATTAGGTAATGCTGTCACACAATTATTAATCACTGAAGATTTAGATAATCCTGAAATAGCGTCTAATTTAAACAAGATGGCTGAGCAAACTTCTCAAGACATTATTAGATCGCAAAAATATGACTTATTTTGGCTAGACCTAAAAAATGTCAGTGAAACTGATATTAATATCCAAGATTTAAAGGTAGGCTCCAAAATTCGCTTCAAGGTCCAAAATGAACAATTGGATACTGTACCTCCTACAATTACTGCACAAGAAATTCAAATAATTGATTCAAAATAATACAGATATCATAACTCTGTTTATATTTCACATGAATATTTCAAAAAAAGTCGTCAGCTCTTCTGTAGCAAGAGAGCACTGACGACTTTTTTCATTCCTAAAATCAGTTATAATCACTTCACCGTATTAGATGTGTACGGCGTCCATACCCCTCCATAAGCAATTGCGTTTGCGATATGTGTAAACCTTGTAAATGGAGTCCCGCTTATCTCTCCTCCTGAATGAATACCCATCAAAACACCGTTATACCAATAAGGTGCACCACTGTCTCCACCTGCTGAGTCTATGTCAGTTTGAATGTACCCCATTCCTCCATTCATAGATGTATTTAGACTAGTAACCTCTCCACACAAGAAACCTGATCTTGCCCCAGACAAACAAATGTTATCACCAACATCAAGCGAGCTTGGACTAGATTGATACGAAGTAATTCTGCTATCTGTCCACGAATACTTGTATACATAGTTTGAAATCTTTTTTCCTGCGTCCACTTTGATAACTCCGATGTCTGCTTTATCTCCTACATACTGATAATGCTTTGTACCTATTAGCTCACCGCCTTGATAGACGTTTGATCCCCAAGAGTTGAAACAATGACCAGCCGTAATAATAAAGCGATCATTTCCTTTTGTAGCTAGGGTACCTAATGTACAAAACGGGCCCGTTCCTGCCTTAGAGTCAGCACTATTATTGACAATAAGCAAACCGCCTGCCATCGTATTTAACGTAGAAGTCCGAGCTTCTAATTTGTCATTGGCTTCTCCAACAACTACTTTGAAAATACTAGGTTTATACGCTTTTAATGAATTATAAGATGTTTGTTTTTTTAATAGATTTTCTTCTATTAGATCAACATTTTTCTGATCTTCCACCTTAACTATTACAGAATTCTCTTTAACGGCAACAGTTACTTCTTCTATCGGGATACCTGCTTCCCTGCTTTCCTTTATAAGTTCTTCATATGCACTCACTAATTCAGCTTCCGAAAAGTTCGCTTCTCGAAATTCTAAATATTCGCCTGGAACAGTATCTTCGATTGCTTTTTTAATTCTGTTTGTCTCATCGTTCATTACCGAGAAGCTTATGATAAACTTTAAACCGTTAGACTTTTCTTGATAAAAAGTCCCGATGTCACTATAAGACTCTGTAATTTCATTGTTGGGTCCGCTGGTTGTGATAACCCCATTCTCCTTCATCATTTTTGAAATTTCATCACCATATTTGACCATCAATTCATCTCTTTCCTGAATATAAGCCTCCTCTTCTTCAGTAAGAGCTATACTATATTTAGGGATTGTATTCGTTGCATTAGGGGAATTAAGAGCTGCCCTGATAGTTTCCTCAGAGTAGTCAAGATTATTAGATTGCCGGTATCGCTTATGTTTATTCACAACTGCATCACTATACTCCAATTGTTCCAAAAACTCTGGATCCATGGTTTCCAAGGCACTATTACTTAAAAAATGACTCTCCTCGAATTCATTATATTCTGCCGCTGCTGCTCCAGAGAGTAATGAAAATGATAAAATGATGGCACTTGAAATGGTAAGTATTTTCCGTCGTTTTATGTTCATTTGTTAGTTCCTCCTCTAATTATTATTTATAAGTAAATTGATATAGAATCGTTATCAGAAATAACGACCGACAATATTCACCTCCAGAATAATGAATTTATTAATAAAATAATACAAATATATTATAAAACAAGAAATTTATTTGGGCAAATTAACCAAAAAAGAGAATTAGATACCCTGATTCTTTTCAATTGTATTAATTAATCTGCTAGAACCTTCAAAACCCATTCAAAACTGTATCACCTTTTTGTCTATCAAATTTAGTGAAGTATCACAGGAGATTAAGTGTTTTCGTGGTATGCACCTGGATAACACTCGAGAAGAGGTAAAAAGAACTTGAAAGATTACTCCTTCAAGTTCTCAAATTTTAAAATCATGTAGATCTGGCTAGGCAAACTCACTTTCAAAAGCTGATCTTCTTCTTCAAAACCTTTGAGAATTTCGAAAAAGAAATTATTCGTTTCTTCTAGTGATACAGAACCAAAATTCGTAATCCAAACGTTTCATCACATAATAAAATTTCAATGTTGTGAATTGGATAAATTTACTAATTATTAATATATAGACATTACTTTATATTTAAAAATATTACGTTAAAGGCATCTCCGTTTGCTTCGCGCATTTTACATATGGATTCAGAAACAAAAATTCTATTAAACACTACTATACATTTTACAAGTCCCTACTTCTTATTGATCTGCAAGCTCATCAGTATTAGCTGACGTTATGTATCATTGGAAATGCCTATCCATCTGTTATGTATCCCTGTAAAATAGGTTAAGGTGAATCAGTCTTAATCTGTTCAGCGACGTGTTCAAGCTATTACATTAACATTTTATTCTCCTCTATCTTTAAACAAGCTTGATCTCGTCCGTATACAATTTTTCTATCTTTGCAACACATTATGACAATTTAAGTATGGAATACAGGAGGACAAATATACTAGTGATACAATTGAAACATATATTGAATTAGTGAGCTGAGAAAATATAATAAAGACGTTAACAAGGAGGCTCCTATAAAAGGTGCCTCCTTGTTAACCATTAAAAACCTATTGATTCATTTAAAACTTTATAAACAACTGTCGCTGCTTGTGCACGTGTAGCTAGATCTCGGCTAGCAAGTCTATTATTTCCGAGCCCATCAATAATTTTATGATCAATAGCAGTTGCAAGATCAACTTTAGCCCAAGAACTAACCACTTTAGAGTCATTATACTTTCCTAAAATACTGTTTGCCTGAGTGGTTGTCATTTCAGGGAGTGTTTTCAATTGATTAAATGCACGTACCGCTATGGCTGCCATCTGTTCACGAGTTATATTTTGGTTAGGTCCAAAGGAGTCAGAGGTAATACCCGTTATTAGAGCTGCCTTCCATCCCTCATCCACTACAGCATAATACCAGTCATTAGTATTTACATCTGAAAAGGGCTCCTCTCCCACATTAACTGTATCCAAATGTTCAGAAATGGCTTTAATAAGCATTGAAGTAAATTCAGCACGTGTTACATATCGATCAGGTCTAAATGAATCATCGGGGTAACCAGAGATAACTTGCTTTTTTGACATAAAATCAAGGAGCTTAAAAGACCAATGATTCTTTATATCTGTAAAGCTTTTTTTGAAGTTCATGACAATAAAGTCGCCATCACTTACTCCTTTAGATCTTTTCACTTTTTCCTCTGTTGTACTAGGGATTAACGTAAATCCTGAAATCTCATCGAAACGATAAACGTTGGCTAGTTTAACATCAGCGTCACTGTAGATTGGAATTTCTATGTCCAGAGGATTGTATACACCTAAAGGACCACCAGTATATTCAAAACGGATAAAACCACTAGCAGGTATATATTCATCCTCATAGTTCACTCCAATATTGGCACGTGAGATGGTAATACTACCTCCGTTATTCCAATCTCTCAAAAGAGTTAAATCCGCTGTAGCATAACCATTTATAGACATGAGCTTGACCTTTACTTTTCGATCTTGAAGCAGTTTAGTTAAATTACTATCAATATTCAAATTTAATAAATCATTCAAACCTGTTTTTTTAGAATAGTCTACTACGATCTCCGAAACTTTAGAATTTGAACGGAGTATCTTCTGGATAGCTTGAGTATCCAAGTTGACCGAGTGTAAACGACCCGACCCTTGTCTGGAGAGCGTTGTGGTTGCACCAGCACCATCAGTAACAACAACATCTCCCTTACTATCTACCGTAAGACTAGTGTTCCCTGCATATGAGGTACCAGAAGCAGCATTATTATTGACATCACCCGTAGTAGAATTCGATGTGCCTAGGCGGATAATATGAAGATTATAAGTTTTAGTAGTTATGCCGTTAGCAGCAGTAATGACAATGGGGAATACATTAATACTTTCTTGTCTTAGGTTTAAGTTTGTTGAGGATCCAACCGTAACGTATTTACCATCCAGATTGATCGAGCTAAAGTTATCGGATGGGTTGATGACGACATTTAAATTAGTAGCATTGGAGCTCACATAATCTACAAAAACTGAACCGTTCTCTGCAAAATCCTTACCATTAATGAGTATACTTCTGATATTAGCGTTGTTATTGGCTTCAGGCTTGGTTAAAACGAATGTATAAGATTTAGATGCACCATTTAGGGAAGTCATTTCAACAAAGATTGTATTGATTCCCGTTTTCATCTCCACAACCAGACTTCCTGAAGAGCTAACTAAGTTACCATTAATCTTAGTTATAGCACTATTGAATGCTGTTGTTTTTACACTCACATACGATTGAGTAGCCTCTACACGTCCAGTGTAGTAGGACTTTTCTGTACTAAATGGATGATCAACTGTTGCACCCTCAACCACAATCGACTTCAACCCGGTATCATCCAGATTTATCGTTTTTTTAACGGAAAACACATAGTTTTTTACGTTGCTCGGCACATCAATGGATTGTACCTCAATAGTAATTAAAGTTATTTCTTGATCAAGTGTGATCGGTAATGAAGGTGTACCATTGGTAACTACAGTTCCATTAACACGAATTGTTGTATTTGAGTCCATGGCATAAGGTGTAACCGCGATACTTTTTTCTGAAGTATTGACGGATGTCGTATATGTATAGATATCAGGATTAAATTCTCTATTCATATCTACCTTTGGTGAAAAATCAACACTAAAAAGCCGACTTTCTCCTATTTCTTCAGCAAATACCTGCATAGGTAAAGAGAATACGAACATTGCCAGCACCATAAAAAATGAGATTACTTTCTTTCCTTTTTTCAAACTAATCCACCCTTCCTCTTAATGTATCATTGAATGAAACAAACGAACGCAAAAAGGGGCCATTGGATTGTTATCCAATGACCCCGGGTTCTTCCACGTAGGTGTCATATTATTCAATTAAGTTAATTATATAGAATAACTGGAACTAATTCAATGATTTTTATTGTAGCATCCTTTACATAATCAGCAGGTGGTTATTTATCCATCTTCTGAACTTCTCACATGTGTTCAGTTCAACAAATGTTGCTCACTCAAATGAAGAGCAGCAATAATATCTAAAGGTTTTTCAATATCTCCGATTTTAAATCTAGTATCTCCACTTGGTAGTATCCTCTCTTGCATTGATTTAAAGGATAATCCAACGACCATAAATTCTCCTGGGTACATACCGATAAAACGACTTGGAATACGTGTTTCCATTAACATAAATTACTCCTCCATTAATCATTTTGAAAAAAAAGAAGCACCTACAAATTAGGATAATCCTAATCAGCGGTGCTTCCGGCTGTCGTATCTATTCATTTAATAAAAATTATTATAACAGAAAACACTAAAATATAGAACATATTACTAAGAACGTGACTGTTTTACTTGAGTGCTTTGAATCTATCACTGATATTAACCGTCTAAAAAGTTAGGATCGTTTTTTTTCTTTTGATGAACTGGAACATGTTCCTTACAGACTGTATTGTTCCAGCGTACTATCTTTAGATAGTCTAAATCATCTTGTGAGAGCACAACGCCACATTTAAGGCAGTATTTCACTTCAATATTGCCCGTGTCTGTTAGACTATGTCCTTCAGATTGATCTTCCAAGCTTTTAAGACCAACTCCTGGATTTTCCGCCCATTTACGATAGGGTGCTAAATCTTGATGTCCTACTGCAAAATAATCTGCAGCATCTCGAAAAGCGTCACTTACCGCTGAACGAATAGATTCCCTATAGAATTGAATTTTTTTATTACTTTTATCCCGTTCTAGAACTGCAAATCCTTGTCCTTCAGAACTTGAATTCAGAATGTTCAAGACACCGCGCATTTCAATTTCATCCGTTTCCTCATGGTAGATGGGTTTATCAGTAGTAATTCTCCAAGACCAATATGGTCCGGCAGCTGACCTTACCCTATATTGAATGGGATGAACAGGAATATATGCGCTGCGTGCATTTGCATTTTTGAATTCGACCGTTTTAGGAGGAAATGGTGCTGCTAATTTAAACATAATTTCAGCGTGAATTTTCTCTATTTCTTCTCTAGATAAGTTATTCAACATTGATATCAATCCCAATATATAGATAGTAGAATCATTTATCCAAATCATATCATAATTGATGCATCAAAAAAATCATTACTATCCTTACGGGATTGGTTCTAATCACGTATGTCTACTAATTAGTAGGCAAAAAACGAGGAAATACCCTCGTTCTTTGAACAATACGTATGAAAAGTATAGATTCTACATTAATCGGTATCATGAACTCAAAAGTTTCAGCGAGAGTCTCACTAGGATTAAGATTTAACTATCACTCTGAGAAGCTGGGCATAGTTAGAGATTCATAAATCTTCTTGAGATATCCCGCCAGGTACAATTTTTTAGATTAATTTCATCTATAAGCTTGGAAGTAATTTAGGAATAAGTAATACTACTCCCAATGTGAGTGGCGAAAACATTACGAGTCCAACACCCATTCTCTTTCTTCCTGGATTTTTCGCAGCCATCAAACGAACAAAAATACCGATATAAAACATCGTTCCAGTTACAGGAATGGCAATCCATTTCAGCCCATTGAAAATGATCGAGCCAAATGGCATGGTTGAATCGACAAGTTGCTTTACTGATTGTCCGGTAGAAGTTTGGTTGGGTGCGTCCCCTACGAATGTATGAACAATCGCCGGTACGTATGCAATGAGGAAAGTTCCAAAACCAAACGCAATCACAAAAAGCAGGCCTCTTCGTTTTCGAATTGGGTTTTTCCCGGCAGTCAGTAAAAGTATAAATCCAAGTCCAAATAAACAAGCAAAAACAGGAATCCCTACAATCTGAGCTAGTCGAATAACCTGGAAGACAGATTGCATTATATTCTCATGCATAATGAAAATATCCACCTTTCAAACGCTCTTATTAATGAGTATTTTGAATAATCATCTCTATATCATCTACTTTCCAGCCATCTCCACGTCCTTCATCCAAAAGAACTGTCTTCATGACAACTGTTTGCACACTTCCTATCCCATTGAATTCTGTAGTAAGTGAAAACTTATTTAAGACTTCAGTATGATTTTTATCAGAAGAAGGATCATGTTGTAAATAAGCTTTCATGTCACTTACCGTTGAATGAACTTCACTATCAGGAGGCAGTTCTATTCCTGAAGGAAATGTAGATCTATATCCCTTCTCAGTTGTATAAGGTCTTATAGCTTTATAACGTTGATTTGTCGTTTCAAAGTTAAAGAATCCTTCGACAAATAGCCTATTCTGTTGCATGATTGTCTGTTCTTTCATTTTTTCTTGGTTGAGACTACTGGTGTAAGCCAACGAGCCAATACCTACTCCGCCTAATAGGACAATTGCTAACCATACTGCATAAAAACTTCTTTTTGTCATGGTTTTTAAATTACTCCTTTCGGTAGTATTATTTTTCAACAAGGCGACGATATCCGAAGAAAGGTATCTTTCTCCAACGGTGCATAGTATCAATACTTACGCCATACGTACTTCCTGAATTGATAAACTTGCCATCTCCAAGATACATGCCTATGTGTGAAGGACCCGCCTTATAGGTAGACCAAAACACAAAATCCCCTGGTCTGGCATCTTCGGCTCTTATTTCAACTGTTTTATCATATTGATTTCTTGTAGAGCCCGACAAATCAACTCCGATTTGCCCAAAAGCAAATTCTATAAGACCTGAACAATCAATACCTTTTCCGAATGGATCTCTTCCACCAAATAAGTATGGATGCCCGAGATATTTAGTCATAACGTCTAGTACCTCTTGTACATCAAATATCTGGCCATCATTCGGAACTTTTATGACCGTACTTGTTGCATTATAGTATCTCATCACGTTATCTACATAATTGGGATCACCATATCCCTTTGAGCCACTTATCTCTCGCATCATTAAACTGAACCCTAATGCATTTTCCTTAGAATATCCACCAGCGTTTAGTGCATATTTAACGTAACCTAAACCATAGTTATACGCTTGGAGTGCTATTTCCACATCTCCCCCAGCAGCTTTATATACTGTTGAGAAGTGATCTACCCCTACTTTGATTGATAATTCAGGATCGGTAATATAATTACGCGGTTTCCCAATTGATTCGGAAGATTGCATAACATCTAGCAATTTGCCTCCAGACTCCTGCATGATCATGGCTAGCAGCAACTGAGTATGTTCCTCTAACCCTACCATTGCTAGATACTTCCTTACTATAGGTTCATATCTCAAGACCACAGCAGGAACTGAAGCTGTGCCTGGCAACCAATTACCACTATAGTTCGCTGATGCCTTACCTCCATATAAAGCAGGATTCCAATCAGGATCAGCAACGGATATAAACTCATAGAATAATTTCATATCATCTTTATCTACCCCGAGGTTAATTAGTATTTGCTGGAACTTTTCACCATCAACCACAAAGTCCGGGACATAGCGATCATCGACAGTAGTATGATCATATTGCTGATAGGTGGTCGTAGTACAATCACCACTAGTACTTGTACCCACAAGATCCCATTGATCTGTTATTGTCGTTGTACCCCCAGGATAGTACAACTTCAGGGGCTTAATATTCATATGGCCGTAATCCAATGTAATATCTGATAGCACATCATGTGCTTTTCTGGTGCTTTCTGATCGAGTCTCTTCAGTTGTCGTATGTGTAGATGAGTTACCTTCTCCATCTGTAGTTGTAACCGTACACGCTACAATAGATTTTGTTCTTTCCTTATCATCGGAGACTGTAGTATAAGAAAATGAGGGTTGAAAGCTCTTAATCAATTCTTCGGGTTTATAATCAGATAGTTCAACTTTCTTTTCATTTACCATGATTTCATAGCGAACAAGAGATGCAGGTATGCCCCAACTCGGTTTTACAGTCTTCACAACTTGATTAAGCCAGTTTTTATCTGCTTCAATCCCCCAAAGTTCAGCAACTGTTTTATCAGCTGCAGATTTGAACTCTTTTTCATATTTTACATCCGCCGCATGTTGCTCTTCACTACGAGCATTCCCACCTAAAAACCAGTCCGCAAATGGAATGGCAGAGAGGGCAGCTAAAGTAAGAAGAATAGCTAAGATTATTACCAATCCCCAAGGGCCTATCAATGAGACAATAAGCTTCCCAATCGATAATACAAGCTGTTTCAAGAATTTCATGAGTAGTTTTTTTAGGTACTTCCCCGCTTTTCCTACCGCTTTAGAGGCTACTTTTGTACCGCCTTTTTTTAATGCTCCCCCTGCTTGTCCAGCAGCTTGACCGCCTATCTCATTCGCACTCAATTTCTCACCCCACAATCGCAAGAGGATATCTCCTACGAGACATCCTCAATACCCACCAAATTTGATTAAGATATATCACTTGTTCTATTTCCCTTGTTATATGCACCTGATTGAGCCCATGCAACTCGACTAGCACCTTGCATTAGATTCCTACCGGTTGCTCGCGTAGCTTGCGGTATCTTTCCAACCATATCAGCCACTTTGTCATCTCCACCTGCTTTGCCTGGTTGTTTATGATTGAAGTAATCTTCAGGATTAAGTCTTCGCATGTCAAACGTGTTGTCGGAGTATAGCTTTTGGCCACCACTGTCAGCAATATAAGCCTCACTGCTTCTTCCAAGATCCGCTGTTGATCCACTCATCCCAACTAATGCTCTCTCAGTTCGTGGCCTCACATTGACCGGACTAACAGTACTCGGGTGTTCAATAGATCGCATATATGAACCGTTCTCTTGACGATTCCATTGGCCGTCTTGTTTCGGATTACGCATCTGATAATCTACCATTCGTTGTTGACCCGTTTTGAGAGAAGCATCACCTGCACCATAGCCCCCAATTTTCTCCCATTTTCCAGTTGACTGGTCCTTGGCTTCATACCAGGAGCGGTCATTCGTTTGGTTCCATCGAGCTTGACTCCCACTGAAACGTGGATCTTCAGAGAGACTATTTAATGTCATCCCACGTGGACTCATCGTTCCATCAGCTCGCATTCCACTTCCAGAATCAAATGCTCTTTGACGGCTTACACCTGACAACATTTGTCCCATAGATTTACCAGCTGTTCCAAACTTATTGCCAAGCGTACCACCGATTGCTCCTCCGAGTGGGCCGGCTACCGACATTCCAATCGCAGCACCTACACCACCTGCAAGCATCCCAGTAGACTCGCCAAGATTACCCATCAACTGACGTCGCTCTGCGAGATCATTCCATTTCTCTTTCACATTTGACATTTTCCATCCAGAAGAAGTTCCGTCTGGATTTTGTCCTTGACCCGCGTTCCGAATTGTACTGTATGCGCCATGTAAACCTTTAGCTGAGTTTCGAGTACCTTGCAAAACACCGGTTGCTAGCTTAGATCCCACTGCAGCACCAGCTGCCACACCAGCGCCCCCAAATGGCAAACCTACAGTACCCCCTAAAATCCCGCCAGTTATTGAGCCAGCCTTTTTGATTTTGTTAAACGCCGACCCACCCGCTGCAGCCTTACTTAAAGTAGATGCACCGACATCGTTCCCCATAGATACTTCAGATCCGCCTGGCGATTCCGTTCCCCCACCTGTTGAACTTGTGGTGTTTGTGGTACGCCCTTTTCCGGACATATTCATGACACCTTTAGATAACATCATGGCTCCGCCGATAGCCCCCAAGCCCATAGCATTCGCAGCTCGACCTACAGAAGAACTCGAGTCTCCGAGGTTAAGCCACTTACTTACCATGCCGGTTATAGGAACAAACATAATGATCATGCCAAGTTTAAATATCATTGGGCCCATCCCAGAACCTAAATTACCTGCCATTTGGACGAAAACGAATAGAATAATCGCATGAATAGCCGGTAGAAAGATATTTCCGCACAATTCTTTAATATAGGTACCAAAAAATGAACGCGTTTTTGCAAATAACAAACTGTAGGCTGCAAAAGGCGACATCACACAAAGGAGAACAATGATTATTTTTCGTGCAATGTAAATAAAGTTAAGATATGCTGAAAGGCCCCACTCTGCTAAGAATACAAAGAGATCTCCCATCTTAAATGAGTATGCACCATCATTTGTAGCGGTTGCGATAATAGAAACTCCATCTAGAGGTTTTCCTAGCCCTTTAAGCGTAGAACCCACGCCTTGTACAATTCCCCAATTCAGTGCCATCAACGTATGGAATAACATCCAGAAAAGACCCATAAAAAACGCGGATGCTACATACATGTGGATATCTTTCCAGAAATCTTCTTTCGACTGAGGACTGTGTGCTTTCATTCCAAACTTTAAACTGGACATCATGATCGCTAGCATCAAAATGGTTGCATAGACTCCTGAAAACGTAGCAATTAGTGGATTGATGACATGATCCATTTCAGATTGATAAAAGATGCCATCAACAAGCTCGTCTTTTTCATTTTCACCGAATCCCCATGTCTTGTAGGGATTACCAAACACCAAGTTTTGGATGCTATTAATACCAGGTATCTTAAATAGATTGTTGGCTTGTCCGATAATAAAACCGTTCATTAGGTTCGCATCATCTTCTGCTTTGTCTAACATTTCTTGCGTTTTCTCTCCGACCAGAGCTCCACTGTTATCTCCGCCACTACCGAGTTCTTCAGGGCTGAAAGAAACATCTGAACTTGTCCCATCGGTTGTACTTAAAGGTGTTGCTCCACTACTTTTGCTTGTCGATGCAGCCACGGTTTCTGACGTAGTATTCGTTGATCCGCAACCCGCAAGCAACATTACTAAACACAATAATGCCAGTAGCAGATTCGAACGGTTCATCACGCCACACCACCTGCCGGTATATGAGTTTTATCTTCAAGCCAACCTATCATGTCTTCACGAGTTGTCTTTTTCTTCATCGGAACTTCGACGTTTTGGTTCGTATTCAGGTATACCCATTCTTCAGGAGTCGGTTCAGATTGGAATGAAACGATCTGTTTACCGGCTTTCATGAGCACTTGACCAGTTGAAGATGTCCTGATGAGATTACCAACATCTTCTGAAAGCCTGAAAGTATTGAGTATCGGGGAAATATCTTGATCACTTTGTCTCAAGAAGCAAACCGTATCAAACTGAGCCACGACATCTCTGGCTGCTTCTGTTCGCTCAAACATTTCATATCGTTGAGACACTAAAGTAAGAGATACATTCCATTTCCGTCCTCTGGCAGAAAGGATTTTAAGCCATTCCATCATGGATGCATACTTGATCATCATCCATGCTTCGTCACAAATAACCCGCTTTTTCACTTTCGGATTAGAAACGATGAATCTACTCCACACCCAAGTCATAAGAACGTGTTGAGCTAAAGGTCTTTCTATACCATTACTTGAAAGTTTACTAATATCAAAAGTAACCACAGGTGCGTCATCCAGAGAGACATTATTTTCGGATATAATTCTGGTTTGGCCATCGAACATACCAAATGCTTTGTTTCTCGTGAATAGTTTTACTACGTTACACAGTTCACGGAGCTCCTCACCATAATCATTCTTAGCCTCATGTAGAAGTGCATCATACACATTAGTGATCGTCGGCATTTCAATTAACTTTTTGCGGTACGTAATAGAGCCAAAGTCATCAATATGTTCAATTTGTTCGTAAATAGAGTCTGGATCCTCCGTTATCCCTCGAGAGAGATATAATTCTTCCAAAATATCATTCAAGACCCCGATTTCGACAGCGGTTAGTCCCCTATTATCTGGCGTCAATGATTCTTTCATGACTTTGAAGAATTCAAGAGCTTCTTTGACCTTCTCATTTAAGTTAATTTTCTCATCAATAAACTCATCTTCTGTGCCTTTGTTCTTGATCTCTTTTTCAGGAAAAATATCGAGTGGATTAATTCGACTAACATCATCTTCTTTGGATGGATAGATCGGAACGACCACTCCACCAAGAGCATACGTTAATTCACGATACTCCGGCTCAACATCGATGATCACGTTTTTCATAATACCGTCCATGTAGCCCCGTGCAATAATCTGCTTTACCAACACGGATTTACCTGACCCGGACACTCCAAAAATGCCAAGGGAATAGTTATTTAATGATGCATCAAAGTTGTTATAGTAAACATAATCACGACCATAGCGACCAATAGGGAATCCACCTTGATGATTCAATTTAGATGATGCGTGAGGAAAAATGGCCGTTAGCGCAAGCTGATCCAAATTGCGATCAGATTTAGAAAGATAGTTTCTTCCCAGTGGCATACATGAAAGAAAAGCCTCTTTCTGTCGATCAAAAGCACTTATGATTTCAATAGATTCACCGGATACAGCATTGTCCACTTCCACACACTTCGCGTTAAGCTCATCCAAAGAATTTGCGTAGACACTTGCTTGAATGGATACATAATAAAGCCCATTTTGATTGCTCTTTATCTGACGTTGAAGGAATTTTGTATCATCGCGCTTCTGAACGGAATCATCAATTTTGGCTTGATCATTTCGATTTGCAGCAGAATAAATAACTGTATCTAGTTCGTCAATTTTATCTTGAAGCTTCTTGATCGCAACGTTGCGATCAATTGGTTCGATATGTACGGAACAATCCAAATCGTCCCCACTAAAGAGTGCTTCGAGCCACCCTATTCGAACCGTACGTGGGTAACCACTCGGTTTAACAAAAAAGGACCTTCCATATTTCAGATTCCCAAGTCCCGTTTTCAAAGTGAAATAATCACTCTCAAAATGAGCTCCATCATTCAACATATTGTCAACGATAGAGGGGAATGAAAGTGGTATATCATCTTTACTGCCTTTGCGCACATCATCAATTTGCAACTTCGATGAGTCCTCTTGCTTCTTTTTCAGACGCTTGAACATAGTCTCGCACTTCCTCCACTTCATATACTAGATCTTCAAATCCAGGCATGGTAGTAACGTCGACAGTAATATACGAAGATAGTTTTTCTCTTCCATGTGTAACCAAATCATCAATCGGATTCAATACCATTCGATCCCGGTTTAATGCTCTTTTCATTACTTCCATAGCAGAGAGTGAATCTAACAATTCCGCGTGTATTTCGCATTGTCTTAACATCCCAACTACGGTTGCCGCACGTTGATATAATTCATTTCGAATCATTTCTTCGCGTTGTTCGGGTTTGAGCGCTCCCATCTTACTAGGCAATGGTACGTAGGTGATCACATAATACACTTTTCGAGATATTCGAAATTCTTTTTCGGATTTGTTCTTGATATGATTAATTACTTTTGTGTTGTAATCCATAGTTTGTGCATTACATTTTTCTAAGTTAGATTTCCAACGGTTCTCTTCTTTCCGTAGATCCTGCCTAACGGCTTGCCCTAAAATCTGAATTGGGAATCGTACAACTCTGAATAAACTGCTGTATCCCAGAATTGTGGATTGGCGAGCTTGAGCACTCAAAAGATCATAATTGACAGAATCTGTAGAGACGATCAGGCAATATTCGTTATTTCGCTTAACAAAGATGCCTTGTTTAATATCCTCAATCCCGATCAGATCCTTCATGTCCTGCCGATCTTTTTTGAGTTGCTTCTCCTCGTGTTTATTGAGGTTCTTTTTTTGATGCTCTACGGATCCAGCACTCACTTCCTCAAGATGCTGTTTTCTTTGCCATCCAATAATAGGTTCATTCTTGTCCATCCTCTTTTTTGCAATCATTAGGAATACCAGCATGAGTGCCAGGAATCCCATCATGCAAAAAATAAAAATCTGCATTTAAGGTCCTTCTTTCGTTTAGTTATGTGTGAACGTTTTTTGAGAGCGTAGAAACTTAATCCTGGAAACGACAAACTCACTCGCATATTGCTCATGTTTATCGAACTTAAAAAATGCAAAGAAAGCTGCAATGGCACCTAGGATAACAAATAAAATCAACTTTCCTATCCACTCTGCACCGCCATCCAAAAAGGGAAGCCCCCCGAAGATGAAAAACACTCCGCAAAACACGAGTGTAGGAAATATAATTAAAAATTGTCGAATCGACAAGACAGCCAAAATTGATTTTTCCTCTTGAGTGATATCAATCGGTACGACTATTTCATTGTTCATAATCAACCCCCTAGTGAATGAGAAACGGTCACCGTTACCTATATGATTTCAGACATATAGCGTCTTCATATCCGGCAGTGTGACCATTACCCAGTGCATTAACTTCTACTTCGCTGAATTTGATAGACCAGCAATAACATCCGCGAAGGTTGCGGCACCGAAGAAGACAAATGCCCCCGCAGCACAACCCAACAAAGCTTTCCAATACGTTGCTGCCTTTTGAGGATTAAGCGAACCAAAGATAATCATTACTGCGTAATACATGACAGCCAGTACAAAACATGTGCCCCCTACGCCTCCAAAAATTTGTACAATCAACTTGAGAGGTTTATTAACCTTATCGACATTAGCTTTTTTAGCTACGTCTCCATTGGGATCATACATTTTTCCGTCCTTTAAATCCGAGTCTATTACAGTGCCATTGGCACTCGCGCTATCATGAACTACAAGACCGAATACTGGAAATAGAGCGAACACAAGTGCTAAGGTTAATACAATTTTTTTTAACAAGATAATTCTCCTTTCGCTTATAAGCGGTGTTAACATATTTGTTTTAAAACATGTGTTACTGAGTTAAACTCAATTTGTAATCACAATCTAACGTACATTCCCCCTTTTTTGGGAACAAAAAAAAGCACCGCCAAACCTTTGGAATTGATCCAAGGTAGGCGGTGCTTCCGCTTGTCAGTATTAAGTTAGTTAAAGAATAATCTACTATGATTATCCTTATTAAGAGCTTTAATGTCAAGAGATGTTTTAATATCTTGCATGGTGTATCCCTCGTTCTACAATAAGTTCACCATCAGCATACTCCCCATTCTCCTCAACCGAATAATTAACTAGAATAGTCGCATGATCAATTGGATCATTTTCTTTCAGTACAGAATCGAGAATCATCACCAATGTTTTTAGACCTTTTCTGCTCATTCCAGTAGGAGTAGAACTTTCCGATTTCCCCGTACACACATCCATATTCTTAGGGCTTAGAACCTTCTTCTCTAAAACATGATTAATGGCTAAGCGGCCGCTTCGTACGGAGAACTTCAATGAACCTTCTTTCTTTTTTGACATTACTAACGGGTAACACTCCACTAATATAGCAGCCTTGATTTCTTCAACTAGTATACTATTGTCAAGTGGCTTATTCATTACCTCGCTAATACCACCGGTTCTTGCAAATTGCTTTGACATCTTCAACGCCTCCACTAAATGTATATGTAATAGGTCAAAAGATTTAAAATATAAAAAAGTAGTGCAAATATGAATCTATTGTAAAAATTATGTATGTAAATATTTCGATTTCACTTTTTCATATGGGTAAATATGTGAAACTTCATATGAATGAAATCATTTTACACTCCTGTTAGAAGATTGTCGATATGAATTTGCGAAATATTAGGAATTTTGACTTATAACAGTGTATATCTCCGCTTTCTCAAACAACCAATAGTCATATGTACCTATCGGATATATGAGAAAGCGGAGAGCGTCTAAACTCCCACTGTTATTAGTCTTTTGTGAGCATTCGTTTCCAGATCAATAAATTTGTTTGCACAAAACAAGTTCGATTTAACAAATGAGCCTTCTACAAGGTAAGCACCCTCCATTTCAGGCATTCCCTGAATCTGGATTTGTTGTTCTGCATATTGTAGTATTGTGACGCCGTTTATTTGGAATAATCTCCCCATCATCACATCGTATTCCCCAGTCGCACCTAACGCAGGGGTCGTTGATATCTTATCTACGAGCTCTGATCCATATTTATCTCTCAAAGCCCAATATTCACGTAGTCCAATAGGGAAATTTGAGCGATTCACAACCAATTTTGCATTGATTGACTCAGCACTTAACTGTTCTTTTCTGGTATCAACCGAATGAACTTTCTCTTTAAATTCCTGAGAAATATACGTTGATTCAATTTCATCACTGATACCACTACTCGCTTTAGATTTCCCTTCCAGCATTAATTCACTTTTCTCATCAATTGCTTTAAACAGTTCCTCCAAAGAGTGATTGAGAGCTTCAGGTAGCTCTGACACTTGAAAGACACGTGATTTATTTTTCAATTTAGTATGATTCCCCTCATATTTTGATTAGGTTAATTTAACTTCAGAGTTCCTCTATCTTAAGTTATGTGTTGTTTATCAAAAGTTACTACTCTTTTAATAATTCACCTTTGAACTCAGGGGGGGTAAGATCTATAAATCAGGATAACTGGGTTTATTGACATAGAACGAAAATTAATTAAGTCCTGATTAATTAGAGGAAGAGTTGTTCTGTTAAGTCGATAAACCAACATTTTTTATGTATAGCATAAAAAACACCTATAGTGGGTTATCCGAAGAGTAAACTCCACCAAAGGTGTTTAGAAATAAGGTACATATATAATAAAAACCCTATAAGTACATAGAAGTATCCAAATGATACTTAAGCACCTAAAGGGTGTATTTAGACATAGATATTCCAATAAATAATTCAAAGTTAGAATGACCTGCTTGCCTCATGGCTCAGGTAATAGAATAATTAAACAATTGATATAGTTCTATAATACCAAATATAAATCGACTCGACAACACCATAAACGAAAAGAACAGAAAAAAACGAGTTCCTAAGCCACTACTTTGAAGTGCATCCTAGAATGAACATGCGTAACCTTAACCGAATCGTAGAATGTGTCGTACGAATGAAGGCTAGCCAGTAGTTGAACGTTAAAATCTACTGACCCGAGAGTCTAAGGCAGTTAGGCCTAACCAGAATTGGGTGACCATCGTTGCACAATACCAAGCTGGTGAGCGCAGGTAGTATCGTTAAATCGTGTTGAATAACGAGATTGTCGCCTACTACATCGGAGAATAAAAACGAAAATGAGCTTATACATCACAGACTTTGCTAGCGCATATACCAATCAAATAGACATAACTATAATGGTCTTTCACAGCGACCAAAGATTCCAGTACGTATCCTCACGTTTACTACGACATGCTACTATGTCACGTCCGAATAAATGCATGGTCAATGCATCCATAGTGAGCTTCATCTCGCATCCCAAAACGGAAGGGCTCCTCTACATCTACAACCGGAGACGACTGCAGCATAAATTAAATAAACTGGCGCCGGTTGAGCACCGGCGCCAGTTTGGTATTTTTTAATTGTCCTCTAAGTGTGCTATTGACCACTTCATACTGGGACCTTTACAAACACATGTAATAATCTGAGTAATTCAGTCATCTCTAGCATTCGCTCTTGTCGGGTTATTATAGAACACTAGAGTTCAATAAGGATTGAATTTTCTTTCCCTATTTCCGTTTCTGTTCCAGTCTCCGGTAATCCGAACATCTCATGATCAGCAAACTTTTCAGAAATAGGTTTTTTCGCTACAAAAGAGGTAAGCTTTGTTCCTGGAGCTTTAGCAGCATAAGCCTCTGCCTTCCCCTGGAAGGTCATGATAATCTTCTTCACTTGACTCAAATCCACGCCCTCATTAAGTACAAGACCGCCTCGATCCTCTCCAGGTACCTCTATCGACCATACTGACAATAAACCTGGCATAATTCTGCTAGTCCCGTCACCCACAGCACCACCAGACTCATTCCGAATGAGTTCCTTCGGTTCTATATCACCTGTTGCACCTCGATCCGGAGTTACTTCATATTCAAAGAATCCATGGCTCTTGTTGTGTACAAAGTCAAAACGTTGACCATACGAATCTAGAAATGTTGAATGACCTGAGTGAGTATATTCAATGTGAATGCTTCCTGCGGCATTCCGTGCACCAGGTATCTGAATGTGGCAGTCACTAACCATCATGTGAGCTTTACCTGCAATTCTCTCCCGAATGAGCTGGTTATCCAGTGTCAAGGGGAAGAATGCCGTTCCATGTGCTCGCAGCGTTTCAAATTGCTCTGGGAAAGATGCTTCGTTAAAGATAACCGTCACGTTTTTGAATGGTTGCACCGGATTTTCTGAAGCATTTAATGCGTTTGTCAACTTAACGGTCATATCAGCATGAATACGACTAAGCTCAGCAACGTGGCTATCTTGAACAAACGGGAAGAGCTCTTGGCTCAGGACCATATAGCGATATGCTTGGTATTCTTGATACAGGAAATCTGTTAACGCTAGCTTTAAGCCGTTGTACAGGTCGAAAATATACGTATGGAATAGTGGCAAGCCCGCATCCACATCATCTCCCATTACCTGCTTGATTCGGTCTTGATCTGCACGTCGTTGTGCCATTTCGGCGAATAATTTTGCTTCTTCCAAATGTTTAGCTGTCACAGCTTGTTTTTTGCGCTGGTATTCTTCAACGACGTTGAGATATTGGTTAAAGGCCTTACGATATTCTTCCACTTTATCTTCCGGCATTTGATCATAAACCGGTTTTAACATCTCTTCGAATTTCTCACGTGACATGGCAAGCATGGATGAAGAATATCCAAAGGAATCACGCGCTTCTTGCATTTGCCCCATCAGATTGTAAATCTCTATTCCATCCTTTATAATTGCTAACCCCGAAGAAGCGGCGATAGTCACATTTTTAATGGATTTAGAAAGTTCCTCTTCTTTTTTCTTTTTTTCTTTTTCTACCGTTTTGGCGTTTTTGAACGTATCATCTATCACAATGGTCTTGCCTGTATCCCAGTAGTTGCTCATTGCTGATGCTATGGCACCGCCTGTTTTGAGCGCCGTTAGGGCAGGGGTTACATTGGTAACCAGGGCTACGCCGTTCACTATCAAATCAAATGTAGCCTTCAGGGTGGACAAAGCAAGTTTCTTCCTTAGCGCATCTACAAATTCTTCAGCCACTTTCTGGAGCGACTTCTCTTTTGAAAGTATATCTTCATATAGCTTGTCAGCTTCTATTTCCAAGCGCGCCCGCTCTTTAATTGAATCTTGCCTTTGACCCTCGATATCATTAATTCGATTTACTGCAACGGTGATGGCATCGTTTAATACTTTTAAGCGCCCTCTTTGATCGTTCTCAGCCAAGATGTAATCACGATATAACGTTTCAGCTTGTTGAGCTGCGTTTATCAGATTGACACCCAAGTCTTGATATTTATTTAGAGGCATCAGAGGCACCCAATTCCATGGATGGCTAAAATAGTCTAGACCCTGTCCCAACTGTGTAATAAGGATCATTGCTTTATTTCGTAGTGCTAGCCATTGAATGGAAGCGTCCAGCATGTCGCTTTGGAATTCAGAATAGGTACTTTGAGCTCGTACCTCATTAAACCAGGACTCATTCGGTATTGTCTGTTGCAGCCAGTTTAGTAAATCGGCAGCTTCTTCGAGCTTATCCTCACTACCTGACAGATAAGCTAATCCTGCCTTATGTAAGGTTAATGTTTGACGTTCAAGTGAGGCACTTAAGCCAGTTTCTAAATCTACAGGAGAGAGTCTCTTACATATTTCCGTATCGGCGATTTTCGCTCCATAAAATTGACTATACCCAATCTGTGCAATAATGGATTGAGCAGGTTTACCATCAATCGCATGTTCTGCGCTGATCCCTACTGTGCCATTTACGCCGTCCTTTCCATTAGCGGATCTCTTCGTACTGCTGCGCTTTGTAACGCTTGATTTCTTCCCTACCGAGACTGTCTCCAGTTGAAGGCCACCTATGCCTCCCTGACATCCAGCTCCTGCTTTTCCGGGCAAGGTTGGGGCTCCAGCGATACCCACTTGCGTTTCCATCGTTATTCTCTGCTCTTCGCTTGAAACCACATATCCAATAAAAATATGTCCAGCGTCTCCACCATTCCCGGACCTTCCTGCGTTACCACCGTCTCCTCCATTACCTCCATCGCCACCCGATGTGGAATGATCATTAAACCAGAATATATGGGTTTCACCATCCCTTCCATCATCTCCTGGCCGGCCATCCATCCCGTCTCCTCCGTCTTGCCCGCGACCTCCATTACTGCCATTTGCTGAGAGATTCAATTCTCCTTTTAGATTGAAGCGCTCTGCTATCAGTACAAGATGCCCGCCGGACATCCCATTGGCTCCACTGGAACCGTCATGACCCTTTCCTCCATCGTCTCCACTTTTGATCGCTTTGATGCCGGAATCGGCCTTTGGTTCTTGTACGAAGTCCTGATCCGGAGGAACGGGTAATCCAGACGTGCTAATAGATATGTTTCCATGGGAAGAAATAACTCTCGCATTTATCGTTAGATTACGTCCAGGCAAACGTATCGATCCATCCAGATGGACGGTATCTGCCTGAACCCAGTAGTGAGCTGTAGCATCCGAAAAGTAATCTTGCTTTAAGATTAAATCGGAAGCTGTTAGATAAATAAATTCTTCTTTTTTTCCCCGCTGAACATTGGAATACAATGACTGAGTTTTGACTTCTGCAACTCCCATTCCTGGTTCCTCCCTTAGGCCTTGATAATTATGAGCATCATCTTTATGTAATCCAAAAGTTCTATGTAATAACTTCTGAAAAGTGATAATTATCACTTTATACCTAATTATAAGTTAATTTTATCCATAAATATAGATTTTTTTGTTAAGTTTCGACTTTTATTTCACAACATGCTTTTTATTAAATGTTAGTTTTCTTATATCCCTAAAATGATTTTATTATGACTTATTCCTTAACATTTAATATAGATACCTCTTTAATAGTTATGGGCTGATGATCACTTTAAGCAGCGTATTGAACATAAATCATCACAACTACATGAAGAATTCATGCACAACGTTATAATCTCAATGCTAATTAAATCTCCATGTTGTATTTATTATGTTTTTCTATCCCATAATAAAGAGTCGCCGACAAGTAGTTAGTTCAACGTGGAGATAGATAGCACACAGTACTCTAATAAACTTCTTCCAGAACAAAAAAACCACGTCTTGTTTGACATGGTTTTTTTGTTTATTCATTTACTCCTGATAGACAACTATACTTACATTAGAATTGTTATCTTCTGGCGTACTTGCTGTAAAAATGACATTATGATCCATCGTGGTGACATTCCACCCGGC
>NZ_PJFA01000009.1:0-287519 GCF_002843485.1 Paenibacillus sp. BGI2013
TCGCCATAGCTTTTATGTTATTCTCTGCCGGAAACTCGGCTGTAAAAATTACATCTGAGCCCCGTGAAGAAACGATCCAATTCGGAATCGTGCTCCCGAATGCTGCTACTATCTTGTCAGCAAGATCGCTTCCTGTTTCAGGACTTCCCATCATAGACACATAGGCTGTCCACGAGGAGACTCCATCCGTGAATTTGACGCCTATCGGCCCATGGTCACTCTCTGAATTGGGCAGACGCAGCTTAATTACTTGGGATGTGTTTGTCGCAGGATTTCCTGGAACTTCAAGTGTACTTGAAGGTGCCCCTACTCCTGAGGCTTCCAAAGCGTATATTCGAACATTTTCGTTATTAGTACCTGCCGTTTGCGATGTGAAATGTACTCGAGTCCCATCAGCATCTGCAACCCAACCCGCTACGGATGTTCCAAAAGCGACTGCTATTTTTGATGCTACTTCAGCCGCTGTTTCTGTTCCCAACATGTAGATATTTTTTTGAACTGGCACTCCTCCATCTGTAAAATAAACATTATATGAACCCGGAGCCGTTGCACCGTTCTCTATCACTAGTGTTGCTACCTGAGCCGTACCTACGTTGTTATAAATACTACCTGGGACAGTTATGACACTTCCACTCGAAACCACCCCTGTCATAATGCTTTCAACGGTGGCTTTAACGTGATCGTTGTTAACAGCTGGATTTAATGCTGTAAAATAAATGTTTGCACGCTCAGCATCCACATTCCATCCTGTTAATGCATTATCAAACGCTTGTACGATTTTAGCAGCTACCTCAGTATCCAATTCAGTTCCATCAAGCTCTACGTAAACGGTCACTGGATTGACTCCATCCGTAAATGTGGCACGCAATGAACCTGCCGTATCTGCACCACTTGTTATTGTCAGAGTGGCAACTTGAGATATACCTTGAACGGCTTTGACTCCTTCAGTGGCGATTAATGTGGAGGTCTTCACTCCAGTAGTAATCGAAGGTGAACCGGATCCATTAGATGTAGTGTTTGAATCTGAATTTAAACTCGCAGTAGGTATAGATGGTGAAGGTATATTATCTTTATCTTCACTTTCTGTCTCTTGTTCTTGTTCTTGAATCAAGCTTATCGCTTTATCCAACATCACAACTGCCTCAGCTCGCGTAATTGGAGATGCCGGTTTGAATGAACCATTTGTATAACCAGTAATGATATATTTTGAGAATGTAGCACCTATGGCACCCTTACTCCAATATGTAAACTCTGAAGAATCCTTAAATGCTAAAGCTGCTTTTTCATTACTAGGTAATTTCAGTAAGTCTGCTACAATAACTGCAGCTTCTTGACGGCTTATCGGTTTAGAAGTACGTATAGTTTGATCTTTATAACCTTGTATGTAACCTGCTTTTACCGCTTTTTGCACTTCTAGATAGCTCCAATTTGAAGACGACAAGTCAGTGAAATGTAGTTCTTCTACCTCATTAAAATCAAACTGACGATTAACCAATGCCATAAATTCTCCACGTGTAATTACATCGTTGGGTTTAAGTGTTTGGTCGGAATATCCTTTAATCAACCCTTCTGAGAGCCATTTGCTAAGGGTATACTCGGCCCAATGTCCTTCAATATCTAAATTGGTTTTCTGACCATATGCTACCCCACTCAAGACGGATACCAAACTGGTTGCTAATATGAATGTGCTTACTTTTTGAATCACTTTTCTATAAAACATATACTTCCTCCAGTTCAAATATAAAGCTATTTATTTACTCAATAGAATAGATTAGTCTGTGCCTCCCCTCCAGTTACTCTTCCTTAAAGCGAATTTGAATTAAGGTATAAGCTTCAACCATCCGCCTTTTTCTTAATGCTATCTTATTATATCGGTTTACACTAGTTCACGAGTTATACTTATTACTTAGGTTCTTTTACTCAGCACTATTTTTTTCTGAATTAAGCGAGCCTTGTACTCAAATTTGCGTTCTTATAATGAGCTATCTATAGGGTGGTATCAACCGCCCCGGCATTCGTGATGATTAATTTCTTGGCTGAAGCTTGCTCATAATTAAGTTACCGGTTGGGGAGATTGTTGGGGTAGCAATAATCATGCCACCTACCAAATTGTTTATCGTTACAGTGTATTATTCTATTTTAGTAACTACGTTAATTGTAGCGTTGCCCGACTTACTGCCGTTGGCCGTTGAGATCGCGGTGATCGTATAAGGACCAGGTGGAGTATTTGCTGCTACACTCACCAACCCATTCGCATCTACAGTAACATTGTTGTTCGTGTTACTACTGGTCCACGTAACGGTTTGGACTGCTTCACCGCTGACATTCACGTTAGCTGTTAACTGTTCCGTATTGCCCTGCACCACACTCTCACTGGATGGACTGACTGTCACACTGTTCAATACAGGTGCTGAAGTCACTGTAATCGTTGCACTATCGGACTTAGTCCTGTCAAACGTTGACGTTACTGTAATTGTATAAGGACCAGGTCGGGTATTTGCTGCTAATGCTTGATGAAATTGTAACAAGATCAATTTTATTTTTGAAATCCTCAGATCCATTTAACTCCATTTTTAATCTTTATAAAACTATGATGACATCGTCTACTGATAGTGAATTAGATTCAATTCTACGTAAAAACATTATTGTAAGCTCTCTCACTGGCAATATCATTTGTTAGGTAATGTAAATCAACGTTCACCTTGGTTATCTTTATAAAGGGATTGTTACTGTTTGCAGTTCTCCAATCTCTCATCAAATTTAAAACAACACCTAATGAATAATAAATCTCTGTGAGTTTTTTTAATCTTTTCTTCTCCCACTTCTCCCTGTATATTTGGCCTACAGTATCAAATATAATGAAAGTCAAAAATGCTTCCTTGATTTTAGGTAAAAACTCTATGTACATACTGTATTGATTTAATGTGTATTCCTGTCCTATCATCATACTCACCCAGCGCATAGGGTTATAAAAAATATTTGAAAAGATTACTGATGTAAAACCATCTTATTTGGAAAGTTTTTATATTTATGAGAAATATGTTTACATCTATCTTTTAGCCTCTTTATCCAAACACTTCTTTACGCCCACCTCACTTAATGTTAGATTTTATAACATATCATTATGAAAGCGAGTGGGTTGAAGATGGATCTGCAACAGTTATTGGCTATCCCCATTCTCTCGAAAGCAAAGGTTATTGCCGGACATCGTGGCCTTGATCGCTTGGTGCAATCGATTAATATTATGGACGCACCAGATATTGTACAATTCCTGAAGTCGGGAGATATGCTGCTGACCAACGGTTATATCCTGAAAGACCGCCCGGATGCTCATCTTGCATTCATTACAGACATGCATGCAATTGGTTGTGCAGCGCTTGCTGTCAAGACACAGCGTTTCTCTCTTGAATTATCTCCGCAACTGCTTGAGACAGCCGACAGACTGGGCTTCCCGATCATCGAACTGTCTGAGATAGACAATACACTCGGTGAAATATTTCAACATTCGATCAGTGCCATCCTTCAGAACAAAACCCATGAGCTACACTACGCCTTATCTATTCACAAGCAATTTTCCACGATGGTGATGCAGGGAAAAGGCATACCATCAATCGTAGATACATTGTCTCACTTGCTATCCTCACCTGTACTTCTGCTTGGTTCGAAGAAGCAGATTACGGCAGGCTCCCATTATGCACAACAGATGGATCACCAGTCTCTCGCCGCGCCCATACTGACATTTATTGATGAGCACCCTTCCTTCCACACCGCAATCTCGATCTGTCTGCTTACTGCTGATAAATATCGACACGCCGAGCTTCATCCCATCTTCACGGATCGGCACGAGGGCTATTTAATCGCACTATATGACAGTTCCGCAAGCTCTAAGCTCTCCACTCTGGCACTGGAGCAAGCCGTCAATGTGATCGGCCTGGAGTTAACCAAGAAGCAAGCCGTCAAAGAGCGTTCCCGCCGTTACAAAAATGAATATTTCTCCGATCTCATTCAGGGTTTCATTCGTTCGGAACAAGAAGCGCTGCATCGCGGCAAGAAATATGGGCTGCAAGCCAAAGGAAGTTCCGTTCTGATCATTGCCAAAAAGGATGAATCCTTAGCGGGCATACCTAAACAGAACTCTACTTCCTCCGGGGAAGAGCGATTAATCTCGGAACGAGACGCTAATTATGAGCTGATTAAACAGGAATTCGCCAGATTGGATCTCTCCTTTGTCATGTTCACTAAGAACGACCAGTTCGGCATACTCGTTTTTTTGGCTGAATCGTCTTGGGACGAACATACCGTTGTTCAGCAGCTTGAGCGGATGGCGAGCAATCTGTATACAGAGTCGCAGCTCAGCCTATCCTTCGGCATAGGTAATTCCTACACCAATGTATTGGATATTGGACTCTCCTATAAAGAAGCAGTCAAGGCGCTCCAATCCGGTTATCAGATGCGAAAGACACGCTTCGCTCATTCCTATCAAACCATGGATATAAGCCGTCTGCTGCGCATGATCCCCCACGATGAGATGCTGCAGTTCCATCAAGAAACCTTTAAGCCCTTCAACGACCGAGATCCAAACGAGCGTAACGAGCTGATGAAAACCTTGTCCTCCTTCTATGAGAATCATTGCCAGATCGTTGATACGGCGAAAGAGCTCTTCGTACATCGCAATACAGTGATCTACAGATTGGAGAAATGCGAGAAACTGACCGGCAGGAACATTAAAGACCCGATGGAGAGCCTGCGCTTTCGACTTGCCTTCGCACTTGAGTCCCTTTTGAATGTTAATCCAGCCCCTAGTGAAGCTAATCATACGTCTTAAATCGAGAACGTGTCATGTTTAATGACACATTCTTTAATTTTTCTTTTCATATTCAATTCATGTTCAATCTTCATTTGTGCATTTTAACTGATTTAATTCTATTTTTATGTTCAGAGTAACTAATGACAATGATGCAAACAGTCTATATGATTAGGAATATATTCATTAATGTCATGTTAATTAACATCAAATTACATCAAGAAACGAAAAAACATCAGGCTGTAGGAAAGGGGCTACCTATCATGGCTATACAGATACAAGGCGTATCCAAATCATTTGTCAGTGCAACCGGAGAAGATATTCAGGTCCTGGCTGAGGTTTCGATGCAAATCAAGAAACAGGAATTCTTCAGTATCGTGGGACCGAGCGGTTGTGGCAAGAGTACGATCTTCAATATTATCGCAGGTCTGCTTAAGCCAACAAATGGCAAGGTTATCGTCTGTGGCGAAGAGATCGATCAGACCACCGGACATGTCGGTTATATGATGCAGAAGGACCTGTTACTTCCTTGGAGAAGCATCCTGGACAATGTCACGCTAGGCTTGGAAGTGAAGGGCATGTCCAAAAAGGATCGCGGCGATATTGCCATGGATTATCTGGATCGCTATGGCCTGGCCTCATTCGCAGAAGCCTATCCCTCCACACTATCAGGTGGTATGCGCCAACGTGTAGCCCTCATTCGTACCCTCGTTACCCAGCCCGATATTATATTACTGGATGAACCCTTCTCCGCACTTGATTATCAGACCAGACTCATTCTGGAAGATGAGATCTTGTCTATCCTGAAATCCGAGGGCAAGACAGGCGTCCTGATCACGCATGACATTGAGGAAGCCATCGCCATCTCCGACCGCATTGCCGTTATGAGTAAACGACCAACAACTGTGAAGCAGGTGTATGACATTGGTCTCGCCTCGCAATATGGCTCAGCACTGAAAGCCCGCTCCGACCAGAAGTTCAAACAGTATTTTGAATCGATCTGGTCAGAGCTTGATATCCAAATGGGGAGGATCAGCTAATGAAGAGCACATCACCTGAAATTACCCTTGCCGGAAAGCCTGCTGGAGTTGCGAAAAGCAAACGCAGACAGCCCACCTTCTCCAAAGAATGGCTGATGACGATGCTGTGGCGGTTCATTATTGTAGCGGTCATCCTGGTGATCTGGGAATCCGCTGTTCGCTTGAAACTCGTTAAGGGATTCCTCATGGGATCACCAAGCGCCATTCTTGATGCCGCCATCACCATGGCTAGCTCAGGACAACTGCTTACAGACGCGTTTGCAACGGTAAATGCCACCGTTATCGGCTTTGTAGCCGGAAGCTTAATTGGCTCATTGGCAGGACTACTCATGTGGTATTCCAAGTCCGTTGCCCGTGTGCTCGATCCATTCATTGTAGCGATGAACGGTATTCCGAAGATCGCACTTGCTCCCATGATTATCATCTGGTTTGGTTCAGGCATCTTCTCCAAGATTGCTCTGGCCTCCGTAGCAACATTTATCGTAGCGCTATTATCCGCCTACCAAGCGACTCATCAAATCGACGAATCCCAGATTAATCTGATGAAATCCTTCGGTGCAAAGAAATCACAAATTTTCCGCAAAATTATCGTTCCTTCCTCTCTGCCATGGATCATCTCAGCCTTCCGTATCAATATCGGTTTGGCATTGGTGTCTGTTGTAGGTGGAGAATTCATCTCTTCAGATAAAGGACTTGGACACATGGTATTCGTCGAAGGTAACCTGTTCAACCTTCCGGCCGTATGGGTCGGCGTGTTCATGCTTATGCTGGTCGCCATGCTCCTCTACACCTGTGTCGGTTATATTGAATCCCGTCTCCTTCCATGGAATGACAACAAGACCAGCAGCAAATCCACATCTGTATAGCTGACCTACAACGATTAAAGGGGACTGATGACTAATGCGTACATTCAAAAAGATAGCTTTTCTAACAGCGATGACGGTTATTTTGACTACACTGCTCAGTGCATGCGGAAGCAATTCCACAACACCCGCGAGTGGTGCAGGTGCATCTAATAGCGGGGGGCAAGCAAATACGCAGGTGGACAAAATTATGGTCTCCGAGGTGTATCACAACCTGCTCTACCTCCCCTTGTATGTAGCGAACAACCAAGGTTTTCTAAAGGAGAATCGCATTGAGCTATCTTCCATCCGTGCTGCCGGAAGCGGTCCAACAGCATTGTCTTCGGTGATCTCAGGCGAGTCGGCGTTCTCCTTCCACGGTCCTGAGCATGTCGCATTTGCTAATGCAAAGGGCGGAGATGCTCGCTCACTGGTCCTTCTATCCGGCAGTGCTCCAGTATGGGCAGTTGCGCGAGAAGGAGTAACCGTGAACTCGACAGCGGATTTCAAAGGTAAAACCATCGTTGTGGGCTTGGCACCTACAAGCTCGAACAGCTTACTGCGGAAACTATTCGCTGACAACAACATTGATATTGACAAGGATGTGACGATTACTGAGGTTCAGAATGGCTCCGAGCTTGGTGCTGTATTAGCCGGCAAAGCCGATATTGCTATCGTTTACGAACCTCAGCTGGATCAAGGCATTGCTGAAGGACTGCATATTGTCCATGATTTCACGAAGGATTATCCTGACTTTGCCTTTGCAACGATGAATACAACCGCAAGTTTCATTGAAAAGAATCCTGATCTCACCCAACGCTTTGTCACCTCTATTGAGCAAGCCCTGGACTACATTCAATCGAATCCTGAAGGCGCAAAAGCAGTTGCCGTGAAGGAATTTCCGAATCTGGACAAAAACGTCGTGGAGCAAGCGGTACAACGCATGATCGACAGCAAGGTATATCCTGCGGAGGGGCTCATCAATGAATCAGCCTTCGAGACCGCAATCGACATGCAACGCTTCATCGGCAATCTGAAGGAAGACCTCGCTTACGAGGAGATTATCGATTCAAGCTTCACCACCAAATAGAGAGAGAAAGGGTGATTACTCTGAACCAGGACGACTATCTCACACACCGCCGTACAGAAAGCGCCAAATATGCGGACGGAGTTATTACAAGCGAGGAGCTTGCCCTATTTACAGCAGACTTGGAGCTGATTCGAAACTTCAAGTTGCCAGAAGAAGTAGGGCCCAATCCCCCGCATAGGAGCGTGCCTCTGCGATGATTACGAAACCACTTAACGAGCTGACGATTGCTGAAGCCGCCACACTGATTAAAAATAAGTTGATATCTCCTGTCGAGCTTACAAAATCCTATTTGAATCGCATTGAGAAAGTAGAGCCTTCTGTGCAAGCCTTTGTTACGGTCACCGCCGAACAGGCTTTGCAGGCCGCAAGAGAGTCTGAACAAAAACTGATGAATGGCGAATATCTCGGTCCTCTGCATGGTATTCCCTATGGAGCCAAAGACATTATCCATACCGCTGGCATACGCACCTCCGCTGGATCAAGTACCTTTCCAGACTTCGTACCCGGAACGAATGCAACAGTGATTGATAAGTTGCAAGCTGCAGGAGCTATCCTGCTCGGCAAGACAACAACGACGGAATACGCCTTTCAGGGAGGAGAACCACCAACCCGCAACCCATGGAATATAGAACATACCCCGGGCGGTTCCAGCTCCGGCTCTGCCGCTGCAGTAGCGGCTGGCATGGCTTCCTTCACACTCGGGACACAGACCTTTGGATCTCTGCTTAGACCCGCAGCTTACAACGGATTAACCTGTATGAAACCCACTTACGGCAGAGTTAGCCGTAATGGTGTCATCACAGCCAGTTGGAGCCTGGATCATATTGGCGCATTCACTCGGTCCGCACAAGATAACGCAATCGTTCTGGAAGCAATGGCCGGGCAAGATGAGCTGGACTCCTTCACGCTTCCTTATGGCAAGCCAGACTTAAAAAATGCTCTTGAGCATCCTATTTCAGAAATGGTGATCGGTCTCCCGAGCAACTTCTTCCAAACCGATGAACCAGCGATCTTGTTAGCGGTAGAGTCGGCAATCGCTGTGCTTGAGAAGCTGGGCATGCAATGGAAGAAAGTTGACCTGCCCTCTTATATGGAAGAGACCATTGCTGCTCATCGTACGGTTATGCGGGCAGAAGCTGCCGCCTTCCATCAGGAACGCTTCGCGGAAGCCTCTGATCGTTACGGCCACACGATGCGGGAGCAGCTTGAACTCGGTTACCAGACGAGTGCCGTTGATTATTTGCAGGCACAACGCATCCGAACGATATTCCGGAGCGAGATGATGATGCTTTTCGATGAAGTGGATGTGTTATTGACTCCATCAACACCCTATGTGGCCCCATACGGCTACAAGACGGGGAGCCCGATTTTTAACGGACCGTTCACCAATACGGGTCTACCGTCCATCACCGTACCCATCGGGTTTGATACCACCTCAGGGAAGCAATTACCTATCGGCATGCAGCTTGCTGGTCCACTCATGCGAGAAGACCGCCTGTTGTCCATCGCTCATCATTATCAGCAGGCTACGAACTGGCATCAGTTAACACCAATCATACACATTCATTAGGAAAGGAATGACCGCTACGATGTCTACCATCATACATGCAAGTGCAGCACCCAAGTTCCCGCTTCCTTTCTCCCATGCTGTCCGCGCAGGAGATTTCCTCTACGTCGCAGGTCAGGTAGGTGTCGATCCACAGACGCTTGAGCCCATTGGCGGCATTAAGGAGCAGACGGAGCAGTGCATTCGTAATATTGAGGTGATCCTGCAAGAAGCCGGACTTACACTCGATCATATTGTGAAGGTAACCACTCATCTGGCCCGAGTCGAGGATCAACCCGAATACAACGAAGTGTATGCGCGAATGATTAAACAACCCTATCCCGCCCGTATTACCGTATTCAGCGGTTTAGGCCCTTATTTAATTGAAATGGAAGTGCTGGCGTATGCGCCTTCCATTCGAGGAGAATAACACATCACCAAAGAGCACCTGTAGCCATAGATGGGTACAGGTGCTCTTTTTGTTCTAGAAACCCGGTTCTCTTTTGAAAAACGGGTTTCTTTTCGTATTCCTATTTTGTTTTGAAGCGAGATGCTTCTTCGGCAAGTTGTTTGGTCAGTCCATCGATTCTCTGCACCATATCTGTCAAATGTTCCGTCATGCCGGACTGTTCCTGCATTGTTGCTGTGACTTCCTCAACAGAAGCCGACACCTCTTCACCGGAAGCAGACAAATTCTGTGCAGCCCCAATGACGTCATCCTTATCACGTTCAATGGATTCGATCTCCGTGGCAATAGCCTGAACCTGGCTCATCATCTCATTCATATTCTCGGTGACAAAATTGAATGTCTCCTTGGTCTGGCTAACACTGCTCTTATGCTGTTCCGCAATCGCTTCAATAGCCTGAACACTTCGGTTATTCTGCTCCACGTGATCAATGGTCTGCATTACAATTCGGTTGATATCCTCCGATTGAGCTGTCGTCTGCTCTGCCAGCTTGCGGATCTCAGAAGCAACGACTGCGAAGCCACGTCCCTGATCACCAGCTCTCGCCGCCTCGATCGAAGCATTCAACGCAAGTAATTTCGTCTGATTTGCGATTTCGGCAATCGTACCTGTAATCTGGTGAATGCCCGAGGAGCTTTCGGCGAGTTGCACTGTAATTTTGGAGATGTTGCCAACTTCAATCTCGTTCTGCCCGTTCACCGCAATGAGTGCATCAATAACTTCATGATTATTTTTGAATGCATCCGTAATTTCATCTGCCTTGAACTTCACTGCCTGTGACATTCCATTCACGTTGGCAATCTTGTTACCAACATTCATGAATTTGTCCACAATGGCTTCCGTATCGTTCGCCTGGGACTCCATCGCTCGTGAAATCTCAAATGCTGTTGTCGTTGTTTCGGCAATCGTGGTCGAAGTTTGCTGAGTGGACTGTTCCAGCTCGGATGTACTAGTTTTCAGGATGCCGATGGAATGGTTCATGCTGGAGATCAGCTGTTTATTGCCTGCTGCCATGGTATTGAAGCTATCCACCAATTGTTTGAATTCTCCGCTATATTTACCTTGAGCCTGCACCGTCAGATCGCCGTCAGCAAGCTGTCTGAACAACACAGTTAGTCTTGTAATTGGTCTGGTTACCAGCAAAGAGATCAGAATACCCGCTACGACGGAGACCGCAATAGCACTAAACAGAACAATATACATTTGTTTTGCCATCGCACGCAAAGGCTTCTGCACATCACTCAGTTTATCTTCAACAACGACGGTCCAGTCTGATCTTGGTATTTTGGAGTAATACGCCACTTTCTCATCTGTGCTAATATCCCCTTGCTGTAGTTCAGCGCCAGGAGCAAGATCTATCAATGATTGGTATTCGCCGGAGTCCATCTTCTGGCCTGCCAACTTCTCATCCGCTGAATCGTAGATGACCGTACCTACACGGTCCAGAATGATCACTTTTCCCTCATCATTAATATTGATATTTTGTAGCTGATTAACGAAGAACGAGGTGGATACTGCAGATACGAGCACTCCCTGTACTTCTTGATTCTCATTGTAGATTGGCATGGCAAAAGCCGTACCTAGTTGTCCTGAGGACTTGGCTACAATCCCTTCACTAATCACATTTTTACCCTGAATCGCTTCTTGGAAATATGCCCGATCTCCGCGTTCCGCCTTGATAACTGCCGGATCATTCGCTGCAATAATAATGCCATTTCGATCCAACAAAATCAGACTGTTGTTACCTTCCATACCTGCCAGACTGTCCGCAAGAATACCACTTGCCTTATCCAGCAGTTCATTGTTTTCCGAGAAAAAATTCTCCCCTTCCTGTCCATCCGCATTTCGAATCTCCAGCAGATCCTGGAAGGTCCGATGTGTTGTGATCAAAAAGGTGGATTGTTCTTCCAAACTTAGTGAAGCATACAAACCTGCCCCCACCCGGTCCGAGGTTGCTTTAATCTCATCTTTGCTTTTGTCGAGTGTGATGACAGCCGCTACAGTGTAGGATACTACTGCAGTTACCGCCAGTACGATACACACCAGCAGACTGATCATAAGTGGCAGTTTGACTCTGAACGACATGTTGCGCATGCGTTCTCTTGCCTTGCTAAATACCATGATTACATTCACCATCCATTTTCATTTTCATCATTATGAAGTCCAAATTCTATGTATCTACTTTATATCGGTCGATATCAAATAATCTGTAAGCTGTTTCGCCAGTTATACTAGGTCAAAGGCCACTGCAAACGATTGGAAAATGAAGACTTTGGGTTAATACAAAATATAACATCAACATCGTATAATATATAAAATACATATCGTGCAGGAAGAGGGACGACGCATTGAATCCGAAAATGCCTACTTTATTAAAAGTCGAATAGGAGAAGTGATATGGCAAAAACAGCATTACCTACGCTATTAAATGTCGTGCGTATTTTATTGAGTGTGAAACTGATCTACGTGATTGTGTCCTTTATCGTGTTCCTCATTGACTTCAACCAGAACATGGAGGCCTATCTGGGTTTCTTACGTAAAGGAGATGATCTGGCTTACGCCTCTGGCGTAATCTTAGCCAGAATGTTGTTTATCATCGGTCCCAGCCTGCTCGCTGTTATATTCATCACCAAAAGAAAGTTCAAGCTCACCGTGACGTTTCTGAGTCTGGCGCTATTCGTTTCCATTCCAAATGAGAGTAACCTGTTCACCCTGATTCATCTCTTTGCCCTGCTTATCGTGCTCTTGCATCGCCCAAGCAAGTTGTATCTGAAACGAAAGGATACCCCTGTCAATGAAGCCGTAGTTGAACCGAAGAATTAATTCCAAAAGGGGATCACATGACATTGAAGCCTAGAAAAAAAGGGAGAGCACACAAGATATGATGTCATAATAAAAAAACAAGGACGTTCCTATGTATTACAGGAAGGTCCTTGTTTAATGTGACTCATTATACAAAGTGATTGTTAGATTTACAATTACAGTGCAGCTTGATAAATTTGTACTACATCTTCACGCTGCAAGTTTTTGAAGAATCCGAACGGACCAAATCGCATCGCTTTATCAGCCATTACGTCAATCTGACTGTCGTCGATGTCATAGTCCGCCAGACGGCTAGGGGCACCAATCGAAGTCCAGAATGTACGCAGCGCTTCAATGCCTTCTTCAGCAACTTGTTCGTCCGACTTTCCAGTAGGATTAATATCAAATACATTAATGGCCATACGTTTGAATCGATCTACATCCACATCCAGATTATGCTTCATCCAGTGTGGGAAGAGGATTGCAAGACCTCCCCCATGAGGAATGTCATACACAGCCGATACAGCATGTTCTATATTGTGAGAAGCCCAATCTCCGGCAAGACCCATATTCAGGACATCGTTAAGCGCCATTGTTCCGCAGTAGAGAATGGTTTCACGCAGTTCATAGTTTTCTGGATCTTTAATCAGACGAGGGGCCGTATCAATAACGGTACGAAGAATCGTCTCACAGAATCCAAGCTGGACCGGTGTATTCGTATCCAGATGGAAATAGTGTTCAAACACATGAGACATCATGTCTACCATGCCGTATACAGTCTGATCCAGTGGTACGGTGTATGTGTACTCCGGATCAAGAATGGAGAACACCGGGAAAGAATACTCGCTGAACCATGCCCATTTTTCCTGCGTGTCCTGATTGGTTATTACTGAACCGTTGTTCATCTCGGAGCCTGTCGCTGCCATCGTTAGAATTGTACCCAGTGGAAGGCCGCCTTCTGGGGTTGCTTCGCGCACAACAACATCCCACATGTCTCCATCGTATTTGGCTCCTACTGCGATGGCTTTCCCGCAGTCAAGCACACTGCCGCCGCCAACCGCAAGAACCAGATCAATGTTATGTGTTCTGCATAGATCTACACCCTTATGAACCGTAGACAGACGAGGGTTCGGTTCCACACCAGCCAGTTCCGTAACCTCTGCTCCGATTTCATTCAACTGGCTGATTACCTGATCGTACAGCCCGCTACGTTTGATGCTTCCACCACCATATACAAGCAAAATACGATTTCCGTATTTTGGAACTTCGGTTTGTAGTGCTTGAAGTTGCCCTTTGCCAAAAATCAGCCGGGTCGGATTATAAAACTGAAAAGATCTCATAACGTATGTTCCTCCAAAGAAATCTGAAATTTTGTGCATCCACCATTATAGTTCTCTTTATTCGCAAAAACAAATACAGGCAAGAAGGAGATAACAAATGAGTATGGAGTCTGTCATGGCTAAACACTGTTTTCCTGAACAAAAAAAGCTCCTGCCAGCAAAGTGGCAGGAGCTTACGTGACAGGGATTAAGCATGAACATCACATGATTCATGCTTTCATGACAGGCATGCTATACGTCCCCTCAGATATTAATAATTCGGTACTTAGGTTCTACCCCAGATCGGCAATCCGCTGTCCAATACGCGGAAACAGCCCGAAGGCATTCTCATAGAAGACTTTATCATGATGCTGTTCCGGTACCAGTCGGCGGACAAATTCGGCATACAGATCGATGGGCGCAAGCGGCCAGTCGGTGCCAAACAGCATTTTCTCGTAATGATCCGAATAGACCAAGGCCCGGCGGAAATGATCCATGAACAAAGGCTCGTTCATGAACCGTTCAAAATGGGGCCGATCCCCCACCACAAGACCAGACAAATCCGCATACACGTTAGGATTCTTCGCCACCACTTCAGCTGCATCCATCACCCAGGGATCACCCAGATGACAGATCATGAAGTTCACACCGCGTTGCTGCAAGGCTAATTCATCCACCGTCAACGGATGCGAATATTTGAGCAATCCATTCATGGAGTAAGTGTCACCCGTATGAATCACGACAGGCAGGTTGTACTTGGCTGCGAGTTCATAGACTGGGGTATAGATTTTGTCGTACACATAATGATGATAGTATCCGGCATAGAGTTTGATTCCGGCTACCTCCGGGGATTGCAGTCTAGCTTCAATCCGGTCAAGCTCGTCCTGAGCGTTTTTACCGTCTAACGCATTGGGATTGATCCCCACACATTCCATGAGGAATGACGGAACCTTCTCTTCCAGATCTAACCCCATCGGGTTAGGGGAACTGGAATCCGGGAACGCTCCCTTCGTCTGCTCCGTAACCCCCATTCCGATACCCATAATGACGTCGTTCTTATCAAACTCCGCTTTAAGACCAGCGGCAGAGTAATCCACTTTAGACAGATCGATCGCTGTTCGGTGAAAGCTGTCGATGTCCGACAGATGAATGTGAATATCAATGATCGACATGTGAAGCCTCCTTTTCATCGGTAGAAGTTACAAAATTCAGTTTGAGAAGGTCATGCACATCCGCTGAACTCAGTGAGATTGGTCCCAAAATCAGATATGTCGGCTCCGTCCAGACCGTCTCCCCCTGCTGGAGTGTCATATGATGATGTACGTTCAGACCTGTCACCTGATTATTGGCAAACCCCCATGCACTCTGATTCGGGTAACGATGGACCGCATGCAGCATGTTTTCACGCGAAACCGATCCTACTCGCAAAAGATCTTCAAGTGGCAGGCCCACATCCACCTTGCCCAGCGGGAATCGATCTTTACCCGGTTGCTCTATCCAACCTTCCGCAAATACAGATGAAGGCTGGAGGAAACGTTCCTCCGCAATCGAGTAATCCGTCAGCGTCAGGCCGCTTTCGTTGGTCACGGCAAGCAGCGTGCATAGCACAGGAACACCCGGGAGCATCAGATAATGCTGGTGGATCGTGATTCCACGATTCGCTTCATGCTTTTCAATCCGGGTGGTCAGCTTTATACCCTTCCAGACGTTGCCGTATTGATCCTTCTGCTCTGTCCAGGAAGCGACTCTTTGTTCCAACTGGCGGCTGAAACCATTCATGCCTGGAACCCCCACACCCAGTCCGCCGTACCACGGATTCCACCACGAGCGTGGAGCCGGTTCAGGGTACGAGCTATCCAGCCATTCTTCTCCTGCATATTTCAGGGAGTGTACTACACTCCCGAATTCAGGAGCAACGGCGATCGACAACACTCCATTATCTACGGTGTACAACGGTCCAGATGAACCTTCTTCAATCTTCTGCTTCACCTCTGTTCCGCTCTGCGGGAACCAAAGGGCAGTTCGCTCCTGAATCCGATCTTCACCCCGATATAGCCCACGAACTTTCCAACCACTCACGTGCTGGTCTCGGTCCGCTTCGTCTGGTGAGAATGTCAGCTTGGCTGAGTTTAGATTCTGCTCCGGATTGAATTCCTTAGCATTGGCCATAACCTCCGGTTTGCCACCCTGCTGCACATACAGCTCCAGCTTGCCCGCAAGCGGAACCAGTTTGTGTTCAGTCAGCGTTGCTTGCAGCACGTCCGGGGCAAATGGATTTCCCTCACTCAGTGTCAGATCCAGATGACTGTCCAGCAACGGAATGACCGGGTTACGCTGCTTCCGTGCAAACGTACGGAAATCCGACCATTTGGCAAACGTGTTCAGGGCATATACAGTTGCTTTTGTCCGCACAACGGCTCCTGCGGGAATACGGCCAAGCTCATGCTGAAACCCCAGCGTGTACTCCGGGCGAAGCAACTTCAGAGAAGGGTCCCAATAGATACCGCTGGCACCATACTCCTCCTTACAGAACAGCCAGTTCTCCGTGATTTGGGCGCTGTTCCAATGGCTCGGATCGCCAGCGTAAGAATCCCCCATATCCACAAAACGGCCTTGGTAAGGTAGAATTAACCGGTTTCCGTAGAAACCAAAGTTATTCATTAGATACAGGTCCTCTTCCCAGGCGGTGTCTCGTGTATTTTCAACCTCGTGGTGGAATTCGGCGATTCCATTCGCAGACAGCTTGACCACGGACTTGATCTGCAAGCCAGGGAAATCCTCCGAGTCATACAGTGCTTCAAGAACCTGACGTTCACCTTCGGGATAAATATTCACTTCTTTTGCTTGTTTCTTGGATAACTCTTCGGCAAACGGCTTACCCAGCTTCGGATAAGTCCACCAGAATGAATGACGGGAGCCCGGGTATTCAATCCACATGTTATTATCTTGTTTGCTCATATGAAGGGAGAATGCGCCATTCACAGCCACCCATTGATCCTCAATCTGCCCGCCATATTTCCCTTCGATTCCCTTCATCAGTACAGAAATTTTGCTTGTAAAAGAGATCGCATGGTTCCCCGCTGGGACAGCCGTCACTTCTACTTCTTGGGAATAGAGACCATACGAACGCAAGGTGAAAGGCACTGGCACAGACATTTTGCCTTTGGCAGGCACCGTAAAGCGCACCGAACGCTCCGCCCATTCCAGGAATTCATCCTCAGGCAGGTTCAAGCTGAACTCCGTTTCTGCATCCACATTATTTTCCACGTTCAGAACCAGCTCAGCCGGGATGCCTGGATAGAGTTCCTTCACAGGCAAGATGGTCTTGATCTTGGCCGGGAATTTCGGGGCAATACCTAACCTGAACTCCGCTTTCTTACCGCCGATCAACCAGGTGCTGGCAACCACGGGATGAGTCTTATTGTTATTCTGTTCCTCTGTAATTGGATCAACGTGAAACTCACCTTCCACGATGATGGTTTCTCCCGGAGCGACTGCTTGTGCAATGTCCAGCGCAAATCGAATGTTTTTGTTATCCTCACCCTTGATCTCAACCGCCAGTTCGGACGCAGAAGTATTCTTAATGCGATAGCGAACCTTATAGCTGGAACCGAATACCAGATCATGATCGTCGACCTCTGTTGAGATTTCGTAATCTGGTGTTTCGAGGGCAGTCAGCCCGCGACCCGACTTTTCAAATTCAGCCCGCAGGGAGATATCTCCCTTTTTCCACGTGTAGTCAAAGAAATCAAAACCACGCTCCCGTCGGCCATCCGGCTCGACCACGAGTTCACGCGTGCTGTCTGCATACCAATCCAACTCCTCGAAATATGGAGCAAGTGCTTCGGTCTGCAAAATGGTAGGGATGAAATTCATCAGATGCACATTATCATCTTTTTTCTCCCAGAAGAATCCACATTTCTTGTACATCGGTACAGCCTTCGTGTTGCCTGCCCATGTGAACAGATCCAGGCGGGGCCATCCGGCCTCCACGGTCTTGCGCACAGCATTCAGGATCAGGTTACGTCCAACCTTATAACCGTGATAGTCGGGGCGTACGTTAAGCAGCGGTACATATAGCGCTCTCTCGTCATAGCGGTAATGAGCAAAACTGCAGAAGCCAACAACCTCTTTCTCATGAACGGCTAGAAACACATAAAGATTGGACGAACTCTCCATCTCCCGGCGAACTGTTTCCTCTGTTCTAAGGTTGGTGCCACCTCCCCAGCTTTCATTACTACGGTTCCACATATCAGCGAGTGCGGCAGCGTAAGAGGGATCGTATTCAATAATATGGATTTGATCAATAATCGAAGTTACTGTCATATTTGGATCTCCTTATCTTTATCTATAGGATGGTCTTTGTGAACTTTCGATATGGCCTTTGCCCGATAGCCGCAAAGATAATACAGGCCATGTTTGAAGAAGCTAGCGATAGTCTTATCATACTATAAATGGAAGCATTTTCAGAGAATTAAAAATCTTTCTTTCCAACTTATATGTGCCTTTCGGAAGCTCTTGTTAGAAGCGTCAAGGATGGACGAATCTATTTAGGCATGAAAGAAAAAATCCACGTCTTTTAGTTAGACGTGGATTTAGGAATATGATCAGCTACTAATTTTCAATTATGCCAATATAGAACGGACATTGCGTAGAACTGATTTCATAAATTCAGAGGTTGGTTCGGCATGCCCCGCAATTTGGATACGTCGTTGCCGCACATCAAGACTCTTCAACTGATCCGTCAAAACAACACCTGAAAATGGCAGCTCTTCTGGTAGTGTAACTTCAAAAGGATAATCCTTGGCTTGGCTCGTTATGGGACATACAACGGCAAAACCCGTTATTTCATTGAATTCAAGTTCCGATAGAACAATAGCCGGTCGTCTCCCGGTTTGCTCGTGACCCTCTTGAGGATCAAAGTCAAGCCATATCAGATCGCCTCGTTTGGGAATAATCAAAGTAACTCGTTCCCTTCAGTACCAAAGTCTATTTCTTCATGTCTTGTATCCTGTTTCACTTTAGAGAGCAAAGTCTTTAGATGGCTACGTAGTTCCTCATTGGACTCTACAGGCTTGGTTTTTGGACGCAACAACAATTCATTATCTTCTGTCACCAAAATCTCGATTTCCGAGCCTTCTTCCAGATTAAGACGCTTAAGCAATTGGTTAGGAATGCGAATTGCACTGCTATTTCCCCATTTGCTAAGTGTGGCTGTAGTCATGGCAATCCCACGCCTTTCGTTTGATTGATGCTCCAATTATACCTCACCTCCCTACAGTTGTATATCTATATGATATACATGAAACAATAAAAGGATACATTGTATTCAACCATAAAATAATGATTGTACAGCCTATGATTATGAATAGATATACCATTGGTATAAAGCAAAATAAGCATATAAAAAAACCTCATTTGGTTGAAACGAGGTTTCCCAGTCAGATCATCCCCAACAATGAAAAACAGCTGGTATCCACTTCTGTATGAAGTGTCAATGAATCCAGGCCTTATGTACGGGTAAACATATTGCCGCAGTGTGTCCTGAAAAGGCCTTTCATGTGAACTTTGACAAGCTCTATTCGCTATTGTTACTCTTTGTACAGGAGTGTTTCTTTTATATATAAAAAAGATAGATTCATGGAGGGAAAGCATGACAGAATGGATCACGCAATTTATACTCTTTTTTAAAGATTTGTCATACGCAGGTCTGGTTATTGCCTTGTCGTTTGAATTCGTACCTGCTGAACTTGTACTGCCCATGGCTGGATATTGGGTGTATCTTGGGGATATGAAGCTGTGGCTGGCTATACTGGCTGGTACCGTAGGTGGTACGTTTGGACCTCTGACGTTGTATGCCCTGGGACGGTACGGCGGCAGGCCGATGGTCGAAAAATTCGGCAAGTATTTCTTGATTCGCCCCCACCATCTGGACGCTTCCGATAAGTTCTTCGAGAAGTATGGCAGCGGGGTAGCTTTCTATGGACGTTTTGTACCCGGTATTCGGACCGTGATCTCCATCCCATGTGGAATGGCGAAAATGAATGTGTTTAAGTTCAGTATCTTTACCTTCTTGGCCATGCTTCCGATCACCTCATTGTACATCTACTTAGGCTTCAAACTAGGCTCTCAATGGGAGCATGTGGATGAGATTGTTAAACCTTATATCGTTCCGGCAGCGGTGATTTTCTTAGGTGGTTTTGGATTGTACGTGCTGTTGAAACGTTGGAAAAGAAGAACGGCTTTGAACAAGTCATAGGCTTGTTTAAGTAAGGAAATGAGATGCGCAGTTTGATGATTTTTTGAAATAGTCGTATGCTAAAATTCATCTGATTATATGTAAGACCCCACTCGATCCTAAGGATCAGTGGGGTTTTATCGGTTTAATGAGTATCTAACTAATAAGATACTGATAGAAAAATTAATTTCTATTTTAAGTCCCTTTTAGAATTGTTTTTAAGTCTTTTATAGACTGACTTGATAGCTCATAAGCATAATTACTTTCAGATTCCATTACGACCATACCGACACTCTTATCAAAATCGATGTACAGATCAAAAATTTTGATATCATTGCTACTGTAATTAACAACTATTTTTTCGTCTGTTTTCCCTACATCAATAACCTTCTTGTTCTTTTGAGCAGATTCTAAAATATTTAGAATTTGATTAACAGTGTCTCTTTGAGTGATTTTGATTACATTTCCTTCCTTATGATATTCTATCTCTGCCACAACATCGTCATTGTTTTTTTGATTACAAGCTACAATGATAAGGAGACATAAACAAATTAAAAACAATAATACTATCCTTTTCATTTTGCATTTCCTTCCTTGTTCATAAAAAAACTCTTTTCCCACTCTAATGTTTAAGTGAGAAAAGAGCCAATAAAAATTATTCATTGCTTTGGTTTATACAACAATCCATAATTATTTCTCTGCAGGTAATTAGTTCATCTAAAGATCCTAAATTATTTTTTTCGCATGTTTCTTCAATATTTTTATGCCTTAAGTATTTAAATCAGTTCCTGTCGTCTTTTCAAATACATATACAACACTACGCCAGATGCCGCACAGATCACAGCACATAGACCAATGAATCCATATCCCGCCTGAAGTCCACGCAGCAGCCCCAACTGAGTTGTTGAACCGTACAGATTCTTCACACCCTCAATCACCCAGCCAATCACATAGTTACCAATGACACTACCAACCCCCATCAAGGTAACCGTGAATGTAATCGCGGTGTCACTGCCGTTTGGATATCTGCGTGCAATAAACGCCATTACTGTTGGATAGATCATCGCTATGCCCGCGCCAGATATCGCAAAGAAAATCGCAAGACGCTCTCCCCCTGCAAGCGCCACGAACGTACATACTCCCGAGAAAGCCGAGAACAGAATCAGTGACAATACAAATCCGATCCGGTCCGTCAATGGTCCAAGCAGCAGGCGTCCCAGCGAGAACGTGAGGAAGAACGCAGATAATAACCCGGAGGCTTTGACCGTGTCCCACGTGTAGGCTTTTTCCAGGAAATTAACCAACCAACCCCCAACCGCCAGTTCCGACACCACGCCAAAAGAAAGAATGAGCACCATCAGCCAAAGGGCAGGATCACGTGTTAACGTCTTCAGTGAAGTCCGATCTTCATGAGGAAGATCGTCCCCCGGGAATTTGCTGCGCAGCGCCGCAATAATCGGCAGCAGACAGAGTGACAACATCACCAGATACATGCCGCGCCAGTCCAGTTCGTGTCCAAACACCTTCAAGGACATGACACCTGTCGCCAGCAAAGGTGCTACCGTTGAACTCAGCCCATAGAAGAAATGGGACAGGTTCATCATCGTGCCTGTGTTTTTTACAAAGATACGCGCACCCAGAATCGCCAAAGCAATCTCCAGCATACCGTTACCGATGTACATGAAGAAGTACGATGAAGCAAAGAGTGGATAGGTATGAGACACATAAATGAACACACCCGAGAGGATCATCGATGTAAACGATATGATGCTAACCGCCTTAATGCCCCATTTGCGAACCAGAATAGCCGTGAAGGAGCAGGCGATCAGGTACCCCAGTGCGTTCAGGGACAATAACGTCCCGAGCTGTTTCTCATCCAGATTGAAGTCGAATTGAATGCGCGGAATGGCCGGCCCTTTAATATTTTCCGATATACCAAATACGATAAATCCTAGAAAGATCGTTGCCAGTTGCATGGCGTACAGCTTGTTGAACTTTCGTTTGTTCCCTTGCGTACCTGCTTGCTGATTCAAAATAAGTTCCTCCAGTGTGTTCAGGAAAATGATTGCACGTTATAACTACGATTGCAGTACCATCTTCCGACCGCTGTTATCCCTGTATTTTTTTGAATCTTTTCTAAAGGTGAAAATACAGTGATAAAGGCGTTCTTCAGATTGGTTCTGCCCTCTCCGTTATCGTGTCAATAATTTGTACATTTGAAATAGGAAACATGGTTAAGCTTTATTCCTAAAAATAGAATACTAGAAAAAGCTCCTTTTTCCTTTACCACTGCTTCTCAACCACCTGAATGCGGTAGGTCAGGCTCTCCAGCGTTACCGCGACCAGCCCAGTCACATATTCGCGCCGAGTGTCTCTTTGGATGATCAACTCCGGCATATGCTCCAATGGAATCATTCGATCCAAACAACCTTGCGTCAGGTCATCCCGCATCGCCGGGTCCATCGTATCCCCTGTAACCACAATTGTAGCCGGGTTAATGATCGCGATGATGGATACAAGCGTCTGTACGACCAGTTCCTGCAACCCTTTCGTCGTTTTCAACATTCGCAACTGCTCTTCCCGTGACACGCCAAAAGGTAAGAAGGACACCTCGCCCCCAAATTGCGTATTCCCGGTCAGCGGACGACCATCAATGATAAAGCCTGCACCCGGAAAATGATTCTCGGGAAAAGTCACCACCGCGAAGTTCTTCTCTTCCTCAAACTGTTGCTGGTTATACAGTCCATAGACCGTCAGGTTCATGTCATTGCCAATAACCACTTCCACGTCTTCATATTGCTCCTTGAGCCTTGGCCCGAGTGGCTGATACATTAGCTCCGGTACATCGCAAATGCCAATAACGCCGTTGTGTGCCACCCCAGGTATGCCGATACCAATTGCCTGCACATTGTGGTGTTGTTCGATCAGGTTCGCAATTAGATCCTCTACCACCGTTACATTAATCTCTTCCAAAATGAGTGTCTGTTCGTCCGCCATCTCTCCGTTCAGATTGGCATATGTATGCATGATTGAGTGAATGCCGCCCTCTGTTCGAATAATCAGGCAAAGTACGCTGGCGTAGTCCGCATTGAATTGATACCGACTCGCCGGTCTTCCCCCACTCGACTCATCTGGACCCAGATCTATAATCTCACCCGTCTGAAGCAACTCATTCAGGATTGTGCCGCATGTCGCCACGCTGAGTTTGGTCAGGTTCGCAATGGAAGCTTTCGTGCCTACGCCCATGGATCGGAGCGTGTTCTTCACCAATTCAACGTTGATTCGCTTCACCTGTTGGGTGTTGTGTGATGTAGGTAACATGGTTTAGATGTATGCCTCCTTTCGTTCATTTCGAACCATTCAGTGAAAGTTTTTAAAAGTGTTTTAATAATTGAAGTGTAGGGGGATCTGGGAAGAAAGTCAATGCTTAATTGGAAGCGAAAAACGTTTGGACGGGAAGGTAAAAAGACAGTGCAAGATCATCTTTTGTGATCCTGCGCTGTCCTTTAGTTAAGGTGACTTTATGTAGACTGGCTCATTTGATTTGCCAAGATGCTCTTCTCCAGCCTGACTTTAAATAACTTGCGCTTCAAATCCTGTTCCATCGCATGAAGGTGATATGCGGCCTGTTTCACGGTATCCATGTCTAACACACCTGCCTGCTTTGCGATGATGTCCATGGCGTCCAGGATGAGTTTGTTGCATGTGACTAGTTGATCGACGTAATCGTCTTCTTGTTCGATGAGTTGTGCGTACTGCGAAGTCAGGTCTTCGCTGTTGGTACTTGTCATGTCACCACTCCTTTGTATAGAGAGGGTAACATAAAGAATAGAAAAGTGTGGTACGTCAATACGTATCATTTTAGATTGATAATAGATTAATTGCACTGCATGGATCTAAGTAAATCAATACTTATATAATAAATTCCAGTTAATCACATCTCAATAGACAATTAAGCACTATATCTTTTTTACATTTTCTTCTCCAAACCATAATTTTGCTTGATTGATTGCAATTTCGCTAGGATTATGATAAAAAACTATTAAATTTTCTTTCGCTCGGGTACAGCATACATAAAAAATTTTTTGTGTTCTTAAAAAAATTGTTTCTTTTTCTGTTCTTCTACTAAATAAGTAATCAAAGTTATAATCGTTCCATTTCCCATTGTCTAGTATTACAAGAACATTATCAAATTCTGAACCTTTAATTTTATGTTGCGTAGAAAACGGAGTATGCCCTTCTAAATAATAAAACAAATTTTGAAACTCCTGATATTTCACTTTTTTAACTCTATTAAATATATACTCATTTTCATTTATGAAATTATAAAAATTATCGTCTTTACGACAAAGGCGCCTCTCATCTACGAAATCAATAACTTCCTCTATCGTCGAATTGAACATTTGATCTACAATAGAGATAGTTTCGTTTATCTCTTTCTTCATATTTATTGAAGTGATTTTTAACTCAGTTTTTCTGATAAAGTCGTTATATAATTTATCTTTATAAAGTTGAATAATAGTTTGTATCTTGAATAGATGTTTAATTAGAGCATCCCTTTTCGAGCCTTCTTTATTTATATCTTGTTCTTCTTGTTTCTTATCATCAATTAAGGAATCCTTATTCAGATATATTTTGCTAACTTTTGAAAATAGTTCGTTTTTCAATTCATCGTATAGGACACTATGAATAGGATTTTCTGTGATAATATCTTTTCGTAGTTTACTTCTATTTTTTAGTGCGATTAAGTCCACAACTTGATCAAAAGAATAGTCCTCATTGATTTCTATATTATCTTTTTTTATTTTTTCCTTTATTTTATTTTTCAAATCAATTATCGGATCTTTATCATATATCTCCATTAATTCCGGAAACCCTGCTTTAGGAGCTATTAAATTATGTGTAAGGTATAATTCTTTTGTTTGTTTGGAGTCATTAAAATTCCAACCAGCAAAGTACTCTGTCTTTCTAATTTCATTCAGATCATTGTTTGATGAGTATAAAAATTTTATATTACCTTCTCTAATGAATCCTTTCAACATGTTAGGAGCTTTATTGTCAAGGGAAGGTTCTTGGATTAAGCCATCTGACCTTAAATTATTTGCTAAATTAATTACCTTACTAGGGTTTCTACGATTCTGTCTTTTCCAAATTTCCTTAACATCCTGTTTTTCAATATATTTATATAAATCACCAACACCTTTATCATAAATTGATTGCATAGAATCCCCAAAAAAACCTATTATATTCTTCTTTTTGCTTTGCTTAAGATGATCTAAAAATATTTCAATAACTAATTGACTAGTATCCTGGTACTCATCAATAAAAATAAATCTGTAATTATCCTTTAAAATATCGCAAAGTAGGGGGTACTTCTTGTACATTAGATTTGACAACTCCAAAACTTCATCATGTGAAATTATACCTTCTCTGATTCGAACATAATCCTTATACTGAATACCTGACTCTATCGAGTCAAAATATCCCTTATCAACAATACCATCAGGGCTAGCAAATTTAGAATTTTCGTCGTTGATAAGAGAAATCAATTCTTTTTTTAGATTTCTTTGAAAAGGCTTAATCATGCTCCATAAAAATTCATGAATAGTCATTACATACAAATTATTGTGATCTATTCTGTCTTTTATTTCTTTAACAGCAGCATTTGTATAAGTGATACAAGCAATTTTTGCGGTTGGATTATCTCTGATCGCCTTCTTTATAACCATTATTAGAGAATAAGTTTTCCCACTACCTGCCCCTCCACTTAACAAAAAATTATGCCCATTACTGATTAATTTAAATATTTGTTCAACTTCAACTTCTAATTGTTCTTCAACCATAATAACCCTTCCTTTATGTAACTCGGGATATCCCAATTACAATATTTTTTATTGTTTATCTCCTTACTATTTAGTAAGATTTCCATTGCAAAAGATGGCTTTTTATCTACACATTCCTCAGCTAAAAAATAGGAATCTTTTTCTTTATCTTCGAAATATTTTATATTCACTAAACTCTTGAAACTTTCTTTATTATCTATAATAAACTGCCTATTTATGTGAAAAAATGAATCTTCAAAGCTTCTTGCATGATAGGCAATATTCAAAGAGTTTAATTCAGATGTTTGATAAATAATTAATAAATTACCACCATCAGAGGGTAACCATTTTTTCGTTTCTGGATCTTTTAAAAGTATTCTCTCACTGTAGTTCAAATTGCTATAAAAATTTAAAATATCGACTTCTTCACTAGGCTCGCTTATTAGAATCTCTGAAGTTGAAGCTACTTCTTTTCCAAAATATTGGGAAACAATATAATTGCTGTAATTAACAAAATATTTTAATGAAGCATTTGTAGTCGTGAAGGCCCCCTCATCAGAAACTCTACATTTTATAATTTTAATTTTTTCTTTGCCATCTTCATTTTTCTTAACTTTTTTCATAGCAGAATCTATATCAGTGATTATTAACGATTTTATTCCAATAAAAGCAATGAATTTCTCAAAAATATGAGAGTATGCACCTACCTCTACTATTGAAATATTTTGTGAGAGTAGTGGATTTTCATCCGTCTCTTGATCAATCTTTTTCATCATTGCAGGTAATAATAACCTTTCTGTGTCACCCTCTATGAATATTGCTTTATCCGCAAAAAACAGCTCTGCTCGATGTAACGTCAAATATTGTTTTAGAAATTTAAAATTACTGATTTCTTTATCCTTTTCATATTCTTTCTCTAAATCTTTTAAATTTTTTGCAATAACTTGATTTTGATTAGTTTTATAAAAGTATTTTATATCATTAAAGTCACTCTCAGCAGTAATATGGCAAGAATGAGTTGTAATAATAGTTTGTAAATTGAACTTTTTACCATCGTCACCCTTACTCGCACTGTTCAAAATATCTTTAATATTTTTTATAAATATGTATTGCATTTGTGGATGAGTATGTGCTTCTGGCTCTTCAATGAAAAGCAAGTTTATATTTGCTGGTTCTTCGTTCAGTTTATTTTCAAATCTAAATTCACTTAGAATCAGCTCAATCTCAAATATCATACTTATCAAATTGAGATATCCTAGACCATTATAATTTTCAGGAAGGGAGTGTTCACCATTATGATCATACATTACAGTTGTGTTGTCTTTTAATAATTCTTTATGTTGTAGAGTAGATACAATTTTTATATTAGAGTCACCTTTTCTAATACCGCCAAACATCCCAACCTTTTCTATTATTTTCTCAAACAAATTATTGTACACTTCATTTAAGTGCTTATCTGTTCTGCTTAGAATATCTTTGAATTCCTGTATTTTCTCTGATTCTTGATTCTTTTCTTCTTTTTTCTTGTAATAATTTGATGATAGAATTGATAATGTTTTATCCGAATCGATATTAGATACATTTCTTTTAGCACTGATCATTTTAAAGCTTATAACTTTTTCGATTGCAATCTTCTCTTTCAATAAATCAATGTATTCACTTTCTATTTCAGTTGACGTTTCCGTATCGTAACCAAGTGATTTTTTCGATAGTTTAAAATACTTCTTATGATTATCTCTCAAAAAAATATTCCCTCTGTTTTCAACTTTGCCATCCTCTATCTCTACATTTTTTTTTATGAGTTGTTTATATTGAAATTCTTTGTAATCATTTCTCATCTTTCTTAGATCTTCTTGTATCAGCCTATATTCAAATTTCAAAACAATTGTTCTATGATTAGGATCTAAGTCCAACATTAATTTACTTATATTGGATAAGTCATCCCCTTCGTCGTACTTTATAAATAACATTAATGATATGCCTAAATATGTACCACTTTCTTTTTCTTCATCTTCTTCAGCTTCTATTCTATTTATCAGATCTCTAAGAAAATCAATGTTAAAGTCATCGAGAGAAAATGTATTTACGTTTGCTTTTGAACCAATAAATTTGTCTAATATTGAAAGTAATGAAGTTTTACCACAATTGTTTTTACCAATTACCAGAGACAATTCCTTTTCTAAATCAAGTTCAAGGGACTTGAGAAGTCTAAAATTCTCAATCTTAACTTTTGAAATTTGCATACTGTTCACTCCAATTCTGATAATAAGAACTTAAATTTCAATTATTTCTACCTCTAAGGCCTTGTTAGATCTGTTACATTTGACCTATAAAATCTTATTCTACATTTATAGACTATTTCCTCTACAAAAATTAGAAGAATTTTCAGAACTAGGACCTAATAACTAAAATTACATTTAGACCAAACTACTCACTTGCTTTTGGTTGAATTTCACTCTAATGCAATATACTCGCCATTCTATTACAAAATTATTAACTAATATCGCTATTTTCTAAGTAGCCATGAGTATCACCGTACCTATGAATTCATAGTGTTTTCAGTATATATTTAAAATATTGACAACCCCCTCCAAAAAGGACTATGGTTATGGTCAAAGGAAATCTAATTCAAACACCATCTGTCACAAGAATCAAAGAAGTCGACGATGTTCTAAACTCCGTATGGTGAGTTCAGATATGTAAACATAGAATTCATCAATAATACGTAATACTTGCTTCAATTAAATACGCTTTATCTTTAGAGTTCAATAATTCAGGCATTATGCTTTGAGGTGGCGGAATATCTTCAATAGGTTCTCCATCCAAAAATAATTCAAGTGCTTCTTTCGCCATCACTAATGCTTCATCAATTGATTCGCCACAGGTGATACATCCGGGCAGATCAGGAAATGTAACATTAATTCCATCCTCAGCAAAATTAAAAACTGCGTAGTATTGGTAAGTTCGAATCATATGGGACACTCTCCTGTTATCTATACTTTTAGCAAAAACAGCAAAAAGCCTTTCGGATTATATCTGAAAGGCTCTCAACTCGCTTTTACTCTTAATTTCCCTCAAATATATTGTTATAAGATTAATCATTCAATCCCTTACCATCCAGGATCGGCTGCATGTACTTCTCGATTCGTGACACTTTTGTTTTGGATTGCTTTGGTTGTGAGAAATAATAGAGATATGCCCGCTGCCGTCCGGGTGTCAGCGCTTCAAATGCGGCCTGGAAGGCAGGATTCTCATCGAATTGCTGTTGAAGTTCCTCAGGAACGCTATATTCGGCAGTTTTTTTCATTTCCACTTGCAGTCCGGCCTGTTCCACTTCAATCGCTTGCTGGATATAGGCTACGATCATATCCTCCTGTTCCACAATCTGCTCCAGGCTGGTGAAGCGAAGCTGGCGTTCTGCCTGTACATTCTCCGTTTGCTGGACCAAAATGCCGTGTGTATCCTTCAGCAGAGCACCTTTGAAGAACAAAATCGCTACGTATTCTTTGAATCCATGGATTAAAACGATGTTTTTCCCATCCAACATGTAACAAGGATGCATCCATTTCATATCTTCTGTCAGTTCAAAATCCCGAATAATCTCTCTCAGCTTCGTGGACTCTTCCTTCCACGTTTTGAGTTTTTTTAGATAGCCGTCAACTTTACGATTCCCACTTGTATCGGTCATGGAGAAATCCCTCTCTTTATCTCATGGTTTTATAGGTTCAATTGTACTGGTTTTCAGTGGATTTTACAGCATTGCTTACAGAGCTTTTATTGACTTTTCCAAGTGAATTTAAACCTTCATAGAAACAAAGACCATCCTGTTAGATGGCCTATAATTTATTTTAATCCAATCTCATCTAATAAGTTTCAATCGACAGTTTACCATACCCATAGTAAAATAATGGAATGCCTATTGCCATAATTCCAACATATGAAAGGATGATCTAAATGAGAGAGTACACGGTCGTTCCAGGTCCAAAAAATGTTCAAGTAAACCGAGGTGATACTCAGGCTGCTGTTAATTTATTTGCGGATATCATCAATCACAAAGCACAATCTGGATGGACCTATCAATCGATGGAGTCGCTATCCGTCACTGAGAAGCCCGGTTGTCTCCAGCAACCTGTTACAACGCATCATTATATGCTTATTTTCTACAGAGAGATTTAATAATAGTACAACAATCATGAGAAACTCAGAATCTGAGGAACTGATATTTAATAACATGCCATCCGAAGAAGAACTTATTAGACTCTTACATACACATCATGAAGAAAACGACCCTCGAAGCAGTTTCTATATAAGAACTCATGTTATTCCAGAAATCGATTGGTTGAAGTCTTTGCTTAACGTTACACTTGCATTATTCGCAGGGCTAATCATCTCTATGATCTGTTTCTATCTCTTGAATCCATTCATTCCAGTATATGCTTTGCTGAGCGCCCAGATTGTTTTCATAGCAAGTATGTTCTTCATAGTTCTACGACGTGTTAGAGCAATCCTGATATGGAGTATTAGAATTTATCAACGTTTTGCCCCCATTGAGGTGAGGAACAAATGTCGTTTTGAACCAAGCTGTTCTGTGTATATGATTCAAGCTATTGAGAAATATGGGGCGATTAAAGGTCTTTCCTTGGGCATCCATCGTCTTCGCAAATGTAATATCAACGGTGGAGGATATGATTATCCATAAAGCCAAAAGGTCCATAGACAATCTATGGGCCTTTTGCTTTGGTTAACATTTCTGGCTTAAGCTAATACCGAGCAGTGCCTGTGTCTCTTCTTCCAACATGGAGGAAGCTATCATCCTGAAGTCATCAACCCCAATTTCAAAGTGACCTTTACGAAATGGAAACCCCCAATTGCGATTCCCGCGTGTAAAACTGAGTTGGTCTAACAACGTTGCGATCTTTACTTCTCGACACGGAAGATAACGAAGATCTCGGCGAAAGGGTACAAAGGATTCCGACATCTGATATTGGTATATCCTGTCGTCGGTAATTTGAACAATAGCGGTAAAAGCCTGAAGTGGCTGCCCTGTTGATATGTCTGTACGTGGAGAGTAGTATATCAGCCAGTCACCCGGGGACATCTGTCGCAACAGTGCTGACTTGCCATGGCACAACTGCGCAAACCCTCCCTCTACGGCTACATTTACATGAGAAGCAGATACAACACCAATCCAATATCTGCTGTCCTGATTTGGTTTCATGGATACATCTCATTCCCTTCTCTCGTTTACATTTCCAGATTCGATTTCAATCGATCCAATTGCAAAAAATGATGTCTGTAGTGCATCTCTATCAACAAAAACCACTCCTGAGCATTTAGAGCGCCAAGCCTTGGATGACGTATTTTGTTGTTTACGGACGCTTGGTGTAAAACAGATGCCGTGCTTCTCATCCGATCCACTACCTCGTGAAGCCCATCGATCAAGGATCCCATACTCTCGGGTGGTTGCGGGGTGTACTGCGGGGAAGCAGGGACTTTAACAGGCACGGGAGGGAATTGTCCTAATTCAAACACTTGCCTACCCAGTTCTGTTTTTTCCTCCCCCGACTTTAACGTCGAATCCCCGCTGCTCAAACACTGCTCAATATTATGCAGATGCATGAAAAGCGCTGATTGAATCAAATGTACATACATCTGTCCAATGGACCATTCCTCTTCACTTTGTTTTTTAAGTAAGCTACCCATATCCAATTTGTTCAGTTCTGCCAAATATCGTTCTACTGCCGTTTCAAATGATTTCAATACTTCCGTTGTACTTCTCATCCTTCAACCCACTCCTCTTGATCTGTGATATATCAAAGTATAAAAAAACACTACTGACAGGTGTATGTCAGTAGTGTTTTAAGATGTTTTTGGCTACTTCCTGCATTCGGAAGCGCAAAGACTCCGGCTCCAAGACCTCGATATCTCCACCCCATCCAAGTAAATAATGCAATATTTCTTCCGGGTAGCGGACACGAAAATGAAAAACAACACCTTCCTCTTGCTCCTCAAATGCATCCATATAAAAATGAAGGGCCTCCATAATTTTGTCAGCAATTTCAGGATTAGCCCGAATTAATACTTGTTCGTTACGGTCCTCAGGAGGTCGATAACTGTTTAGATCAAAATCCGGTGGCAAAAGGAATTGATCCTCCAGCACGGAAAGTTCAGTCATCCGTGACAAACGAAAATGACGGATGTCTTGTCGCATATCACAACGTGCAATTAATATCCAATTCTCCTGAACCAGTGAGAGTCCGTAGGGTGAAACCTCACGCATATTATACCGATTGCCATCCGTTCCTGGCATTTTTTTCAGGTACATAAAACTGATTTTACGTTGCTCCAAAATGGCATTACGAATCTGGTTAAGGTATGTTTTCACCCGTGCTCGGGTTAAAGGTTCAACCGTATGAAGCAGTCGCATCGTTTCCCGAACACGTGTTGATTCGTTTCGAACGGCTTCTGGTAAAATCGCTTCAATTTTTCGTTGAGCCGACTTAGCCTCCATCGCGTATTCTGTATCCAATCTCTGTTCGATAAAATCAGCTCCCATGAGCAGGGATACGGCTTCCTCTGCGGTGAAGCTTACCGGGGGCAGAAAATATCCTTCCATGAGGGAATACCCATGACCCGGAGCACCCATAATCGGAACACCAGCTTCGCTTAACGCCTGTATATCTCGATATATCGTACGTACACTTGTCTCAAATTGAGCAGCTAAATCTTCTGCTCGTAGCATCTTTCTTCGCTGCAATTCAAGCGTAATCGCAAGTTGCCGCTCCGTTTTGTTCATTTTCTAGCCCCCACCGTTTCATCATCCAAACCTAACTTATTCTAACACAGTAACTTGTCTTTTCGTTTCGTGAATTAAAGCAATGGCACGTCTCAAATATCATCCAAGATGAGATATTCTTAATCCCCAAAAAAACTGATACCCCAAAAGGATATCAGTTTTTTGTTTACTTTATATCTGCTCTATATACGGTTAATTCTCTTTGTTATTTCTTACACGTACATGGCCAGCAACAAGTTATAGATCATCGTCGCAGCTTCCGCTCGGGTCGTTTCACTTCCTGCACGAACCGTATGGTCCGTATATCCACTCACAATCTTGGCCTGCACCGCTGCATCCAGTGCTTCTTGTGCCCAAGATGGCGTCTGCGATGCATCGGTGAAACTTGGTTTAACGGAGGTATTACCAGACATTCCGGCTTGTGCATCTGAACTTACTTTCAGCGCATTCGCCATCATAACAGCCATCTCGGCACGGGTAATGGTCCGATCAGGCTTAAATGTGTTATCACCGTAGCCTTTCACGATTCCGGCTTGCACGGCTGCGGCAATATCACCTTTTGCCCAGTCTGGCAGACTGCCTTGATCTGCAAATGTCAGATCCGACTCCACGGACTTCAATGCCAGCGCCTTACTGAGCAACGTAACAAACTCTGCCCGTGTGATCTTCTTCGATGGTTGGAACGTACCATCTGTGTAACCTTGAATCACGTTCATGCCCAACAAACGATCTGCGTAGTCGGAAGCCCAGTGTCCATTCAGGTCAGACAGATTCACCGGTGTGTAACTGGACACAACGAATGTACCCAGATGATTAACATTGGCCGTTATGCTTCCTGCTGCATTCATCTTGCCACCGATAAATACCCAGCTCTGACGAGCTTCATTATAATAATAGATTGCAGGTTGGGTACCGTTAGGCAGATCTGCCGAATCCACATTCAGGCTCAATGCCGCCTGATCATTCAATGTTCTTCCGCCACTGCGGCTGATCTGTACAGCTTGTCCAAGTACATTCAGGGAAGCTGAATTCAGCAACTTGTCCTTGGCAACCACAGACACTTGCAGTGTATCCTTGGAACCAATAGCTCCCGATGGAACATTGAATTGCACGATGTCTTTCAGACCCGTTTGGACCGGCTGATTCGCTTCCACCTCTACCTTCACTTCAGTGGATGAATCTGACCCCGTTTCCGGATTGGTTGGTGTGGTTGGAACGGTAGGCGTTGTTGGCACACTTGGTGTGTTTCCTCCAGAATTCCCACCAGAGTTGCCTCCAGTACCTCCACCTGAACCCCCGCCACCATTGCCTGAGCGGGCTTGTACAGTCACGGTACGGATAACTTCCTGTGCTTCATTACCAGCAATATCCTTCACGTTATACCGAAGGGTGTAGATCCCTGCTGCTTGTGTGTTCACCGTGCCATCCACCTGCACGGAACCACGGATGCCGACATTATCAGAAGCCTGTGCTCCAGGCTCGTTGTACGTATCTCCTACGTTCAGCGTCATCTGGCTGCTACCTTGCAGGGTGATGACGGGAATCTCACGGTCTATTTTAATGACCAGAGGTAAAGTATACGTTTGTTCCAGATCGTCTGTTGCTCGGAATAAAAGGTTGTGCTCTCCCGGCTCCGTTACCTCCAAAGGTGTATTCTCTGTATAAAGTTCATACGTCTGCCCTCCATCACGGGACAACTCGATAATTGCGGAAGTAGCAGGCGCGTATACTGCGCTGGTTACACTAACCGTTACGGACTGGTTCGTCCATGTATCCGTGTGATACGGCTGGCCGTCAGCGGTAGTCATGTTGCTTTTTAATACCAGCGCCTGATTATTCTTGCCTTCCACAATGACAGTGAACGTTTTGGGTTGTGACTCCGTGCCACGTTGCACGGTTGCCGTCAGTTCCAATCGCTCATTATTGTCCGGTTGCGTTAGCAGCTTGCCCTCGTTATTCATTAGTTCCGGGTTGGAGCTGGACCAGCTAATCGTTGCACCATGCTTCCCTTCAACAGGAAGGGTAAGATCGGAATGGACCGCGTTCAGATCGCCCAGATCGATTGCTTGAAGTGTATCGGTTACCGCCTGTGCATCACTGTAAGGTGTGGCACTCATGAAGATTGGGTTGGAGTAGAACCACAGATCGCGATAGTTGCTATCGTTAATTTGATTAAAACGGGTCGTTGCATCAGCTGTCGTATTTTTCGGATCAAGTTGTGGTTCACCATTTACAGTCTCACCTGTCACGTTCATCCCCAGATTCGTACCGCGCAGGCGGAAATACTTGTCCTGGTCTGTGGCTTTGATCTTGGTTGTGATGACATTATAGCCTTCGGCATCTGTCGTCCAATCGTTGGATGTGAAGGTAGCCAGTACTTTGGTAGAGTCGTTGGTGTCTTTATTATATGCGGCTGTACCCTTCTGGGCCTTGGCTGTCACATCCCCAGCGATGAGATCAACGTGATCCACCACGGGTACTTGTCCAGCGGACGTGCCGCTGTTGATTGGATTTTCATAGTTGTTGCTCGTCGTTGGACTCTTGAAGCGAATCTTCAGCTCTACTTCATCGCCTTGAGTCACATGAAGGTCTCCGCCCATCTCAACCTGAGCACCCGCTCCGGAAGCTGTAAAGTCCAGTGCGTTGATCAGGTCACCGAATACGGAAAATGATTTTCCCGAACGCAGTCCATCCAGTACTGCCTGCATGCCTGTACCCTCAACCCACGAATAGGTCTTAGCATATTCGCCAGGAAAATAACCACTGGAATTCGTACCAATTGTCTTGAAGTGGTAGTCCGAATTGCCATAGTTCCAGAAGTGACGTCCTTCTCCCAGCAATGCATCCCATAGTCCGCCAACCTTGGCGACCATATAGTCTACACCGCCGTATGTACGGTATTTGTATCCATCATCTGCGGTCGGATTAGCTACATTGTAGCTTGTGTTGTACCCTCCACGATCCGGTTCCATCTGGTTACCCAACATGCCTTCGATACCAAATACCACTTGTGGAGCCAGATCGTTGAACTCACGGAAGTCCGCGACGGTATATTTGTTTTTGCCGCGTGAAGGGTGGTTGATCATCGCATAACTTGTCATTGGATAGTTCGTTGCGAGCCAATTGATGGCGGTTAGGGCATCCTGATGAGTCGTGTACGCACGCCCTCCGTTCTGATCCCATTTTGTTACGTCCGCCGCATTAAACAGGTTCGCAGCGCGATTCGTGAAACGGTATTCGAATTCCTTGGCAGCGTTCAGCGCTTCGGTTGAGTTCGGCTCATCCGTGAGAATCCCTACCCCAACGTGTTCATGTGTAGGCATGTCCCATTCGAAACCGGAGAAGATTGTTTTACCTGCGTATTTGCCTGCATCCTGAAGTGCCTTGATCTGTGGTACCTGATATTCATTCATTCCTTGGGACATGGGTATCGGTCCACCCGAAATGTCGTTCCCGTTGTGATCTCGCTTGGATAACCGCAAATGATCCGTAAGCGCGATCCAGTCCAGCCCATATTTGGTTAAACCCGCATCGAGCACGTTCTCCAGTGAAACCTGCGCATCATCAGACTCAAACGTATGTACATGCAAATCTCCCGTTTGCCAAGAACCTGTTGCCGAGCTGTTGACTGGCGAGCTATCTCCCGCATCTGCATACGTTATCGCAGCAGGGAAAGCTCCCATGACCATCCCTGTAGCCAAGGGTATAAGTGTAAGCATAGCGAGCACTTTCTTGCCTTTATTAATAAACAAAATCATCCCACCACCCGTTCTGAGTTGTTGTGTCGGGAGTAAATATAAGAGACTTTTGGGGGCAGGGTCAACGGCCTGGAAGCATGTATTTAAAATTTTACATATACCTGCATTCTTTCATATTCCGTTAAAGGTTTTTCTAACTTATCCTAACGAAGTTATACTCTATACTGCTCCATATTGGGGGAGTGAATCTAGGGATAACGCTGCAAATAGGAGGTGATACAAAATTCAGAGATTGTTCACGATTCAGGAAAGTTCCACCACTGCTGTGGATCATTAGGAGGAGAACTGGCGTAGGAGAAATGATGATAATGAGAAACTAGTGGGTTTTGTAAAAAAATCAGAATGACGTATACGCTGAGTATAGAAAAAAAGCACCCACGAACTACAGGCATAATATGCCCTGAAGCCGTAGGTACTTTGGATTGAGCAGGATTTTGATTCAGCCTTTACATCTTTACTTTTGTGAACTGGGAATGAGTTATTTGTGAAATCCGACCTATCTCCACTTTATAATTAAACTGGAAAAATACGATATATAAACCGATAATGTTGAAGATGGCTAACAACGCAAAGATCATATACATTGAAGGAGTTGCACACTTTTGAAAAGATTCTATCTAGGTTTTGGATTAACAATCACCATTATCATTGTACTATTATCAAGCTCTACTCCAACAGAAGCAGCATCGAAGAAAGTAAACTTAAAATTGTCAGATGGAGCGACGTACTATGGTGAAATTTTAAACGGGAAACCTCATGGTAAAGGAACCGCAAGATGGGGAGAAACCGAAGTTTACTCTGGAGATTGGGTGAGTGGTAAGCGGCAAGGAAAAGGCAAGTATACATATACATTAGTTGAAGGTGGAGGTGTCCCCTTTGAGGATTACAATGAATCTAATATGGGCCATGGAACAGGTGAATTCACTACAAAAACCTACACCGGATCATGGATTAATGATACATATCATGGTAAAGGAAAAGAAATTACGCAATGGTTAGAAGTACAGTATCTTACTTCTGATGGCAAGGTTTACCCTGTAAATGACCGTTACAACAACACCATTAACGATGGAACATTCAATCAGGGCAAGATGTCTCAGGGATATTACGCAATCCACTCTTCAGATACTGTCTCACTAGGATATACTGATCATACAACTACGATTACTCTCAAAAATGATTATTTCAACGAAAAGTTAACCGGAGATAAGGACTTTTTTGACACGATTATCAATTATAAAAAGAAACACGGTTCTTCTGAAAAATATATTGGGATTAAACCATCCGAATTCTCCAAAGGTACATTAACTAGTGGCAAATTCACGGGGGTTACGCATCTAATCGATTATAGTGATTCAGTTAGTTATTCTAAACAAGTCATAATGAACGATAACGTATTAAAGGAGCATCACATAACATCTACAGCCTTTCATAAAGATCGGAAGAATACCATTAATGAATTCCTGCAAGCTATTAAGCCCTATTCAGTCAAAATCAATACCATCTCTGACGAGATTATGTCATTAAAAGACATTAACTATGAGGGAATGATTCCTAGGTAGGGGGGTCACAAAATGAGAAAAAAGCGATGGATTGTGAGCATAGTCATTTTGATTATCATACTTTTTATGAGCGAATTGATGATATTGTCCTCAGGAAAGGTTGGAGTTCTCAACATAACGCAGAGAGTTATTTCAGGTGCACCTCATGTTATCGTTCAAGGGCAAACACTGTCTTACCAAGGTAAGGTTCATTGGGAGGATATCCAAAGTAGTATCGAAGAATATTCCGTAAGCGATGAAGGAACGGTCTTGTATAAAGCACTAGGCACCCCCGTCCCCCCACCTTGGATATATGTGAGAAAAGAAAACCATCAGGGTTTCCGATATAAAATCCCACAGCTTCCCTGGAAACTATAAAATGATCCGGGAACTTCACGAGCGGACATCACCAGATGTCCGCTTTTGCTATGAATTTTATAGTCTCACTCGCTGAAGGGTGACATGTCCTATGGTTCAGGTATCAAATACAATCCACACTATTGTTCCTCTCACTTTTCTTCCAATCCATTAAACTGCCTGAGCATGGCGGTGAAACGCTCCAGTTCCTTATCATCCCATCTGGATATACGGTTATAAAAAGCTGACTCCTTCTCCTTGAGCGCACCAACCGTCGATTGTTGACCAAGTTCCGTAAGAGATAGTAACACCCCGCGCCGATCCTTGGGGTCTTGCTCTTTGCTAACATATCCCGACTTTTCGAGTTGTTTGATTAATCGGCTGACCGAGCTGCGGTCCATTGCATTCGCTTCTGCCAAAGCCGCGGCACTTGTTGGGCCATAGGAGTAGAGCCACCGTACCAGTTGAAAAGCGGCAGGTTGCAGGTTCGCATCAAAACGCTCGGCAGATCGAACGTTAAGCGCATGCGAAGCACTGATCAGTGCATGAATCTGCTCACCCAGCGCTAGCTCGAGGGTTGCTCTATCTTTGGTTTTGACTGGATTTTCACTCATTATTGTTAACTCCCTCTCCCTGAAATATGAAAGTAGACTCCTGAAATATAGTTGACAAATATCAATTAATATTTATAGTTGATTTATGTCCATTATATAATTCCGAATCTATTCGTGTCAAAAGGAGCTCTTCTTATGAGAACTAAACATCCCATTATTGTAATTACCGGAGCAACAAGCGGTTTAGGGCAGCTTTCAGCCATGGAACTCGCCAAACGCGGGGCACATCTAATACTCACAGCCCGAAGCAAGGAACGTGCCGAGGCTACCAGGTACAAAATCCAGGAAATCATGCCTTCTGCCAAAATCGAATTTTTCTATGGAGACTTGTCCTTACTGAGTGATGTAAAACGTGTTGGGCTTGAGATTGCAGCCGCTTATCCGCGTATAGACGTACTTTTGAATAATGCCGGACTTCATGCTTTTGAACAGAGAGTCACGTCCGAAGGATATGCCGAGATGATTGCCGTCAACTATTTGGCACCTTGGCTGTTAACGCACACATTGCAATCTTCCCTGATTCAGTCGGGCCATGCCCGTGTCGTCAATGTTGCATCTGAAGCTTCGCGGAATCACGGCACTCTGGTGTTGCCAGATGACTTAACGGATATCACTCCATTTACTGCACGTGGTTCCTCTCCAATCTATGGCAAAACCAAACTGCTCAATATTATGTTTACTGGTGAACTAGCCAGACAATGGCGCGGAACCGGAATTCGCGTAAATGCCTTGAACCCTGGCTTTAATGTTACGGGTCTTGGACGAGAGCTATGGTTTGCAAGTGTGCTTGAACGCATGTTAACCTTTTTGCATATTGGCGACCCACGCCGGGGTGCGGATATCATTACTCGTTTGGCTGTGGAATCGAAGTATGGCGAGGTTTCGGGAGGATATTTCAATGTGGGAACTGGAGCATCTATTGTTCCTATACATCCTGGCGGAGATGAGGCCATGCAAAACAGACTATGGATCGTTACGAAACAACTAATGAAAGATCACGGCGTGCTGGATTAATTGAACAAAAACAGGGGGGTTCCATAAGCCAGAAACATAGCTAGGAACACCCCTTCCTTTTTTCAGTAACTTAGATTGCCGCAAATACCTCGTCAAAACCTGCTTTCGACTTAGCCAATATTTCACTCGTACTTAGGGTCGGCGCCGGTGCCAGTACTTCCTGAGCCACCACACCATTGTAACCAATCGCCTGCAGGTTTCTCAGAAAACCACCCAAATCAATGACCCCTTCGCCGGGGTACAAACGCTCATAATCCAGTAGTCCCTCGATCGGCAAATCATAAGCATCGTTGATATGCACATGAACAATCTGCTCTTTCTTCAGCTTCAACAGATCTTCCATCAGTAAACCATTTGTATGCCAGTGATAGGAATCTACGAGTAAACCTACGTTAGGCGCATGGATCGTCTCGATCCAGTCCAGCGTATCTTCCACACGCCAGATAAACGGATTCTTCCATTGCGTCCGCAAGTGGTGGCATCCCACAAACTCCAGACCCAACTTAATCCCGTAAGCGTCCAAGATATCTGCGCAGAGTCTCAAGCGTTTCGTAGCCGCGGCCATAAATTGCGCTGCCGGTTGATCCGTTGAGGGTAAAATATACGTGCAACAGCTGTAACAGTCCAACGAAGCAGAAGCTTCTGCCATAGCGACCAACGATTGCAATCCCTCACGGAATTGCTCATCTGTCGTCCGCCACTCTACCGTCAGACCCGATGAACCGATGATCACCTGATTACTCTCTAGCAGATGTTGTGCCTGTTCCTTGCCATACGTTTCAATCAATGAGAGCGGATTCAAATCTACAGATCCGAATCCGTGCTTGGCCGCATCTATGATATATTGTTCATCAGACTCGATATTGCCCAGTCCCGCATTCGTTAACCCTCTAATCATCCCAATCTCCTCCTGTGACTCGTCTGGAATTGCAGCTTGTGTATCATTTTATAATAGCAGTACTCTCCGAAAAAGAAACCATCAAAAAAGAGCCGCAACAACGTTATATTAACGTCATTACCGCTCTAACATCTCTATCTCACACTCTCCAACGTATACCGATTACGTGGAATCTCAAGACCCAGATTCTCCCGAAGCGTCTCATGTTCATACTCCGTACGAAACAGCCCTCGTTCTTGCAGAACCGGAACAACTAGCTCCACGAAATCTTCCAATCCATTGGGCACCACGGTACGAACATTGAATCCGTCTGCCGCTTCGCCTTCAAACCATTCCTGAATCTGATCTGCGATCTGATCCGGTGTACCAATGAACGATGTACGTGGAGTGGATGCCAGCAATGCCACTTGACGCAAGGTCAGCCCTTGTTCTCGTGCCTGCTGCTTAATCTTATCTGTTGTACTGCGGAAGCTGTTGCTGCCAATCTCCCCAATCTCGGGGAAAGGTTCGTCCAGTGCGTATTGGGAGAAGTCATAATGATCGAAGTACCGCCCCAGATAATTCAACGCCTGATCAATATTCACCAGTTCGGCAATTTCCTGATATTTCTGCTCCGCCTCTTCCGCTGTTCTACCCACAATCGGGCCGATGCCCGGGAAGATCAGGATATCCTCTGCCTTGCGTCCATAAGCCACCGCTCTTGCTTTCACATCGCGGTAGAACTCCCTTGCTTCCTCCAGCGTCTCATGTCCTGTGTAGACGGCATCCGCCGATCGGGCGGCCAGATCTTTACCAGATTCAGATGAGCCCGCTTGGAAAATGACCGGATGACCCTGCTTCGAACGCCCCACATTAAGCGGACCCTGTACCGAGAAGTGCGCTCCCTTGTGATTCAGTGTATGTAACTTGGCAGGATCGAAGAATACGCCCTGCTCTTTGTCTCCGACAAAGGCATCGTCCTCCCAGGAATCCCAAAGGCCTTTGACCACATTCAGATGTTCTTCCGCAATCTCGTAGCGCAGCGCATGGTTGGGATGTTCGCCTTTGCCAAAGTTAAGGGCCGATCCTTCCAGAGGTGAAGTAACCACATTCCATCCGGCTCTCCCACCGCTTAATTGATCCAACGAGGCAAATTGCCGCGCAACCGTGAAGGGTTCACTATAGGAAGTAGATAATGTAGCAACCAGCCCGATGTGGGAAGTTGCCCCGGTGAGTGCGGACAGAAGCGTCAAAGGTTCGAAGCGATTGAGAAAATGAGGATTGGACTTCTCGTTGATGAAGAGGCCATCTGCAATAAAGAGCAGATCAAACTTCCCTTTTTCCGCGATACGCACCTGCTTCTTGTAGAATTCCAGGCTAACGCTCGCGTTAATGGGAATATCCGGGTGACGCCAAAAGGAAATGCTGTTACCCACTCCATTCAGATTGGCTCCCAACTTCAATTGTCGTTGCGACATATATATTCCTCCCTATGTTGTGGTAATGACACTGCCCAGGCCGCTCCAAACAATACAATCCCTGTGAAGAGAAAAATAAACGGAATACCGATCCATCCACCGAGCAAACCACCGATTAACGGTCCGAGTACAATACCGAACTGACTCGCCGTCTGACTCAGACTGACAGCACTCCCACGAAAATCGTGATCAGCATACTTGATGATCAGCGCATTAAGCGCCGGATAAACCGCGGCAAAGAACAAACCATAAACAAATCGCAAGCTGCCAAAATAAATCAGATTATTTGCTGTCATTTGCAGCAGACTGCCAATTCCGCCGCCAATCAGACCAATAAACAGGGTTTTCTCGTATCCGATCCTTCCACCAATCTTCCCCCATCGCGGCCCCATAATGACCGTTGCCACACCAATCGCCGAGAAGACAATCCCTGCACTAAGTGTTGCACTGCCAACATCTCCGCCAATCTGAACCACATAGAGCGTCAGCACCGGTTCGATGATGAGCACGGAGGTCGAGACTAGGAGAATCAAACTGTAGATTCGAATCAAACCCGGTGTGGAAGCCGCTCTTTTCAAATCCCCTATGATCCTTGTTGGTACTATCGTTCGAGCTTGTCGTGACTCCTTAACACCGAGGACCATCAGTGCCGCGAGTAATGTAATGACAGCGGATGCAATGAAACATCCCCGCAGTCCGATCCAGTGACTCAACACACCACCGGCAAGAGGACCAAGAATCCCACCCGCAGCGCTGGCCGTGGAGATCACGCCAAGTGCATAACCCACCTGTTTCTCCGGAGTATTGGTGCCAATCAGTGTAATCGAGGCGGGATGAAAACCAGCCACGAGTCCCTGAAAGACCCTCACCGCGATAAACGTATACGGATCATACACAAAGAAGTTAGCCAGATGTGCAATGCCTAGCCCCACTCCGGAACGGACTAGCATCAGTTTGCTACCATATTTATCAGCCAGTGATCCCCAGAAGGGTGCGCATAATCCGCTGATCAGAAAGCTGATGGAGATCGAAATACCGGACCAAGCCTCCAGACCGCTCTGTATACCAAGATCATTTTGCAGAAATATAGGAAAGAACGGAACGGACAGCGAGTACGCCATATGATTGAAAAACAGGCTGAACCACAGAATATACAGATTTCGCTTCCATTGTGGCATCTTGGCATTCTCCATACTATATAATTCCTATATAAAAAGTAGGTTATTATCCATATTAGGGTAACGTCATCAGAAAGTATAATAGAAAAGTTCAATAGACCCATTCAAGAATTAAATGAATGGGTCTATCTTATCGGCGATACATCGTATTTAATTATTGTCCTAACTGTGATTGATACTCGTATTCGAATACATGTTTCATAATAGCCAATTCCATATTTTTCAATTCAATGATTTTATCAAGCATGACATCATACTTTTTGTATACACCCTGCTCCATGATGAATTCATTCATATACATGACCAGATTACGGAGTTTCAAAGCTTCGCTTACCAGTTCTTCCAATCGGATTTTTAACGAAGGATCGGGGAGAAAGTCAAGTATGGCTTGTGCAAGCAGTTGTTTATGTTCGTAAAGCAGGTGAAAAGGATGTATAGCAAACGGCTGATTTTGCATCCCTTCCTTCTGCATCCCCAGCATATCAATCATCTTATCGTATATTTCACTTCCAAGATAACGGTGATCCTTTCTCAGAATACTGCGAACTTGATTAGTCTCTCCTACGTATTCTTTCAAAATATTCATTAGATCCTCTTTGGAGAACTGGAGAACCGTTTCATAATAATATTCACTTGGTTCCTTATACTCATCTGTCTTTTCAATGGCCCATATTCCGTTCAGGTAATCCGTAGACCATTCAGCATCGAAATTCGAATCTTGAATAACAGTGATCTCATCATAGGGAAGCCATTTCTCACCGTAGAATCCATCCCAAAAATCATGGCACAAAAACTCTTTACGATCCGAATCAAATCCAGAGATGAATACCTCATGTTTACCACCGCCAGGAATATTTCTCAGGAAATAAATATAATTATTCTTTTGAATTAGTTCCACTATAAAATCTTGCAGTTCCCACTGTTTTAAAATCATATCTCTATCGTACACCCTTGTAATCAACATAGGGCATGTCGACATTTTGAATTTGTGCCAAGGATAATATTGTGAACAGACGTCCAATCCATAGCCCCCTTCATCATTGTGACTCAGGATGACCAATAGAAAATTATGATAAATCCAGCTACGTGAACGCTTGTCCAAATCTAGCATCGAAAAGAGACTCGCATGATGTGGGTAGGTAGTCATTAAAGGCTCGTTCATTTGCAATTTTTTAATCATGACTGATCTCCAATCCTGAGCAATTTATTAAGTTATGCTTCTCCAGTTCATGAATGGCTTCCAGCTTGCTTGTGAATTTTCTCCACTGATTATGTGTCATATTCTCCCGATATACCGCCTTCGCCAGCACGTTACGTAACTCACTCCACTGATCCTGTATTGCCTGAGCAGCAGAAACAAGATCGGTATGATGTTCATATAACCGTTGCATACGATAGGTTTCGACCTTTTTGGCATTCACAATGTCTACAATGGATTGGAGAACAAGTTCAGCATAAGCCATATCAGGTGAATCTTCTTCATTGAACTGATACGTCTTCTGTATGAAGGACAGAAGATGACTCATTTCCTGATTAATCTCCCCTGGTGTAACGCGTACATGATCAATAAACATGTCACGCAGTTCTCCCAACATTATATTGTTTCTTTCATGTTCGACAGTTTCACAAGCTGAAAATGCGTAGAACGTGGGTACTTCTTCTTCCTCCATGAAAAGCCGTACGAATCCTTCGTAAGCTTGTACAATATCATTCATAGGCATCTCCATCGGTTGATACGTGAGATTGTCCCGGTGATCATGTTCTATTACATGGAACACTTGCCGCTGGAGATCATACCCATAGATTAATAAGGAATGAGGCCAGTGGGTACGTAAATACATGTCTTTGCGCAAGGACTCGTAATAACAGTCCACTCGGATAATTACTGGGCGGTTCAAATTAACCGCTTCTATAATCTCTTTTTGTACATCCTCGCTGTAGGTCTTCGTTTCATAAGTTAGCCCCATACGCTCAATTAGCTGGGCATCTGATAATACAGCTTGATACTCTAATCGGAGTATGCCCTGATGTTCATCGAATCTATAGTGCATTCGGTCGTTGATCATCACAGGCAGTACACCAATAGAATAGAGGTTTAATACGGGAAAAAGTGAATTATAGAAGCAGTTTTTGTAGAAAACATCATTAAACGCCTCTATTCCTGCGATGATAATTATTGGCCTATGGGAATGATGTAAGATAAGATGATCCGCTTCCGACGTCGCCCCGACTTCTTCGGTAAATTGCTCCATTGCACCATCTGTCTCTGGCATATCCTGCTCTTCAAGAAGTATCTCTTTTTCAGAGTTATGCTCATCCGCTTCATACCCCTTGTTTCGAAGCACTTCAGCCAGTGATGCAATAGTCTCATGCCGCATCACTTCATCAGCAGTAAGCGGAATACTCTGCCTCTCCATATTCGCCTCAAGTTTGATGACATTCAGTGAATGCCCTCCAATTTCGAAGAAGCGGGCATGAACGTCAATCTCTTTCAATTGCAACAGATCCGACCACAATTCGGCGAGCACCTGCTCTAATGCATTTCGTGGAAGTGTAATATCTGTCCCTTCTCCCTGTAAGAGCAAGGGATCTGGAAGAGCTTTTCGGTCCAACTTCCCATTGGCCGTATATGGCATATGATCCAACATGGTGTATCTGGAGGGCAGCATATATTCAGGCAATTCTGTCAGCAAAAAAGATCGCAATTGCTCCTGATTGATACTTTGGCTCTCCGTTACTGTGTAATAGGCACATAACAGGGACTGCCCATCCTGATCTGACCGAACTGTGACCGCAGCAGCCGAGATAGCCGGGTACTGGAGCAACCTGTTCTCGATCTCCCCAAGTTCGATCCGATAACCACGTATTTTTACTTGAAAATCGGAACGACCCAGATACTCCAGATCTCCATTCGCATTGAGACGTGCGAGATCTCCTGTTTTATACATATAAGCGCCTTCATGAAAAGGATCTTTTACAAACCTCTCGGCCGTAAGCTCAGGTCTGTTCCAATAACCTCTGGCTACTCCATCTCCTGCGATGCATAATTCTCCCGTTGCTCCGATTGGCATATGCCGATACCGCTTATCCAGAATATAAATACGGGTATTGGCAATCGGATGACCAATCGAAATTGTCGTGGTAGGCGAAAGTTCCTTAATGCTCGACCATATTGTTGTTTCTGTGGGACCATACATATTGTAGATGCGGGCAGAGGTCATCCCCGCGATCTCCTCATACAAGGCATACGGTAGAGCTTCCCCTCCGATCATCAATGTTTGAATTACGCTCCATACCGGTGAATCGACTGTAAGCCCAATCTGAAGCATCCGCAGTCGAGAAGGAGTTATTTGTATTAATTCAATGTTATGAGTAACAATTAGATGCGCAATACGGCTTGGACTTAACTGATCCTCCTCTACTGCCATTATCAGTGTTAACCCGTTAGCGAGTGCCCCGAGCGTTTCCAGTACAAAGATATCAAAGGAGAATGTTGTGAGGGCGAGAATTCGTTGGCCAGCTTCAAAAGGAATGCTGCGGGATACACCTTCCACAAAGTTTCTTAGTGCCAGATGTTCAATCATGACCCCTTTTGGCCTGCCTGTAGATCCGGAAGTATATATCAAATAAGCCAACTGCTCCGACGAAACAACTGGCAGTGAGATATGTTGGTCATCCCATTCTTCCAAGTGAGAAATATCGATTATTTGGCCTGTGTATATGAGTGAGCCGATCAGATCGGGCTTCGTTAGCAAAATCTCAGCCTGGCTATCCTCCAGCATGAACTGCAAACGATTATTTGCATATGCGGGGTCCATTGGCATGTAAGCAGCTCCCGCCTTAAGTACACCCAGCATAGCCAAGAGCATGTCTTCCGATCGCGTTAACAGAATTCCTACAACGGAACCTGACCTTACTCCCTGAGCTAACAGGTATTTCGCAAGTTGATCTGATTTGCAATCCAAGCTTTGATAGGTAAGAATATTATCTCCGCAGATCACTGCGGGAATATCCGGCTGTTGTGCAGACCAAGACTGGATCATCTGGATGATTGAACGAGCTTCAGGAAAACGTATCTCCGTATCATTCAGATGTTGAATAACCTGGTCTTCCTTGAGCGAGAGTATCTTTATATGATGTAATCCCTCATCTGGATGGGTTGTACAAATAGAGAGCACACGCATCACATGGTCTACAATCTGTTCAATGGTTGCTGGAGAATATAATGCGGCATTGTAATTCATGCGTAGCGCCAGCCCCACTTTAGACATTTGAAGTGAAAACACCATATCGGCCAGCGGTCCTGTTTCCTGTAAATTCTCCTGCATATTGTCCATTCGAACCACAGTGGCCACCATTGGCGAGTCTGTCCCCTCATGACCAAGCAATTCAAGAATTTTCTCCAGCGAAAGATGGTTAAACTTTTTGGCTGTACCCACAAGGGTCCTGAGCTGAAGAACAAGCTCCTTAAAAGAACACTCTTCACCAAAATTGATGCGAATAGCACGTAGTTGACTTGAATTTGCTGCACCAGACGAAGCGGGAATACCTACAGTTATATCGTCATTGTCTAGATAACGGTGTAACACATATGTGACACCTGCCAGAAGAAGAATAAATGCCCCAGCTTCGGTGTTCCCGGAGATACGAAAGATTTGTTCTGAAACAGGTTGAGGAAATGCAAATTGCATCTCCTCAAACACTTGCTCACCCCATGTTCCCCTCGTTTTTTCACCAGGGAACATGCTGAATTGAAGTTCCCCCGAGAGATGGTTTAGCCAATATTGCTTCTCCTCTTCGAACTTTCGGCTCGATAATAGCAAATTTTGCATGAATGTACCTGGCTCTGCTGACAATTAGCACGCCTCCCATTCTCTTTGGGATCAAGAATAATCAGATCAGGTTGAGACCTTTTTTCTTTGCCATCTTTTCTACCTTGCGCAGCATAACGATTGAGATGATTGTATACGAAATGGCAAAAAAGATGAGGATGCACCATTCCATCCAGATCGGTGCAAGGGGCACCCAATCTGTTTTGAAACTGTAATAACGCACCATATCATACCCCCAGGTATAAGGCAGGAGATATGCGATCCAACGAACGACTGCAGGAAACTGGTCCACTGGGAAATAAGCACCTGCTACAAATTCAAACATGATAAACAAAATACCCACAATGGATGAGACCTGGCGGTACAGAATCCCCAGTAGTGCAATCATGACGCCAAGCGCCATTAACGCAACGATGACCACAAGACAGGTGACTAGAATCATCATGGATTCAGCAAAGTTGAGACCTGCGTACAGAACAAGCAGGATATACATCGGTATGAACACAATGACATTCATTAATGCACTGGCTACAACCGTCCCTACATAATACGCATAACGAGAGATTGGATTGCAGTACAGATACTCCAATGTGCCGTTATGGAGATCATTCGTCACGGCGCCGAGCGGAGCGTTTAACGCTACTCCGTAGAACAGCCATACAAGGATTGCACCCAGATAAAAGATAAACAGGTTATCTCCTTGAAGTACATTCTCTCCCTCGTATACAACAAACGTGGACATCAGCAGGAAAAAGAGTACTCGTAGACCCAACTGTAGGAAGTTACCGAAGAAGTTGGGCAGATACCTTACAGCAATCTGCAATTCCTTCACGGTTGTTGCCCACACGACGGTGAAAAATCCGGTAGGTTTACCTATGGCTTGTAGCTTTAGCGTTTCCTGACCTGTCCCGGTTTTAGCGTATTCGATACTCACTGTTCTCTGCCTCCTGCCAATGTGTACTCTAAATTCTCATCAGACTTCACATAGAGCTGAACAAACAAATCTTCAAGTGTTAGTTGTCTATGCTGAATGGTCGTATGGATATTGCCTTCTTTTAATTCACTAATAACCGCGCCCATCCCGTCGTACAGGTTCGTGATTCCGAAGGAAACCGTGTCTTCCTCCTCACGAATAATAGTGGAAGTTACCTCCGGCAGAGCAGTGATTCGCTCCTGAATGGAAGGGGGCAAGTCTGCTCTGGGAATGTCGATGAATTCGACTGCGCCCAGATTGGATTTTAGTTCGGCAATTGTACCTGTTTTAAGGAGCGTTCCTTTGCGCATCAGGGACACACGGTCCGTCATGTCTTCTACCTCAGTCAGAATGTGAGAGGTCAGAATAATGGATTTCCCCTCATCCCTCACATAACTTTTAATGAACTCACGTACACGTCTGGAGATTACGGGGTCCAGGCCCTTGGTCGGTTCATCCAGATATATCACTTCAGGATCATGCAGCAGGGCTCGCATAATGACAACGGTTTGCTTTTGGCCTCCCGATAATTGCATAAATTGTTTGTTCAGATGTTCCGAGAAATCCAGATACGTACTTAATTTGTCAATCTGGTTTGAAATCTCCTGTTTGCTAAGTCCGGTAAGTCTTCCAAAGAATATCAAGTTCTCTCGAACAGTTAATCTCGCATAAGCAGAGCGTTCAGTATCTTGACCCACGTATCCGATTAGTCTCCTGATGATGTTCGCATCGGTATCCAAATCGTAGCCGCCGATATTGACAATTCCGGAATCCTTGGTCAACAGAGTCGCCAGGACTTTAATAAAAGTTGTTTTACCTGAACCGTTAGTCCCCAGAATTGTGTGGATCTCACCCTTTCGAAGCTCAAAGGACATGTTATCTAACGCTAGGTGTTTACCATAGGACTTCGTGACGTTCTCAGCGGATAGCACTCTCACTTGTTCTCCCCCTTTATGTATTGCCTGTATTGCTGAATTCATGGGAGGGCGAATACGCTATTACAGCAAATTTCGCCCCTAATGTAATCACTTTACGCCGACAGCTTCGTGTACCAGATACTCCGCCAGTTCGTAGTGATGTCCAGTATCATCAATGATATGATTCATCCACTGATTTCTTTCTTTAACAGGTAACTTTTTGGTTTCAAAGATGCCCTTGAGCAGTTCCAACGCTTCTATCATTTGCTCTTTTGAGGGTTTGTCCCCTGCATTTTCAACCTGCTCCTGAATTGCCTGGATTCGTTTGTAACGCTGAACAACACCTTTTTGATACTCTGCTTCATCCCAATTCTGGTTCGGCGTTGCCACTGCAATTGCTAAACATTTAGTTATGACTGTGGGTACTCCTTTTTTCTTCTTGCCATCCGATTGAAACATGCTGATCAATTTTTGACGTTCCGCTTTTTCGCCAAAACAGAGCGAATTGATATCAGGACAGTTCGTTTTGGTCAATTTGTTCAGTACATTTTTGGGTCCCATTTCGATGGCAAGTGTGACACCAAAACGCTCAAGGTACTGAAGAATCCGTGTCCATTGGACAGGTTTGACCATCTGATCTGTCAGTAATCCCGGAATTCGCTCCACATCACCATAAGGTTGACCTGTAACATTGGATAGTACCGGCCATTTGAACATATTGTACGAATACTTTGCCAGTTCTTGGCCGAGCCGCTCTGCATCTTCTGCCATCAGCGAACTATGAATGGGTGCACTGGACATTAGGGGAGTAACCTGACCATCGGCATCCAAAACGGCTGCTTCGATCTCCTCCAGTACGTATTGATGACCGGATACGGCAGCTTGTGTTGGCGAATTATAACAGGAGACTACAGCTACACCCTGCTCGCCGCTGTATTGTTCACAGAGTTGCTCCACGATGGATGCGTCAATACCGTCCATAATGGTCATTGATCCTGTGCCCCGATCAATATGAATCTGCATCATTGCACCACGCAATTTGGTGATTCGAACAGCATCGGAAAATGTCATGGCGCCTGAACATACCAACGCCGAATATTCACCCATACTGTGACCTGCACAGAATTGTGGTCGAATCCCCACTTCTTCCATATACACTCTGAAAGCCGCTACATTCGTTGCCAGAAGAGCAGGTTGCATGTTTTCATTCTGATTCAGTTCAGATAGACTTCCTTCAAAACATAGTTTTGCCAGATCCACACCTGCAACGTCACTCGCTTCCTCGTACGTTTGCTTGGCAATGCTATATTGATCATAGAAACTCTTTCCCATACCTACATACTGAGAACCTTGTCCCGGAAACAGCAGTGCTATTTTTTCCATGTCGTAACCTCCATTAATAGGGTTGGTGTATTAATTATTAATAATGTTCAGTTCCACATATGAAGGAATTTTCTGAATATAGCTCATGTCGTGTTCAAAAATGACAAGGTCCTCTTCCTGATGGATTTCTTTGAATCCGCCAAATTTATAGGTCAGATACATCATCCGATTACGATCGGTCATTTTGAATTCAGCCCGTATCTTGACCCCGGCTTCTTTCGCCTGTTCCAGGATATAATTCATGAGAATCGTGCCTACCCCTCGTGACATTACACGGCAAGACATCAACAGCAGCTTCACGGTCCAGTACTCCTCTTCCATCTCAAGCAAAGCGAGTCCAATTTTTCCATATGCTCCATACTTGTCTTCCAGTCCTGTAATGAGAAGTTTGTGATTAGGAGATTGACTGAGTTGTTCCAGATCTTCATAGGAATAGGTATACCCTGTGGTGTTCAGCTGATGAGTCCGCACCGTCAACTCTTCAGCACGCTGCAGATCATCTCCCTTGAGGGGAGATATCGTGAATGTCATGCCAAGTGAAGCCAGAAAGTCATCTTTGGGACCTGTGAATTCATCTTCCGCCTTATTACGGATCTCATCGCTTTTGTACATTAAACGGCGAAGTTTGGAGTCCTCCGTAATAAAACGGGGATTCATCATCTCCATGTCGGGAATGTCCAGGTACTGGGCAGCATCTATGCATCGAACTTCAGCATGCTCAAACTGTACCTCTTCCAGCTCAAACATCTGATCATCCACAAAAGCAACCGTATTCGCTCCGATATTAATGGAAGTTATGATGGATTGAATCGAGCTCGACTTGGAATTCCAGTGAATCTGGGGATATAGGAAGTATTCATGAATTCCGAATTCCTCAAGCTTCTCCATGGCTGTCTGATGGTCATTTTTACTGGCGATGGATTGCAGAACCCCACGCTCGTCCAGTGTCCGAATCACATCAATAATTCCCTCTCTCAAGACAACATTCTCATCTTCCAGAAGGACACCTTCCCAGATTGTATTATCTAGATCCCAGACGACCAGCTTCACCTTCTCTTGCTTTTGCTTGTCCATTACCGAACTTACCGATGGATCACCCATACCTGAACCCCTCCTTGGCATATTGTTCCAAACTATTGCTTCAAGACCATCAGGCAGTCTATGCTGTCTTTCGTTCAATCAGTTCATTAATCTTGTTCAACGTACGGAAGTTGCTAAGATCCATATCCTGGGTCTCAATCCGAATGTTGAATTCTTTCTCCAGAAACATCACCATCTGCATCGCAAACAGGGAATTGGCAAAACCCAATTCAAAAATATCCTCATCATCCTGAATTTCACGTTTGCGATAGAAACGACTCAGAAATGTTTTTACTTTGACCTTGGACTCCATGTACAGTCACCTCGTATAATTTATAGTCGATACACTTACAGAATCACGTGCTCAAAGAAGCCTTGACCGCTTTTTGCTCCTAACAATCCGGCATCCACCATCTTGCGAAGCAAGGGACATACTCTGTATTTCGGGTCCTGATAACTCTCATAGAGTACATCCAATGAATGAACCACAGTATCCAAACCAATCAAATCTGCTGTGTGAAGTGGGCCCATCTTATGACCGAAACATTTGACGAATATGTCATCCACCTCTTCCGGTGAAGCTACCTGATCCTGAACAACAAAGGCAGCTTCATTCATGAGCAGATGGGATATTCGGTTAGATACAAAACCGGGAAGATCTTGTACCAGTATGGCTTCTTTGCCCATGGTATGGAGCAGGGATCTGGTCGCTTCAATCGTTGTATCCGAAGTGTGATAACCCTGAATAGCTTCGACTACGGGCTTTAACGGGACCGGATTCATAAAATGTACACCGATGACCTTGTCAGGCCGTTTGGTGATGGAACCAACTTTTGTAATCGAAATGCATGATGTATTGACCAAATAAATACAAGAATCGGGGCAATAGTTTTCAAGCTGTGCATAGACTTCTTTTTTCACATCCCATTGCTCAGGCACGTTCTCAATAATGAAATCAGCATCGCTGAGCGAATCGTAATGTGTCGTAAACTCCACACGCGAGAGCACCGTTTCCGGGTCTTCGGCCTCGGTATCCTTGTTGTAGAATCCCGAAAATCGGATATTGGTAAACAAGGCTGTTCTCGCCTGATCCAAAACTTCATCACTCACGTCGATCAAAACCACGTTGTGCCGAGACTGGGCAAGGCTCTGCGCAACCCCTTTTCCCATGACGCCTGCTCCAATTACACCAACCTTCATTCCTATCAACGCCCCTCTGTGATCTGGCTAGAAATTGAAATTCACTTCTTCATCTACAGCTTCATCCGTGATATCCGTGACACGATCCACTTCAATATCATAGATCAATGTATCCGGCTGCTCTGAAATTATCTCAAGAATTTTCACAAAATCTCTGGCGATATATTCAGCTGTGCCAGGTAAGAACAAGCTTGTATTATATTCCAGAATAAACTCGATCGTACCATCCCGCTCAATCGCATCCAGTGCCAGATCGAACCTTGAAACTCCACTGTCATAATCGATTAATGTGCCTTTGAAAGCCTCAATCTCTCCGGTGTACATCCCTACATTTTGCAGTGCAAAATACACATCAAACAGCGGATTTCTGCTCGGATCACGTGTACTATTCACAAGCTGTACAATTCGGTCGAATTGACAGTCCTGATGTGCAAATGCCGATAACGTACGCTGCTTCACGTCCAGAAGTAACTCCCTGAATGAGTCATCAGGCACAGGTTCGTTTCTTAGGACAATTGTATTTACAAACATGCCAATGGTGGCATCAAAGTTACCCTGTTGGCGACCCGTTACAGGCGAACCGATGAGTATATCACTCTGGTTCGTGTATTTATGCAATAGGACATTTAAGGCGGATAAGAGCAACATGTATAGCGTGGTTCCTGTACGTGCTCCGAGCTTGCCTATACGAGCAGTGAGTGCTTCGTCGGCATAAAAAGTCATTTTGGCTCCATCATAGGTTTTTCGATCAGGCCGTGAAAAGTCTGTTGGAAGTTGCAGTGTGGGCAATGGCCCTTTCAGCGTTTCCAGCCAGAAGGCTTCCTGTGATTTAATCAAATCCGATTGCTGATACTGGTTGCTCCACTCCGAGTAATCTCTATACTGATAAGGAATATCCGGTAGAGGTGAACCACTGTACATTGACGTGATTTCGTGCATCATATTGTCCATCGACATACCATCTGTAACCAAGTGATGCACATCGAACATCAACAGATGGCGACCGTCATCCAACGTACCAACAATCATGCGGATCAACGGTGCCGCTTCCAGATCAAACGGTCGGACAAACTGTTTCACTACATCTTCCACTGCTTCCGTTCCACAAATGACATCTGGCAACGTTTCGATCGAAAAATCCACGTTCTCGTGAATTCTCTGAATCGGCTCTCCTTGTTCCCAGTGAAATGATGTACGGAACGATTCATGGCGCTGAATCAGAGTGTTCATATAACCGTTCAACGTGAATGGGTCAAAATTGCCCTCCATAATCAACGCTTTGTTCAGGTTATAGCTGATGTTGTCCGGGTCCTGAGTGCAAAGATAGAATATCCTTTTTTGAGCTGATGAAAGTGGATATTTTTCTTTGACTTCTGCATGAGGGATGGACTGTTGTCCGACTGTTGCACTCTCCACATCGACCAAAGATTGCAGGTGAACTCCCAGTCCCCAGATCGTCGGATATTGCAGCACATCCGAAGGATTAACCTGTATCCCCGTTTCCCTGTATATATCCGATGCCATCTTGAGCCCAATAATGGAATCTCCACCATATTCGTAAAAATCATCATACAGATCCATTTCTGTCAGTCCCAAATGAAGTGACCAAATCCGGGATAACATCTGTTCCATGGCTGTATATTGACCATCATTGCGGCCGTGTAATGAGACTTCTTTGTTCAGCGTTGCCTTTCTCATCTCCACTTCAGCAATCACGCTGGCACTTTGATCCTGAATCGTGTTGTATACTTCCTCCGACATCATCATTGGCATATCACCTACGTAGGCCATATATTCCGAGTCATAATTCAGTTCGCCGATGATAGATCGATGCACTTTACGCTGAAAAGCCTGGTCAAAGGCCTTTAATGCAGACTTTGTTAAAACAGACTTGAATACCATGTCATCATTTACACCAAAATCTTTGGCCATCCCGGTCTCTTTCCAAGCCACCCAATTGATCGTTAACGTTCGTCCGCCCCTGCGATTTCGATACGCTGCATAAGCATCCAGATAACTATTCGCTGCTGAATAATCTCCTTGACCCGGAGAGCTGAATAATGTTGAAGTGGTTGAGAACAGAACAAGAAAATCCAGAGAGTCGTGGGCTGTTGCCTGATCCATATTCCAGGTTCCCTGGACTTTCGGAAGCAACACACGGTTAAAGGTCTCCGCATCCTTGGATGCAAGGAATCCTTCACCTGCTACCCCTGCTCCATGAACAATGCCATCCACTTTGCCGTACTGCTCTCTGATGTTCTTCATGAGTCTTGATACTTGCTGAAGATCACCTGTATCCACGCTGTAAAGACCTACTGTGGAACCTTTGTTCTCAATCGAATGTATCCATTTAATTTTGTTGCATTGCTCCAGATCCTTGTTATCCTCCAAAATGGCTGGCCATGTTTCCCGATCAGGGAAATCCGATCTGCCTGCAAGAATCAAGGTAACGTTGTGTCTGTTGGCAAAATGTTCTGCGAATGCTCGGCCAATGCCGCCCATTCCACCAGTTATGAGATAGACCCCTTGCTCCTTAATGGTTACATCAGAGAGCTCAGCTCCCAACAGATCTGTCTTCCTGAACTCTTCCACATATCGTTGACCCTTCCGATAAGCAGTGGAGTAGAAAACATCATCTGAATTCATTGCATTGAGCAAAATAGGAATAGCGGTGTCATCATCTATATCCATGACTTTGCATTCCAGCTGAGGATGCTCTTGTCCAATCGCTTTGCCCAGGCCAAACATCGTTGCATATTCAGGAGCAAGATGTGATTCGTGGCCGCTAACTTCATGAACGTACTGGGATAACAGAACAATGCGCATTCGATTTCGCAACCCTGCACCTGCAATGGCTTTTGTAAGGTAAAACAAGCTATGCACACCTCGGCATAAGGCATCCTCCAGTTCCTTCGGACTCTCGGGTGCTGTATGACCATTTATGGTAAAGGTGTGAATAATCTGATCTATTCTGTGGTTCTTCGTAGCTTTCAATAATTGCAGATACTGATCCTCCGAACCATCGATCTGATAATGAACCGGAGAGATCTTCGCATATGTTGCACCAAGCGTAACTTCAATTACATGTGCTCCACGTTCAGTAAGTTCCCGGGAGAGACTGTCACATAACGGAATTGTCCCCTTCAAAAGCAAGACGGTTTGCGGATTCGGAATGAGCCGCTCAGGATTACTCGCTTCCACCCAGCCAATGGTGTAATGCATCGTTGGTTCTTCCTTCTGCACAACGGATGATTGAACCGCAACTCGCTCGGGAATATCAATCCAGCAACGATTGCGCTCATAAGGATACGTTGGAAGATGGAGCCGGAAGGTTTCCTCTTCTGCGTACAATCTGGACCAGTCAATATCGGCTCCCTGTGTATAAAGAATCGATATTTCCTCTAGGTGCTGATCTTCCCATCCGTGCTCGTTAATGAGCTTCAGTACCCTGTCTGACTGCTCGTTTAATTCACGAAGTTTTTGTTCCGTCAATTCGCCAACACCCGGCTCCTTCGTCTCAGGAACCATTCGATGTTCAGATGCATAAGCAAGGGACGGTTTAATCTCGCTAAACGGGCATCCACGCAGCTTGTCCAATCGGGCTACCAGCTCTTCTTTGTCTTTAAAAGGAATGGCGATACGCAACTTGTAGTGTCCTCTTCCCTGAGCAGCTGTTCCACACAGGCTTAACAAATCCAGTTCATCGTAACTATCGAGATAATCATGATAAGCTGCGATCAATCTGGATAGAGAGTCTTTACTTTTGGCGGAAAGAGGCAAAATATAAGGTCTGCGTTCCTCTGCTTGGACAAATGTCTGCACTGGGGCCTCTTCCAGGATAACGTGACAATTGGTTCCACTAATCCCAAACGCGCTAATCCCACAACGTCGCGGTCCTTCCTCTGAATGCCACGTACGAAGACGGGTATTCACGAAGACCGGTGAATTGGAAAATTCAATAATGCGATTAGGTCGATTAAAGTACAGTGTCGGAGGAAGCTTTTTCTCACGCAGCGCCATGACCGCCTTCACCAAACTAATCACTCCAGCAGCCTCCGAAGAATGCCCCAAGTTGGTCTTGATGGAACTCACCGCACAGAATTGCTTGCGATCTGTGTAGCTCGACAGTGCATCCGATATGCCCTTAATTTCAATCGGATCTCCCAATGTCGTGCCCGTGCCATGTGTTTCAATGTAGGTGATTGTCTCCGGTTCGACTCCTGCATCCTCCAAAGCAGATATAATAACCTCTGTTTGAGATGCCGGATTAGGTGCCGTGATGCCTATTGAACTGCCATCCTGATTCACAGCCCCGCCTTTGATTACAGCATGGATCGAATCATGGTCATCCAATGCCTGCTGAAGTGATTTCAGCAGTACCACTGCAACCCCTTCTCCAATACCTGCTCCATCTGCCTCATCATCAAAAGCTTTGGAGCGATGATCTGTAGACTCAATGCCAAGTTTCATATTTTCATCATCCACCGGACACAGATTAATCTTGATTCCGCCAGCCAGTGCATAATCACATTGTCCGCTACGAATAGCTTTGCAAGCCATGTCTACAGACACCAATGAAGATGAACAGGCCGTATCAATAACCATGCTTGGGCCTTTTAGATCCAATAAATATGAGATCCGGGCAGACATCATTGCTGTCAGATTACCCACCATGGAGCTTGATCCGCTCCCAGGATCAACTTCATATAAGAGACGTGCATACAGATCTCGCAAGGTTGCCGCATATCCAAGATATACGCCCGTTTTACTACCACTCAATCTGGTGCCGCCATACCCTGCATCCTCAATTGCAGTCCACGCAGCTTCAAGAAATAACCGCTGATTGGGATCCATAAGACTTGCTTCCTTGGGCGATAACCGAAAGAAACCTGCATCAAACTTGTCTATGTCTTCCAGATACGCGTTCTCATTGTATTTCATCTGTGTCTGGTCATGACCTGTGAACGCAAAATGCTTGTCAATATCTACTTTTCTCGATTCGGGAAACGACCGAACCAAATCCGTGCCGTTGACGAGATGCGCCCACAGCTCCTCAGGTGTGGAAGCAAGCGGCACATTCACAGCCATGCCGATAATCGCAATATCTCCATCTCGTTCCGCCGCAGTACGCTTTTTGAGATGCATCGCAGGAGAAGGACGCTGTTCCTCCTTCTTGTTTTTTCCACCGATAAATTTTGCGAGATGATGTACATTCGAGTATTCGAACAGGTCCGTAACATTAATGGCTCCTGGAAAAATTCGCTCAATCTCACTCTGAATTTTCATTAGCAGAATAGAGTCCGCGCCTAGTTCAAAGAAGTTGTCGTGAATATCAATTTGATCAAAACCTAATATTTTTCTACAACATTCGGCCACACGTTTTTCCGTATCACTAAACTCTTCGTTGAGACTTCCTGTCAGACTTACTTCTCCTGCTGGATTTGTCGCTGCACTCTTTGCTTTGTTCGCTTTTTCCTTCTTCTTTTTCTCCTTGAATAGTTCAATTTGCGCAGTCAGCACAGGAGAGAGCATCACCCCTGATTTTTCGAGCAGGAAGACTCCACCGTTCTCATAATTGAGATAACCTACAAGTGCTCTCGGTACATTATGGGATAACACCTGCTCAAACCCTTCAAGAGCCTTACCCGTTGGCAACGTCTTAAAAATGGTATCGATTGTGAAACCACCTTCAAGGGCCATACCAGTCTCTTTCCAGGTCGTCCAGTTCACCACATGTGTCCTTCTGCCGAGCTTGTTCCGATATTCCCCGTAGGCATCCAGATAAGCATTGGCTGCGGTATAATCTCCTTGAACGGCTCCGCTAAACATCGTTGCTACCGAAGAAAACAGAATAAAGAAATCCAGATCATCCGAATGGGTAACTTCATCCAAAATACGTGTACCCAGCACCTTCGGATTGAAAATGCTTTTAAACTGGTCATCCGTACGATTCATCAACAGGTCGGATCTTCCGATTCCCGCGCCATGGATAACCCCCCGGATCTTCCCATGACGTTGACGCAGCTCTTCTACAATTGGAACTACCTCTTCTTTTTTGGAAATGTCAGCGCTATATATTTCAACGGTAGCTCCCATATTTTCAATATCAAGAACTCCCTGAATCTTTCGGCATAACGACTGATCCTGCTGTGCTTCCAAAATTGCTTCCCATGTTCTCCGGGGTGGAAAGGCAGTACGATTAATCCAGGCCAGATGTACCTTGTCCCTGCCAGCCAAATATTTGGATACTTCAATCCCGATACCTCCGGCTCCACCAGAGACAAGATATATCCCTTCTGAATGAAGAGCCGGAAATTGTCCATTGTTACTGTCCGACTCTGCAACAGGCTGGAGTGTACCGAATGACTGAATATACCGTTTTCCGTCTCGAATGGCGGTAAGGAAGTGATCTGTTTTTCTGAAAACAGACTCTGCACTCCCCTTGCTCCATAGCATATCTTCCAGATCGATAACTCGACATTGGATGTTCAGATGCTCCTTGCGTATGACCTTGGCAAGACCTTCTAGCGGTGCGAGCTCGGGTCTAAGAATCTGTTCTTTGCCTGTGACATGATGGACACATTGGGTCAAAATCACCATATCCATATCATAATCAATACCATGTCTGGTCAATGAACGAACCAGATACAGCAGGCTGTAAACGCCGCGTTCCTGTGATTCATTCAACTCCACCAGATTCTGAACAGAAGTGTCCGAAGCAAAGGTAGGTGCGTAGATGACCTGTGACCATGATTTTGAATCCAAAGCATTGACTAAAGAATCAAAATCGACCTCTTTGGAACCAATTCGAAAATCAGTATCGTTCCTCTGTTCATAGTAATCTCCCGGGCAAACTTTAATGACGTCCTTACCCGATTGTTGCAAAAACAATGCAAGGTCAGCCCCACCTTTGTCATCAGCCGTAAAGAGTACAACTCTCTCGCTTGAATGAACTTCGTTATCCTCGTAATCTCCCTCAAGCTCATGCCACGTGAGAGAAAACAATCCGTTGTCATGGTGGACACTCTCTTCTGCTGGTCTGCTTCCCATGTCAATCCAGCATTTCTGCGAATCAAAAGGATAACCCGCCAGAGGTACGGTCTTCGTAGACTTGCCCTCATACAGACGCCACCAGTCCACGGATGCTCCTTGCACGTAAAGAGTACACAGGCGCCCCCAGTCAAATGTAGCCTCATTCATCTGGTTCAATTCTTGCCGGACCTCTTCGCTTAACGCACGAACGTTTTTCTGAGTAATATCATGTACCCCTGAAACTTCCCTATTGTCGCTGATCAGTCGGTGTTCCCCATAATGAAACCAAGGTGCTGTGAACGTATGAATGTCTCCAGATATAACCTGGGTCAGCTTAATGCGCAAATCCTCCAAATGTTCAGCCAAAATGATCACTCGGTGAGCATAATGTCCGCGACATGCATTGGCTGTTCGACACACATCCAGTAATGAATACCTGTCGGAGAAGGTAGATACTCCGTCCAGATACTGTTTCATCAGAACTTGAATTCCATGATCTGATCCCGCAGACAACGTGAATGGATGAACACCCGTATGCCCATCATGCGTAACGTTCAAAGTGGCCTGTACAGGAGCTTCTTCCAGCACCATATGACAATTTGTTCCGCTCAAACCAAATGTACTTATCCCGCATCTACGCGGATCAGCACCTCGCTCCCACTCTCTTAACCTTGTATTGACATAGACGGGTGAATTCTCGAAATCAATATTCAGGTTTGGATAATTAAAATGAAGGGAAGGCGGGAGTTTCCGATGATACAATGATAAAAGTCCTTTGATCAGACTGGCCATACCTGCTGTTTCATACAGATGACCGACATTGGTTTTGACCGAACCAATTGCACAAAATTGCTTTTTATTCGTATATTTTCGAAAAGCACGTTCCAGCCCCTGAATCTCGATAGGGTCACCCAGATTCGTTCCTGTTCCATGAGTTTCAATATAGGCCAAGGATTCCGGGTGGATGCCTGCTCGCTTCCACGCTTCCTCGATTACTTCGGATTGAGCAACCGGATTGGGGGCCGTGATGCCCATGGACGTTCCATCCTGATTCAAAGCGATGCCTTTGATTACACCATAGATGTGGTCTCCATCCTTCTGAGCTTGACGAAGCGGCTTCAAAATTACTGCAGCCACACCTTCACCCATACCGGAGCCATCTGCTTCTTTATCAAAAGCTCTAGTCCGGTAGTCGGTGGATTCAATCCCGATCTTCAGAAAATCATTATCCACTGGCAAAATATCCAGCTTAACTCCTCCGGCAATCGCCATGTTGCAATCCCCGTTCATCAGCGATTTACAAGCAAGATAAACGGATACCAACGAGGACGAACAAGCCGTATCCACTACCATAGTCGGTCCTTTTAGATTAAGCAGATACGAGATGCGGGTAGGAAGCATTGACGCGATATTTCCAGTCATCGCAATAGACAACTCTTCCGGATTGGTATCCTTGATCATTTCCTTATAGTTGTTACTATTGGCAAATCCGGTAAAGACGCCGGTATTGCTTCCTGCAAGCCTTTGCCCACCGTAACCAGCATCTTCGATGGCATGCCATGCTGTTTGCAAAAATAAACGATGACAAGGGTCCATCAGACTGGCCTCTTTTGGCGAGAGACGGAAGAACTTATAATCGAATTGATCCACTTCATCCAGAAAAGCACCATCCAGATATTGAAGGAATTCGTCTGAATATCCGCTTAGTCTGAGGTACTCATCCGTTACAGATTTTCGATCAGATGGATAATCACCTATGCAATCAATCCCCTGCTCAACAATGTGCCAGTATTCCTCCGGACGATTCGCATGGGGAAATTTAAGGCTCATGCCTATGACTGCTATATCCTCTTGATGATTTGCTTCTTCCTGCTTCAGCAGATTGATGACCTGAATCCCCGTCACTTTGTCAATTTTGCCGGAGGCTATGTTTTCAACAACATGTTTGTAGACTTTCTCCACAAGCTCACTCCCCTGGCCGTATTTCATCCAAACGATGAAGAATGTCTTCGACAGATACTTCCCCGTCCTGCAACTTGTCCAGCATATGGCTTAATGAGTCATTCCAATCTCCGTCCTGCTCTTCTGATGCGGATGTTATCGGTGCAGCTTGCAGGATATATTGCTCATTGCCTGCAATGTAATTGCTGAGTTTGTCTACGGTTGTATATTCGAACAGATCTACCAGTTTGATCTTATTGGGGAAATGCCGATCCAATAACTCATGCATCTGGCCCAACATGATCGAATCTCCCCCTAATTCGAAGAAACTGTCATAAATATTGATTTCACTGAACCCTAGTACCGAACCGAAGATTTTGGCAATCAGATCCTCAGCATCGCTATATGCTCCTTCTCCTGTCCTGCCATCCAGAGTAACTTCTGCATAACCGGTCTGGTTCTGAGTTTCAGGAAACACAGTTTTCTCATCAGTAGCCAGGGATCTCAGGTCATCAGATAGTCTCACAGCAACACTTGACATCATGCCAAGCAATTTGCTTTCGCGATTGATCTCGCCGACGATTACCCGATTCAAGTTCATTCCCATCGCACGATCCAGCCATGCAATGCCCTGCTCCGTAGGAATGGCAGAGAATGCGCCATCCACATTGATGCCGTAACGAACGCCCATCCCCGTATCTCGCCATGTGTTCCAATTCATAGTTAGGGTTCGTTTCCCGAGCTTGCTTCGATATGCAGCAAACGCATCCAGGTATGCATTGGCAGCAGCATAGTCCCCCTGGCCCGGAGCAGCAAACACCGAAGAGATCGTGGAGAAGAGCAGGAAGAAGTCAAGATTATCCTCAAGCGTGACCTGATCAAGCGCCCATGTTCCATGGACTTTGGGACCTATCACCGCTGAGAACTGTTCCTCCGTCTTGCGCATCAGCATGCCTTCACCAGGTACACCGGCACTGTGGACTACGCCACGAATGGGACCGCAGGTATGTCGAAGTTCATCAAATACCTCACGTAGCCTATCCAGATGCCCGATATCCACTTGATAAAAGGAACATGATGTTCCCTTCTTCTCCAAATCCGTGACGCGGTTTATCGTCTCGCACACTTCCCTGTCTCTGTTCTGATCAAGCCATTCAGTCCACTGGTCACGCGGCGGAAAAGGTGAACGGGCAAGCAAAGCAACATGTCCTGCTCCCTTGTCAGCCAAGTACTGGGCAACTTCCAGTCCAATGCCTTTCGTGCCGCCAGTAATCACGTATACACCGTCATTTTGAATTGCTGGCGCATGGCCGATCACCGTCGTATCGTTCAAAGTCTCGAACTGCTCCTCATAACGGGTACCTTCCCGGTAAGCAACAAGATACAAATCAGACTTCCGGCCGATCTCTTGTAACACATCTTCAGCAGAGACAACATCATCAACGTCCAGAAATTTGCAGGATATGCCCATCAATTCCTGACCTACAACTCGTCCCATTCCCATAAAAGGAGCTTGTTGTGGCTGAAGGACACGTTCATTACCTGTCACTTCGTTCACATAATCAGATACCAGCGTAAGACTCAGCCCGCGTTCATAACCCACATGTGCCAGCGCCTGTGTAAGATACATCAGGCTGCGAGCCCCACGTTGCTGGGTCACCTCTAACTGTTCGATACTCTCGGGAAATACTGCTTGCTCAGTCGTTGACATATGGATAATATGTGTGAATTGATACTCAGATTGAAGATCTGTTAACAAATCCTCATACGCCTGTTTATTTGAATCAACGCCATACCATCCATCGCCTGAAGTAGAATTCTTTTGAAGTCCAATCTCTACTCTTACAACCTTCCGACCCGCAGCTAGTAATCTCTCATAGATCGATGCCGAAAGAGCGGTTTTTCCTGTGAACAATAACACATCTCCAGATTCGGAGGACATCCATGATGTCCCATCGTTGGATGGCGTGTTAACCCAACGAATAACATGAAATGGTTGTTCCATACGGTCCACTTTTACCGGGGCGACGTCAGGTATGTCCAGCCAGTGTGTCTTACGCTCGAAAGCATACACCGGGAGCCTCACTTTACGAGGTGCCTGTCCGTCATTCCATAACAATGGTGGCAAATCTGCGCCCGCCGAATACAACTCACTAATTTTGACCTGCATGGATTCGTCCCTGTACAAGCCGTCCCTCCACGCTAATGCCACTTCTTGAATTTCGGTGTTCAAACTTTCCTTCTGAACCAGAGTAAGATCATCCGGACGTCTAATCCCATCCGTACCTGATACCAATCGGTGTTCTCCATAACGATAGAAAACCTTGCCGGTGTCGCCAAGATCAGACTCCCAGAAGTAGAGCCGGTTCAATTCATTCAAACGGGAAACAAGCTCCATTGTCGTATTCACTGCAAAAATTAATCGATGCGGATAATGACTGCGCCCAGCCTGGACCGTGTAACAAATATCCTGCAGATCCATTGGTAATAATTGCGGGCCATATGCTACGTACCTCGTAACAAGTTGCTGCAAGCTCTCACGTGATTTGGCTGAAAGCATGAACAACTGTGGCCCAACGTGAGGAACATGGTCAGGGAGTTCTTTATGGGTATAGTCCGCCGGTGGCTCTTCCAGCACAATATGGGCATTGGTTCCGCTCATGCCAAACGCACTGACGCCAGCTCGCCGCGGATGGCCTTCAACCTCCCACTTACGAGTAACGGTGTTAACGTATATGGCAGAATCGTAAAACGGGATATTTTCATTGGGTCGATTAAAGTGAATCGTTGCAGGCAATTCCTTGTTTTTAAGTGCCAACGCTACTTTGATCAACCCGACGATTCCCGCTGCCTCAAGCAGATGACCCATATTGGCTTTGACAGATCCAATCGCACAGAAATTTCGTTTGTCGGTGAACATACGGAATGCATTCGTCAAACTGTTTACTTCAATCGGGTCCCCTAAAGGTGTACCCGTCCCGTGGGCTTCCACATAACCAATGGTCGCAGGATCAATGCCAGCATCATCCCATGCCCTGCGAATCACGTCTTCCTGAGCTGCCGGATTTGGCGCTGTCATCCCGGCAGAACTGCCATCCTGATTGGATGCTGATCCCTTAATGACCGCATAGATTTGGTCGCCATCCTGTTTAGCTTTTTCGAGTGGTTTGAGCATGATTACACCAATGCCTTCGCCAAATCCCGTTCCCTCCGATTCCTCATCAAATGCACGCGTGATTCCATCCATGGATTCCATGCCTATTCCCATGCGTGTATTCGTGTGATGAATCGGCATGGTATGGATTTTAATCCCACCCGCTATGGCCATTTCACACTTGCCGCTACGGATCGATTGACATGCTGCATCTACAGCAACGAGGGAAGATGAACAGGCTGTGTCTACGACCATCGATGGCCCCTTCAAGTCCAGCATATAAGATACTCTTCCAGAGGTAACTGCTGCTGTGTTGCCCACCATAGCGCTGGATAGCAGAGTTGGATTGGTTTCATAAATAAGGCGTGAATACATATCGCGAATATTCGGCGAGTATCCAACAAACACCCCGGTATAACTTCCACTAATGTTTTCTACACAACCGGCATCTTCAACTGCTTCCCAGCATGCCTGCAGGAAGAGACGCTGATGTGGGTCCATCAGGCTTGCTTCCTTGGGAGACAAACGGAAAAAGGTACTATCGAACTTATCAATCTCATCAATATAGGACCCTTCCACAAGAGCAACGCTGCCTTCAGGAAACTGTTTATATCGAATATAGCGATCAATGGCATCCTTTCGTTCTGTAGACAATGCGGTCCTGCAATCCAACCCGTTACGAATATTGTCCCAGAATTCATCAGTATTGTTGGCGTTAGGCAGTTTGACGGAAATACCAATAATGGCTATGTCCTGTTCCGTTCCTTTCATCGGTGTATGATGTGTCATGTTGTTGCTTCCCTGGCGTTTATCTACCAGAAAACGGGCCAGCTTATAAACTGTTGCGTGCTCAAACAAATCCGTAATCATAAGTGAACCTGGATCAAGCAGTTCCAATCTGGCATGCATCGTTTTTAACAAGAGGGAATCGGCTCCCAGTTCAAAGAAATTTTCATGGATGTTAATTTCCTCGAAACCCAATACCTGTCTGCAAACATCAGCGACACGTCGTTCTGCTTCGGTGTAATCCTCTTTTTCTTTTCCCGTGAGGATCACCTGACCCGTGCCATGTTGTGAAAGTGATCGGGTAGAAGCCATATCTGCTATAGTCCTGGTCGTAGACTTCATTCTCTTCAATCGTTCGAGCAAATGTGGAGCAACCCGAATCCCTGAACGTTCGAGTAAACGAATGCCCCCACCATCTATGTTTAATTCCCCGATAATAACGCGGTCTACTTTTTGAGTAACAACGTCTGCGAGAGTATGGATCGCCTGTTCAGGTAAAATAGCCTTAAATATAGTATCCGCCGTAAAACCCGAACGTGCTGCCATTCCCCGCTCCCTCCAGGTCACCCAGTTAATCGCGAGTGTGTGAAGTCCCTGCTTGGTTCGTTGTGCAGCGAACGTATCCAGGTAGGCATTGGCTGCAACATAATCTCCCATAGTCAACGTGCTGAATGTTGTAGCGATAGAAGAACATAACAGCATAAAATCAGGCTGATCTTGTCGGGTAAGTTGATCAAGCAGCCATGTCCCCCTGATCTTGGGAGCCAATGTGCGCTTGACGTCATCTTCACTCTTCTGATCGGTAGACAGATCACTTCCCGTTCCTGCACAATGCACAATTCCACGTATAGAACCAGCCGTTTGTCTGATAACATCCAACGTATGGGTAAGACGCATTTCATCAGATACATCTACGCTAAAATAAGTTACCATTGCTCCGAGACTTTCCATGGAATCTATTTCACGAATAATCTGCTGAACAGCCGTCTGGTCTTTCCCATCCTTACGAAGCAGCGGCCATTGCTCTCTGTTGGGTAATTCAGTCCGTCCCAGTAGGACAATTCGTACCTTTGTCTGACCAGCCATCCATCTCCCAATCTCTGAACCTATCCCCCCTGCTCCACCCGTTATGATGTATACTCCATCTTCAACCAGTTGCCAGTCGCTATTTTCCTGAGTCTCTGTGTTCCATTCATCCAGCTGTTCAACATAACGAATCCCATTCCGATAGGCAAAATTCTCGTTGGAGATGCCTATGCCACCAACCAACTCCGGAATAGATTCAAGTGAACTATGTTCATCTCTGTCGATGCACTGACACCGGATATGCGGATATTCCTTTCCTATAACCTTAGCCCAGCCGATCAAGGCAGCGTGCTCAGGATACAGTTCCACTTCTTCCCCCGTCACTTGATAAGCAGTTGTCGTAGCAATTGATATGTCTACAGGGCCAGACACCGCCCTCTGCACCAGAGATTTGACCAGTCTGAACAGACTCAGAGGACCCTCTATTTCCGCCTGAGAAAGGTCCGCCAGATTATGCACCTGCATTCTGGGCGTTGAACTCAGTAGATGAATAACACGGGTTATATCATTGAAAGGCAATGCACCAAGCAGATGATCATAAACATCTTCTGAAGAAAGTTGCACTAGACCTGAGAGTCCTTCCATAACGGCAACATCTCCGTCAAATGTCACGGATACCAGCTTTCGTCCCAGATTACGCAAGGTGGTTTCAAGCCTTTCGCCTTCAAGGTCCTTATCTTTTCGCAATATCAGGGTTATCCCATCATCAATTGGCTGCTGCTCCTCATCGGGTATGGATGGTTCCAAAGAATCCGCGATCCAGCGCGTTCTATACATGCTCCGATACATGTCATCTGTCTGGCGTTGATCCATGTCCGATTTCCAGTCCAGCCAGCATATGTTCGGTTCAAACTGGTATGACGGAAGTGGAATCCTGCGCACAGACTTTTCTCTGTACAGATCTTCCCAACTCACATCGGCTCCCTGAACATACAAATCACAAATGGCCTCCAACAGCACTTCCCTCGGATGAACATGAGGTTCAGAAAGCCATACTTGGGCCTTCTGTCCAAGTAGTCTGACCTCCTGCTCCGTGATTTCCCCTGTACTTCGCGTGGACTCCCCTGCACCGGCTGTTATTATCCGATGTATGCCTGTGTGTACTCCGTTTATCTCGAGATCAGGACCACCATTTACGTCTGATACAAGCTTCAATTTTCTTTCCAAATCCTTGCGATCACTGTAAGTGATCGCAAGCCTTTGAGTGTAGTGCCCTCTTCCGGTATTAGCCGAAAATGATAGATCTGCCAGCGAAAGTTCAGGATCTGAAACGAGCAAGGCCTGATACGCTTGCACCAGCTTTGTTAAGCTGGCAGCACTTTTGGCAGAGATCGTTAAAATTTGCATATCCGGGGTCACTGCGGTATCTGGCCTGTGATAACGTGGCGGCTCTTCAACTACAATGTGACTATTGGTTCCACTTAGACCAAACGCGCTGACACCACATCTGCGTGGAGCTCCTTCGGCATGCCATATTCTAGGGCGTGTGTTGAGATAGACTGGAGAATCTTCAAAGTTGATTTTTGAGTTTTGACGCTGAAAATGAAGTGTGGGTGGCATCATGCCTTCACGCATCCCCATAATGACCTTGAAAAGCGAAGCCATGCCAGCTACACAATCCAAGTGGCCCACATTTGTTTTCACTGAACCGATAGCACAGAATTGTTTCTTGTTCGTAAACTTTTGGAACGCTCTGCGAATGGCCTCAAACTCAATGGGATCTCCCATATCTGTTCCTGTACCATGTGTTTCAATATAATTAAGCGTCTCCGGGTTAATCCCCGCATTTTTCCATGCTTTCACCAGCAAATCTGTCTGTGAAGCGGTATTCGGCGCTGTGATGCCTACGGAAGTTCCATCCTGATTCACAGCACTTCCTTTGATGACTGCATAAATATGGTCTCGATCCCTGAGTGCTTTGTTCAAAGGTTTGAGTATAATAGCGGCAGCGCCTTCACCCCAGACCGTCCCATCCGAATCTGCATCAAATGCCTTTACTTTGCCATCTGGCGCTTCCACACCAAGCTTGTTCCCTTCATCGAGGGGAAACAAACGTATCTTGACGCCACCAGCGACAGCCAGATCACAATCCCCGTTTCGAATGGCCTGGGACGCGAGATGGATGGCTACGAGAGAAGATGAACATGCTGTATCAAGACAAAGGCTCGGCCCCTTCAGATCCAGCAAGTAAGAAATCCGGCTAGCCAGAATGGAGGCCAGATTACCTGGAACTGCACTGGGATCTGCCTGAGGTTCCAAGTCAGTGATTAATCTTTTGTAGTCATATACTTCATCGTTTCGAAACCCAACGTACACACCTGTGTTGCTTCCTTTAAGCTTCCCGCCCCCATATCCCGAATTCTCAATGGCATGCCAAGCCGTTTCAAGAAACAACCGCTGATTGGGGTCCATGAGAGAAGCTTCACGGGGAGACAGGTTGAAGAAACGATAATCGAATCGGTCAATATGATTCAAAAACCCTGCTTTGGTATACGTGACCGACTCTCCCCGTGTCTTCATATAATAATCTGTGAAAGATTGTCGTTCTGCGGGAAAATCGCTGATACTGTCCACACCGTTAACCAGATTGCTCCAATATGCCTCGAGTTCCTCTGCACCAGGGAATCTGCAGGACATTCCAATAATGGCAATGTCCTTAGTCGAAACACTTTCGATATCGACCGATTCTGCTCCGGATTCCAGGAGATCATCCAGTTTAATACTTCCCATTAATCCTTTTCTCATTTTGCTCTCCTTTACAGTCGGCTTGAGATCATTCGAGTATCGGGTTCAGTAGTTTAAAGTAGAGTTGCAAGAGTGACTCTACCTTGCTCTTCCGCCATTTCATTGAACGGAATCCACATACGAAGTGCAGGCTGTCCTCCTGATGAACCACTTGTAACGTGAAGTCGTACAGTTCAGACACCGGCACTCCCGAAGCAACTGCACCAGCGTTATAGAACAAAGGTAATGTTCCTGTACCGGGCTCCTGCAAAAGTGTACTAACATGTTTGGTGTGGAAGGTCTCTCTGCCATCTTGACCCTTGGATTGATGGATAAGCTGGAATAATTCATTAAATTGTTCCAACGAGCCGAAGTCCAGATCAAATACTTGAATATAGTCGGACTGCCCAATGGCTGCATGCACACTTATCCGATCACGGTTGGAGGCCTGTGCGAGAAGGTACGCAAAGCCGGCAAATAAAATATCATCCACCTCCACGTCCCACCTGCTGGCAGCATTCACCACACGATCATAGAGTTCTGCCGATAAGGCAAACTGCAACTCTTCTGTTTCGTTTGATGTTGAATCTCCTTCCACGAAATAATCCATGGACAAGGGAATGCGGGAGCGTGATACATGGATTACATCCATCTCGTCCAACTGATTCTCGATAAATGCGGTAATATCCGAAATAGTTGGCAAATTAAACATGTCGGTTATCTTCACAATTCCCGGATATTGGTCATCAAGTCTGGCATGTGCTTTGATCATCAGAACAGAATCGCCGCCGATCTCAAAGAAATGCTGATTCACACCAATGTGAGCATTGCCAAGTACTTCGCTCCATATCTGTACCAATAGTTTCTCAATATCATTGGCGGGAGCCTTGTATTGGACCTGAGCTGTGTGTAGAGCTGTTGGTTCAGGTAATGCGTTACGATTGATTTTTCCATTTGCTGTTAGAGGGATGGCTTCCAACCGGATAAAGAATGAAGGCACCATGTACTCCGGCAATCTGGATATCAGAAACTCTCGCAATTCAGCAATGGAAACTTCTTGATCAGAGACATAATAGGCACACAGATATTTTTTCTTTTGCTCGTTCTGCCTGTCCATTACATACACACGCTTCAAGGCGTGGTGCTGAATGAATATGGCTTCAATTTCACCAAGTTCCACGCGATGCCCCCTGATTTTGATCTGGTTGTCCTTTCTGCCCAAAAATTCAATGTATCCCTCTTTACGCATGACGCCATGGTCTCCCGTTCTATACAATCGACCAAGGAGCGGATGCTGAATGAATGCTTTCTCCGTTTTATCCAAGTCATTCACATATTGATTTGCAAGACCTACTCCGCCGATAAACATCTCACCTGGAACATCAACCGGACATGGACGCAGTTTATAATCGAGCACATGGAATGTTTGATTCGCCAACGGATACCCGTAAGGGATACTGTTCCACGCATCAGATATTGAATTAATAGGGTAATAAATGGACCAAATACTAGCCTCTGTTGCACCACCGAGACTCACAATGCTTGCATCAGGACACAGATTTCTGACTTTGCCCGGTAACGATAGAGGTATCCAGTCACCGCTGAGCAGTATAAGACGAAGACTGCTTTGATGGTTACCCTCGTTGGTGATGTTTACTGCTCTTTCTATATCAGAACTTTGGATATTTAACTTAGCCAGCGGAGCGGTCTGTGCACCCAGGACTGCTACGGAACGTTCCGATAATAGGGATGGGTCAGCAGCCATTGAGTTTTCGCCATAGGATACCGATACGCTTGGACTTTGCCTGATATAATTTCTGCTGCTCCATTCTTCTGGAGAAGCCATTTCATCGTCTGGCTTCAATCCTGCTTCCACCGTATGAAGCCAGATCTGATTTTCATTTAAATTGAATAACGGTTTTATTTTCTCAAAAGGCATATCTCCAATCGAACACATTCCAATGCCCAACATCTCTCCAACACTGTTTAGTGTGGATACCATAATTCCGGTATCAATAAGGGAGTATAAATAACCTTGCGCGCCATATTTCGGCATGGTTGCTTCCGCGTTGTAAATGAAGAAAACAGTAAACGCTGAAGACTGATAAATGGACCTGTTTGTGTAATAGTGCATTTCATCAGTGAATGACTGATTGCCATGAATAAGGCGTACCGTGTAATCCACTGGACTAAAGTAGTACAAGCCCGCCTCCATTCCCGCAACTCTTCCTTCCTTCACATACACAAACACATCTATCGGATATAGCCCTCCCGCAGAAGGATAGTAATACCGAATTTCCTGTCCTTGATCATACTGACCCAGTACTCCCATCAGATCGGAGAACTGTTTCATGGTGACAGGCTGATCCTCCTTAAAGGAACGATGAGAACGTCGCTTGGAGATGAAATCAGGATATTCAACACCACGCTCCAGTGAGACCTCAAGTGTGGTGTTCTCACCGAAATTACGATGCAACTGTATTTTTTTAAATTCCTCGTATGCCTGTGCATCGTATGCCACCTTTTCGTCATACGGATTGCGGAATAACTGCGTCTGCTTCTTGAAAATTTCCGCTGGCTCCATAAGTCCGCTGACCAAAGCACGTTTGCGAATGAGCAGTTCCATGAGCGAATTCACTTCACTAACAGGTACATTCGGGAAGAAAGAAGCAATCTCGGATTGCCGAATCCCCTTTTGTGCCAAGAAATACAGTTCAGGGAACATACCAGTTGCATATGCAGGGCATTTGAACTCATCCACGTAGATATGCTTTCCATCCATTCGCCACAGCGTGGAGAATGACCAGTGGTACACCGATTCTACTGACTCTTTCTCCACAGCGAGTTGGGTTGACGTCTGAATCTCTTCATCACTTGCCCAACGGTAACTTCGTCCAGCATCGGATTCCAGTCGATCCATGAACATATCCATAATCGCTGGAACCGAATTCCAGATTGTAACCTGATGGCGATCAACGGCCTCTTTCATCATTCGGATATCTCTTTGGTCGGATATAATTACGAGAGCTGCACCCGAGGAAAGTGCACCGAACACGTCATATACGGATAAATCGAAACACATGGAAGATACGCCAAGCATGCGATCCTTCTCATGAACACCGAACTTTCTGTTCATATCCTGAATCGTATTCGTTACAGCCCCATGAGTAATGGCAACACCCTTCGGTCTACCCGTACTTCCTGAGGTATAGATTACATATGCAATATCATCAGGTGTTCCAGATGGCTCACCTTCGAGTAGAGGATAACCTGAAGCCGAGACCTGATCATAGGCATCCACGTCCAATACAATTTGGCAATCACTATTCTTAAGCATGTAAGCTTGCCGATCTTCAGGATAATCCGGATCAAGTGGTACATATGCCGCACCAGTGCGAAGTATAGCCATTACATTTACAATGGTCTCCATACGGCGCCTTGCTACAACGCCAACTCGATCCCCTCGCCCGATCTCCTGTTCAAGTAAATATCCTGCCAGTTGACCAGATCTTCGGTCCAGCTCCGAATACGTCATCCGCTCATCCTCAAACAACAATGCATCCTGATCTGGATAATGTTTGGCCATACGATCAAACAAATGTTGCAATGTTGTTGGCATGATATTTTCTTCTGATTGGTTATACCTTTCCAAAATGCTGCGATCGACTGAAGGAATGTCAGGCCCCGTAATCGTTTCTCCTACAATTAGGCCATCCAGCAGTGCAATATATTGCGCAAACATCGTTTCGACCACCTGTTGGTCAAACAAGTCATCCACGTAATCCCAGGTTAGCGTTAGCTGCCCTCCCGCATCCGAAGCCTGATGATCCAGATATACCTGCGATGTTTGGCTGACCCCAGTTCGAACCTTTCCAATCAGTCCCTGAGTTGCTTCAGATGTCTCACGTTCATTAAAGATCATACTTGTGAAGACAATTGGCATTACAGTCTTGTTCCCCATTTGATGATGCTTGGAGAGATCACGTATGAATTCGATGCCTTCATAATGCCTGTGCTCCAGCGCCTCCAGTATACTGTCCTGAACATGACGCACATGACCCATAAAATCATTCCCCGAAGCCATATCCACATCAATTAAAATCATGGAAGTAAAGTCCCCAATAATATCCTGTATGCTTGGGTGGAATGGATAACGATTGAAGACTGTCAGGTTCAGTGCAATCTTCTGTTGATTGCTCCAGTACGATAAGATCTGGGCATAGGCTGCACAGAGAAGCGCTGAAGGTGTTAGCCCGTGTCCATTAGCAACCTTTTTCAATATCTCCCAACGCTGTGGTTCAAACACTTCATTAAGTCGCTTGAATTTTGGTTCGCTGATCTGTGCAGGATCTGTTTTCAATGGGAGTGCAGGTGCTGCTGGGAACTCCTCTACTCGGGCAAGCCAGTATTGTTTGTCAGCCAGGTACGTATTCGATTTACGGAATTCATTGTAAGCAAGAATATAATCGCGGAATGTATATGGATTAGGCTCCGGATCAATCTCGGGATGATGATAGAATTTCAGTAGATCATTATTGAAGATCTGTATGCTTGCCCCATCAGCAATGAGCAGATCATATCCAAACAACAGCAGATGTGTATTTTCAGATATTTTTTTCGCACGTATCTCAAATAATGGCCATTGCTCCAATTCAAAAATATGATGAGACATACGTTCTCTTTCGGCTATGATCACCCGTTCCATCTCGTCAGGACTCAAACCACTGATATCTTCAATATCCATCCGGTATGCCGGTACATGTGGCAGGATTCGTTGCTCTCCGGTAGGCAGGATAATTGCCCGCAGCATAGGATGATGTTCAATCAACTTAATTAGTGCTTCATTGAAGCGCGTCATCTCCAGTTGAGTTTCGAATTCGAGGTACCCGTGTGTCGAAGTGCCTCCCATTTCAAAAGCCTGACTTCTTCCTGCGACATAAGCCATCTGTACCTCGGTCAGCGGGAATGGTCGGCCTTCAGGATCAGGGCATGGATCATGCTGCGGATAATGAATTGTTCCCACTGACTCTTCATTTTCCACAGAGCTCTCAAGCAGAGCCGCCAGTTCATAAATATCTCTCAGGGCCATAAATTCCTTGAAGCTGAGACGCTGATTGAATTCCTGCCCAATCCGATTCACCAGCTGCACCATTAGAATTGAATTGATCCCCATCTGGAAAAAGCTGTCGTGAGTTCCTACTCCATTCATACCAAATACCGATTCACAGAGTTCAATCAGCTTTTGCTCCGTTGGGCTTTCTGTTCCTGCAAGTACACTGGACTGTTGTCCAAAGGTTGGTTCCGGTAACGCTTTCCTATCAATCTTTCCATTGGGTGTAAGTGGAAATTCAGGCAACTGGATTAAATGCTGAGGAACCATGTAATCCGGAAGTGCTTTTGCCAAAAGACGCTTCATCTCCAATTCGTCATAGCTGCGCTCCGCTGAGTAATAGGCTACCAGTACCTTTGTTCCTTGCATGTCCACTTTATCTATAACGACAGCCTGCTTCACGCTAGGAACTGCAGATAATCGGCTTTCAATTTCTCCAAGTTCAACCCGATAACCCCTGATTTTCACTTGAGAATCCCGTCTGCCAAGGAATTCAATGTACCCTTCTCTTCGCAAGACTCCAAAATCACCTGTGCGGTATAAACGTCCCAATTCCGGATGATTAAAAAATGCATTGTCGGTCCTCACCGGATCATTAAAGTATCCTTGAGCCAATCCTGCTCCACCGATACAGAGCTCACCAATGACATCGACTGGACTCAGGCAACCCCTGTAGTCAAGCGTATAGAATGTCTGATTTGCAAGTGGTCTTCCATACGGGATGCTCTTCCAATCAGACTTGACAGTATCAATGGGATAATAGATAGACCAAATGGATGCCTCTGTCGCACCTCCCAAGCTGATAACCTGTGCCGAAGGAAAACGCCCATGTACTTGCTCTGGCAATTTCTTTGGTATCCAGTCCCCACTGAGCAGGATGAGTCTTAATTGTTCATTGGTTTGATCGGTTACGTAATCTGCCATCAGTTGCATAATGGCTGGAACTGAATTCCAGATGGTTACTTTATGCTGTTGTATCGCGTCGTACATGTCATGAATATCACGCTGATCAGCAATGATCACAAGTGCTGCACCCGTCGCAAGTGCACCGAAAATATCATAGACTGACAGATCAAAGCACATTGAAGAGATACCAAGCATCCGATCTTGATCCGTCACTTCAAACTTCATATTGATATCCCGAATGGTATTCATTGCCGGGCCATGGGCAGTAGCTACCCCTTTTGGAGTTCCCGTGCTGCCAGACGTATAAATAATGTAGGCAAGATCGTCAGGTGCTGCGTTATTTTCCAGTGGCTCCACCGGCAATTCAGCCAATCCCTCAAACGTATAAAGTTCGGGTAATAACAGCATTTTGCAGTTACTATTTTGTAAAATGTATTGCTGACGATCTTCAGGATAATCGGGATCAACAGGCACGTATACCGCTCCTGCTTTGAGAATACCGATGGTATTCACAATTGTCTCCATACCACGTTTGGCCAACAACCCCACCCGGTCTCCCCGTGTTATTCCTTGTTGCATCAAGTAATGAGCGAGCTGATTGGAACGTTCATCCAGCTGTTGATAAGTCAATTGCTGATTACCGTAAATCAATGCTGTCTGATAAGGAGTCTTGGTCGCCTGCTCCATGAAAGACCCATGCAGTGTAGATATAGGAAATGATTGTGCTGTTGCATTAAATGCATTCCAGATGGCATTATCCTGTTCAGGCAAACCTGGTAAAAACTCGATATCCTCTTGCTCACACAGATGAGTAATTATCGCTGTATAATCATCGAACATGGCGGAAAGTGTATCGTAATGAAAAAGATCCTGAATATAGTCCCAGTTAATGGTCAGTCTCCCGTCAGTCTCCATCACCTGATTATCAAGGTAGACTTGGGAGGTCTGACTGATACCCATTTTCAGATCTCCGATATGCTGCCAGCTTCCAATGGCATCCACAAATAATGTGCTAGTATATACAATCGGCATAATGGCGGAAGTACCCGCTTCTCGATGACGGGCCAGTTCTCGAATGAACTCCACGCCGTCATAATGTCGATGTTCCAACATATTGAGCATGCCACTCTGCACGTCTCTTGCTTGTTCCCAAAAAGGCTTGTTTTTTTGTTCGTTAATTTCGAGCAACATGATGGATGTAAAATCACCGATAATTTGATTGGTTTCTTCATGAAATGGAAAACGGTTGAACGCCGCCAGATTGATGGCAAGTCGATCCTGATTGCTCCAACGGGCCAAAACTCGAGCAAAGGCAGTACACAGAAGCGCGGAAGGTGTTACATTTTTTTGCTGTGCCTTATGCTTTAATTGCTCCCACGGATCTTGTTCCAATACCCAGCTTAGCCGTGAAAATTGCGGTTTCTTGATATGTCTGGGCTCCTGCTTCAGCGGAAGTGCTGGAGCGGAAGGGAATGTGTCCAACTGATCCATCCAGTACTTCTTGTCACGTGCGTACATCTCACCCTTTTTCAGTTCTCCGTATGCCATCATATAATCCTTGAACGAAAACTTGAGTGCAGGAAGTTCCTTTTCCGGCTCACGGCAATAATGCACCAGGTCCTCTCCAAGGATCTGGATACTCGCACTATCACAGATCAGCAGATCATAACCGAATAACAGGTAATGCCGTGTATCATCTATTTTAAAAGCTTTGAATTCAAACAGCGGCCATTGGCTCGGCTCAAACACATGATGGGACATTCGATCCCGTTCCGCCTCAATGCGTTTCCACTTTTCCTGCTCATTCAGATGGCACACGTCAACAATTTCCAGTTGATAGTCTGGTACCTGTGGCAATATTCGTTGCATGCCCTCAGGCAATATGACCGCTCGCAGCATTGGATGGCGCTGAATCACTTTTTGCAATGCAGTCTGGAAATGCGTCATGTTCAATTTGGTTTCCAATTCCAGATAATAGTGAGTGGATGTTCCCCCCATTTCAAACCGCTCGTCTCGACCTAACAGATAAGCCATCTGTACTTCTGTCAAAGGGAAGTCTTCATACAGGGTCGCCGGTTCCGGCTCTTGCTGGGGATACTCGGATATCGCTACAGTTTCCTTGAGTGCACCAATCAGATGAATTGCAAGCTTCGCCAGATTCATACCTTCAAAGAAGGTGTGGTAGTTTAGGTGAACATGGTAGCGTACCCGTATTTCAGTAATAATGCGCATCATTGATATTGAATCAACGCCGAGTTCAAACAAGTTGTCATATACATCTAACCCGGTAAACCCGAGAACATGTCCAACCAGTTGGGCAAGTCCCTTCTCCTTAGTTGTATATATACCATTATCTCGTCCGTGCAGTTCAACCTTTTGTTCATATTCAGTTCTCGTCAGCTGGTTGTTATGATAATTCAAATGATTACGTTCCTGTTGAATTCGAGCTGTCATGGCTTCCGAAAATTGGATAACCCTTGACGACTCTAACAACGGTAGGAGTTCACTCGCATAATTGGGCTCACCGATCAACACTCGGCGTATACGACGGCTCAATACCATGTCAAAAGCACTGATCGCTTGATGAGTCGCTAACGTCTTGAATGCTGTATCCACATTCAGACCAAATCTGGCAGCCATCCCGGTTTCCTTCCAGGCAGGCCAGTTAATGGTTAGCGTTCGGCCCGACCCTTTTTCACGGTAAGACGCAAAGCTATCCAGAAAACAGTTTGCAGCAACATAATCGCTCTGCCCCGGTTCTCCTAACATGGATATGCCAGAAGAAAACATAACGAAGAAATCCAGTGGTTCCTGCGCTGTTACTTGATTCAGAACCCAGGTTCCCTGAACCTTCGGTCTCAGAACCTCTTGGAATGCAGTCTCTTCCTTACGGATAATCAAGCCATCATTGGCAACACCAGCGCTATTAATTACCCCATAGATTTGCCCATATTTTGTTCTCAACCTCTGCACAACCTGAGTCATCTGCTCCAGATCGGAGATGTCTGCACTGATTAATTCAACACTTGATCCTCCGGCTTCAAGCTCCATAATGGTTTTCATTCGTTCAATCATTTCCATGGATATTATCTTTGGATCTTCTTCTTGAATAAGCTTGTCCCACACAGTGCGATCAGGCATCGCCGTACGACTGATTAGCGCCAGACGAATGCAGCGTTCATCAGCCAGATGCTTCGCGAATTGCAAGCCAATTCCGCCTGTTCCACCAGCAATAAGATATAAACCGTTCTCACGAATAGTCACTTCCTCATGACTGGCTTCCAGAATGTTGGCAATATCCAATTCTTCAACGTATGACTGATTATGGCGATACGCCACTTGAAAACGGTTATGGGAGCTATTCAATTCTGCATAGATCGTATCCGCATCGGTATCTGAATCCACATCAATGAATCGGCAGGATATTTCCGGATACTCCTGTTCAATGACTTTTGCGAATCCGTTAAGCGTTGCATTTTCCGGTCGTACCTGACTTTCATACCCCGTAACTGCATTCGCTAGGGAGGATATGAATTGAAGCTGAAGTCCCTCTGTCATATGATGATGTAGAATCGCACGGGTCAAGTAGAATGCACTCTGAATTCCACGGTCCTGGCTTAACTTCAATTGTTCCTCGCTTTGTAAATAATCATCTGAATCATTCTCTGCCAGAGTAAACCCGTGAATAATGCGGGTTAGCCCCTGACCCTTCATATCATCCAATAACTGAATGTAATCACTTTCATCACCACGAATCACATAGTGCGAATCATCATACTTCTCGTAACGATCCCCCCAGGCTACCTGAATGACTCGTGCTTCGAGCTCACGCTCCAATCGGACCGTCAAGGCAGCACTGACTTGATCGTTTCCGCGGAAGAGAAGTACGGCGCCTTTCATTTTTGAGACGACAGAATCTCGAGATACGGGCGTGTATCGTTGCCATACAGCTTGATAAAACATGCCCTCTGCCTGTACCTTTTCCGATCTTCTGTTACGTTTTGGAATGTCGATCCAACATCTGTGCGTCTGAAATGCGTAAGATGGCAAACTGACCTTGAATACATTCTGATTCGCATAAAGCGCTTCCCAGTCAGCATCGCCCCCAGAGACATAGTATGAAGCAGCCTGATGTAACGCATTGATGTCTTGCTGCCCACTGTTCATGAATTCTCCAAGAGCTTGTCCCAGCGATACGCTCATCTCATGCCTGGATGAGAGCGACATTCTGAATTCCTGATCCGCTGCCTCCTCATCTTGAACCAGCTTGTGAAAACCGGTATAGATGTGCGAACCATGTGAAGTACCAAATAGCTGTTTTGAACGCTCCAACTGAGTAAGTTTCTGATGCAAATCGATGTTGCTGTTCATTATGATTGCTACCCGATATGGAAACTTTCCTCTTCCCGTGTTGGCGGTATAACACATATCTTGTAATGTTGGCAGTTCATTTTTTTCAAGAAAATAGATATACTTACTGATCATCTGACGTAGCGATTCCTCAGACTTGGCGGACAACGTCAGAATGGATGGACCTGTTACAGAAGTGTTCGCTTGATGCGCTGCAGTTGCCCGATCAGGTGCTTCCTCAAGTACGAGATGACAGTTGGTTCCCCCAATGCCAAAAGAGCTGATACCACACCGTCTTGGAGTTGTGCCATCCGTGTTCCACTCTCGTAGTGTAGTATTTACGTAAACGGGTGATCCACTGAAGTCAATCGCTCTATTTGGCTTTTCAAAGTTCAAGGTTGGAGGGAGTTTTTTATTTTTCAACGCCAGAATTGCCTTAATTAAGCCAGCAGTTCCAGCTGCTTCGTACAGATGACCGATATTGGTTTTAACCGAACCGATCGCACAAAATTGTTTCTTGGAAGTATATTTCTTAAACGCGTTCTGAATTCCCTTAATCTCAATGGGATCTCCCAATTCTGTCCCCGTACCATGCGGTTCGAAGTACGAGATCGTTTCGGGATCAATGTTACCGTCCTCCCACGCTTTTACAATCAACTCAGCCTGAGTGGATGGGTTTGGTACAGTCAATCCGCCAGAACTTCCATCCTGATTGACGGCCAAACCTTTAATTACCGCATAGATCTGATCACCATCACGCATTGCAGCGTCTAGTGGTTTCAGCAATAAAGCAGTGACTCCTTCGCCCATTCCCGCCCCATTTGCAGAATCATCAAATGTTTTGGTCCGGTAGTCTGGAGATTCCATCCCGATTTTCTCATTCTGATTCTCGCGTGTCATAAGATGAAGTTTCACACCGCCCGCAATTGCCATATCACATTCCTTGTTCCGGATGGCCTGACATGCCATGGCAACAGCTACGAGTGAAGAGGAACACGCTGTATCAACAACAATACTGGGTCCCTTCAGATTCAGAAGATACGAGATTCGATTGGATAATATGGAAGCCAAATTTCCCACGATGGACAGTGCACTTGTCTGCATCGTTTCGGTAATATATCGCATATACATATCTTTGATATTGTTGGAAAAGCCTACATAGACACCTGTATTGGTGCCCGATAATTTGTCGTTACCGTATCCTGCATCCTCCATGGCATCCCATGCCGTCTCCATAAACAAACGCTGATTAACATCCGTTAAACTGGCTTCTTTGGGAGGCAAACGAAAGAATTCATGGTCGAATTGGTCAATATTGTCCAGGTACGCCGCTTCGTAATATTGAATATCTCCCTCAGGTATATCCATATAAGAGAGAATAGCGTCCATATCCGATTTTCGTGTCTTGGGAATGGGACGTATGCAATCTACGCCACTCTGGATATTATCCCAGTAGTCATCCAGTGTTTCCATATTGGGCAACTTGGCTGAAATACCGATGATGGCGATATCCTTGACGGGTTTCTTTTCCCCTTCTTTTAGCATTTTCACGATCTGAGCCGCCGTTGTTTTGTTCATCTTCTGGTCCTTGACACTCTCTACCAGGAGCTTCAGAATTTTCTCCACGCTTCACGTCCCCCTACATCTTTTGAAGGTTGATGATTGCTTCATCCAAATCCATTGCTCCACGTTCGATCTCATCGAACAGATTCTCAAGATCTGTATCCCGTTCCTCTTCGAAAGTTTCCTTTTGAGGAGACTGGTGAGGCTTCTGCTTTTCTGTGGTGCTCATATAAGTAGTTAGTCTGGAGATACTTGGATATTCAAACAGATCGGTCAGTATGAGTTTTCCAGGGTAAGTTTTGTCCAATTTCAAGAAAATCTGCTTAATCATAATAGAGTCTGCACCGAGTTCGAAAAAGCTGTCATGTACATTCATCTCTTTAATGCCTAAATATGGTCCAACTATATTCGCAATAGTACGGTCCATCTCCACGGAAGATTCCAATTTAAGTTCATACTCTTCCGTTGGGATCTGAACAGAAGAAGCGGATTCCTTCTTCATTGATATTTGCTTTGCTCTCTCCGGCATTCTCATCAATTTTTGTAACCTTTGTCCAATGTTGGCATCAAGATGAAAGTGGTAGTTATTCAAAATGTTTAAATAGGGTGAGTTCCAGTTCAATTCCCCCACCAGCAGACGGTCGGTCTGTTTTCCCATTATTTCGAACAATCGATCCAATGCCCAATCTTTAGGCATCGCTTTGAATAAGGTGTCAAAATCAAACCCGGCTCTGGAAGCCATGCCTACCTCTTTCCAGGTAGTCCAATTCAGCGATATCGTACGCATCCCTTTGCGGTTCCGCATCGGGGCATAGGCATCCTGATATGCATTCGCGGCGGCATAAGCAGCCTGTCCAGTAGAACCAAATAACGTAGCGACGGACGAGAACATGACTAGAAAATCCGGCTGATCTTCGGCTGTTAGCTGATCCAGCAGATGAGTCCCCTTCACTTTCGGAGCCAGCATTGCTGTAAACTCTTCCTCGGTCATCTGGTCAGCATGTTGTGTACTCCCAACGCCTGCTGCATGGATGATGCCACGTATACATCCAAAACGACTTCTTAATTGTTCAATGGCTTGACTTAACTGATCTGCATCGGCAACATCAGCTCCGAGATACATCAACTGTCCGGCCCGTTTCTCCATATCAAGTAACCGAAGAAGCTTACTTTTTAGATCTGGTGAAGTATTTTTCGCATTTAGAATGATGTCCCAATTGTGACGTTTGGGCAGTGCCGTTCTTGCAATCAAAGCCAGATTCATACGTCCAAATGATAGCAAGCGTTCAGCAATCTCCATCCCCAGACCACCAAGTCCACCTGTAATAATGTATACGCCGTTTTCTTTCCAGTTCATATCAACATCAGGCATGGAACCCACATCAGCAGGTGCGAATTCAGCTTGGTATGCTTGTCCATTTCTAATCGCCAAAGACTTCTTCTCCAACGGCCCCAAAATGTAACGCATATACTGAGAGGTATCCCAATCTTGGTCAACATCTATACAGAAGCATTCGAGATTCTGAATCTCACGCTGTACCGTATGTCCGAAAGCCAGCATCGCCGAATTCTCCGGATACAGAACTTTCTCGTCACCCGTCACTTCATTAGCAAAGCTTGTCACCAAAATCATCTCAACCTGCTCTGCAAAGACGTGTGAGCATGCCTTGGTAAGTCTCCATACAGACATAAGACCTTTGTCCAGCCTGTTTTCCTTATTTTCTACATGGTCAAGTGATGCTAAATGCACGATCCGATAAGGACCTCCAAAGGACACTTCCAGCAAAAGTTTGATATAATCACTTTCGTTATTTCGAATTACATATGTCTGTGCATCCTGTTGAAGGTAAGATGTTCCCAATATCACTTCGATAACTGCTACTCCAGCTTCACGAATTTGGTTCACCAACTGGGTTGCATGTAGCTGTGTATCATTTCGTATTAATAAAACACGTTCAACATTATGGATGCTGGATGAGCTAATCTTGCCGATCTCGCTCCAAGGCTTCCATGACAATGAATAATACATCGCTTCTTCCTCAGTCTGTACCGAATTATCGGGGTTAGTATCAATCCAGCACTTACTCTCCTCAAATGAATATGTGGGCAAGCTCAACTTGTTATAGGTCACATCTGGATAGATTCTTGACCAATTGATCTGAGCACCGCCTTGATAATGTGTGCACAACTCCTCTAGCACGGTTGCTCTATCACATCCTTCGATATGCCAGTTCGAGATAAGTTCTTCTGTAGTGAATAACTGATTTCTTTTCCTAAATGTATCTTGTTCATATTTACCGGTCTTGGGTTCTGCAAGAAAGTCGTTTAAATGCTGCAGCAATTGATCCAACGAACTGACCACCCACACCGCTCGGTGTGCATGATGCTGTCTTCCAGTAGCTGCTGTGCAGCATACATCTCTCACATCGGCCTTCGGGTTCTCATTGATCCACTTCACATATGATTGCACCTGACGGGAGAGATTTCTGGATGATACACTTGAGATCAAAAAGGGATAATGATCATCGCGCCCCAATTCCACTGATATGTTCGGAGCTTCTTCCAGTACGACATGGCAATTGGTGCCGCTTAACCCAAATGAACTGACTCCACATCTTCGAGGAATGGCCGCTCCTTCCCACTCTCTTGAAATGACATTGACATAGACTGGTGATTTATCAAATTCGAATTTTGGGTTTGGCTTATTAAAATGAAGTGTAGAGGGAATACGTTTGGATCTGAGTGCCATAATCGCCTTCAGCAGACCCGCTAACCCTGCACTGTCGTACATATGGCCCACATTGGACTTAACCGATCCTATCGCACAGAATTGTTTTTTGTCCGTAAATCTGCGAAAAGCCGATTGGATACCTTCCAGTTCAATCGGGTCCCCAATGAGCGTACCTGTTCCATGTGCTTCCAAATAGGAAAGACTCTCTGGATGAATTCCAGCATCACGCCAAGCATGCGTCAGTACTTTTTCATGAGCTACCGCATTGGGCGTTGTGATCCCTGCCGAATACCCATTCTGATTCACAGCTGTGCCTTTTATGACTGCATACACATGATCATGTTCCCGCAATGCCTGTTCCACAGGTTTAAGTACAACACTTACTACACCCTCACCCATTCCTGATCCATCCGCATCTTCATCAAAGGTTCTTGTTGTTCCATCACTGGATTCAATACCGATTTTGTAATACTCTTTATCCAGTGGAATCATATTCAGCCTGATCCCTCCAGCGATAGCCATATCACAACTTCCTTCACGTAATGCACGTACTGCCATATCCAGAGCAACCAGCGAAGAGGAGCATGCTGTGTCTACAACCATAGCCGGCCCCGTCAGATTAAGTAGATACGCAATTCTTGCAGGAATGATGGACGAAAGATTACCTACGGTGGCGATTGGTAACATGTCTGGACTTAATTCCTCGACCATCTGTTTGTACTTGTAACCTTCTTGATCTCCGATTACACCCACGTACACCCCAGTTGAACTTCCAGCCAAACGGTCACCGCCATAACCTGCATCCTCAACCGCACGCCATACCGTTTGCAAAAACAATCGTTGGACCGGACTCATCAGCTTGGCTTCCTGTGCACTCATACGGAAGAAGGAATAATCAAATTCATCGATTTCGTCCAGATAAGCTCCGTTCAAATAACGTACATGCTCCAATGAACCTTGCTTGTGAAGCAAGTATTGATCCAACTGGCCCTTTCGATGATTGGGCAATTCCCGTATGCAATCAATTCCATAATCAAGCATCTTCCAAAATTCATCCAGCGACTCTCCGGTCGGCAACTTCGCACCGATACCTATAACAGCTATATCATGTCTATTATCCGTTGTTATATCCATTTCAGTAGTAGTGTCCTGGTCATCTTCTTCTTCCCATTGCTCTCTGTCGAACAATTGATCAAGCATGGCCGTCCCCCTATGAAATTTCATTTCAATTCCGGTTGTACCAATAGTTGAAGTCCTCTCACATAATTGGCAATAAGACGTTTCACACGGCTCTGTTTTAATTTACGTCCATTAAAACGACAGTTGCACTGCAGAATATCACCTTCATCAGACACTAGGATAATCAGATCGTAATAGTTCAGTACATCGTCCGATGCCTTGAACAGATGCTGTTCACCATATAAAGGAATAATTGCCCACTCCGTGCTGCTTGTTCTGATCTGGCTCATCTGCTCGACGGGAAACGCTCGATCCGAAGGCATGGTTATGATCTGTTGATGAACATTTTGAAAGAGCTCTTTCATTGTCTTGTACTGATCGAAATTCAATCGTACAGGTGTGATCATTCTCGCTGTACCATAGGATACGTGCATATCAATAGAGGGTTGTTCTGACAACGTGTGTAACAAGTAAGCATACATAGCTGATGCCAACACATGAATACTGATCGCTTCGGATTGTGCAATCAGTCGCATATCCTGTACCAATGAAGCTGGGAGAGTGAATTGATACGACAAGGCTTCGTAACCTCGATCCGTATGGAAAAAGCCCCGATCCATCCGTACAGGCTCCATTTCCACTCTGTCTTGTCTGATCAGATTCGCCCATGAGACAATAGAGGTATGTGAATACAAGCTGGAAATTGCCATTTTGTCTGGAAATGCATCATCGATTGCCTGATGAATCTGCGTTACTTTTAGCGAATCGAATCCAGCTTCAGCCAGGTTGTCCGTTACTCCGACATTCCTAAGTCCCGCTACGGACTCAACAATCTCAATCAGCTTTTGTTCGATATGATCACGAGCTGGTTGTACTTCTTTGATCTCCTGGATATGGCTTAACATGCTCTGAATAGATTGTTCGATTTCACTAAATTCTCCTGTTTCGTACCGCTCCTGAAGCCTGTAACGTTGAAATTTTCCACTCGTCGTTTTAGGAATTTGCTTAATGGGCAGCACGGACTTGAGTTCAATCCCCATCCGCTGCTGAATATGTGCTTTGGCTTCTCCAACTCTTGGAATAAAAGATGGCAAGTCCTTTTTATACAGTACAAACATTACAACGCTTTCCGATCCTGTAAGTGGATTGGAGACACCACATACAGCGACTTTCCCCAGATCAAACTGCTCCAGTTCCTCCGTTACACGTTCAATATCATGCGGATATACGTTTTGACCATTGATAAAGATAATGTCCTTGATTCTGCCCGTAATGACTATTGCGCCATCATTCATAAATCCAATATCTCCAGTACGAATCCATCCATCGGCTGTACTTGCTTTTTCCGTAGCTGCTGCATTGTTGTAATAACCGCTTGTTACACTCAATCCTTTAATCTGAATACTGCCCAGCACCAATTCCTCGACCGGCTTATCGTAATCATCACATATTCGTACATCACAGTATTGAACCGGCTTGCCTACTTCCACAAAAGAAACAGCATGTTCTGAGCCCGGTTCAACTTCTATGAATGGTTTCCCGGTCTCCAAATATCTTCTGTCCAATACATAACAAGTCAAATCACCGACGTTACCAAAGGAAACACCAACGGTTGCTTCGGCCAAGCCATACGCCGTCAGCATTGTATTGGAAGCCAGCCCATAAGGACTCATCGCCTCCAAAAAATTGAAACAAAGTGCCGGAGATATCGGCTCAGCACCGTTCATAATAAAACGTACCGAAGACAAATCGGTTGATGCAAAGGTTAGTGGATTATATGAATCCAGAAAATATTTATAAGCAAAATTTGGAGCATATAGTTGGGTGACACGGTGTTCAGAAGTTTTGGTTAACCATAATGTAGGGTGACGGATGAATAAGGAAGTCGGCATAATAAACTGTTGCAGACCTTGGAAGGTACTTGTAAGGTGAAACGCAATCAGACCCATATCATGGGTCAGGGGTAACCAACTCAAAGAACGGTCATTAGAGGAGATTTGGGTTGCTATATTCATAGCTTGTATATTTATCATGACATTGCGGTGTGTAATTACTACACCCTTGGTTTGTCCTGTAGAACCTGAAGAAAATTGGATAAACGCTATGTCATCCGGCTGGATGCTAGCTTCAATTCCCTCAACAATAGGTTCTTCTCGTACGTTCGAGTTGCCCTGTACTATAAAGATTCGGGCATGCATTTCTTGGACAACCTCTTCCAGTCCATTCTTCCGGGCAAACTTGTCCAAGCTTTCCGTGAGATCCTGATCAGCAGCAATAAACGGATGATTCAACGTTTTCCACACATTGTAAAGCTTCATTCTTTGCTCCTGATTTCCGCCTACGGTTATCGGAACCGGTATGATTTTTCCAAGCGTGCAAGCCCAAAAGGTGACAATAAACTCTTCTTCCGAGTTCAGTTGGAAGATCAATTCATTACCCGGCTGCATCCCGAATGCTTGAAGTTCTCCTAATCGGATTTTGGCAGATTGCAGAAGGGACTGGTACGATACAACCTTTTCTTCTTTGCTGCCATTCAGAAAAGTAATACCTCTGTCTGTGACTGAACCAAGGGAGCTAAATAATTGAGCCAAGTTATCCATGCTCATAACTGGAACACACTCCTTGTCAACTAGATTACATAAGGTTGCAGCTTTTCATTTATAATTCTCGTTGTTTCCTGAATATTATCCTGGATATAGAAGTGTCCTCCATCCAATTTGACAATGTCACATTGTGAACCAGCGTACTTTTTCCATCCGATCAGATCGCTAGATTTCACTCGGGTATCGCTTCTGCCAGTTAACACGGTAATATCACTCTGAACCTTGAAAGGCTTGGGCTGAAAACGATAGAGTTCGACAATCCTGAAATCCGCTCTAAGTACAGGTGCAAATAACGAAAAGAGCTCTTTATTGGTAAAGACCTCATCCGACGTTCCACCCATGTTCTGAATCGCCTCTCTGAACTCTTCGTCTGGCAATGCGTGAATATTCTCATCCTTGAAAATATGTGGTGCACGATTGCCTGAAAGCATCATATGTTCAGGCAATTGTTTCGTTGACTGTGCAAGTCGGTAATATAGTTCGAGCGCCATCCAGCTTCCCATGCTATGTCCGAAAATAGCATAAGGCCCATGAATTAGTGAGGAAACCGTGGGGTAGATATCTTCAATCGCTTCTTCAAAGCTTTCATAGAATGGTTCCCCCACTCGAGCGCCTCTTCCTTTTAATTCGATCGGTATTACGTCAATAAAAGGGCTTAAAGATGATTTCCAGCGATGAAAAATTATGGCTGATCCACCTGCATGAGGCAAACAAAAAAGTTGAATTTTCTTCATTAGCCCTATCATTCCTCGTATTCTTATTTTTATCGTAATTTATCATTTTACGTAAAAAAATACAATATTTTCTGTGTTATTGAATACATTATGTAGATTGAATAGATAGGGGCAAATCTCCCTTGTTGCTTCTGAATTGATTGCGATGTTCGGTCGGACTTTTGCCTACTTTTTTCTTGTACATTGCACTAAATTGTGTACTAGAACTGTACCCTAGCTTCGTCGTAATTTCAGAGATTGGAAGATCCGTCTTGGTTACGTACTCCTGTGCCTTATCCACCCGAATCTGCTGTAGGTACTTCAGTGGCGAAACATTGAAAACCTTAGAAAACAGATTACACAGATACACTGGATTATAACCAACCATATCCGCCAGAAATTGCAGAGTAATTGGCTGCTCATAATTGTTTTGGATATACTTGCATATCATGATCAAGTTCCGTTTGACCGAGTCCTCCCGATCCGTTTCCGGTCGCATCAAATTAGCCAGATTCGTTTGATAGTAACTGGAGTATACTTCAAGAAAATCTTTTTCAGCTATTTCGATGTCTTCTCTACTCTCTACCGTTCGGTTCAACAGACTTACAGCAAGATCATAGTGTTTACTACCATTCTCACTTAATATGTGACAGCTTGGTAGTCGCTCAAGCAGATCCGATCCAAAAATAATACCTCTCATTTTCAGAACAGGTTTATCGTAATTTTGCAGTCTTATTTTATTTGCCAGCAGCACAGCCCCTGCCTTAACCTGCACCGTTTTGCTAAACACACTGATTTCCAATGCATCCATAACCTCAAATATGGCAATCTGTCTTCTGAGAGACAAGTCAAATAGATGTTTTTTTTCACGGACGACCATATCATAAGAAACAACAGAACGTAGTTGGAAATCCATTATCGTTAACCTCCTGATTGTTTTTCGGACGGTTTTGACAAGTACGGTGCTATACATTCATTCCTAATCTTGATCTAAGTTGTGTTGAATTTTTTAAGCTGATTACGAATGTAATCCAATAAATCTTTTTTTTCCTCAGGTGGGATCCACTCCGTTAGTCTGGCTGCAGCAATGGGAAGAACCCATCGATGTATCTCGCGAATGTCCATGCCCGAGAGAGACAAGTAATACTCGATATACGCTTTACTCATCCTGCTTTTGATTATCTTCAGCAGAACTTTCATCATCAATGGAGCGCCTTTGGGCAAATTTCCGTATTTTAATAACACCAGCGTCCTTGCAACATCTGCTGCTGGACAGCCCGATGCGCCTGTCATCCAGTCTATGATCCAGGATTCTTTGCCTGTAATCACATTATTGGGATGGAAATCCCCATGACATAGAGATCTGCCTTCCGGCAAACTATGTACATAGTCCATAATCTGTTGCTTCTCAATGTCCGATAGATCACTTGCGTTTGATATATTCTTCTCTAATACAGTCTTATGCTTTTGTTGAATCCGTTCACCCGATTGCTGGTGTATTTGATGATGAAGTGCTGCCATCTGCCTTGCTCTGCGCTCAATGGACCATGGTTTAATAATCATCTCTTCCAAAAGTGTCCTTCCACTGGCCAACTCAAATATGATACCTTTACGATTATTGATCGTCACCATATCAATTGTTTGTGGGCATTTAACTCCAAGTTCCAAAACGATTCGAGTATTATCAAACTCATGCTGAATCGCTTCCGCAGAGAAATCTTCTCTGAAAAGTTTCAAAATTGAAGTTTCACCATGTCTGAATATTTCCGCTGTCTGTCCCTGCCCAATCCGTTTCAATCCTAATCAACTCCGTATCTTTCCTAAATCAATTATGGTAAAACATCAAAGAACCTAATGATCAAGCCCTTTTTTCATAGCATAATGAATGATCCTGCCTAATGCAAAAAAAGGGCTCTTCCTTAGGTCCTGCAATGCAAAATCTAAACGTTTCGATTCGCGCTATCCTTAACTTTTTCTGCTTTATTTGAACGTCTCATTTCACGGCGGTGTGTTACAACCTCCTGTGTTGCGATTAAAATTTCATGCATTTGAGTCGTGCCTTCGATAATTTCATTGATCCGGGCATCCCGATAATATCTCTCTACAGGATAGTCTCGATGGCAACCATTGGCACCATGAATCTGCACCGCATCACTCGCAACTTTATTCACCATGGTTGAAGCAAAGTATTTGGCAGTCCAAGTTTCCATAATGCTCTCTGGATCACCCACATCTCTTAAATATCCTGCTCTGTAACACAGCATCCGTGCCGCTTTCATATTCACTGACATTTCAGTGATCATTTTTTGTATCATTTGATTCTCGCGTATAGCTCTTCCGAATTGGATTCTGGAATTGGCATAATGTACCGATGCATCCAGACATGCCTTAGCTAAACCGACACAGCCACAAGCGATCGTGTATCTTCCATAATCCAGACAAGGTAGAGCAACATGTGATAACCCTGTACCGACTTGACCCAGGAGGTTTTCCTTCGGAATACGACAAGAATCCATTTTCAGTTCAGCAATCATCGATGCTCTCGCACCAAGCAACCCGCTCATAGGTTCAACGCTGAACCCAATGGAATCTCTCTCCACGATAAACGCTGTCGGCTTGTTCTCACATTGGGCAAGAATCAAAAATACATCTGCAAGCTGCCCCATGGTAATCCATTTTTTATGACCGTTAAGTATGTATTCATCTCCATCTAATACGGCCGTTGTTTCAATGCTTTTGGCATCGCTTCCAACACTCGGTTCTGTCAATCCGAATGAACCCAAAGTTGTTCCCGTAGCTAATGCAGGCAACCAGTACTGTCTTTGTTGCTCCGTTCCCCAACGCAAGATCGCTAAACCCACCATCCCCTGAACGGTTAACAAACTTCTGACAGAGGAGCACCCACGTCCAACCTCTTCGTTAAGAATCCCGATAGTGATATTGTCCAGTTCCATCCCGCCATATTCTTTTGGCAACATGGAGCCCAGATAACCAGCCTCCGTTATTTTCGCAAGGAGTTCCGGATGAATTCGTTCTTCGCTATCATTTAAACTAGCATATGGAATAATCTCGTTGTCTACAAAATCCTTGAATTGTTCCTGCCACATCAATTGCTCCGCATTCAGTTCAACTTTCATCACATATCACTCCTGATTTTGAGGTTATAAGTCCAATAAACGGAACTCGATGCTGTGATTGTCTGATATGAGCTTGTGTCGTCATTTTCCCTTTATGACTCATTGGGAATCTCATAATTGATGCACTTACGCAAACTGTCTTTCAGATGTTGCAATGTTGTGAAGTTCTCCAATTCAAGATACTCATCGTCCATCTCAATATTGAATTCGTTCTCCAAGGCAATGATCAGTTTGATAAATGAAATGGAGTTTAATCCAAGAACTCTTAAATCCTCATCCAACGCACTTACATCCAGCTTTTGTTCAGAAAACATTTCCACGACCTGATAGAAGTGAATATCAAACTGATCATAAGCCACAGGATATTCTTGCAAAAAAGATTCCTCCTCGATGTGAGACATGTAATCTTTGAAAATCCATTTTTGTGACACCATTTCTGTGATCAGAATCTGTTCGAACGTTTGCCTAAGAGTATAGGAATCGGAACAAAAAAGTCCTACATTTTGTAAATATTCCATATATTCTCTGACTTCGATACTATCATAATTTTCCTGAGTCAAGCAATCACTATTGCCATGTATTCACAAATATTTAATAGGTTTCCACCTTCGAGATGATATCCCTATCTTGCGACAAGGATTCATTCTCTCAAAGGTGCTTTGACATAAATACATCGACCTCATCTTCACTGTCCAATATAAATCCAAATCGTTCATACAATCGCCGAGCAGGGCTTCCCTGCAAAACATTTAAAATAACACGTTTCCCCTGAACTTCATCCTGTTCCAGCAGCATGTTCAGTACCTGAGTTCCTATTCTCTGGCCTTGATAATCGGGATGTATATAGAAATGTTCCAATAGATATTCCTCAGACTTGGGCTTCAACGCTACACAACCTACCATTGAACCCTCCACTTCAATAATCTGTGTCTGGGCAGGATTGAATGTATTCCGGAAACGTTCACGCACCTTCACATCATCGTACCTTCCCAGTCTGGTTAGATCATCGTATAATACCAAGGCTCGCAAATCAGCGAGTTGCTCTTGGTCTGCCTGTACAGCTTGACGCATTGTTATTGGGTTCATTTGTTGAATTCCTTTCCATTAGAGACACGTTAATTTTTGAATGTCTTATCGCACTATAGAACACTAAAAATCATACCTTTGGCAGCTCACTTGAGCAACATCGGATTTTAGAACGCACTATATTTTTCAAACATACTGAACTCCTCAAAAAAATAAAAAAGCCCAAAAAGGACGGTGCAGTCTTGCTTATACCAATAAGCGAACCTGCAGCCATCCCTTCTGGGATGTAGATTATTATAGAAAACTATGAAACATGTGAAGCTTGTGCCGCATGTTGTAATGCTTCCAGACCCAATGCTAACGCACCACATAGGCCTGCATGCTGGCCCAATCCGGGCTGCACAATATATTGGTCGATATGTTGCGTGATTGGGGCAGCATTTACATAACCATTGAGATTCCGCACTACCTGCTCCCGGATCATAGGAAACAGATGATCTTGCTGCATCACACCACCACCCAAGATGATCTTCTGCGGCGAATGAAGCAAGATGGCCGTAGTAATCGACTCCGCAATGTAAAAGGATTCGATCTCCCACGCCGGATGATCTGCCGGCAGTTCACTGCCAGGGATCTGCCAACGGGCTTCAATGGCTGGTCCTGCAGCCATACCCTCCAGACAATCGCCATGATACGGGCATAATCCGGCAAAGTGATCGTCTGGATGGCGTCTTGTGCGAATATGTCCACCCTCGGGATGTAACAATCCGTGGACTCGTTGGCCCCCTGCCACAAGTCCGACACCAACTCCTGTGCCAATCGTGTAATATACACAGTTATCCAGCCCTTGAGCCGCTCCCCAAGTCACTTCACCGAGCGCGGCAGCATTCACATCCGTATCCCATCCAAAAGGAACCGAAAATTCATGCTTCAAGGTTCCAACCACATTACAGTTTTCCCACCCAGGCTTAGGTGTGGTCGTAATATAACCATAGGTGGGACTATCCGGTTGCAGATCAATCGGACCAAAGGAGCCGATCCCCAGGGCTTCCACATCTTTATCCCTGAAATAGTCGATCACCTTGGCAAGGGTAGTCTCCGGATGTTCTGTTGGAAAGCTGATCCGATCTTCAATCTGTCCATGCTCATTACCTACACCACATACAAACTTCGTTCCGCCCGCTTCTATAGCTCCAATACGCATCGTTCTGGGCTCCTTTCCTTCATTACAATTAACCTTTAGCCTTGGTTGATGATATCTCATAGATATGAAGTGAAGAGAAAACCAGATCTGTATTTTCTGCATGAGCAGAGATGCCTTGGCAATCCGCATCCGGATAGATCAGATCCGTAATAACCGCCTGACCATCATTTGCAAATACCTCCACAGATGAATGATCTACAAAGATACGCAAACTTTGATTTCCGTTCACTTCTTTTAACTCAGCTGTATGACGGCTCAGGAAAAGTTCATGAAAATTGCCGATGCCCGATCGACTACGATCAACGTACACTTCACTTCGGATCGAGTCTACACCAACGACCGTCTCGTGATCTGCACCGCTTCTTAGCGCAAAATGGAACGACTGATCCTGAGCCCACTCTGCATGGATCTCATAGTTCACGAGTTGCAAAGCGTCCAACTGCTCACTCACTTGCTGAATCGAAGCATCCTGTAAGGACAATACTGGCTTACGGGCTTGCTCAAGTTCACGCGCAGGACGTTGGATCAGTATTACTTCTCCGGCTCTTGTCTCCAGTGACAGCTCACGTGCAATGGTCATTGCTCCACGGTAATTATTGGTTGGCGTCTGGTTGGCATACATCCAGTTGCTCATCCAGCCGATAATGAGGCGTCTTCCATCTTCCTCAGGAACGTCAGACCAACTAACTCCTGCGTAGTTATCCCGACCATAATCAATCCAGCGAACCGTATGGGATGCCTCGTCTGGGACAAATGTAGTTCCATCAAAATCTCCGGTAAAATATTGTGTTCTGGAGCCTTCAATAAAAGCAGGATCTGCACCGATGCTAACGAGCATCACCCATTTCTCCTGCCCTGAATCTCCATCCACTGCAAGCGGGAACAGGTCGGGGCATTCCCATACGCCATCGTGTGAACCAATCCCGGCGCCAAATTCACTTCCTAACGTCCAATCCTTCAGATTGGGAGAACGATACAGACATACCGTTTGACCACAAGCGATAATCATAACCCACTCCTTGGTCTGCTCATGCCAGAACACTTTGGGATCACGGAAATCAACAAAGGACTCATGCTTTAATACCGGATTACCCTCGTACTTAGTCCAGGTTCTGCCGTTGTCTTTGCTATACGCCAGACTCTGGGTTTGTATGGCATCTTGGTTTTTAACTTCAAGATGATGGGTGAAAATAGCAACTAATCCTGGCTCACCCTCAAAGAATCCGGTCGTATTATTCCAATCCACTACGGCACTTCCCGAAAATATAGTGCCATTCTCATCGGGGAGTAAAGCTATTGGTAGTTCCTCCCACGAGATCAGGTCCCTGCTCACTGCATGGCCCCAATGCATGGGGCCCCATGTAGTTCCATGTGGGTGATGCTGATAGAACAAGTGATACTCCCCATTGAAAAACACCATGCCGTTTGGGTCGTTCATCCACTTCTCTTTTGGTGAAAAATGGTATTCATTTCTGTAATCTTGTTTAAAAATTGTCGACATTATGGTTTCTCCTCCGTACTTTTCTTTATTTGTTATTACGGTCATATCCCGCTTGTTTAATCTGTAGCCATTCTTGCAATCCAAGACGATCCAGCTCTTTCAAGTAAGCATCCCATTCCTGATCTATTTTCCCGTTCTGATACCATTCTGTACGCAGACGTAACACGTAGGCGAAGAGATCGGTCTCAATCGTGGACAATCGATCCAGTTCATCAATGGAGAAGAACACACTTGGATATACGTTCTCTGCTTTCATATGCGGAACCATAACTTTGTCGAGAAGTTCCATCCGCCAAGCCGCATCTTCCGGTTTGGTTGTGTATTTGTCATAATAACTGTCGAGAATGGCTAATGGTCCTGCGATACTGGTTTTTTGTCTAAGTTCCACAGGTGCAGATCCTTCCAGTGGAAGATGCTTCAGCATCCCTTTGGCTTCATCGAATTCAAAAATATTTTGCTGACTCTCGTCTCCATAGGTACCCCAGTTGTTCTGCACAGATTGGAGCGGATCGTACAGTTGGTCTACCCACTTGGCTGTAGATTCCAGGTTTTTATTGCTACTGGTAATGACCATGCGACCACGATCAAGTCCTATTCCGTTTGTTCTTGTGACATTAACCTCACCGTTAGGCCCGGCAACCGGAGGCAGAACATCATACGTATCATTCATGCCTGTAATGTTAGCCTTATCCCATGTGAAGTACATGCCGTACTTATTATCCTTGCCTTTCGCAAGATACGTGTTCCAATCCTGCTGGTACGATTCGACATCGATCAGCCCTTCCTTAACCAGTTCATGAATGTATTTAACCGCTTCCTTGTAGCCTTCATCAGCTGCCGTGAAGACCACTTTCCCATCATTGGTTACCACGGTATGATCCCAGTTCTCTCCGAGTCCAAATGCCGCAAAGAGAAATGTCAGATCTTCTCCGCCCGGTTTGTTAATGAAAGATAACGGAATTTCGTCGGCCTTACCGTTGCCGTTTGGATCTTGAGTTTTGAACGCGATCAATACTTCTTTCAGTTCTTCGGTTGTCGTTGGCATCTTCAGTCCAAGCTTGTTCAGCCATTCCACATTAATCCAGGGCAAGTTATCCACTGCCTGAATCCGTTGTTTGCCACTTCCGAGTTCTTCAATCCATGGGAATGAGTAAATATGTCCGTCTGGAGCCGTGATCATGCTCTTGTATTCGGGAGCTTCCTCCAGCACCTTTTTCAGATTGGGCATGTGTTGTTCAATCATGTCCTCAAGTGGAATAATCGCCCCGTCCTTCGCCAGTTTCAGGAGATCATAATCCCCGTAACCTGCATCAAAAATGGCATCCGGCAAATCACCGCTGGCAACCGCCAGGTTTCTTTTTTCTGCAAATACATCACTCGTATAGTTCTTCCAGTTGATATGCACATTGGTTTTCTCTTCGAGTCGCTTGTTAATCAGCTTGTCGTTTGGATCAGCGGGAGCCAGCGGAGAGCTCTGTGTTATAAAATTCAATGTCACCTTGCCATCAGGGGATTGCGCCTCACTTGCCGCGCCGCCTCCACCTCCGCCACAGGCGGTTAGAAAGAGCATTGCAGATAACATGGAAATGGACGCCGTTGTAACGGCTTTTCTGGACTTGTTTACTTTTTTCATAATAATGACCTCCATGAGTTGGATTGGATCAACTTACTGTATCGCAGGCTGTTCACTATTTGAGGGAACCGACCATGACACCTTTTTCGAAATACTTCTGGAAAAACGGGTACATGATGATGAGTGGCAGACTCGAAATGACAATCGCTGAGTATTTAATCATCTCGGAGAGCCGTTTCAGTTCTGCCATCGCGAGCTGATCACTGATCATGCCCGGTGCAGCCTGATTCTGAATCAGAATGGAACGCAGAACCAGCTGTAACGGATGCAGGTTCGGATTATCGAGATAGATCATTGCATCAAAATAGGAATTCCATTGCCCAACGAACGCATAAAGTGCGAGTACAAAAATGATCGGTTTCGACAACGGAATGACGATCTGGAAGAAAATCTTCATCTCAGAGGCGCCATCCACGTTAGCAGCTTCTTTCAGTTCTCGAGGGACTCCTTTGAAAAAGGTTCTGGAGAGAATGATGTTCCAGACGTTAACGGCTCCAGGGATAATGATCGCCCACACCGTATCAAGCATGCCGAGATTACGTATGAGTAGATAAGTTGGGATTAATCCCCCGCCGAAGAACATGGTAATGATAAAGATAATCATGAAAAATCCACGTCCCGCGAGCCTATCATCCGACAATGCATAACCTGCAAATATGGATACGGTCACGGTGATCAGTGCAAAGGAAACCGAGTACAATACCGCATTTGCAAACCCCCGGATCATGGCTGGATTGGACAAAATCATCTGATATCCGTCCAGACTCCAGTCAGATACATTAAAAGACAGTCCACGATTCAGTAACACCGTGGGGTCCATGAATGAGGCGATAACAATATAAATCAGGGGAACAACCACAACCAGTACAGCACAGGTGAGAAAGATGGCATTGAGTGTGAGGATCAATCGATCCATTCCCGTGTGTTTAACAACCATGGATAATACTCCTTTCCTAATAGAGGCCTTCGCCTTCATTCAATTTCTTCACAATCAGGTTCACCGTCACCAGCAAAATCACATTGATAACCGAGTTGAACAATCCAACTGCCGCAGAATAAGCGTAATCTCCAGACTGTAGTCCCACCTTGTAGACATACGTGGCAATAATCTCGGAGGAAGGCAGGTTCATGGACGTCTGCATCAGATAGGCCTTCTCAAATCCAATGGACATAATCCCGCCAGCTGCCAGGATAAAGACGATGGCCATAATCGGACGAATCGTTGGAAGGTCAATGTGGCGAATACGCTGAAGGAGATTGGCTCCATCCAGATTAGCCGCATTGTGAAGCTCCGGATCCACATTGGCCAAGGCCGCGACGTATATAATGGAAGCCCAGCCCGCTCCGGTCCAGATATCGGACAAAATGTAGATCCAGCGAAAATATTCCGGTTCAGACATGAACATGATCGGCTGACCTGTAATCCATGTGGCTAATTGATTAATCGGCCCTGTCGGTGAGAGGAAGATGAACAGCATACCCACAACAACAACAACCGAGATGAAATTGGGTGCGTACAGAAATAATTGAATATTTTTCTTGATGCCAGCTTTGCGTACCTGATTCAGCATGAGTGCCAGTAAAATGGGCACCGGGAAACTGAATATTAATCCCAAAAAGCTGAGTTTAAGCGTATTCATTAAAATGATATCGAAATTGGGTGAAGCTATAAATTTCTCAAAATGCTTCAGTCCTACCCAATCACTACCCATGATGCCTTTGATCGGACTGAAATCCTTAAACGCAATGATGGCTCCGTACATCGGAATGTACTTGAAGATAAGAGTCAAAATTAAGGCTGGTGCCAGCAACATATATAAAAAGTAATTTTTTTTGAGCTGCTGCAACTTATGACCGCTTGTCGTCCTCACTTTCAGTACCCTTCCTTTGCCCTTTTTGCTGTCGGCTATGTTATCCAACACGATACCCCCGTTCCATTCTAGAAGTTGACAATTGTTTCAGTAAGGGCTTTCAATATTTACAATTGCCTATTTGATAATTTACAATTTATCAGGTTTCAACGGATTTAGTCAATACGTTTTGTAAAAAAATATTTGTGCATTTGATCATTTTATCTTTGCATTAATGGAACTAAAGAGGATTAAATTTGCATATATACAGCACCGAATCGTTAATATTCGTATAGATATTCCTATATTATTACTGTAATAGATTATCATTGTTACACTAGTTAACAAAACTTCTGGAACAATTATGAAAATATAATTCGACTATCTAAATGTAAATGCAATTGTGCATTTGTAAAACAGAGATTGCTATTTGTCCCGTTCTATTATACATTTGACTTAGAGAAGAATATGGATGACTATTGATGATTAGAGGTGAAGCATTAGATGGCAAAGGAAAAAGTCACGATACAAGACATTGCTGATGCTTTGGGGATCTCCAGGAATACGGCTTCCAAAGCATTAAATGATAGCGGAAACATCCCGGATGAGACCCGAAATCGTGTAATTAAAAAAGCAATTGAACTTAAATATAAACAGTTTGCCTATATGGACAATGAGCATGTTCTAACCAAGGCTCCGGGTAATATCGCCCTGTTAACTGAAAACCTGCCTAATACATCTCACTTTGGTTCGTTGTTAATCAGTGGTCTGGAGAAAAGAATCAGTGCGGAGGGATACAATCTCTCGATTCATATCGTGCGTGAAGACGATCAAGATACACTTACACTTCCCAACAATTTTGATATAGCCAAAGTGGACGGCATCATTTGCATTGAATTATTTGATCTGGAATATACACAGCTGATTACCGATCTGGGCATTCCCACCATCTTTATCGATTGCGCTTCCAACATATGTTATCCCGAATTCAAAGCAGACCTGCTACTCATGGAGAATGAACATAGCATCTATCAGTTAACCACAAAATTAATTGAGAGCGGCTACACAAGTATTGGATTCGTCGGAGATTACAATCACTGCAAGAGCTTTAATGAACGATGGGTTGGATATCAGCGTGCTATGCTGGAGGCGGGGTTGCAGGTCGACCTGTCCCATTGCATCGTAGATAATGATCGCCTGTGTTTCTCCAAGCCAGGATGGTTGAACCAGCGAGTGGCAGAGCTGGCCTCCCTACCTTCCGCTTACGTATGCGCTAATGACTTTATAGCAGTTGATCTGATCAGGGCGTTAAAAGACAGAAATGTCGCTGTGCCACAGGATATTGCGATATGCGGATTCGATAATGCACCCCAATCTCGAATTATTGAGCCAGCATTAACGACGGTTCATATTTATAGCAATGAGATGGGCATTAAAACTGCGGAGATGCTGTTATCCCGGATTAATAGCCCGACACAGCCGTATCAGGTCTCTCACATTGTGACCAAACCCATCATCAGGGAGTCCACACCAGCAATCATGGCCGATCATTCTCAGATGGTTCATAGTTCTGCAAAATAAAAAAACGTATGTCTCACGAGTAACAACTCGTGAAACATACGTTTTTTGTGGTTTCGATTGGGTTGGATGAAAACTCTATCCTATCCATCGTGGCCTAGATAAAAAATCATCTCGCGATTAGATCTCTTTCAAAATGCCTTTTACAAGTCCGATAAAGGTTGTTTTCACTTGCGCAGCCACTTCAATAACTTCATCATGACTTAATGGCTGATCCAGAATACCACAGGCCATGTTGGTCAGACAGGAAATGCCTAGTACCTTCATACCGCCATGAATGGCAACAATGGCTTCAGGTACCGTGGACATACCCACTGCATCCGCACCCATCGTACGAATCATGCGAATCTCCGCTGGTGTCTCATATGCCGGGCCACTCCACCATGCATAGACACCTTGCTGCAGGCCAACATTCTGCTCTTCTGCAACCTTAAGGGCAATACTGCGCAGTTCACGATTGTATACCTGTGATACGTCTGGAAAACGAACACCCAGTTCAGCATTATTCGGTCCCATCAACGGGTTATTGCCTACCAGGTTAATATGATCTGTAATGAGCATCAGTTGACCCGGCTCAAAACTTGTGTTGATGGCTCCGCACGCATTGGTGATAAGCAATTGCTCGACACCCAGCGCCTTCATGATCCGAACGGGGAAAGTCACTTCGTTCAATGTAAAACCTTCATAATAATGAAGGCGGCCTTTCATCGCTACAACCGTTTTGCCCATGAGTTCACCAATAACCAATTCATTGGCATGGCCGATAGCCTCAGATTGAGCGAAATACGGAATATCTGTATACGGAATAACGGTCGCATTTTCAATCTCGTCCGCGAGCGCTCCCAGTCCAGATCCCAGAATCATGCCTACGGCAGGTTTGGTATGGATTCGGTTTAATATGTAATCTCTTGCTTCCTGAATATGTGCGGATTGATGCATAATGATATCCTCCTGATGATCTGAATTGAGTTAACAAAAACTGAGTTAATGAGGTGTTACTCATCAAGTGTAATGAACAATGGTCATGATGTAAATGGAAGCTGTTCTATATACAATAAAAAAACGACCCTATGCTACAGAATCGTTTAAAAACATGGACATACCCTAATCCAATGTATATTTGTTTCTATTTTTCATGTAATCGATTGTCATAATCAGCAACAGCATGAATGTAGCAAACATCAGCGGTTTGTTAAAAGTACCTTCTTCAAAGATATAATAACTAAATGCAAAATTTCCTGCAAAAGTAATTAAATAGTTTCGGATGTAATCCATCTTCTCATCTCTTTTCAGGAAAGAATTTGGTTCGCCATTTCTTCAACCCTATCACAAAATTCCATTTAGTACCATATTTTTATCATCCACACAAATCAACGCCTCAATCACGAACGAGATAACCGCACTGTACAATCTATATTAAGTACAGCAAAAAATCGGCCACATCGTGACCGATTCTCTCCACTTCCCTGATGTTCAGGACATAGGGTTAATGATACGCCAAAATGATTCCTTAGGCTGCAACTGCTGATCAAAAACAAAGGGCCAATTTTTGCGTCCGCGTACCGGGAAATGGTCTAACCAGGTATAATTATCCGCTACTCCCCAGAACGTCACAGAGGTAATGGATGATTTATACTCACGGAACAAATTAAAGATTTCTTCATATCGACGCTCCTGTAGCTCAGCCATCTCTGAAGTTGGCGCGGTGAGGTCCGTTCGACGATCCTCATGACGAAACACGGACATATCCAGCTCCGTAACATGCAACTGCACATCCAGTGAAGCATAACGCTCAATAGCCATTCGGATCTCCTCAATCGAAGGACCATGAATATTCCAATGCCCCTGCAACCCAATCCCGTGTACAGGCGCTCCCTTGTCCAGCAAAGACCGAACCAGATTGTAGATCTTCTCCCGTTTGACCGGATCCGTCTCATTGTAGTCATTATAGAAAAGAAGCGCATTTGGATCAGCTTCATGAGCCATACTGAACGCTTGCAGCAAATAATCTTCCCCCACCAGCTCTAACCACTTCGTGTCCCGCATGAACAGGTCAGTCTTATCTTCAACAGCTTCATTGACGACATCCCACGCATATATTTGCCCCTTATACCGACCTACTACCGTATCAATATGTTGCTTCAAGCGAGATAATAAAAGCTCTCTGGAAGCGGGAGCACCTGAGGTATCCTCAAAGACCCATTTCGATGTTTGATTATGCCAGACCAAAGTATGTCCGCGAACCCCAATCCCTTGGGCAACAGCAAAATCAACAATTTTATCCGCCGCCTCAAATGAATAACGATCCTCTTCCGGGTGAATTTCTTCGAATTTCATCTGATTTTCAGCCGTGATACTATTGAAGTGTTTGGCGATGAAATCCGCTTCGGACTGCAACATTCTGGTATGTACAGCAGCACCTATTTTGAACGTATTAGCGTACGTAGCATGTAATGATGGAATTTCAGTTGGCATTTACAATTCCTCCCTGCCAGTTTTTATCCATCATATCGTTTGTTGAATACGCTTACAATGAACAAATTATACTTCTTCCCCCTCATATTTAACTATTTATGATCCTCGGCCCTGTTTGCACAACAAAAACACCTCCACGTATGTCCGACTGCTCATCTAAACAGAACATTTCTCGGAAGGTGTTTTGTGATCGGGCTGTTCAATTAAATTCAACTCATATACAAAGAGGATATGAAGCCTTACAGCTTGTCCACCTGTAACAAAGTCACCTGTTTCACTGTGCATGCCGGGTTAATTTGTTCCTCGGACAGAATGTTCAGCTTGATCAGGCTTTTCAGCTTATGGCTGTCTACCTTGGACAACAATCGCCAGATGTCCGGGTCTGGAAGAGAAGCATACAACTTCTGATCATCGTATTCCTTCCGGTTCTGAAGCACTGTTTTCACGGTGTAACCACCAACCTGCGTCTCATAGACCCCTTGTTCTGCACAATACGCGACAATCTCATCTCGTAGTACAGACAACTGCTGCTCAATATCTTTTTGCTGCTGTTTCAGTTCAAAGTAAGTTTGCACTTTCTGCTCCATATCGATCACGCTCCTCTACTATCATAGGTATGCGAGGATCGCTAGTTTAGGACTGGCTGTTTATTTTATTTGAAAAAAGTGGTCTTTCTATTACTTAATCGTATATTGTCGTCATTGTGTATCCCCGTATTACGATTACAGCAGATGTTCATTCAAATATGGATTATGGACAGTCATGCTGTGAACCCGTTCAATTACATTTGGCCCCATGGGTACATTCCCAACGCGCTTTAACAGAATCCAGCGCAGACAAGCTACAGCTTCAAAAACCTGCTCCTCTTCCAGCGTGTACGTATAACTTGCAGAATGTGCAAATTGAGCGCGATACATCTCGCCATAACTTTCCCCATTATAGACGGTGATCAGAAACACAGACCATGCCATATCGTATCTTGGATCACCATATTGCCCATTAGTCCAATCGATGATGGTGTAATGGTCGTCCATCTCAAGAATGTTTCCCAGATTATAATCGCCATGAATCAAGCGTTCCTGTCTGATCTGGACCTGCTGGATCAAGTTTGCCAGAAGATCATTTATATCGTCATGTAACTCAATTTGAGGAAAAAAGTATTGAACAAAATCGTACCTGAATATGTATTCTTCATCTTCTCCAGTACCCACTTTATTCACCGGATAACGATGGACCTCCATTAATCGCTCAGCCAAATGTGTCAGTTTGGTTGGTGTTAATTGGTTAACCGGCTTTCCATCATAGCTCGTTAAGAGCACTTGATTCTCTTGCTCGTCTAATCCCCAACCGTAGGGTTTGGAAACACGAATTCCACTTTGATAAAGCTTGGACAATAATCGATATTGTTTGGCGATATCCGGTTTGGAATCCTTGTCCCAGACTTTCAATACGTACGACTGATCTTCCATTTCGATTCTCATCACACTCGCTTCCAGTCCAGGTGGCAAGGGAATGATCTGATACTCCTGTTTAATCACCTGCTGAATACGTTCATCCAGTTCTACCCAATTCACCTGGCTAAGTTGAATCGTCATCGTTCTCCTCCTTCCATGATACACAAGATTAGATTATAATCGTTTATCAAATACCTTCTGCCATTTCTTCTCTTCATAACCGATAGCTATATAAAACCGATGTGCAGATTCCCTTTTTCCGTTACAACGTACCCGAATCTTATCAAAGCCGTTAACCCGAGCCCATTCCTCGCATTCGCTCATGATTATCTTACCAATCCCCATCCCTTGATGAATCCCATCCACAACTAGTCCACCAATCTCGGCAAAAGATGGACTCTCAATGGAATGTCTTCCCTGTACATGGCCCCAGCCTACGACCCTCGAATCAATCTCAGCTACACATACATAATGGTCTGGTAAGGAAGAGAGAAGAGTTAGTCGCTCCTTGATTTCTTCAGTTGTGCTGACATAACCCAGTTGATGGGATAATTGGCTCATCACTTCGCCATCCTGAATCGTAGCTTTCCTGCAATGAATCATCACTTCTCCTCCGTTCATTCATGTCATGCCGCTCTCTCCCTGTTAGTCAGGTATAATCAGGCCTTTGCCAATGACATTGGCGGATACTGGCTGTTTGCCCAATTCTCTGGCCCATACCGACAGCTGACCCATATGGTGAATCTCATGGGCGATCACATGTCGCATAACTTCTCCCCATGAATCTGTACTGGCCTTGCCAGCTGAGCGATGATCAATATAAGCTCTTTTTTCCATACTCGAATCCCAGGCTCTAACAAATGCCTCCACATCAGGACGTAACTTGCGATCGAGTCGCCTTACCGCCTCAAGATTCTGGTAGTTTGCAAAATCTTCTGCATCATCCGGTTTGCCCTGTAGCAACTGAAGCCAGCTCCACTCTACATCAATGATATGAAATAATGTTTGTAATATGTTGCCTACTCCGCCCGTGCGAGGCCGAAGCAATTCTTCAAGAGGTACATCTTCACACCAGACATACCATTGCTCACGTACCATCCAGTTATAACGAAAGAAGGTTTCCATCGGTATATTCCCCTTTATCGGCTTTATTTTTCAGAGAAATTTGATCAATTCTGTATGGGCAAAGGTATCCTCCGAATGTTCAAAATCACCATAAATTCTACTAATCTGATTGAATCCGGATTTGATCCAGAAGCGTAATGCAGTCCAATTTTTGAGCGCCACGTTGATTCGAATTTCCTTGTAACCAAGTTCGGAAAAGTGACGCGTCAACGCCTGAATTAATTCTTGTCCATATCCCTGCTTCTGGATCTCGCTCTGGATATATAAAAATTCGAGATAGATTGAATCCTCGGAGGGATACCCATGGTACACACTTAACAAACCAATATAGCGGTCATCCTCATTCGTGCGAATGGATTGAATTCGATAATTCTCCAGTCTGCCTCCCGGCGGAAGGTGGCCTTCTTCAAAACATTCTTTCACATAGTTCCGATCATGCTCTTGTCCATCCCATTGATGCAAGTACCGACTGGTTTCATATAAGGACTCAAGTTCAGGAATATCGGATTCTTCCACATTCGAGATAATAAGTCGGTCTGACTTCCATTCTACTGGAAGTTGTTTCATCGTTATCACTCCATCTTTATATCTATATAAATTAAACTATTGAATATTTACACTTACCACTCCGATGACAGAACAACCTTCCGATCGCTGTTATCCCCAAATTTTTTTGATTCATTTTATAATGGGAAACTCCGGAGATGAGCCTATGCTTCCGATGCAGCTTTCTTTCAGAAAGCTTTTAGGCGAACACTTCGCTTCTTCAGGTTTTTTCTGTCCTCTCCGTTTCGTGTAACTATTCTGTTGAATTTATTTAGTTAATTTCTTTTTTATATACAAGATTACATGAATACCTGCATAAATAAACAGGACATTGAAAAAATATAGAAGTACATTTAAATAGATGCCAGATATAAACCAGATAGTTCCCTCAGAATTAGCATAATGATAATCCGTAAAGAATCGGAGCGGGAAACCATACTCTGTTCGGAGCGGTCCATCTTCAGTATGTAAAGTTCCAGGAATACATAGGATGGCTAATACAGCAAGCCAGGCTGATAGATTCATTATTCTTTTGTTAATCGTCAATACATCTCCCCCTTATTCAACACTAACGGTATCTTCACCAAAATACGTCCCTTCCAACTTTTGATCCAAAAAGTCTCTTAAGTCCTTTTGATCAAGTATATATTTCGAATCTCTATTAAATCTGCTTTTTGTGGATACAATAATCTGTTTCCGATTGTATTGAATCGTAACTTTAGCGTTATGCTTTAATTTCAAAGCAATTCCCGCACTAATACTTCCTGTGACATCATCTACTGGTATTTTGGCTGTTTCCGGGGCTGCATTCAGCCAGCCGACTATACGGCTAATGTCTTCTTTACTTAACGTAACATTGTCAATGCTAACGTGTGCTCCACCGTCGCCTGTCCTGGTGTACACGACTATGCTCATCTCTGTGCTTATCACTTGATTTCTCGAAATCGGCTTATTTGGATCAGGGTTACTCGTGATTAGAAGATACAGAAACATGATTGCCACACCTATGAAAAACCAGAATCGCCTACGTTTTCCTAGCATTACAGCGCATTCTCCGTATCCAGCACGTTGGCAAACAGTCTCAGTACCGTATTGTGATGCTCAATAATCTGCTCCGCTTGAAGTGTCTTTGAATTCCATGTGCTGTGCGCATCTTGAACCAGATTGACCGTGTAACCCAGACTGAACGCTCTGCGGCAAGTCGTGTCCACACATACCTCAGTCTGCATACCCGCGAGAATCAACTCCGTCACGCCATCTTCTTGCAATTTCAGATGCAGATCGGTTTTGTGAAACGAATCCGGTGTCTCTTTTTCGATAACGAGGTCACCAGCACTAGGTGCAATGGACGGATGGATGTCCCACCCCAGTGTTCCTCGTTCCAGTGGACTGCCTGGCCCTTCGCAGTGTTGGATATATATGATGGAATGCCCTGCTTCACGGGCCCTGGCAATTAACACCTGGATCTTCTGAAGCAATCGTTCCCCCTGATATACGGGATCTGCTTCATCAAACATCGCTACCTGTACGTCAATGATTAGAAGTGCACAATGCGTTGTCATTTTGCTTTCCTCCTGACAAATCAATTTAATTCAACTCTTTTTTCTTCGTACCTTTAACAAAACTTCCAATCCCAATATCAATCAATACAAATAGGATAGCGGCAAGAACGCCAAATAAGGTCAGAACTAATGTCTCTTTGAAATCCAAGATTGCTTCTCCTGCGCCCATGACCACATAATAAATATACATACCTAGAACTCCAGCGCATGCATAGCCTAATATCCTCGTACTTAGATACAACACATGATTAGGGAATTGTATTCGGCTGAGCAGATAGTCTAGCAATATCGATAAAGGTAGCCCGATCAACAGGATCAAGGGAGTCGCGTATATCAGATAAATAAGAATGTAAAAATCAAAACTGTAGGATTCATTCATCGATATGAGACTCGCAGCCAAAGTAAAACAAATGATGGTTAGAACGGTTGTTATCAGCTTTCTTCCCATGTTCATCTCATCACTCCAATACAGTTATCTCTATTCATTAGATGTGCTCATGCGTCAGATTTTGCCGGCTGCCATCCGATTTCTTGAGACCAACGATGTGCTCTCTGTAATATGCTCCACACCATTGGTCCTTTTCCTTCAACATATTTGGGACGCTGATCTTTATACAATGACATGAGTCTGTGCTTTTCTTCCGCATATTTCAAACAATCTTCTGGATGCTCCCTTAAATAGTCTCTGAACAGCAAGGTCATCTGCTCGGAGAAACTGCCTACCTGTCTAACGTGTATATGTATCCTTCTGCTTCCGGGTTCTTCACGAAAGTAACGTTTAGTCTTATCTGGATTTTCTGCTCTAAATACAAAACCTACTGTTTCGATCTCACGTTTGTAGTCCAACAAATTTTCATAATTATCAACAGATATTTGTATATCTATGATAGGTTTGGCGTCTATTCCAACAATTGAAGTGGACCCAACATGGTCAATCCGCACGGCCTTTTCTCCTAACGCTTCTCTTAATTTCGAACCCGTTTCGAGAAACAAATCACGCCATGCCGGGTCATACTTTGCGATTCTCCATTGATCCTCCATATAACTCCTCCTTGGTTATCCAATCAAACTATATAATTAAATAACACGTTCTTTTAACCTTTTGTTACATGTAGATTATTTAAGGGATGCCATATAGATATCATGCAAAATCATCATTGTTTATCCCTAGTTCTATTTGTTTTTGGGATTCAATCATATATTCGTACACATCATCAATTTCTGTTATCCCTTTAATATTCTCTTTTAACAGTTCAATAATTAATTGATTATCACTCTCTCGCATCTTTATATCTTCCATATAATTATCGTTATAGTCGTTCATAAAATCTAATTTGTTCTTATAAAATCGAAATCTCTCCAAAACATATACTTCCTTAAGATTAATAAATAATGCTACAAAATCCTTAAAGTTTCTGGCCACTAAAGTTACTTGATTACCAAACGCCGTAGGTTGGATAAAGATAACCGGAGCTTCTTCCAAATCACTAATGGATCTGTTAAACGTGAAAAAAGCAAAATGGTCACCATCTGCCCCTGTTCTTCCAAATACGATGGCATCATCTGGCGTACAATAGTATCTATCATCATCATTGTTAAAACTAATATAAAACCCCATATAATCTTGGAGGGTTCCATCATGTTGTTTACGTAATTCCTTATCTATTCGAACGATGCCTTCTAAGGATGCGGGCATTTTATAATGTACTCCCAAGTTTAAATACCTCTCTTCTGTTAGCGTTTATTAATATATTTATATTTTGACACAAATTCAAAAAAAGAGAAGGACCTTCAGGCCCTCCCCTTAACTTCTTAATGATAGTCACACTTGAAGTTTGTAAACTCAGCTACAGCATCTTCACCCGTTGTGTATAGACCAATGAGTACACCTGTAAAACCTCCAGCCACTTCAGAGGAAAGGTATCTCGTCTGTGCCGAGCCAAGCAGAATCTCTTCACCATGTGCTTGAAGCAGGAAGCTGTAGCGTTCCTGACTTGACCGGATGACCAGCGTTGCATGCCGTTTATTTCCTAGATCCACTTCTTGTTCAATCGATTTGATATCACCGATATTCAGGCGCTCGATCACCTTATAGCCGTCCTGTTCCTGACGAATAGCCATTTCATAATGATGATTCTCATCCATGTAGATCGTAATACCGGCCTCGCCATTCGTCAGACTGACATCGACAGAAATCGTAGCATTAAAGTCTTTTTGACGTAACCCGATGAACGTCGGGGATGCTGGAACGTCCAGCGTTACATCGGTTCCTATTAGCGTAAGCTTGTCTGATTCAAGCTGATAATGCTCTGCATTTGGATGACGAAGATAACACCAGTCGAGGTTCCAGTCTGTATTTTCAAACGTATAATTCTTCTTATCCTGCTGGATCACCGTATCCGGGATACGATTGGTCTCAAAACTCGTCAGTGTTGTGCCTTCATGCCCGGCTGTAAACCATCCGTCTTCACCAAACGTAATTGGAGTCAGAAATACTTCTCGGCCCAAATGATGGTACGTAGCCCATCTGCCGATCTGTCGGAATCCCAAGTGGAAAAGCCACCAGTTCCCCAGATCATCCTGAACCAGATCACCATGCCCCACACCCTGTAACTCATACCCGCCCAGATTACGGTTGGTTAGAACTGGATTGTGCGCGTAGGCCTCGAACGGACCTGAAGATGAAGTTCCCCGGGCATACGTAACCATATGACCATACTCGGTGCCGCCTTCGGCTGCAAGCAGGTAATAGTAACCATTCATTTTATAGAGATGTGGGCTTTCGAGATATCGTCCACCTGTCCCATTCCATATCGAACGACTTGGGCTAAGTTTGCGGCCAGTTTCAATCTCAAGCTCACACTGGACAATTCCGCCAACGCCTTCATCATCCACGCCATTACTCATAAACAATGTTTTTCCATCTTCAAAATACAAATCGGGATCAATCCCGCCTTGATCCACATAAATAGGCTCAGACCATTCTCCGTAGATATTATCCGTCCAGACATAGAAATTCTGATGCGTCGTATCGTTGGTTGTGACCATATAAAAACGCCCGTTATTGTGCCTGATGGTTGGGGCAAATACACCCCCGGAGCTATTCACCGTCTCTAGCCGAATCTGGCTTTTACGAGTCAGGCAGTGACCAATCTGTTTCCAATTTATCAGATCCTTGCTTTCAAAGAGCGGTACGCACGGAAAATATTGAAAAGAACTACACACCATATAGTATGTATCGTGCACCTTAACCACACTAGGGTCTGGATAAAAACCTTTCACAACAGGGTTATTGTATTTCATTACTCCACTCCATCTCTTATTATAAAATTCACAAATATAAGAATTCAACTTCGTAACAACTACAAAAATTAAACACCATCGGGTGTAAACTTGCAATGAATCTGAATTGCATCTTGGAGTTAATTTTATTAAATTAATATATATGTGATTTTAGAAGATTGAGGATAGGGAGTTGTACAGATGATCAAAGCAAATGGGGAGCCCCAGTTCCTTCCTTTATATGAGGCGCTGGCAAGTGAAGTCAGATGGAGAATCATGGATATGATTGCAGATCGCGAAATGAATGTGAAGGATATTGCCGCAGTATTAGAGCTTAGCCCCTCCATTGTCACGATGCATATTCGCAAACTGGAGGATGCGGGTCTAATTGGCAGCAGACGAGTTCGGATCAACGGAGGGACGCACAAATTATGTTACCTCAAGCAAAATCAGATTGAGATCGAGCTGCCATCCCCAAGCCAAAGTTCACGAACCAGAGAACAGACGATAGCCGTTGGACACTACACTGCTTTTGATATTCACCCTACCTGTGGGCTAGGAACACTTGAAAAAGAAATCGGTGTATGGGACGACCCCCGTTACTTCCTTGATCCTGAGCGTGTACACGCCGCTATCTTGTGGTTTGGGAAGGGCTATGTCGAATATAAAACACCTAACTTTGTACTACCTGATCAGACCACCGATGCTATTGAAATTTCGATGGAACTGGCCTCTGAAGCTCCGGGATTGCGAGATCATTGGCCTTCGGATATTCGTTTCACCTTCAATGGCGTTTCTCTCGGAACGTGGACAAGCCCTGCCGACTTTGGCAGAGCAGCACGCGGGAAATACACACCAGAATGGTGGCATCGTAATGTAAATCAGTATGGATTGTTGAAGACTATTCGTATTGATGCCTACGGTACCTATATGGATGGTGAGCGGATGTCAGACGTTACTCTCGCGGATATTAAGCTTAGCGAACCGTTCTGGACGCTTCGCTTTACAGTTGACGAGGAAAGCCCCAATGTAGGGGGATTAACGATCTATGGTGCTGGTTTTGGTAATCATGATCAGGATATTGTTATTTGTGTATTGGGTTAAAGTGGCTAGCTGTGCTGCACAAGAATCCTCCCTTTCCTGACCTACAGGAGAGGGAGGCACCCGAAAATGCTGCTCCTTAGCAAATTTTAAAGCACAAGCCTAATCAATCCTTACCTTTGCTCTTTTAACAGTTCCTTAATCTCCCTTAACTCTGATAATATTTCTTTGGTGTGCTGGCTATTTTTGGAGTTATCTATTCCAACTTTCACAACATAAATACCGAGGAACAGATACACCACCAACATAATGATCATTCCCATGTACATCTCTCCTTTCCAAAGTAGCAGCACCTTGCTATGAACGTTTACTGCCGTCTATATCCTCTCTCTCCAACTGATTTCCATGGAATGCCTTCAAAAGAAAAGCCCGATCCGGAACGTTCAACCGTTCATACGATTTCAGATACTCCCTATTGTCATATGGTACTCCAATGAATTTCACGTCCACTTTGCCCTCTTGGAGATCCACGATGCCGTATCTGGCAATGGCAAGATCGTTACAGCCTAAAGCGCCCGGATTCATATATACTCTTTGATCTGTCTTATAATAATGAAGAATATGATAATGACCAAAACAAACCAAATCATGGGCCGTCCCCTGATACTTCGCGTCTAATTTGGTTCCGGATGGTTCTTTATCGATAACATCCAACTTGTCGTTGCTCATATGATAGTGAGTCAAAAGGAAGCGATGTCCTTCTACCTCTTTTTCAACGAATTTCGGTAGAGCTTGGATTTTCTTGATCGATTCTGCACTCAAATGCCGACCAATCCATTCGTGATGCTCGGCCATGCCTTTGTGCCCTTCTAATGGACCCTTATTTTGAAGCAAACTCAATACGGCCTCTTCGTGATTCCCTGAAATCGCTATCATATTTTTGCGGCTGTACAACATCTCGATCACTTCATTGGAGTAAGGGCCAATACCGATCATATCCCCCAAGCAAAATGTATGCTCAATGTCTTCTCTGGAATCGATATCAGCCAATACCGCTTGCAGCGCAGGAAAATTCCCATGAATATCGGTTAAGATGGCAACCTTCATTGTGATTCCTCCTCAGGAATATACATTGTCTGAATCTCCTGCACACCCGGAATAAAGCCCAGATTCAGATACACGGACTCCGCATCATTTCCTTGCATCACATACAATCGTAGAACGGGATACTTACCTTTAAGTTCATTTAATGCTCTCTGTAACATCAGTGTAGCAAGCCCTCTTCCTCTATATGCCGGACGAACACCTATGCTATACACAGCAGCCTGATTATCTTGCAAGCACAAGCGACAATTTGCAATAAGCTGTCCCGTTTCCTTGTCGTATACTAGCGTGGAGGCTTGAGTCAGAATTTCATTCGTATAATTAGGGTCATCACTTGGAATAAAATCTGCAAGCGTGGTATGTTTTCTTCGTGTAGCTTCAAGACTTCCTGCAAAACTCTCCAGGTCACATTGAGCAATTTCATCTTCATTCACATATTTTCTATTGCCGGTTTCACTTTCAATAATCTCTGGACTCTTCACGGTTACCCTGCTGTCCCATTCGATTTCAAAATGATCTGTCGGCCGCTGCATCCAGCGACATCTGAACTCCACTGGCCAGAATCCAGCTCGTGCGTATAGATCAACTTGGTCTGGAAGAATCTCAAAGGTCAGAATGCGTTTGGTGCGATCCGACCACTGTAATAATTTATGCTTCAGAAGCTTCAAAACATCAAAGCACTGCTGGAATGGCGGGACAAAAAACAAATGATACATCCGGTTAGGCTCCATTCTCACGCCACCTATTTTGCTTTCCCCTTTGTAAATCCAGTACGCACTGATCTTGGAAGAACTGAACTCTTCTTCCCTGAAAAATCCGACATAACGCCTATCATAATAAACCGTGCAATATAATCCCCATTCGGCAAAATCTGCTTTGCGAATCGAATATTCATCCGACAGATCATATTGAAGAATATCTGTAGACCACTCAGTTAAACCCATACGTAATTCCTCCTCAGTTTTAATTAAATGCCAAGCAATCAAATCATTTTTCTATACGCCACCTCGTGAACATGAATTAACACATGTTGTGCCTCCATACGTTCGAAGAAATCCAACATGTCCTTAAACGGATTCTCGAAATACGAAGACTACCAAGGAAAACCTCTAATGTCTGCCCTGTTTCTGTATTCTGGAACATACAGTGCTCGCCATGAACATCAAAATACCAATTTCCCGTTAATTCTTCTTCTCCATGGATTACATCCGCATTGGACAGCAAATGGTACGCACCTTCGAGAATTGCTGTCCGATCAGGCTGGTCGGTTTCCAATATCAATTGGTCGATCAATTGCCGCGCGATTCTCTGGTACATATCCATTACAGCCAATAATTCTTCCGTGATTTCCTGGGTTATCGCCTTCATACCTTCATATCCTTATCCGGGTATCCAATTTCTGTAATTTCACCTTCGATATCACTTAATTTCAGTTCATCATTTAATTGCTGTAGTAAGACCTCATTGATCGGCTTCATATCAAATACCTGTTCAACCAGTGTGATATCCAACGTTATCTCGTAGTAATCCTGTGCCCAAGCATGATAATATTTCGCGCCGCCTACCAAAATCTCTAACAGTTCGTATTCATGATCCCCAAGCTCCGTGCCCGCAGACCACCCTTCCTGATCCGCCACACTCCAGATACAGAACGTCGTCTGATCCATTACAAATGCCGGCTCTACCACAAAAGTATTAAATGCTTCTGGAACGCTTTTTACCACCTCACTCCTATCAACCTTATGCTGAAGTGTATACTCTTTAGCAAAGCCTTTAATAATCAGCCCATTCGGACTGAATACAGCAAAATAATGATCTCCTTGCCCATCTCTCATGGATGCCATTTGCTCATTCTTGTCCCACTGGGAATTATACGAGTAATACCTGTACTCCCATTCCGGCATCAAAATGGCATCCAGCATAGCTGCTGCCTTTAGAATCTGTTTGCATTCACTAATGTGAGGAAGTTTATCGATAAAATTAAGATTACCCATCGTGTGATACTGCCTCCTTTACCCTTTCAAATGGAATAATTAGTTGCCCGACCTTGCGGTTAGCAAGGATATAATAACGTATCCAAAAAGTTGAACCGCAAATACAATGACAACAAACTCAACCATTATGCTGTTCGCTGCATTAAAATCATTCACAAGATCCACAAAGATCTTCCCAGGTCGGGATAATACATCCCACGAATTCCACCGATTAAATCTCCCAATGTAAACCCCTATACTGCTCAATAGCAAAATAACACCGACAACCATCATGCTAATGTACTTATTTATTAATTTGTTTAACATGCCATGGATTTGAATGATTGAACAAGTCGAGAGCAGCAATCCGATGATCGCTACGGCAAACGTCAGGGTGAGTCCATACCAAAAATCAATATTAACCCAAAATCTAACCTCCCCTTGAGCATCAAAATATCTGAATGAATGCAGAATCTCCGTAAAAAGGTAGGCCGCATTGGGCAGAAAAAAGAGCCATACTCCACACATCAGCCCCATACATATCATGCTCGTTGTGGTTAATTTCTTATTAAATATGTATCTAATGCAGGATGAGATGATGAAGGGTACCCATGCCAGGAACATGTCCCAACTTAAAAATCGATACATATTTGTATCTGATTGGGCACGTAAATACATCACAACACCTAGACAACAAAGAGTAGCCACGAGCAAGGTAACGATGAGTCGGACATCTTGAACCGGATGTTTGTTATCTTTCATTTCTTTGCTTCTACTTCCTTTTCCTTGATGAATGTTATAAGTTATAAATACTTTTTAAATGCCTTGCTGGATTCTCCGTTGTACCCCAATTTCGTATAAAAGTGATGTGCTTCGTTTCTGGATGATCCGCTGGTTAGAAACACCTTCACACAATTTTTCTGCACACATACATGCTCTATATGTTTCATCAATTCAGATCCATATCCCTTGCTCTGCACATGTTCCGTAATGATAACCCGCTCAACTACGCCGAATGGTCTATTTTCCACCAAAGCATCCAGACAAATATGTAAATGAGCCGTGCCGATCACCTGATCACCCAGTTCATACACAAACAAGAAACTGTTTGGGTTATTCCGAACTTCTTCAATCCGTTCTGCCAGTACTTTTGTGTTTAAGTTGTTTGGCAATAATTCTTTATACAGTCTTTCGATAACCGCTGCATCTCTAGCTTCTGCCTCTCTTATCATCAAGCTTCTCCTCCCTGTTACCTCACTTGATAACTTAAAATGATATCACCGTTGTCCTCTAATTCACCCGTGTCCTGAAATCCGCAACGTTTATACAGCGCATTTGCCGCAATGTTATGTGGAACATGGGATATCCTGATTTGCTGGCAGTCACTTCTCTCTTGCAACATACGAACCACTTCTTGAATAGCAAGTTTGCCGTAACCCTTCCCCTGGTACTTCTCATCAATCATGAAGCGCAGAATCCAGTAATACCCGTCATTGTAGATCTCGTTATCAAATAAAATAAAACCTACCATCTGATCCTCTGCCAAAATGCCGTACGGCTTGGACGTAATTTCCTTCGTCGCATGCATCAATGAATCCGCATTGCTAGCTACCAAATCTAGCTGATCTTCCCGTGGTTTAAGGTGGATGCACTCGAGTTCATTTTCTTTGGTTATGGGTTGTAGGCTTACTTTTTTCATATCCACAATCATCTCTCCTTGCAGCTTATTTACTAGATTTTCTTGATCAACATAATCTCCAGAGGTTGTGTATCTAGCAATAGAGCCCCAGCATCAACATACCCCAGCTTTCGATAGAAATGTTGCGCATGTTCGTCTGATTGCGTTGAAGTCATCACCGTATCAAAGCCTTGTTGCTTCATTAGATTTTCCCAGTGATGTACCACTTTTTTGCCATATCCGCCGTTTCGATAGGGTTCATCAATCCAGATCATATTCATGAAGGGAAGGTTATCCCAAAAGTACCCGTACCTCATCCATCCAACTCTTGATCCCTCGTCCTCGTCCCACAGGATGAATATTTCTTTCTCACTAATCTTCGTTTTCACAAGTGGCTGATGGATATGCCGATCTCTTTCAATGATGTAGTCGTAGTCAGCTTCCGTTGCATACTCAATCTTCATTTGTAATACTCCCTTCATTAACTACGTCCATCATAACCCAAAATGTGGTATATGCGAACAGTTCTTTCCTCTTTTTCTCCCATGCCAAAAAACCACGGTTTCCCGTGGCTGCACCCGCTCTATTTCCCTCAATCCGCTGTTGATCCACTGACCAATTGCCCCTTGTACCATACGGCCTGCCGCGCAGATCGCCGCGCAACAGCTTCCGCCGAACAACTCGCATGCACTAATACAAAACTCGCGGTGTCGCCTACCTTCGGCCAGACTTGTTCCCCTTGTGAATCCAGAGGTGTAATCCCGCCTGTTACCCATGCCAAAGATTGAGACAAGGACAGTTCGTCGCTATATCCGTACAGTTCTGCGAATCGTCCCGCTTTCTCAAGCATATCCCCATTGCCAAAAGGAGACCAATGATCCGTCAGGCTGTCTGTGGCCAGCTTCACGTTCACACCCATACGGTGGAGCATGGGAAGAGGCATCATCGTTCTGCCAATAGGCACCGTAGAAGCAATGCTCATCCCAAGCGAGGCCATTCGCTGCGCCATGTCTTCTGCTTCCTGGTGCTCTGCGCGGGCGAACCAGAACGCATGACTTACCGTAACTTTACCCTGAAGCCCTGCTGCTTCGGTCAGATTTGCGAGTTCCAACAGCGTTTGTTTGCCGGCCTGCCCACCATCATGCAGATGAATATCGATGCCCGCCTGGTGCTGAACAGCCAGTTCAACCATGGCGTTCAGTGATTTCTCGATATGTTCGTCCACCGTATGAGGATCAAGTCCGCCCACATGCGTTGCACCTTCCTTCATCGCTTGGCCCATAAGCTCCACTGAATGGGAGCGAAGCAGTCCATGCTGCGGGAAAGCCACGATCTCCGAAGCGATTTTGCCCGAAAATGATTCCAGAGCCTGCCGCGTCGCTTCCAGTCTTTTCAAGCCACTGACGGGTTCAATATTGCAATGACTACGTACATGAGTGGAGCCGCACCCCTGAATCAAGGTCAGAATACTCTCCGCTTGACGCTTGGCATCTGGTAGCAACTTGGGCAACAGAACCTTCTCTTCTTCAATACGTTCGAAAATACTGGAGATACGCTTAACGGCTGTCCACGGCCCATCGTAGTAGGTTTTATCCAGATGAATATGTGCCTCCTCGAACGAAGGCAACAGCAGAAGTCCCTTGCCATCTACTTGTGGTAGATCGCTAGACAACGGGTTGTTTCCTTCCACAATCTCCGCGATCACTCCATCTTTAATCCGCAGATGAGCGGGGCTTGTCCGTGTCCCCGTCACCTGTTCCCCCTCCCGAATATAACTCCGCTCCACAGTCACGTTTGTTAACCAATAAGCCTGCTTCATCATGTCATCCCTCTTTTCTTACCCGGCATTACGTCCCCCGGATACCGATTGATCTATGATCCATGGTACCATACGGTTTCACAGGGCAAAAATACGTAAAACGTTGGTGTTCCATATGCGGAACGTTTGTATTACTCTACTTAATACATGTAAAAAAAACAGGCACAATACGTGCCTGCCCCGTCCACTCACCTTAATCTTCTTGATTACGCGAGTCTATTAAAAATGAAACCGCGCATGCCCTCCATCGTTCACGCCTTCAATCTGTTCGATATCCAGCAGTCTGCGCTTCATCTCCAGGCCTCCACGGAACCCGGTCAGCTTGCGATTAGCCCCAATAATGCGGTGGCATGGTAACAGAACCGGAATTGGATTGGCCCCATTGGCAGCCCCAACTGCTCGCACAGCCGAAGGTCTGCCAATTGCAGCAGCTATATCACCATAGGTCCGAATTTCACCATAAGGCACACGCCCTAGCTCTCTCCATACCTCCTGTTGGAAGTTCGTTCCGATCAAGTCCAGTGGGATCGCATCTGTATAAGCCATGGATTCTCCTGCAAAATAGGACAGCAACCAGTCCATCATACCTGTTCGTTTCAGAGCATGTTCGTTCTCCTCCAGTTCCACGCCAGGTGCAACCTTCTGTATCCAGCCGTTCCAATCTTCCAATGTTTCGTTTGGCATGACCACTCGGCACAATCCCTGTTCCGTAGCGAGCAGCACCCATGGACGACCGTCCAACTGCATCGTGGTGTACATCAACTTTTTTCTCATTCGTTTATCGCCCTCTCCCCGGTGGAATGCTTAATGCTAGAACTAGGAGGTAATCTGCTTCTTCACCTTACGTTTCATACTGCGGATCATTTGCTTGCTCTCTGGATCAACGCGATAAGATTCCGTGATTTTCTGAAGTGCCTTATTATACGTAAAATCATCCAGGGTATTGCGGTTCAAATAACGCATAGTCACCTCAGGTTGTTTCACATAAGCCATTGAGATGGCCCAAGCAACTGCCATTTTCACATAATACGCCTCGTGCCTAATCTGATCCAATGCAGATAGAACCTGATCGATATATCGCTCATTCAGATAAAAATTCAACAGCATTACCACACCAAACCGGATTTCATATTCCTGATCTGATCTCAGATACGGCTGCAAGAACGCCCACATGGACTCCGAATGGACCTTCGTATATTTCAGTCCCGCACAGAAGCTGTCACACACCGACCAGTTGTCAATCTTCGGTACAAATGTTTCAATAGCCTTTAACAGCTCGTCCAGATCAGCCTGTACATGTCCAATGACCATCGCTTGCAACATCACTTCTTCAAAATATTCATCCTCTGCCGTTTCCAGATACGTGCGCCAGTCCCCGGCGGCAAGTTGCTTGGCAATTTTTCGTAAGGCTGGCAACCTTACACCAAGTACATTCGTGATGTTGGGAATAAGTGCGGCCGAGAATTTTTGATACTCCGGCTCAACCATGCTGAGCAATTGTGTTCTGATATCTACTTCCACTAGCGCATGTCCTCCTTGTCTGTTGCTGTACAACAAGTATATCCTTGAAGTGGCTGTTTGTAAGCCCATATCGAATGTTTGAGCAAGATTACAATATCATTTTGGGACTCTCATTTTTTCTCCATTTGTTTAATTCCCAACCCATTTCGTTTAAAAATATGAAGCTGACCGAATAGAAAGGAGTGTCGATATGAACGGACCTCATACCAAGAAAGATTTCTCCGTGGAGGAGATCACCGAACAACTCGTGCAACATGTACAATCCCGGAACCTTCCCGATTTCTATAAATTGGTGAAAGAACTGCATCCCTACGACCTCTCACTTGTATATAAAAAGTTCCCTGAAGAAGAAACCAATCGGTTTTTGCTCCTGTTCAAACCCGATGCTCTGGCGGATCTCGCTGAGACCTTGAAGTTGCACGAACAGATTCAACTGTTTGAACGACTTGGGCCGGAACGAACACTTGAAGTCATGCAGCAGATGGACAAAAGTGATCTGATCCGGTTTATGCACGATTTACCCGCCAAACGCCGAGAAGAATTGCTGTCCAATATGAACCTGGATCACTCTGCCATTATCCGATCCGTGCTTAATTACCCGCCGGAAACGGCAGGACGCATCATGACAGATCAATATCGGACCCTGCTCGCTCATGAGACAGCCAAGGAAGCCTTACGACAATCGCAAGGTACCATGCATATCTCAGCCTCCAGTTATCTCTATGTAACCGATAATGAAGGCAAACTGGTCGGTGTCGTGAGTTATCGATCCCTTGCCTTGGCTGACGATAAGACCCAGGTTGAAGAACTGATGACCCGGCGGGTGATCCATGCAACGGTAGATATGGACCAGGAAGAAGCAGCACAGCTTCTACAGCGTTATGAGTTTATTGCACTTCCGGTGGTGGATGAAAATCACAGATTATGCGGTATCATTCAGATGGATGATGTCATCGATATTATTATGGATGAAGCCAGTGAAGATTTGGCCAAGATGGGGGGCGGCAGCAAGGATATCGACTTTGATACTAAACCACTCGTGGCCGTCAGACGCAGGCTTCCCTGGCTCATCTTGCTTCTATTGATTGGTCTAATCTCGGGAAGTATTGTGGATTTCTTCGAGGATACACTCAATCAGGTTGTGGCATTGGCATTTTTCATGCCGATGATCGCAGGTATGACCGGTAACACAGGAACGCAGTCTCTGGCTGTTGTGGTACGCGGACTGATCGGACGCAAGCTCGACAAAGCCACCGTACTCGCACTGATTGGTCGGGAGATCAAGGTAGGCATAATGATCGGCTTGGTATGTGGATTACTGATCACCGTCATCGCTTATTTCTGGCAAGGGGACTGGTTGCTGGGCGCCATTATTGGGGTATCTCTGTTCCTCACTCTGGTCATTGGTACACTGACCGGTACATGCATCCCGCTTCTGCTTAGTCGTTTCAAAGTCGACCCGGCTGTTGCCTCTGGCCCGTTAATCACCACATTGAATGATATCTTGTCCCTGTTTATCTATTTTGGCATCGCCACACGTTTCCTCGATGCCTTAATGTAACTAAGTCGTGCATACAGCAAAACAGACCTGATCCTGAGATCAAGGTCTGTTTTTTCATTTTACCAAGTGTTACGCTGATCTTTTATTTTTATTATAGATATCAAACGCTACAGCGAGCAGCAGTACCAATCCCTTAATCCCCTGTTGCCAGTCAATACCGAGACCAATCAGGGACATCCCGTTATTCAGCACACCCATAACCAAACCACCGATGATGGCACCAAATACCGTACCTATGCCCCCTGAAGCGGAAGCACCACCGATGAAGCAGGCCGCAATGGCATCCAACTCGAAGTTGGTACCCGCTCTTGGCGTAGCTGCATTCAGACGTGCGGCGAAGATCAACCCGGATACCGCGGCAAGTGTACCCATGTTCACGAAAACCCAGAAGGTTACCTTTTTTGTTTTGACTCCAGACAGGCCTGCGGCCTTCTCATTACCTCCAAGCGCATACACATGCCGTCCCATGACAGTACGATTCATAACGAAGGAGTACACAACGATCAGGACAAACAGCAGGACCAGGATATTTGGAATACCTGCATAACTTGCGAGTACAAACGTAAACAGATTTGTCACAACAGCCACCACAATCAACTTGAGCAAAAATAGTCCCTTTGACACGACCTCGAATCCATATTTTCGCTGGGAACGGCGTTCCCGCAGTTCATTGACAATGTACCAAACGGTGAGCACAAGACCCACAATGATAGACACTAGACCGAAACCTGAGAATTGAATGTCCGCCAAGAAGCCAGAGCTTATTTTCTGGAAACCACCTGGAAAAGGAGAGATCGATTGCCCCTCCAGCACGATCATCGTCAAGCCACGGAACAGCAGCATACCTGCCAGCGTCACGATAAATGCCGGAATCCGCACATAAGCGATCCAGAAGCCTTGCCATGCACCGATCAAAGCACCAACCAGCAAGGAAGCGATGACTGCAAGCCAAGCCGGAAGCTGCCAATCAACCATCATAATCGCGGCAACGGCACCAACAAAGGCTGCAATGGAACCAACAGACAGGTCAATATGCCCGGTAATGATGACCAGCACCATTCCGATCGCCAGCACCAAAATGTAACTGTTCTGCAAAATCAAATTTGTAATATTAATCGGCTTGAGCAACAGCCCGCCTGTAAGTACCTCGAACAAAAGCATAATCACTACCAGGGCAATAATCATGCCGTATTGACGGATATTATTTTTGAACAGTTTTGTTATCATTTCCATGCTTGCCGCCTCCAGACTTGGTCATATATCTCATCAACGTTTCCTGCGATGCTTGCTCCCGGCTGACTTCACCGGTGATTCGTCCGGCATTCATCACATAGATCCGGTCACACAGGCCAAGAACCTCCGGAAGCTCGGATGAGATTACCAGTACGCCCTTGCCTTCAGCAGCAAGCCGATGAATGATCGTATAGATTTCGAATTTCGCTCCCACATCGATACCGCGGGTAGGTTCATCCAGGATAAGAATATCTGGTCCGGCAAAAATCCATTTGCTGAGCACCACTTTTTGCTGGTTGCCTCCACTTAGATTACCGGTCTTCTGCAAAATACTTGGTGCTTTGATGTTCATGCTTTTCTTCATCTTTTCCGCCACCAGTACTTCTTCACGCTCGTTCACTACTGCGTTTCGCGTCAGCTTGCTCAGACCCGTTAAGGAAATATTGCGCTTGATGTCATCCATCAGAATGAGTCCGTATTCCTTGCGGTCTTCTGTCACATAAGCAAACCCATTCTGAATAGCCTCTGTGACGGTATTGTTGTGGATCGGTTTACCATTCTTAATGAGTTGACCCGAAATATTCCGGCCATAGGATTTGCCAAATATACTCATGGCAAGCTCGGTACGCCCAGCGCCCATCAGCCCAGCAATACCTACAATCTCACCACGTCTGATATTCATATCGATCTGATCCAGTACTTTTCGCTCGGCATGATGTTCGTGATATACCGTCCAGTCCTTTACCTCAAGGATAACTTCTCCAATGGTGGCATGACGCTCCGGATAACGGCTAGTGAGATCACGTCCTACCATTCCGCTAATAATCCGGTCCTCCGTCACTTTTTCGTTCTTCATATCCAACGTCTCAATTGTCTTACCGTCCCGTAAAATGGTCACGGAATCGGATACCTTGGATACCTCATTCAGCTTGTGTGAGATCAGGATACAGGCGATGCCCTGTTTCTTGAATTCCAGCATCAATTGCAGCAGATTTTCACTGTCGTCCTCGTTCAGCGCAGCGGTTGGCTCATCCAAAATAAGCAGCCGCACCTTTTTGGAGAGCGCTTTCGCAATTTCGACCAGTTGCTGCTTGCCTACCCCGATGCTGGATACCAACGTGTTTGGATTTTCGCTCAGTCCCACCTTCGAGAGCAGCTCCCGTGTACCTACAAAAGTTTCCTTCCAGTTGACAATTCCTCTGCTCGCACGCTCGTTGCCCAGATATATATTTTCCGCGATTGAAAGGTAGGGAATCAGGGCCAACTCCTGATGGATAATGACAATTCCCAGATCCTCGCTCTGCTTAATATCCTTGAACTCACAATTTTTGCCCTGAAATAAAATGTCGCCTTCATACGTGCCATGTGGATATACACCACTCAGTACCTTCATCAACGTAGATTTACCTGCGCCATTTTCACCACATATGGAATGAATTTCGCCTTCACGGACTTTCAGATTGACATTTTCCAGCGCTTTGACGCCAGGAAAGGTTTTGGTGATGTTTTTCATTTCCAGAATGATTCCGGCCATGGGATGTGCTCCTTTCATTTATTATTTCAGTCCGATTTCTTCCTTCGTGTAATACTGTGTACCAACGATATCCTGCTCCACATTTGTACGGTCCACCGAGATGGGATCCAAGAGATACGCCGGAACAACCTCAATTCCGTTGTTATATGATGTTGTATCATTAACTTCCGCCTGTTTTCCTTGCAAAATACTATTGGCCATCTCTACCGTCTTCTCCGCTAGCTTCCGTGTATCCTTGAACACCGTCTGCGTCTGTTCCCCGGCCACAATGGACTTGATTGAGGCAAGTTCGGCATCCTGTCCTGTAATAACGGGCAGCGGTTTGTTCGAAGTACCGTAACCAATCCCTTTCAAAGATGAAATGATACCAATACTGATTCCATCATAAGGAGACAATACTGCATCCAGATTATCACCCGAGTAATACGCACTCAGCAGGTTATCCATCCGTGACTGGGCCAGTGCTCCGTCCCAGCGCAAGGTCGCAATCTGAGCCATCGTCATCTGCTTGCTGCGCACGACCAGCTTGCCGGAATCGATGTACGGCTTCAGGACAGACATCGCACCGTCGAAGAAGAAATAGGCGTTATTATCATCAGGAGAGCCACCAAACAGCTCAATGTTATACGGTCCTTTTCCATCCTTGAGTCCAAGCTTTTGTTCGATGTAGGAGGCTTGAAGCACACCCACCTTAAAATTGTCGAACGTGGCGTAATAGGTTAAGTATGGCGTATTGCGAATGAGCCGATCATACGAGATCACTTGTATCCCTTCGTCATGCGCTTTCTTTATTACATCCGTTAATGTGTTGCCATCCACGGACGCAATCACCATCACATCCACACCTTTGGTGATCATGTTTTCAATCTGTGAAATCTGATTCTCGACCACGTCCTCAGCATACTGAAGATCGGTTTTGTACCCCTGCTCCTGAAACAGACGGACCATATTCTCCCCGTCTCCCACCCATCGTTCTGATGATTTGGTTGGCATCGATATACCGACATATCCCTTTTCTTTGCTGCCTGGGCCACTCTCTGCCAGATTGCAGGCCGAGAGCATCAAGGTCATCACCAGAAGCCAGATGAGCATTGCTCCTTTTTTCATATGAAGTTCCCCTTTCCTCACGTCATACGGTTCTGAATGAGTTATAAGATAACGCTTACAATACATGTAGTGCATCCTGTTGCTTGCTGTTCCTATCTGAGACTAATGGTAGCATTCGAGATGCCGCAAGGTCTTTGCACGTTTTGAACCTTTTTTATAAAAATTTAACTTTTGATGGAAACGCTTAAAGTATAAGTTTGATCCACGAGATACCATTCCAGAGTCAAAAAAAAGGACATGCTCCACTTCGCTTCACACGAAGTAGAACACATCCATCTCATTTATCACATGTCTAAGTGAATAACTGTAATACGATATTTAATTCGCAGAAGGATGATAGGCTGTCCCCCCGTTCTTTCGATACTGCACTGGTGAAATGCCCATTGTTTTCTTAAATGCAGTGCTGAAATAATGTTGGGTATCATAACCTACACGCTCAGCTATGGTGTGGATCGGCAGTGTTGTTGAATCTAATAACTGTATAGCCTTGCGAATGCGAGCATGCGTGACAAGCGTGACAAAGGAATCATTCAGCTCTTTCTTCAGCACACGACTAAGATATACGGCAGATACTTGTAGACGGGAAGCAAGCGATTCCAGGGTCAGTTCCCGCTCGGCATATTCTTCGTGAATAAGTTGTCTTGCCCGGCGAACCAGAGGCGACAACTGTACTTCCCCGAATACCCTTTCACGGCAATGACGGTACGTATCCGGCGTTTCTTCCAGTGTCCCTGCATGTGTCTCCACATGAGCATGAATGGCAATATTCAGGCAAGAACTGATCTGTTGTTCCAGAAGGGACTCTATTTCTTCAGGGGCTTCCTGCCACAGACACATGCCGATCAACCCGCTTACGTCCCGAAACAGGACATGTGGCACGTCCCCCAGCAGTTCACTAATTATATTTTCCACTGCAAACAGAAACAACTGACGATCATTCTCTCTCAGTATCGTCTGACGAGCTTCAGCGGCAGGCCAGCGTACGACCCCGATCTGCACAGGTGGGACGGGGGGCAGCCGCAAAAACACAAGCTGCTCCGTCAGATTCCTCCCTTCAGCCTGCCCCTCCAGCCACTCCAGCATAAATCGCTGGCGAAGCAACGGGATATTACGTTCAATCTGATGAGCTGCCTGTTGTACATATGCCGTCCTCTGGTGCTCTTCAGTAAGTCGCTGATGCAATCGCTCAAGTGCAGCATATAATTGTTCTGCTTGCACAGGTTTTAAAATGTAATCCTCTACGCCAAGACGAACCGCCTCCTGCGCATATGCAAATTCATCATGTCCCGAGATGATCAGGTAACGACAGCCTGGACACTTCTGCTGAAGGGCACGGATTAGTTCGATTCCGTTCAGAAATGGCATATTCATATCAACGAGAACAATATCCACACCCAAATCAGCCGCCCGTTCCAGCGCTTCCTCGCCATCTTCCGCTTCACCAACAACCTCCATCCCGAGAGTTTCCCAGTCAATGGCATCCCGAATCCCCTCACGAATGATCGGTTCATCATCAGCGATGAGCACGCGGTATTTCTTCGCCACATGGCTATCCGGCATAATCTCCATTACTGTAGTTAATGCGGATGTCTCATCTGTTTCAGTGGAAGTTGTCACGGCCGATTTCATGAATTTTCCCATTCACTCTCCTGCCTCTCTTCGTTATTGATTTGCTTGGTTGGTGGGAGCTCTCGCATCAACGGATGAATGATGGTCACACTCGTTCCTTCACCTTCCTGGCTCTCCAGCACAATACCGTATTCATCGCCAAAGGACAGCCGCAGACGGGCCTGCACATTCAACATTCCATAACTTTTGCCTGTCATCCCAGGCGAAGACGCTTCCAAACTTGCCAACGGAGCTTCGAGCAACTGCTGCATCTCGGCAAGCCGTTCGATGGACATGCCTGCTCCATTATCATGAATGGTCAGCAGCAGTCTGTTATGTTCCAATCTGGCCTCCACCCGAATGTGTCCCGGCCCACGCCTGCCCTTGATTCCATGATAGATTGCATTCTCTATCAGGGGCTGAAGCAGCAGCTTTAACACCAAAAGGTCCCGCAGTTCCTCTGGAATATTCAATGTATACTGAAGACGATCGCGGTATCGTGTCTGCTGAATTTGCAGATAACTGGTCATATGTTCAATCTCGGAATGCAGCGGAATGTAATCCTGTCCCTTACTAAGCCCTATGCGAAATAATCGAGATAACGCACCAACCATGCCGGATACATCTTCTGCACCCTCTTTGCGTGCCATCCAATGAATGGTATCCAAGGTATTGTACAAAAAGTGTGGTTTGATATGCTCCTGCAAACTTCGCATTTCAGCGTCGCGCTTCTGCCGCTCCCGCAATTCATTTAGTGATATCAGTTGTCGAATCTGTGCCAGCATTCGGTTATAACTGTTGCCAAGCATGCCAATCTCATCAGCGCGATCGCTCCAGCGGCCTGGTCTGAGATTGCCGGTCTCCGCCCTGCGCATATAGGACATGAGCCGGAAAATGGGCTGAGCAATGGAACGGGAGAACCATAAAGAGGCGCTCAGGCCAAACAGACACACCACAAATACAAAGCTAACCACGTAAAACTGGATTTGGCGTACTTCGGATATCGAGTCTCTTGTGGGAAATACCCCTACTGTTCTCCAACCTGTAAAGGTAGACGACTGATACATGAATAATAATGTTCCACCTTCTGTATCGGCGGTAAATGTTCCACTCTCACCGGAGGGGAACCAGTCTGTGGGAATGTGTTCTATTAGCGGGTGCTCCGGCTTGTATACACTTTGACCTTCTGCATCCGTCACCATCACATAACCGGATTTCCCCAAGGTTACATTACGGGCAGCCTGAGAGACCGACCTTAGTTTAAGATCAATCATAATAACCCCCCGCACACGTCCTGACGCTTCATCCGTTATGGAACGTGCAACCGATACAATCTCATCATTCTTGTACCGTACATGTGTCGTGAGATTACGCTCTTTCGGCTGACCCAATACCATGAAGATGCCCGGATTGGCCGAAGCTTTTTGATACCAATTTTCCTGGATCAGGCTCTGTTCCGCTCGGGGATACATCTCGTTGCTAATATAGTCACCATGTGCATTGACGAGAACAATCCCGGCGATTTCAGGATACAATGTTGTGAACCCCTGCAAGGTTTGTTTGATGCCATATAACCGATTTTGCTCCGTTTCGGCATTGGTGTCCATGTTCATTGGTACGATGCCTTCATCATCATTCGGTGGCATTTTGTCGTCCATAAAAGCATCAATATACGGGTCAAAGGCAATCAGGTAGGTCATGTTTTGCAAATTCTCCATTTTGCTGTTCAGAGCTTCATTCACTTTGCCAATCAGTTGCATGGTATGCCCTTCAACCTGTCGCTCAACTACGCGCTCCACCGTCCAGTTCACAAGCAACCCAAGCCCTACGGAAGGTACAATGGCGAATAACAGAAAAAGCAGCATCAGCTGGTAGCGAAGGGGCATATTACGCAAGCGTAAACGCCGAATCCCGTTCCTGAAAGTGGAGAGAATTGCTCTCCTGCTCCAAGGCCTTGGAATCTTGAAATCTTCCTTGTTATTTGGCATAGTAATCATCCACATCTGAGCGTGTTACCACAGAGATCCCTGTGTCTACCATCACGGGAAGTGGTGCATTTTCACCGGATGAAGAAGGGGCAGGAACCGTTAATTGGTGATGCAGATGGAACAGATATTGGAGTGACCAATATCCCATATTCCAGGTTCCCTGTGCAATTGTAGCTGAGATCGTACCGTTCTTGATCATATCCAATGTAGTCTTGTTTGTATCAAACGAAATAATCTGCAATGGATGTCTGTCCCCGGCAGTTTGAACAGCTTCCCCCGCTCCTGCCCCTCCGGTAGCTTCAGTCACAAAAATTCCCGCCAGCTCGGGATGTTCCTTCATCATTCTGATTGTTTCGTCTCTGGATACCATCGCATCACCGTGTCCGTCTGCAACTTCAACAATCTGCATGGAAGGGTATCTCTCCTTGATCGTATCGCGGAAACCCTTCGTGCGCTCTTCATGATTTTGTTGCCCAGGCAAGGTTAATACCGCGACCTCTCCCTCACGACCCAGCAGTTCAGCCATTTTATCGGCAGCCATTACACCCGACTTGTAATTATCTGTCCCAAGAAAAGAATAGGCCTGGCTATCGGGTGCATCCGCGTCAAATAATACAACAGGGATATCTGCGTCGATTGCCTTGTTAATCGCTGGAACTAACGATTGAGGATCGATTGCAGATATAGCAATGCCCGCGGGTTTACGAGCGATAGCCTGCTCGATCACCATGGTCTGCTCCTTCGCATCATACCGGGTAGCCCCGCGATATTCTACGGTCACGCCAAGTGCATCCGCGGCATCCTCGAAACCTTTGAGCGGGCTCTTCCAATACTCCAGCCCGGACTGGAATGTAATCATGATATACGTCTCTCCGATATCACCGCGCAGCCCCCGGTCCTCCCAAGAACTGTTTACCTGACTGGTGTATTCAAACCTCAATACATACAACGCAAATGCTGAGATTAGCAAAATGTAAACAAGTAGCATTTTTTTCATTCCGTTCACTTCCTCAAGTCGTCTGATCACCTTATACTTCGTTTAAATTGTAAACGCAATCATTCAAAAAGAAAACCATCCCTTATCTTTTAAAAGCAAGCTCCTGTTGCTAACCGTGTACCTGCTGCAATAATGTACTATATGGTTTCTCCCTTTGGACGTATGATCATGAAACTAAACTACAACCAGAGGAGAGCATCATCCTTATGAATCTTGCATCTTTTTTAATCTACTGTATTGTCGTTACGTTCACCCCTGGCCCCAGCAATATCGTAATTCTTTCTTCCGTACAACAGGTTGGGGCGCGTCAAACGATGCAATATGTGTGGGGAGCTACGCTGGCATTTGGTCTGCTGCTTACCGCATCAGCTTTTCTTAATCATCTTCTTGCGGGAGTGTTACCCGGAATTCTGAAGGTGATGCAGATTGTCGGCGGCCTGTACATGGTGTATCTGGCGTACCAGATCTACAAGATGGGTACCACCGAGGATGCACCAAAACAAGTTACCGGATTTTGGAACGGTTTCATCATGCAATTTGTGAATCCAAAGGTCGTCTTGTTTACTTTCACTGTCATTCCAAGTTATGTATTGCCCTTTTATCAAAGTTCATTTTCTTCGTTCCTGTTCGTGCTGCTCATTACATTCATTGGTTTTCTGGCCTATTCCAGTTGGGTTGTTTTTGGCACGGTTTTCAAAACGTTGCTGAATCGCCACCAAAAATTACTGAGTATTCTCATGGCACTTTTTTTGTTATACTCAGCCATTATAGTATCCGGATTAATCTAAAGCTTGGGAGGTGTGCTGCATGGAACGGTTTAACTATAAAAAGTCGCAAGACGTGCTGGCACTATCCGCCAGCTTTACTGATTTTGCATACAAAAAACATTGCCACGAAGAGTATGCGGTCGGCGTAACCCTGCGTGGCATTCAACAATACAACCTGGACGGACAATATCAGGCGTCTCACCAAAATGGTGTCATGTTGTTCAACCGTGAACAGTCCCATGACGGAAGCTCCTATGATAAGGCTGGCATTGACTATGTGATGCTGTATTTGAAGCCGGAATTGGTAGAGGAGATTATAGGCAAAAAGGAATTGCGTTTTGGAAGTCCCATCGTCTATGATCCCGAGCTTGCACGTAAGATCCTGATACTGAACGATGCCGTTCAACTCCGACAGGACGAAGCCGAGTGCAGCGAACGGGTCTTCGATCTGGTTCACCTTCTGGCTCAGAAGGAAATGGACACCAAGCTCTGGTTGCCTCAGGACAGTCTGGTTCGAAAAGCCAAGGAAATCATGTTTTTCAGCACCGAAGATGTGCTCAAGCTGGACAACCTAAGTTCCGAATTTGGCATGTCCAAGTTTCAATTTATCCGGGAATTCAAAGCACAAGCAGGTATATCTCCCTACCAGTTTTTCTTAAACTGCAAGGTGGAGCGTGCCCGTCAATCCATCGAAAAGCAGAAGGACGTATATACTGCTGTTGCCGATTGTGGATTCGTTGATCTGACCCATCTGAACCGTCATTTCAAACGGGTATTTGGTGTCACAGCTTATGAATACATGTTGCAGCTGAACTAGCTGCATCGGATCGATAATCTCGACTCCAAATGGGTGAAATTTTGACGCCACTCCTGAAAATCCCCGTATGGAACGCGGATGTACCTCGACGTTCTTACGGGGATTGACTTGTTTTTCAATCATACAAACCTTTTGTTATACAATCCAACTTTCAATTTTCATCAGACCTGCAATCAGATTCTTTTCTTTCGTTTCCATATCCACACGATTGCCAACGCTGCCAATAAAATGACTCCACCATATAATATGAGTTGGATATATTCACTTCTCCCATCGGTGGTTTCTCCAAAATCTTCTTTACTTACAAGCTTGCCCGCACCCAGCAATTTCAGATCGTCTCCGGCTTGTTCAATTGGAACATTGCGACTGCACAGATTCGTATGAAGCTTATGATCCACTTCATATTGATAAGCATAGATCAGGTAGGATTGATTCTTTTCAAATTGAATGCCACAGGAGTCAGACCCTCCGTCACTCGCGAGGATTTTCATCTTTTTGGCATTAACCCCCTTCCATGCAGTACCTACATCAAAGGTATACTCTCTTAATAAACCATCATGCTTCGACTGTTGAGAATTGCCTTTATTCACCACTTCTCCCGTAAATACTGCTGCGTAGGTCTTCAATCTCTCTTGAACATCATTCTCGACACAACTGCAAGCATACACTCTCTCTCCGGGAAATAGAGCTAACCCAGACGTAACCAACAGTAAGATCAACATGCACATCACCAAACGTCGTTTCATTCCGACCGCTCCCTCCTACATTCTCTGCTTGAATAAGCGTTGTTAAGGTTACATATTTTTATTGCTGCTATATTTATTGTAAAATTATAGCACAATATAAATATCGTTATGTCCAACATACGCAAGGACACAACATACGAAATCAACCATCACGGAGGAACTCAACATTTGATACACAACTGGAAAAAGAATATCTCATTCTCGCTGCTCGTTGCAGCGTTATGCATGATCGCTTTTATAAGCATCGCCCTGTCCATCAGCGACAACCAGATTCATCGATTTGATGACACGCTGATCGGCTGGATTCAGGGGTTGGAATCCCCTGGTATGACACAATTCATGCACCTTTTTACCTGGATCGGCAGCGAAATGCCAGTGGTCTTCATTACCATCATCGCCATGATTGTGTTGTACGTTTGCCTGCGACACAAACGCGAACTGCTCTTTCTGGCTTGTGTGCTTGCAGGTTCAACCCTGTTAAATGCATTGCTCAAACTGGTATTCCAGCGTGCCAGACCTACCATTAACCGGATTATCGAAGTGAGCGGCTATAGCTTCCCCAGTGGGCATTCTATGGCAGCATTTAGCCTGTACGGTGGACTGGCCTTTCTAATCTGGAAACATGTACCCACCGTAACAGGACGTGTGCTGATGATTGTTGCCAGCGCCGTATTTATACTGACCATTGGTATAAGTCGTATCTACTTGGGGGTGCATTATCCAAGTGATATCGTAGGCGGATACTTCTTGAGTGGTTGCTGGCTCTCCACATGCATATGGTTTTATCGGCGGCATTTGGAGCGCATGTCCCATCTGCAAAGCAGAAGGTTGGCCTAGGCGGCCCGCTATGGAACTACACAAAGAAATACCCGGCTTTCCTTAACTGACGGATAGCCGGGTATTTTTATATTCATATATTGTAGTCCTGAACTCGTTCAGGACCACATGGACCGCTTGTCCCATTTAAGGGAACAGACGGATCTGGTTTTTTTACACCAAATTATAACTCTTCACCATTGGATTCGATGACTTTTTTGTACCAGTGGAAACTCTTCTTCGGTGTTCTGCTCAAGTCTCCGTTACCGTCGTTGTCCTTGTTGACATGAATGAAGCCATAACGCTTCTTCATCTCTCCAGTGGATGCACTAACCAGGTCGATACATCCCCACATGGTGTAGGCAATCAGATCTACGCCGTCAGCTACCGCTTCTTTCATCTGTTCAATGTGACCTTTCAAATAATCAATGCGATAGTCATCTTGAATGGAGCCGTCTTCCTCTACCACATCGACAGCACCCAGACCGTTTTCAACCACCATCAGTGGAATCTGATAACGATCATACAGATGATTCAGCGTGTAACGCAGTCCTTTTGGATCGATCTGCCAACCCCAGTCGGAAGCTTCGAGATATGGATTTTTGATACCGCCCAGAAGATTACCTTCTGCTCTCTCAAGGGACTCATCCGCACTTTCAACCAAAGACATATAATAACTGAAGGAGTAGAAGTCTACGCAGCCTTCACGCAAGGTCTGCTCGTCTCCCGGTTGCATCTCGATCTGGATACCTTCTTCGGCAAAGAAACGTTTGGCGAATCCAGGATACGCGCCACGAACCTGTACATCACCGCAGATCATATTAGAGATTTGGTCTTTCTTCTGTGCAAGCAACATGTCGTCCGGGTTACATGTGTTTGGATAGGTTGTCATGAAAGCGACCATACAGCCGATCTGGAAATCAGGGTTAATCTCATGCCCCAGCTTCACTGCTTTTGCACTGGCAATGAATTGATGATGTAATGCCTGGAAACGAGTCTGTGGATCATCCACTCCGTCGACCAGTGTCTCTTTGCCTTCAAACAGAATACCTGCAGCCATATAAGCACCCATCGGCATCGTCAGACAGTTGATTTCGTTGAACGTAAGCCAGTATTTCACTTGATCTTTGTAGCGGTTGAAGAGAGTTGTACAATAACGGATATAACAGTCGATGACTTCACGGGAAGCCCAGCCGTTATACTTCTGTGTCAGACCGAATGGCGTTTCATAATGGGAGATCGTTACGAGCGGCTCAATATTGTACTTTTTCAACTCGGCAAAAACATTGTCGTAGAACTGCAATCCCTCTTCGTTTGGCTCCAGATCATAACCGTTTGGATAGATCCGGGACCAGTTGATGGACATGCGGAACATTTTGAAGCCCATCTCTGCCATCATGGCAATATCTTCTTTGTAATGTCCGTAAAAATCAACCGCTTCATGGCTCGGATAATACGTGCCCTCTTCCAATACAGGCGTAATCCGGCGTGGAATCGTGTGGGTTCCCCCTGTCATCATGTCAGACGTGCTTGGCCCCTTACCACCCTGGTTCCATCCACCCTCGAATTGATTGGCAGCCGTTGCGCCGCCCCAGTAAAATCCTTCTTTCATTGTCATGACCAGTTCCTCCTTCATAATTAACTCATTTCGGTATAAAGTGCTTGATATTATGCGAGTAGCCGTTCCGGTCACGAATCGTTCTTCTGATCGCTGTTATCCTCGGATTTCTTTTATTCCCATTTCTAAATGGAAAAATCCCATGATAGCGTTTGCTTCCGAAGTAGCTTTCTTACAGAAAGCTTTTAGCGAACACTTCGTTTCTTCAGAATCGATATCGTCCCCTTCACTACTCCCCAATAAATGAAGAACAAATTATAAATCTGAGTAAAATGTCTTGGTAAGACTTTTACACCAGTGTACCATCCATACCCTGACACCTATTGTCATGGTATAATCAGAGCATGGAAAATAACCGACTATTTCGAATGTTGCTTTTGTTATTGGAGAAAAAGAAAGCCACTGCACCAGAACTCGCCCGTATGTTCGAGATTTCTGTACGTACGGTGTACCGCGATATCGACCGGCTGAGCGCTGCGGGCATTCCCGTCTATACAACGACCGGCAAGCATGGCGGTATCCATCTGATGGACAACTATGTCATGGACAAGTCCCTGTTGTCTGAAGAAGACCAGAATGAAATTTTGATGGGACTATACAGCATCAGTGCGATCCCCCATCTTAACAGTGCCCATATGCTGCAACGGTTAACCGCCCTTTTTGATCACAAGCTGGATTGGATCGAATTCAATTTCTCACCATGGGGCAGCATCCCTCTGCAGGAGAGAGAACTGTTCAATCAGGTGAAGCAGGCTATATTAACGAATCAACTGATTACGTTTCATTATGTTAATTCGGATGGTGAGAAGAGCATTCCGACCGTGGAGCCACAGAAGCTTATTTTCAAAAACAGTACATGGTACTTCAAAGGATATATCCATGATGACCCTGATCGGAAAGAATTCGAGACATTTAAGATGAAACGGATCACCCAGTTGACTTTTCTGGCGAGAAAACACGATCACTCTGTTACTGCCGGATCAAACGATCCTGAATCAGAGGCAGCTCCTGTCCTGATTCCTCTTACACTCTCGTTCTCCAGCAATATTGCATACCGAGTGTATGATTTTTTCGAACCCTCCCTCATTAAAAAAGAGCCTGATGGCAGGCTCCGTGTGTCTCTCGAACTGAATGTAGGGGAATGGCTCTACTCCTTCCTGCTGTCGTTTGGTTCCGAGCTGACCGTAATCGAGCCTGTTCATGTTGGACAGGAATTGCTCAGACGTCATATCAAAGCCGTTGAACATTTGCAGAACGTCATGAACAAACTTCCCAACAATGAATGATATAATATAGGCCTATACAACTTTTGATCACAGCTGACTCTCCGTCATCCATCTGCCCGAAGGAGGTTTATCCATGCAAGACATTAGACGCAACAATGTGGAACGTTTCAAAGGTTTTGGTACGTTATACGATCAGAACCGACCAGCTGCTCCCACTGAAGTGGTGGATATTCTAACGACATATCTTGGCAGCACACCACGTATGGTCGCAGATATCGGTTGTGGCACCGGCTTATCCTCGTGGATCTGGCTTAATGAAGCTGAACGTATTATCGGCTTTGAACCCAGCGATGACATGAGGTCTGTAGCTGAATTCAAGTGGGAATCTGCCGGGAAGCCGGATAACCTGCGGTTTGTGTCCGGCTTGTCTCACGACCTCGGACTACCAGATGGCAGTGTGGATGTGCTGACCTGCTCGCAATCGTTTCACTGGATGGAGCCGCAACCCACACTACGCGAGTTTGCACGTGTACTTCGTACAGGGGGCATATTTGCAGCCTACGATTGCGACTGGCCGCCAATGTTAGACTGGCAGTTAGAACAAGCTTATCTGCAGCTGAATAAGGAAGCAGATCAACGAGCAGCCAGTCTGGATCCCCAGAATAGTCAGGCACACAAATGGAGCAAGGATGGGCATTTGCAGCAGATTCAGCAGTCCGGGCTGTTCCGATATGTCCGGGAAATCGTATTTCATCACCACGAGACATTCACAGCCGATCGATATGTCAATCTCGCCCTGAGCCAAGGCGGCCTGCAAACGGCGTTGAAACTCGGAGCGGATGATCTATTAACAGCTGCTGACGAGTTCAGAGCGCTGGCTAATCGTGTATTTGATGGAGAATCCAGAAAAGTACTTTTTTCTTATCGCATGCGCCTTGGTATTGTTTGAAAACCGTCCGTTGCTTGTATCTCTCATACATACCAAAATGAAAAAGGAGGTCCTACACGTCATAAACATGATCTGTAGGACCTCCTTTTGTCTACATCTTCAGGAGGAGAATAAGTCACTTAATTGTCGCTCCTGTACATTCAATGCCAACACCAATTTTGTTGGGTCTTGTCTTGAATAGATGATATTAATGATATGTCCTTGCTGCACCTGCGGAAGGGCAGATGACAAAATTTCTTTTTGCGTTGTCACATTGAAGGTTTCACCGTTCGTTTTCGTTATGCTGAGTTTGAGCTGAAGCTTGATCTTGTTATTGCCACCACTTCCAAGTGGAGTGACATCAAGGATCTTGGCCATTGCTTTTTCCCCTGTTCTTGCAATATCCATCATTTCAGGTGATACCCCTTGCTGTACCATCTTTTCATCCAGCAATTGCTGCATATCTTCCTGTGATAATTGCCCCTTCATATCAAGCCCTACCTTGCGCTCATCCTTTACGGAGACTACTAACGGAATGAAACTGCCCGGCTGAAACTGTGCCATGGAGGTCAGCGGAATGACGGCTTTCATCTCGGTATCGTATTTCTCGCGCCCCTTACGCGACACCGTCAGACCCAATCGAACCTCAGGCTGTTCATTAATATACGTCCCCGTCTGTTGTATAGTCTTAATGACCCCAACTGCTGGTAAACCTGTCTTCACTCGACCTACGCCAAAAATATTGTTCAAAATCGCAGGAACAAAGATCAGTGCAAACCCGGCAAAGATCGCCGGAGTGTACCACCATGCCTGCATAATCATAAACGGATCATTCCACAGCTGCTGTGCCAGAAATGGGGAGAACCCCACCCCGAATACAGTTAATACGCCAATGAATCTCAGGAAACCTACCATATGATCCACCCTTTCTTAATCCTTCTCTTAATATCTCTATCAATATATCTATTTAGCGTTGTTATAAGCATTTTACAAATAGATTATGACTCTCTTATAACCAAATACCTTCTAGATGGACATTAGCCCCATGTAGATCAGTTCGGAGGGATTCGCTGGATTCTGGCCCAGTCCCACTCGATCGCCAACTCGTGGAATCTGCATTTTGGACACCAGTGTCTCCAATGTTCGCTGATACTGGTTACCGTTTGTCTCTGTCACATCCAATACAAGCAGAACAATCGGATCAAAGTTGATCAGTTTGCCTGTATCGGTGATTGTCACCACCGTAGCCGTAGCTGTTAAAGGCAGAGAACCACTTGCCGCCAACTGTGCCTGCTTTGCCGAATCCAGACTTTGGTTGATAGCATCCCGATGTTCCTTTGATACAAAACCTTTCATCATCATGCCAGTGAGTCCTTTATTCATCATTTTATCCGCTTTAGCAATCGCATCTTCCTGTTTGTTCTTTTTACCGAACCATCCCATATCAAGCACCTCATTTGTTTTATTTGTTTTAGAAGTTGTTCAAAAAGTCCACTTTTGATTACGAATCATGCCTAGCGGCATCATCAACATCGAATATGAAATTCAGCCGAAATTTCCGTTGCTCACGTAGTTTGCCTACGCTCCGCTACTCCATTTCTATCTTCATTCCATCTTCTCGGTACTGAAAACCAGACTTTTTGAACACGTATTTATAATTAAATTATAAACACCACGGCTTGTCCTTGAATACCCTTCTGGTGGCATACAAAAAAAACGAAAAATCCGGCAATTGAATTACGGGATAATCGTTTCTTTGGTAAAGAATGATGCTAATTCCGCAAAAAAAGATACGCTAATCCGATCTTCATTTCACGATTAGCAGAAATATTTTGCGTCAAGTGCTTTGGCAATGCATAAAATCATGCCAAAAACAGTGTTATTTAACCTATAAGTTTTCCGCTATACACACTTTTCCAACCTTTATGTGCTTAGTTTAGCTATCATCTCATTATTGAGGTTCCACGGATCTTTCCCCATAGCTTTATACTTTCTTTCCTGAACCTCTAAACGAACTAGGACTTGAACAAAAATAGAATCGCTAATTGTGGCTCTGTGTACGTGTTCTGTTAGATATAACCTATTCACTTATCAGCGGTCAGATCAAACATAAAAAGTACCAACCTCCCCTCTGTAGACACCCCATGTTTGTTGAATTAATGTGTCCTGTTATCTTAATGACTTGTGATACGATATCCTTGTTGGATGTTTCGGCAACAATAAGATTTAACCACTATCGCTTAGCTAAACCTTTCCTAAGGGATCCATATGTACATCACTTCATAATAATTTCTAATATTGTGTAAATGTACTTTTAGCTGTTTTTCCAATAATATTTGTGCCGATTCCGTCTACCGCTCCTCCGATTAAACCGCCTACCACTGGAAAATATTCGCCTAAATTTATAACTAATTTTCCTAAAATTAGTAAATAATCTAGCTCCTTCTTTTTTGTTTATACCCTTAATCTACTTCGTTTGGAATCTTTTTAATCGCTTGCCTTGCTAATATATTTCCTGTTTTTATACCAGCCTGCTTCAAAATATCTGTAGCGATTTGTCCTGTAAGGCACACAAAAACCAACGTTTTAACTTCATCTTCTTTCATCTTAAATCGCTCCATTATCTCATCAACAAGTCCAACATCAGCCAGTATTGTACGAATCCATTGCAATACCTGCTCCTCAACCAACTCTTTTTTTGATCAGGTTAGTCTTACATTCCGTTATACCACAGGAGTGATAGGTCTGGCACATATAGTACAAGTGATAGCCTGAACCATCCCTCTTTTCCGACTTAATCATAACCGTGCCAGCACCATACATTGGAAAACGTAACAGTCCTGTCAAAATGAATTCGCCTTTCAAGTTACTATAGCTGGTGTGGTTTTCACTTTTAACTTTATTAACGGCTTGAACTGTATTCCACAGTTCCTCATGGATAATAGCATCATGTGCATTAGGAAACACAGTTGGTTCAGACTTTCCAGACCGCCGCTTACTACTCCAATCCCTCATTCCCCCCAGCTCATATCGCCCGAATATTTTTCATTTTAAAAAATGGTTTTTACAGCATTCAAGCTGAAACTACCGCCAATACTTATTCAGATCTCCAAACGGCCTGCCCCCGTCCCTTTATTGAACGAAAAAACTCAAGCGAAGGGAGCGCTTGAGCTTCTTGAAATAACGAAGATAAAGTTTAATATAATTGTGGCGGGAATCCTTTAACTCTGTTTACTTTTACTACATCGGCTTCCCATTGAGCTATAGTTTGTTTCCAGTCACCTAGTGAAAGATAAAGTTGAACAGGTATCGATGAGTCGAATTCTGGCAGATATAACCCTACTACTCCTTTTTGCAAAACACCTTCAGCAATGACACCCTTCTCTAGTAAAGATAAGATTGGCAATCCTAACTGATAAGCCATAGCCGTTTCAATTTGACAGTATGGGCTTGTGAACCATTTATCTGATACTTCCCTCGCTTCAACTGACTCCATATCAGCCTCAAACTTAGAAATACCATTATTTACATATAGACGTCTGAAGGCAACCGTAATAAAGCCATCCGACTCTAGCATTAGTCTTCTAATTGCAGCCAGTGGATTATTGTTGTCATAGTCAGTTACCCCCAGAGTACGCGGAGTTATATCCTTGTTTCTAAGATTTTCTATGAAATCATCAATAAACTTTTGTTGCTCCTGCCTATGTGGTTGCGGGTAACTAAGGAATATTGAAATCAGGAATCATTCACCTCATATAAAATCAAATTCTTTTATCCTTCACTAATCGCCAGTAATGATATCCCAACGCGGTCAATTTACACGACTTTGAATTCATTGCAGCAAAATACATATGATCTTCACCATTCGGTACTACTAAGCCAACGCTTTGTAACTTCTGCAGATCCTTAAATTTCAAAACATTTTCCGCTTTAGCAAAGGGTTCAATTACCTCATGCTCTATCTCAGTAGTATTTGTTACTTCAAACGAAGGATCTAACTTAAACTCCTGTTGCGCTGAAGGAAAATATGTAACCAAGCTTCTTAAGATTTCTATAGGAACTTGAGGCACAACAGTCCTTAGTGAAGTGAATCGAGTAATATTAGTTTTAAACACTGGCCGTTGATCCCAAGGCCCTAATGCCTGATCGATATAAGCATATATACTACCTGGGGTTATATGACCTCTTAAGTCTGACGCACCACCTTGCATGGCATTCAAGAGTAAATTGGTGAAAACCCCGTGACCGTTAATCTCCAGAGAAGGTTCATTATCTTTACTTGCAGTAAGGATGGAAACACCTTCTACTATTTGAGTAGCACTTCCTGCAATTTTTGGAGAACCAAAAGCCCCTGAATGGCAACAATCTAAAATTATAATTCTATTTTTCGCTTTGGATTCATTGGCTATATTTAGTATTTCGTCCATTGAGACTCCAACATCATATTTGCTATAATCCGGTGTCACTAAATAACCACCAACTTCATCTATATGACCATGTCCGGAAAAATATAATAATGCAGTGTCACTTTCGCCTTTAAATAACTCAATTATCAATCCTTTAAGCTCAGATTTAGTCTGCACGTCTGTAACAAGTCTCGTATCAAAGTTGGGAGAACCATCTCCATTCACTTCAATTACACTTTTAAAAGCGGAAGCATCATTAATACATCCATGTAGTGGAGAAGAAGGGTAGTTATTGATTCCAACTATCAATGCTTTTCTCATTTTATCCTCCTATAATGAAGAAATCCAATTTGAAATATTGTTCCAAGTCCAATTAGCCACCTTTACACCATTCAGTTCAGATGGAAGTGTAGCTGGGTGATCTTGATTTCCCCAAATAGCCATAACTGGAATCCCTTCCTCTTTTGCACACTTGATTTCCCAAAGTTGCCCATCCGCATTCTTAGTGTTTTTCGTAACAATTACAAGCACGCCATCGCATCCCTTAATTTTTGTTCTACATTGAGTTTTCCACGCAGAATCCCAGGGCTGTTTGACGGACATATCTACGAACTCGAATGGTGAATTCTCATTTTTAGCCTGACCAACCAGAAAGTCACGTAGCGTTTTATCCTCAATTGCAAAACTAGTAAACACTCTTTTTGCCATTATACTATACCCCTTTTCAATAGTTATCTTATAATTGCTAATGTTTTAGCCGCTTCAGTCAACATGTATAATGTATCCATTGGATGTTGTGTATCTTTTACTAATAGGTGTTTTTCTTCCCAGTTATCAAGATCAAACTGTGTAAGTGCAATAAGATGTTTCATATCAAGCTCGTACTTAACACTTAAATCCTGAGAGTTCTCAAATAATCCCTTTTTTATGATGCTGGGCTGCCTAGAGGGCTTCTTCTTCTCTAACAACTTTGTAATGCCAATCTCATAATAAATCCAAGGAGATTTCGTCTTATTTACAACTTCAAAAGATTGGATTGAGTTCGGTGTGTTGAGAATAAATACACATTCTGTCCTGTCCATTAATTTTGTTAGAGCGGTTGAAAGCATCATATGAACATGACTAGTTGATTGATTTCTTTTTTTATAATTATACGTGGAAGACTTGGGTTGCCAGCAGAATTCATTATCAATTTTCTCTAGCAACTCATCTGCATATCCCCAAACACAAGAATCAATAAATGTGCTTAAATTAAAAGTTTCCTTTATCCAACCAGCAAGCGCAATAGCATTTGCTTCATCCGCGTGCGAATGCGAGAGAAATATATCAGCATTTATTTGTGGGAACCATGTCTCTTGCATCTTTGAGCCATCAAGACTACCATCTTCAAGCACAAACTTATCCAGCTCTTCTTGGATCACTTTCTTGTTTCCACTGAAAAGCTGATTACCCTTATCATAAAAGTCCTGGAATTTAGGGTCCATTTTAAGATTATAACCAGTGTACATTCTCTCTCACCTCCCTTATGGAATCTAGTGCCTTAAAACTAAGACTAGTTCTTTAGTATCACTTACACTAAGAATAGACTAACATCCATCATTTGTAAATAAAAAAGTAGCATTAAAGGAAAATCTTTACTACTACTTTTGCGTATGTGAATATATTTATTTATAGACATATGCGCCTATTGGCAGTTTTAACATTGAAGCCTCTACATTCAATTCAACTTTCTGCTTTACCTCTATTTGTGATACGGTGCAGCGCGAATGAGCTTAAACTAATCTACAGTTAACTAAATGAAAGAAAGCCGACTAATTAGCCGGGTTGTATACTTGAATTATCGTTCTGGGATCTATAGGTCACTCACGACACACTTATGGGTAAATAATTTTTCCAGTTATGGGTTAAGGCTCTTCCAAGCCGATTCTCACTCTATTTTTTGCGTAACAGATAGACCAGCTTCCGATAATACATCGCCGCTTCTTTGTATTTCCGCTGATCCTCGGACACTACAGCCATTCCCTCATATAACGGTTCAAGCCGCATGACATGCTGCGCGGATTCAAAATAAGGCAGACACGCAAGCGCCCGCTCCATGAAAACTTCGCGATCTCCATGTGCAAGAGCCAGATGGCTCTGGTAGAAGGTTGCGCTCATCTGCTGGTCCTGTGTTGTTGCACATTTTAAGAGTTGATCTACACTCTGCGCGAGCACGCCCCAGTTCTTCCGTGCCAGAGCTACTTCGCATCGATACACACTGACGAGCGGCTGCATTGCGAGCTGTGTTTCTTCCGTTTCCTGCTGCAATAGCGATTCAAATCGTTCAATCTCCGCCTGTGCCTGATCCAGTTCACCTGTCATCGTTAACATGACAATCCGATTGTTGGCAATCGCCGTCACCAGATCTCCCTGGTTGCCAGCATACACGAGGTTTGCCTCCGCCATGGTTAATGCCGAGAGTGCCTCCTGAACCAGCCCCATCGCGAAGCAATAGCCACTATATGCCACATATAACCCGGACAACCGATGGAACATTCGCTGATCATAGACATGACGCATTGTAAGCTCGAATACCTGTTTTGCCTCTTCATACTGTTTGACCTGGATGTAGGCTTCCATCTTGATATTTTGCACAGACAGCCAGAATTCACTGCCAGGAAGCGCCAGCTCACTGAGCCTGGTTGCATGAGTTAGTACATCCACAAAAGCCATTTTGGAGCGATAATATTGTATTTTATAGAATAAAAGTGCCTTGACTAACGGACGCGGCAGATCAATATCGTCTGGACGACCGTATTTCTCCAGGTAAAAATTGAGGTAGGACGTATGTATATACTCATGAGCCGTTGCATCGTTTAATTGCTGATAATAAACCGCCTTCATCAAGGCCGTTGTCAGCTCAACGGTCAGCGTGTCATCCCGATCTGCCAGTGCATGCACCGTATCTTCGGATATCGCCGACGCTGGAACAGACATTTGTTCGAAAATAACCTCTGCCCGTTCGAGTGTTTCCTCGTCCTGAGCCGCAGCCTTTAGAATATAGGAAGGGGATACCCCAAGACGCCCGGCGATGGCTTCTGCCAAGTCCTCAGGGAGCGGATAACGATCCGCCAGGATATTGGCAAAGTGGGCCTGCGTGACCAGACCCTCCACAAGGTCTTTACGGGAGATTTGTTTTCTTTTGCTTAGCAGTTCAATGCGTTCCTTCAGCATGGTATCCCTGTCCTTTCTATCCTAACAAGCGAGTACATTCTATTCACATCATCGCAAAATTAGAGATATAACGCCACCCTTCCGGCGAAATCAAACGAAACGGTTTCCGTTTCCGAGGTAATTGTTTTACAATAAGAAAGTATGTGTAAGAGCATTTTATCGAAATGCTGAAACATGAGCTGAATATGAAAGGATGCAAATAAATGATTATTAAACCAAGAACACGTGGTTTTATTTGTACCACTTCCCATCCTGTAGGTTGCGCTGCGCAAGTGCAGGAACAGATTGATTATGTGAAATCCCAGCCTGAGCTGAAAGGACCGCGTAATGTGCTCGTGATCGGTGCTTCCACTGGATACGGTCTGGCGTCACGCGTTGTTTCTGCCTTTGGAGCTGGAGCGAATACAGTCGGCATTTATCGTCCAAGCAGTTCCACAGAGAAACGTACGGCTTCTGCAGGCTGGTACAATTCCGCTGCATTCGAAAAAGCCGCGGAGGAAGCAGGCCTGAAATCGTACAGCGTTACAGGTGATGCATTTGCAAACGAAACACGAGACAAAGCCGTTGAACTGATTCGCAGTGAACTCGGTCAAGTCGATCTGGTCGTATATAGCGTCGCCTCGGCACGCCGTACCGATCCGAACACGGGTGAAGTATTTAACTCTGTGCTGAAGCCAATCGGACAATCCTACACGAACAAAACGGTGAACTTCCACACAGGCGAAATTAGCTCCGTTACCCTTGAACCGGCAAACGAAGAGGAAATTCGTCAGACGGTAACTGTTATGGGCGGAGACGATTGGGAACTATGGATGGATGCCCTGCAACAAGGCGGCGTGCTTGCCGATGATGCAACAACCATCGCTTTCTCTTATATCGGTCCTGAACTTACGCATGCCATTTATCGTGATGGTTCCATCGGTCAAGCCAAGAATCATCTGGAAGCGACTGCACACAAGCTGAATGATCGCCTAAGTGCCAAAGGTGGACGTGCGTACTTAACTGTAGCCAAGGCGCTGGTGACTCAATCCAGTTCTGCGATTCCAGTCGTGCCGCTGTACATCTCAGCATTGTACAAAGTCATGAAAGAAAAAGGCTTGCATGAAGGATGCATCGAGCAATTGCAACGTCTGTTCGCTGATCGCTTGTATGCGGGAGGAGAAGTTCCAACCGATGCCGAAGGCCGTATTCGCATTGACGATTGGGAGATGAGAGCTGACGTTCAGGAAGAAGTGGCGAAGCTCTGGAATGAGTTGACCACAGAGAACATCTACGATCTGTCCGATCTGGAAGGTTACCGTCGCGAATTCTTCCAGCTGTTTGGTTTTGAAACCGATGGTGTGGATTATGAAGCAGATGTTGATCCCAACGTTGAAATGCCTCATCTGGTGAACTAAAGAAGTTTTGGCGTGGACGTGAGCTTAGGTTTTTTGTTTTCGTTAGCACTTCTGATGTAATACTAGAGATGTGATATTAAAATCAAATGAAGAAGGAGGGGCCCTCTGGCTCCTCCTTCTTTGTCCTTTTTAGATCCTACCCCTCCTTAACAATTCCATTTTCCCGTGTCCATACACTCTTTCGTATATCCCCTAATCAAATCGGTTTAAGCAGCTTTTTCAGCTCTTTTGGTACCGTCTTCTCGATAGTAATGGAACGTGCTCCATGCATGGACGCAAAGAATTGAAGCCCCCCCCAAAAAATCCGTAATCCATTCTTCCACAGGTGGAGCAGTCTCCTCCATCGATAACAAACGAACGGTAAGTACTCCAGTTTTGCGATCAAGTCGTGGGTCCATACGTCCAATCAACCGATCACCATGAAGAATAGGCATGGCATAATAACCGTAGGTTCTTTTCACCTCTGGCGTATAAATCTCCCATTTATAATGAAAATCAAATAAATCAACAATACGTTCTCTTCTCCATAACAGGTTGTCCAGCGGCGGCAGGAAACGTACCGGGCCAGACGGATCATAGTGTGGCTCTTCCCTTTCCATATGCAGCAGCAAATCCTCATCTTCAGCACGAATATAATAAGGCGTAGCCACGTCCTCCACCTTAAGTGGGATCATTCGCCCATCTGACACACGGGCAGCAATATCGGCGCGTCGTTCAGCCGCTGTAGATTTTAGCCAACCCAGACGGGGATCACGGGCATCTACGACACGATACGCATGAATGTATTTATCCAGCAGAGCCTGTCTCTGGGCCAACACATCGATGTCATCTTTCATCGTAAGTCCCTGTTGCTGCAACTCAGATTCGGTAATATGAAAATAACGTTCATTCCCCTGCCTCGCCACCACACGAATCACAGCGGAGTCCAACAGTAGATTCAGAGCAAGTGTGGTATCCTTTGTCTTTGGCACATCTGCACTGTCCCAATAACCACTTACCCTTTCAACAGCACGAAAAGCTCTTGAAGGCAAAGGTCCCTCTTCCTTCAAACGCTGTAACACATGCTGCACTGTTTTCTCCAGACCTTGCAAGGACGGAGCCAGACGCTCCCTTAATCGGGCACGCACAGGTTCAAAGAGAGCATAATCCTCGATTGGAATGACACAAGCAGCATTTGCAAAATATTCAAACACCTTGTGATCACTCAGCAGTGTATTTAAGCTGTCAGCAGTATAACCAGGGTCACGAGCACCTAGCACCAAATGCTGGTTTCCAGTTACAGCAGCCACAGGATCAATCTGCACGCAACCAAGGGAGCGAATCAAACTCAAAACTTGGCTGGGTCCCGAAGGTAAGGAAACTGCGGGCCAACGTCCCAGTAAAGCTTGCGTTTGCAGCAAAAAACGCCGAACGATTTTTTTATTCATGTGCAGCGCTGTTGTCATATGTATAGGTTCTTCCCTTCATTTAGTGTACAAAATTCTATCGTCTTACTTATCCAGCAACCGGCGCCTCATAGAAAAAATAAAAAGAAGCACCACCATCCTGGATGATCTGCTTCTTGTGTTTGACCTTTTGCAATTTTTCCTGCTTCGTAGGCATGAGCCGTACATGCTGGGATAACGCACCATAATCTCCGTTAACTCTTCGGCTCTGTTCCGAGCACCATTGACCTGACCGCTCTGCTTTACGTAATGCTTTTTGTGTTTGTGTACGTGCCATAATGGATCACACACTCCTTTGGTTGATATACACTCAATATATCATGTGCAGCTACGCAAGTGAAGGTGCTTCCTACTGGAATGGGCATATACATCATTATAAAGGCTTCCACCTAAGTACTTAGCGGGATTGCCGCTTTCGCCGGGACTGCCACGTCTCAATTGGTTCATGATCATCTTCTTCGATCAGTTCCAGTGCTTCTTTCACTCTTCTGGCTTTGAATAACAGAATTAATTCCATCAGGTCTTCCCGGTCCAGCAGCTTCACTCCATTAACCGCTGCAAGCGTCCGACAGGCTTCGGTGTAACGGGCGGACGTTAATACAATCGACCGGTCGGCTTCATAATAACGCATCGATGTATATATCTCCTGCACAGCACTCAACCCTACGGGATGGTTCGCACCATATCGCTTCGCTTGTATCACACTTCGTCTGCCGAGTCTATCAACAAACACCAGATCTGCCCCAAAATCCCGGCTGCTCGTTGTCTTATGCACCTCATCGTACCCGAGCTCTTCGAATAAATGATAGAGATATAATTCAAATTCCGAACCATCCTCCATCTTGTCGATGTCCTTTATTGTGATCTTACGAGGATTGGCTTCACTTCGGATCCGCTGCCCGCGCCCGATAACACGCCGAATAATCCAGGCCAGCAGCAACAATATGATGATACATCCAATGACCCAAAGGGTCACATTTTCACTCCAGTTCATAGCTATTCTCCTTGTTTCATTTCCTATGTTCTATCCAACGTCTTACGCAGATATGGCTTGTCACCGCACTAAATATATCAGACTTCCACCTTCATCGAAAGAAGATGAATTCCCTGTAACCCTTATACTTCCCCAAACATAGTCATTTCGACAAACCACTGATAAAAGGTTACAGTGCGTTCGGTTGAATTGAGCTTGACTTTAATGGTAAAATTCAACAATCGGTTCTATTTTGAACCGAAGAAGAAAGGTGGTTTATCACTTGCATACATTGACCAAACACAAGTCCAAAACATGGGCTGCCCTCATTCTCAGCGGCATGCTCCTCTTCACCATGAATACAACAGGTTACGCCGCTGCTTCAACCGAATCCATGCCCAAACCGGCGTGGACGTCATCGTCCCTGATGTTATCTGAGGCTAATACAGAGAAAGATGTCCTGATCAAGGGAATTCATGCCGTGCCATCCAAAAACCTTGTATATGTACATGCCTCCCAGCCCGTGACCAAAACAAGCAGCAAAACAACACTCGACTGGCAACTGGACTCTCTCCAAGCATTCGATGCGACAACTGGACAATTGAAGTGGAATACGATATTCCATGAGAAAAGTGGTCCTTATACCACCTACTCCGATTCGGTATATGCCAGCAACGGTACAGCTTATGTGTATATGGAATATTCGGACAAAACCAAAAAATTGTACTCATTCAATACATCCGGTAAAACCAACTGGGTCAAAACGGTGAATTCACCTGCAAGCATATCCCTATTGGATAACGATACGCTGATGGTTGCTTCAAGTCAGGGCGTACAATCGAATGGTTCGGTTCGCTCCGCCATCTCGTTATATGACAAAAAGGGCAAGCTGATTACCGAAAAGACCATCAACGGTAACGTGCTTAAAGCTGATCATGGTCGAATTGTAGTGGATGCCAGTAAACAAACGAAGGTAGGAAACTTCTGGCAGCAAGCAGCTAATCCCAAAGTAGAGATCTATGATCGTACGTTGAATCGTCTGTCCTTCTACCAATTCCCTGCCAATGCAAATACATTAGGAGATGGCGGCGGTGAATCGCTGGCCATTCTCGACGATGGTTCCATCATTATGCGCGCCAATTTTGAGAACACCGGTAACAGACTGATGGGCTTTGGCATCGATGGCAAGCTTGCTTGGGGACGTGCCATTGCTGGTGATGCCTACATTCAGACGGCTGGCAACGGTTATACAGTCTTTACAGGGCAGAAGCTGGAACTGTACACGATGAAAGGCAAAGTGACTGAGCGTACATTCAAGGACGCACAGCCTGCACTTATGCGTGTTGACCAGACACAGGATGGTCAGTATCAGCTTGATTTTGCCAAAACAGGATACATTCTTGATCCTCAGACGCTGGAAGACGTGCATATCTACACGACCAGTGCCTCGGTTCCTTCATTAGAAGGTGTTTCAACTTATGTGGATGATGTCATCTATTCCATGAACAATGAGACATTGTCCAAATATGTACTGAAGTCCAATTCTGCAAAATAAATACTCGATCTAATAATAAGCCGGGAGAGTTCCATAAGGAGCTCTCCCGGCTTATTGCATTGGCAGGATTGAATCATCCTATTTCCAATTCTCGTCTATAAATTCGTCCCGTCCGGATAACGCACGGTCTTCCTTATAATGTTTTTCGTTTTTCTTGTGGTAATCCTGATGATAGTCTTCAGCCGGATAGAATATAGCTGCATCCCGAATTTCCGTAACAATGGGTTGAGTGAATCGTCCGCTGGCTGCCAGTTCCTGTTTGGACTGTTCAGCAAGCTCACGTTGACGTTCATTATGCACGAAGATCGCCGTACGATACTGTGCCCCCCGATCCTGGAACTGACCTCCGTCATCCGTCGGATCAATCTGCGGCCAGTATAGCTCCAGCAGTCGTTCATAAGGGAATACATCTGGATCAAATGTAATTTCAACCACTTCGACATGACCGGTCTCCCCGGTTTTGACCTGCTCATATGTTGGATTCTCGACGTGACCGCCGGCATAACCCGATATAATGCCATGAATGCCCGGTTGTTCTTCAAACGGTGTAACCATACACCAGAAACATCCGCCGGCGAATGTAGCTTTTTCCATTCCGTTCATCCCCTCTTATCTAAACTAGCTATAGAATACTGATGCTAAGTTACGCATACATTCTTATATTTTAAAACAACAAGAGGTTGATTGAAAGCCATGGTTATGGCTCTCAATCAACCTCTTCATTGGTAAAACATTTGGCTGACAACTAATTCAAGAAATTATCTTGATTAAGTTACCCGCGACTACGTCCCATCGAACGGAAGATCAAGCTTACGATGGCTACAAGAACGATCGCACCGATCAATGCAGGCACAATGTAGAATCCGCCCATCTCAGGACCCATATCGCCCAAGATTACTCCACCTAACCATCCACCGATAAAACCAGCAATGATGTTACCAATAACACCACCTGGAATGTCACGACCAACGATCAAACCTGCCAACCATCCAATGATACCACCGATAATTAATGACCATAACCAACCCATATCATTCACCTCTAATTAAAGTTTTTGTTGTTGTCTGTCTACTATTAACCGCTACAGAAGCATTTAAACAATTGGCATAAAAATTTTTGCATATTACCTTTTGTCCCCATGCATCTCTCTCTGCAAAACAAGCCTTAGTCAGGTATGGAAACAGATCGCGTTACTTTCCGGCATCTCACCAGCTCAGGGCTGCGTTATGTACCTCCCGAAAGTCATTGTATGTTAGAGCAGACAAGGTTAGTATCACCAAATGAGATAGGATTATTTATAAAATTGCGTCATATTATAGGATGGATGGGTTAGGTCTGATCAATAAAAGCCTGCACGGCCCTTACCTGGCTGCGCCAGCCAAGTATGTTTATGGCTCTTATCCAGCTCGCCACGCATCGACTGAATGACTTTCACAATGTCTGTCTGTCCATTCTGATGCCATTCCAGCGCAGCGCTCACATACAACTCACCTAGCTGTGCAAGAGAAAACGTGTCGGTCAGGCGAGCAGCTTCAATTGTTCCTTCTTCACCCGCAAATACGGTGAAGCCTCGTTGGCGCAAGTATTGCAGACGCAGCGCTTCATCTGGCAACGGAATTTCGTAAGCCCGGTCGAACCGTCCAGCACGGTTCATGAGGCCAGGATCTATTTTCTCCGGATAATTCGTTGTCCCGATCAGGAAAATGCCTTCTTTTGACGTAGCTCCATCCAGTGTATTCAGGAAAAAGGAACGGACTTCATCCGGCATCGAATCGATGTCCTCAATGATCAGTACCATCGGTGCCAACCGCTTGGCAGCCTCGAACACTTCACGCACCGATTCACTGTTGGTATACTCCGTAATCTGCCAATACGCAGCCGGTCCCGGAATACTTCCCGCAATGGATTTCACCAACGTGGTCTTGCCATTCCCCGGATGCCCATACAATAGAATGCCCCGTTTGTACGGGATATCATAATCTCTGTAAAAAGAACGATCCGCTTCGAAGAACTGATCCAGCGAGCGGAAAATATCCTGCTTGATGTGCGCCGAGAGAACAACATCCTCTCGTCCCACGGAGCGAGTGATGGATTCGACGTGACGATCGCTGCCATTGCGGGCATCGGTGTAGACTGTTACTTTTTTCATATTTTGCTGACGTTCCCGTTCCCGGACACTTCCCAGAAATTGCTTCATCTCCTCATCACCGATGGCAAAGACAAAGTCTTCACTGTAGATCCCGTTCTCTCGGAAAAACGGAACCCGCACAAGTGCTACGCCCCATTTCGGATAAGCAAATACGTTGTTGCGAATGGAGTAATGCACACCATAAGTGGGTACATCTCCATCATCGTCGTAATGCAACGTCTGAAGTTCCAGATCCTCGAATATGCGGGCTACCAGTTCCACTTCGTCACTGCCATTTTGCAAGTCTTCCCGGAGTAACTCCCAGTATTCATTGTTCGGGTCAGAACTGGCATAAAGCTTGTACTCAACCCCATAGCGCTGATGGAGCGCCTCACTGATTCCACGAATCAGCCTTGAATAGATGGCGTACCCTTCCACTCGAATTCGGGTATCATGTTGTTCGTCATAGGTATAGATCGCCTGGGTTGGATCTGTTTGTTTTTCGTTTATTGTCATTATTTCGCTCCCTTTACCGCTACAAGCGGTTTGCATTTGGCTACAACTTGAGCCAGGCCTGCGCCGGTAACACTGTCTATAATTTCATCTACATTTTTATAAGCCTGAGGTGATTCATCAATAATGGATTCAAGTGAGCGTTGATTTACCACGATCTCATCTTCTGTACCCACACCCAGTGCCGTAGCAAAATCCTCCATGCTAATCAATCGTTTTGTTGCCGTCCGTGAACGGATTCGACCCGCACCGTGACATATTGAATAATAATTATCAGCACCCTGTGGCTGACCTACCATGATATATGAAGCAGTTCCCATGGAACCGGGAATAAGCGCCGGATGCCCTGTTGCCAGATAGGGCTTTGGATTGTCCGGATGACCTGCCGGCAACGCACGTGTCGCCCCTTTGCGATGTACAAAAACGGAACCTTGATCTGCGTGAGATTCCTCCCAGGCATAGTTGTGCATCAGATCGTATAACGTACGAAATTCACATTTGGAGCCAAACACATCCCGGAATGCTTCGCGAATAGCATACGCAATCAGGTGCCGATTGACAACAGCGTAATTCAACGCAGAATACATCATATTCACATAATGACGACCTTCCGCATGCTCAAGTGGAGCAAATACCAGTCTGGGATCGGATGTACCCAGGTTAAGCCGCTGCATGACTTTGGCAATCGCTGTCGAACTCGTCTGACTTACATAACCACCCCATGCACGAGAGCCGGAATGAATCATGACCACGACCTGTCCATCATACAAACCCCAAGCTTCAGCGATTTCACGATTCTCTTCAGCGATCTCAATCGCCTGGATCTCGGCAAAATGATTTCCCCCACCCAGTGTTCCAAGCTGACGATGTGAACGATGCCATGTCATATCAGGAACGTGGTTTAACACATCCTCATCGTAACTGAACTTGCTGCTTTCCACATGTGTCATCGCGGTTGATTTTTTCGGTGTATAGCTGTCTGGAATATACTTTTTGGGTAAACCATGCAGTCCTTTACGAACAATATGCTCCAGTCTGATATCCGAGTAATGACCTCGCTGGTTCGCCTCCATCGGCAATACTTTCTCAATGGCCTTGACGAGTTTGCGGCGGAGCTTGATGTCTTTCAATTCGTCCTTGTGCAAGTTTGTCATATGCACTCGCATGCCACAGCCGATGTCACTGCCCACGATGGAGGGAGAAACATATCCGCTCTGCGCATCCCACACGGCTGTCGTCCCAATGCACGTACCTACACCGACGTGTACGTCTGGCGTGTAACTCATATAAGAGATTCCCGGAATCTGCAGATTATTGTTTGCCATCTCAAACACCTTGTAATCAAGCGAGGAGAAGAGTTGTTGCGCCGCATATACGGTTAGGTCACCTGCAGGCAATTTTACTTCATGCCGGTAGGCACCTGTTAATTCGTTTGGATTGGTAAATAAATTAAATTCTGTATTCATAAAAGTGTATTATTCCTTCCTGTACGTTCAGCAAATTCGGTTTGCTGATTCAACTGTAAAATAAAACTAAAAAAAGCCATAGGCTAGTCGCCCATGACTTCTACTGAATGACAATAACGGAGAACAGAACAGCATAAACATGCTGTGTGTCTGTCATCCATCGCTATAATATAAGCGAAGAACGCATATCGATTATAAAACCTGCTAAACGATATGCCTATCCCCTATGTCGACCGTATGAGGCCAATGAAACGATGAGCCGGATATGCTATTATGTCTACGTTGCGCCCTGTTTGAATCAAATCATAACCAAGCATCATGTCTCTCGGCCTCCCCTCGTTAATGTTAGTCTTATATTAAGGGGACTAGAATTCATGTGTCAACCCTTTTCTTGGAAATTGGATCATGGTGTAGATTGCATATGTAAACAAAAACAGGAGATTGTCCTAGGACAATCTCCTGTTTCCCAAATAATAATGATGTTGTTAGCGTAACATGATTATTACAGTCCTGCTTGTTTTTCCAACTCTTCAACCGGATTTTCGTCTTCTTTTTCAGGAACTTTGGAAGACAGGAACCAACCACATACCGCAATGGTGATCAGTACAATATAGAATCCGAATTTCCAAATTTTATTTTCCGGGAAATGCTCATCCAGAACACCCAATGAAGGGTGTGCGAGTGTAATAACCGCCAGCTTAACCCCTACCCAACCTACGATTACAAAGGCCGCAACTTCAAGTCCTGGACGGGAATGAAGCAATTTTACAAAGTATGAGGCTGCAAAACGCATGATCACAAGCCCGATGAATCCACCGAGGAAGATAACGATAAACTGTCCACCGTCGAGTCCGCCAATTGGAGGCAATCCACTTGGTGGCAACGCCACAGCCAAAGCAACAGCAGCCAGAATGGAATCAACTGCAAATGCGATATCCGCTACTTCGACCTTGAAAACGGTCATCCAGAAACCGGATTGTTTTTTCGGTTTCTTCGGCGTTGAATCAGCTGCTTCATCTGTCTTATTGCGACTACCCAGTATCTTTTTAACGATATGGTTAATCGAAATATACAGGAGATACAGGGCACCGATCGCTTGTACTTGCCATACATCGACGAGGAAAGAAATCAGGAACAACGAACCTAAACGGAAAACAAATGCACCCATGAGACCATAGAACAACGCTTTTTTGCGCTTATCTTCAGGCAAGTGTTTAACCATGATTGCGAGTACCAATGCATTATCTGCTGCGAGTAATCCTTCAAGGACCACTAAGACAGCAAGCACCCACCCATATTCTAATAATAATGAAACATCCAAAATTGACTCCTCCTTAATATTCTTATGATGTACAAAAAAAAGGACCTTTACCATCACTGGTAAGGTCCTTTTATATCCACAAAAAGAGACCTTTACCGAGCATGAAAACTTGGTAAAGGTCTCGCTAACAACAAAATTGCTGCCAATAAAGCCGGGGATATAATCCCGAACTGACGACTTTACTGTAAAAGCTACTCCCCTTTAACAGGAATATGTAGTTTTAGTTGGAACGGGTTGTTTAACCTGTACTCATCATATTTCATAACGTTAAATAAAGTCAAGCTTTATTTAGTTGACGATACAGCTTACGGAATACGACAACATCATAGATCATATTCCCCAGTGGAATGAAAGAAACAAAGAACAGAGCAATTGGACGGCGAAGACGCCATTTCTGTGAGGTGTACATAGTCACCATAAATAACAAATACATTAAAAACAAAAAACCGTACAGATTCCCAAACCATGTGACAGCCTGCGGCATAACCCCGGCATCTCTCAACGGAAAAGCAACAAACAGTAACAACACGTACGAAATGCCCTGCAACCACAACATCAGCCGGAAGCGCCCCAGCGTAGAATGTAACATTATTTTCCTCCTGCTTTTATACATGTAACGAATTCAATTGTTCCCGTAAAGTATATCACAAAAGCTGAATATCTCGCTTGATGCCAAGCAGCAGATTATTCCTGCACGCTTATATGGGTGGTTCATCTACCATTTCGCAGGAGCCAAATGCTTCAACTTCTCATAAGATATATGACGAAGATTGTTACAGATGTCGGACAAGGAGGAGCCGGATCATGAAAATAGCTATGGTTGCACCCGAGAAATTGCCTTTACCCGGTAATGGTTCCGTGGAAATCTGTATCCTGGGCATCGCTCGTGAACTAGCCCATCGCCATCAGGTAACCATTATAAGTCGTCAAATGCAAGGTCTCGCCACCACAGAACAGATCGATGGGATCACCATTCAACGTGTCCCTGCGTCGAGTCCTGTCATGTACACCAAAGCAGTCATACGTTTGTTATCCCAACAACCCTACGATGTAATTCAAGTGGATAACAGGCCACGAAGTATGGCTACCATCAAACGAGCTTTTCCACGCACTCCCGTTGTACTCTATCTTCACTCGTTAACATTTGCTCAGCCCGGGCCTTCCAAACTCACATTAATGAAAAAAGCTGATTGGATTGCCGTCAACAGTCATTCCCTGCGACAAAGGTTAGGCCGCAGATTTCCGTTGGTAAAACACCGGATGAGTGTTGTTCCATTAGGTGCAGATCTAAGCCGCTTCAGACCTGTTGAATCCAGCGAAGAACAGATTCATCTGCGTACACAATTTGGAGTAACTAAACCATTCTCTATTCTGTATGTCGGCAGGCTGATCCCTGGAAAAGGTGTAGACGTATTAATTCGTGCGACTGCCCTCCTTCAGCAACAGGTATCTGTTCAACTGGTTGTTGCAGGCAAAGGACCTCCGTATTACATGCGTAAACTTCGCGAACTTGCCCAAAAACATAAGGTCCATGTTTCCTTCCGTGGTCAGATAAACCATGAGCATATCGATCAGTTGTATCGGGCAGTCGATTGTCTGGTCTGTCCGTCTCAAGAACATGAAGCTTTTGGCCTGGTTAATGTTGAGGCGATGGCTTCAGGATTACCCGTTATTGCTTCGGATAACGGAGGTATTCGCGAGATTATTGAATCAGGTATCAATGGATACCTTGTCACTGCTTATAAGCGTCCTCAACGTTTCACCTCTTACCTGTACAAACTTGCAAGCAATCCCACTTTTGCCGAGAAGTTAGGAAAGGCTGGCCGAGACAGCGCAAGGGCATATTTCAGTTGGGCAAGAACAGCCATGCATCTGGAAGCGACCTATACCAGGCTCATCCGTAAATGAGCCTTCTTTTGTTACGATGATCAAGCTTTTTCACGAAATTGCCATCCCTTAATCAAAGAATCCATCTGTGGAACAGGAATGTGACTCATCTCGATTAACTCCATAATCACCATATCTCTCATCATGAATCGTACTTTGGCACACGTTAGTTGATGAAATACATCGTAGAATGCCGTCCCGGCCCAACATCCATGAGGTACGACCAGCGGATCATTAACGATATAACCTACGGCTCCAATCGGGGGAATAACAACCTTAATTGCTTGATAATCCAAACGATTATCTGGATCTTTGACGAGATACACGGTATCCCCCACATGTAAAGCCTGTACTCCATGGTAGTGATCCATTCCATACATAGCTGCGAATAATTTGGTGCTCATATTACCTGCTCCTTTTCCTGTATTTCTCCATGATTAAAATTTTTACAATGATACATCGGTTTCATAATGTTCCAACCACTCGACAAGTTGCCTGCGTATCTCTCTACGAAACTCACGAGGTTCAAGTACCTCTGCCTCGGGCCCAAATTGATACAACCATTTCAAAAATTCTCTGCTGCTATTCAGTGTCACTTCAAATAACAATCCCCCATCCGACATATTCGTCATTCGCGGGCGAACAAACATTTCTTCTTCTTTTATGTAGGGGGCCACTTTCTCAGAGAATCTTACCTTGAAATGGATATTTTCGTCGCCACGGTCAATAGACCATGTGTTCTTCATGTACTGTGTTATGTTGAAATCACCCTTGTCGAAACCGGCATTTGTTCGTGTCACATCCAAAAAACGGCTGATCCGAAACAATCGAACTTTTTGCAGCAAATGGCAGTATCCAATCAAATAAAAACGTTGATCACGTGGAATGAGATAATAGGGATCGATATCCCGGACTGTGATCTCATTTCTTGTCAGCGTATGATATTGAGTACGAATGGTTTGCTGGCTTAGAATAGCTTCGATAATGGGAATCAGCAAATTAGGGTCTTTTCCTTCCTCACGATAAGCTGGCGTGCCCATCCGAATAATTCCCGCAATATTCTCTACAATGTCACTGTTTCTTGATTTTAATTTGGTATGAGCCGACATAACCTTGTCAAACGCTGAATCAAACTCAGCAGGTAACTTGGAGGTATCAACTACGGACGGGAGCAAGGAGAAAACCATTGCTTCCTGTTCAGTAAAATCTAATGGATACATCGCAAACTCACCAATAAATCGGTAACCTTTACCGTATCCTTCATTCATAATCGGGGCGACCCTATCCAAAATCCGGAGATCACGATAAATCGTGCGTACAGTCGTACCGCATTTCAGCGCCAATTCCTTGGCCGAAATTCCAGGATTTGCTTGTATAGCCTGAAGTATACGCAGCAGACGAATTAATTTCTCTGTCATGTAGTTTCTCCCCTTCGATATTTTATCGGCAAGGAAAACTAGTTCCTTTAGTACAGAACTAAATCTTTAGTCCCAATATTATTTTCGCAATTCCACCATTTTTGTATAGTCCAATTGCACTCTCACCCCCTTTTAATATACATTCTCTTACTCGCTTGCGTAAAACATTAACCCAAAAGACCTTAAACCTAAGCCTGAAAGCCTATACAATTTTCTAAAAATAATACAAAAAAAGCCCTGATCTCCACAAAGAGACAAGGCTTTTCTCGGAATTACTGGTTATGCAACTGTAATAATTGATTCATCACATTTGCCATATGCTCACAGAGTTCAGCAATGTCCCCCATCTGGTCTTCATTCACACTGCGGTCAAAATAAACATGAGCCGTGACGTTATACCTGTTTGGCTGTTCATCAAAGATATACTGGATGTTCTGGCACATCCTCTGCTCAGGCCAGCTCTTCTGTAATATCAGACGAATGGCTGGGCACTGCTTCTCAGGCTCCTTCACAACCATACTAAACCGTAGTTCCAAGCGGCAACCCGGATTCGCACCAGGCGTCTCCAGGATCTCCGCTGCAAGCTCCTCGAGGGAACTGCTTAATACAACCTCGCCTGTTACTTCCGGACGATCCCTGAGACAAAATTGTAATGTGAACTCTCTGGACATCACTGCCATCTCCAGCCGATCTTTACGCCCCGTAATCTGAATACGTTCGTCCAGGTTATCCATATCATAGAGATAATTCTCAAACCCGACTTTCAGATTGTCATACACCGTTGGATCAAACATTGAATTAAACCTACTTTCTTACCCTTTAACATGTATTGTAGTACATTCTCATTTTTCATGCGAACGATGTGCCTATTGAACTCTCTTGCTCAGCAAAAAAAGCCCAGTCACTAGGACTGGGCTCTGGTTAAGCATGAGATCTGGCAAGATCCCGTAGCTTGGCTTATTCTTCTGTAGCTTTTTCTTCAGTTGCCGGCTCAGCTTCCTCAGCAGAGGCCGTTGGCTCTTCCTCAGCCGCTTGTGGCGGCATGACGGAAGCGATGATGGATTCAGGTGATGTTACGAGTGTCAAACCTTTATCGAGTTTGATATCCGCAGCAGTCAAGCGATCACCGATGTCCAATCCGCTCACATCCACTTCAATGGACGTTGGCAGATCCGCAGGCAATCCTTCTACTTCCAGCTGTGTCTCCTGTGTCTGGAATACACCACCAGCTTTCGAGCCGGCCGCTGTACCCTGGAAGTCAATCGATACACTTACGCTGATCGGCTTGTTCTTGGAAATTTGCAAAAAGTCTACGTGCAGCAAACGTCCGTTACGCTCTTGCTGATCCTTGATCAGCACAGGAAGCGTTTTACCGCCCTCCACATTCAGGTTGAACATTTCGGAGCGGCCTGTGCGTGCCACTTTCAGCATTTCTTTTTCATCTACATGTATTGAAGCACCTTCAAGTCCCGGGCCGTAAACGACTGCGGGAACTCGTCCGCCTTGTCTTAACAGGCGCAGTGCTGCACCTTTCTTTTCCGTTCTTGGCGTTGCTGTAAGTTGAGCCATTTTTCCGTTGGATTTCATGATTGAACATCCTCCTTCAAGGGATCACTACATTATATTTGTTGGAAAGCACTGAGGCTTATCTCATAGACCATAATGGTCTTTTTTCCTTTGGCCGAATCGTGGGCCATATCTATATTTACCCCAATGATAGAGGATCTCAAACACGAAACAGGACAATTAATTTTTTTTTTGGCAAGTTATGCGGCTTATAATCAGACCAAAAAAAGCAGTCGGAATCTCTTCCAACTGCTGATTTATCAAGGTTTTGACGAACTACATTCAAAGTTATACATAAAGAAACTATGCGCTATTACGATCCTCTGTTTTTTCACTTTCACGAATGATCTGCATCTCGTCTGATCCGCTACGGACAATAATGTGTACATCCCCGTCTTCAGGTACAATGTCCACGTAACGGTCTCCGCACGTATCTTTAGCTTCCCATTCGTTCAATCGAATGATCAATCCCAGGTGATGCAGACCCGGAGCAACGCGGAAGCGGGCTTCGGCGGCATTACCGACTTGTTCCAGCCGTACGGCTCCGTCCTCCATACCTGTGCCCCATACCCAGACATCCCAACCTTCATAATGCTGGTCTTCCCGTTCGTATCGAAGCGTGACGGTTCGCGAAATCTGTTTATGAATCGTTACGCCAAGCGTTGCCCGAATTCCTCCAGCCTCAGCAATAATATGGGTTACTCCAGGTGTCATCGCACGTACGATCCCTGCTGCACTCACCGCTGCAAGTTCTGGATGAGAAGAGCTCCAGCGTATATTGGAATCCTGAAGCGGCTGACCAAATTGATCCAGAACCAAGGCACGGAAGCGACTGATTCGAGTCATGTACATGACAGGTTCACCCACAATTTCAATTCGTTCAGCATGACGATAATCCACTTGTAACATACAGCTTGCCGTTATGTCCCCACAGTGGACTGTAATCGAAGCTTCCCCTCGTTCCAGTGCATGGATTGTTCCATCAGGCTGGATCTGAATAATATCCGGATCAGAAGAAGTCCAGGTAACTGGAGCTTTTTCCACCACATTGCCAATACTGTCCCGTACGATCGCTCGTAGTTGAGTGGTCTCCTTCGGACTATATACCTGGCGAGGAAAACTAATCTCCACTGTTGATGGTTCAGCGCCTCCAGCATGCTCTGTGTCATACAGTACCATTAAAGACCATCGTTCTACCTGAACAGTACCACGAACAGTCTCGATCACGTCTGTGCCTGCCTGATGATCATTGACCACAACATGCCAGTCCCCTTCCCCCAGGTCGACATGCTGCTCATGTTCCGTTCCGTTATAGATGACCATAATCTGATTCCAGGTGTCCTGATTCGCACCATCCTGAAGTATAAAGGCAACTACATTACCATCCGCACGAATAACACGAAGGTGATTTCGTACCTGTTCAGCATCAATCATACGAAAAGCGGGATGTGTTCTCCGCAAATGAATAAGACCACGATAGTAGTCGAACACCGGTCTGAAGCGTGATTTGTTGGCCCATGTGATGGCGTTCACCGCATCCCCGCTCCGATAACTGTTATGATCACCGGCTTTGGATCTGAGCATCTCATCCCCTGAGTGCAGAAACGGAATACCCTGAGAAGTAAGCAGAATGCCGGAGGAGAGTAACGAGCGACGAACCATCTCATGATTCAAAACATCATCTGCATCCACATACCGATAAGGATCTGCTGCTTTTACCGCCGACTCAGCACTTCCGCCTCCCACCGGCTGTCCGTCCTTCCATACGGGAAAACCTAATTCATGTCTAAGGTTCATTGTTGTTGCAATTTTATCCCACAGATTGAGATTGTCATGAGCAGTTACATAATTGACAACTTCCACAGGTGAAGATGTGAAATCATCCAGTGCTCCCGCTAATCCCCTAATAAGCTCATATTCCTGCCCTCCGGCACCCGTGACAAACCCTCTGCCACTGCCATCACTATCACCCTTGATTGCACTGCGAAAATGATCATTAAATACTGCAAACCCCTGACCTCGCTGGGTTCCTTTTAATGTTTTGCGGTCCAAAGGTGAATCTCCACCCATCCAGGGTTCCCCATAGATCAGAAACGCCGGATCGATCTGCTCCCGCAATTCGCGTGTCAATTCATTCATCGTTTCCGTATCAATCAGGGCCATAAGGTCAAATCGAAATCCGTCCACATGATATTCTTCTGCCCAATATCGGAGAGAATCCAAAATATACTTTCGCACCATTGGACGTTCTGTTGCCAATTCATTGCCTACACCAGAACCATTACTGAGGGTCCCATCCTCCCGATAACGGTAATAATAGCCTGGTACAATCCGTTCAAAAGGTCCCTCTTCCACGCTATACGTGTGATTATAGACAACATCAAGTACAACGCGAATGCCTTGTCTGTGCAGCGATTGAACGAGTGATTTGAGCTCCCGAATTCGAACTGCAGGATCACGAGGATCTGTCGCATACGAACCTTCGGGAACGTTATAATGCTGGGGATCATACCCCCAGTTGTATGGTGCTCTGACATTTGAACCCACATCTGCTGTAGCGAGTTCATTCACCGTCTGATAATCCGCCACAGGCAGAAGATGTACATGAGTGACTCCCAGTTCGGCAAGATGGTCTACGCCAATACTATTGCCTGCTCTATCTGTCAGACCGGATGCCGTGAATGCCAGATATTTTCCCTTGTACGGAATATCTGCATGTGGATCCGAGGAGAAATCACGAACATGCAACTCATATAACACGGCATCAACAGGACGCAGAAAAGCAGGTTTGACATCCAGGTCCCAATCAACCGGATTGGTGGTCTCAGGATCTATAATAGCCGTTCGTTGCCCATTAGCCGTTACCGCTCTGGCATAAGGATCAACAACCACTTCAATCCGCTGATTATCATGGATAATTCGGTACATATAATAATGTCCTGCCCAATCGCCACTGAGCTTCAGACTCCATATTCCGTCCGCATCGCGCGTCAGATCATGTTCCTGCCCATTTTCATGATCTTGTACTTTACCACTATCGTTGTAATGCCCTTCATCGTCAAAAACCAATATATAAACCTGTTGTGCCGTAGGTGCCCACAATTTAAAAGTACTTGCTGCACGAGTATATGTTAAGCCAAGATCGTTGCCATCGTAACGAAAAGAAGTCCATTCCGGCATCGTTCCCACCGCCTTTATATCCATTGATTTCGTGTTGTCCCGATGTTACGGAGCGGGACGTTGTTTGTCAACCCGGGGTTGTCTGTACTCATCATATCGGTCCAATTTGCGTATTCAATTAGCAATCGCTTTCAAAATATAGGATATGAAAACAAGCGCCATAGATTGACAGCATTTGTACCTGTCCTGACAAAAAAAGTTTGGAATATACAAGAATAAATTGCAGGATGTCAATTGGTTGAGATTAAAGTGCACCAACAGGTGCACAGCATAAAGAAGGTCGAGACATGACAATGTATAGCCCTGCGACCAAGCCAATGGCTCTGACGCATCAACAAATCCCCCTTTCTTACGGGAAAGGGGGATTTGTTTTATCTCAATTTATTTGATTAAATTCGATTGATTGGATATCTTGAACGTGTCCTTGTTAGCGATTTTACTAATGGTTTGTTGGACCCTTCAATTCTTGGCAAGCTTTGCGTTCATTAGGAATTGGAATACATCACCGTAAGGGATATCGCATTCACATGTACCTGTCCGTCCTGTATGGTGCGTATCGTATTAACGCCTGCTTGTCCTTTCTCTACAATCACATTCCATGTCCCTGTGGGAATAGCGATGTCACGGTTTTCTTTTGCCGCGTTATAGATGACAACAATGCGTTCCCATGAATCGCTGGCTACTGTACCGTTCAGTTCATACGCCAGCAGTCCATTACCTTTTTCAAGAAGACGAACATGCTTCTCGATCTCTTCCCGTGTACGAAGTCGAAATACTGGATGCTCTCGCCGAAGACGAATCAGCCCACGATAATAATTAAATACCGGCTTGAACAGCTTCTTCTGCTCCCAATGTATGGCATTGACCACGTCTCCACTCTGGTGGCTGTTGGCGTCCCCATATTTGCTTCGAAGCAGCTCATCTCCAGCCGCGATCAGGGGAACACCCTGGGAGGTTAGAACGATACCATTGGCAAGCAGACTACGCCTAACGGTCTCATTCTCCAGAATGTGTTCCGAATCGATCTGCAGGTAAGGCTTAGCCTTCTCTACTGCCTCTTCCACACTCTGGCATCCACGAATACTTCCACCCTCGTCATAGGTGAGGAAATTCAAGGTATCGTGGAGTCCTTGTGTACGTGCGACTTTGTCCCACAGGTTGAGATTATCGTGCACTGTTACATAGTTAATCGTCTCGGATGGACCATCCGTAAAATCCTCAATGGCTCCCCGGACGCCAGTCCACAATTCGTCTTCTTTCCCGTCCGCACCTGTCGCAAATCCCGTACCCATCCCATCACTGTCTCCCTTGATCACTCCGCGGAAATTATCGTTAAACACAGCAAAACCCGCCCCGCGCTGCGTTCCTTTTAGGGTCATATCATCTCCAAGCAGCGAATCCAGTGCGCCCCATGGTTCACCATATAACAATATGGAAGGTGACACTTCGGTGTGCAACTCCGCTGCAAGCTGTTTCATCGTAGTTGTGTCGATCAGGCCCATCAGATCAAATCGAAAACCATCCACATGATACTCCTCTACCCAGTAACGGACCGAGTCGATGATAAATTTGCGAACCATGGTGCGTTCAGTAGCCACCTCATTGCCCGTACCTGAACCATTGCTATAGGTCCCATCGGCGTTTTGACGATAGTAGTACCCTGGTACAAGTTTTTCAAAAGAGCTGCCTGCCGTATCAAACGTATGATTATATACCACATCCATAATGACACCTATTCCCTTGTTATGAAGGGCAAGCACCATGGATTTGAACTCACGAATTCGTGTCTCCGGATCATCTGCACGTGATGCATAGGAACCTTCCGGGACATTGTAATGGAGCGGATCATATCCCCAGTTATAGTTGGAGCCATCAGACGTATCCCCATCCACCCCGGACTCATCCACTGTCGCAAAATCAAATACAGGCAGCAGATGCACATGGGTGATCCCCAGTTCAACCAAATGATCGATTCCCAGCGTGTTGCCCTCTGAATCCCGCAGCCCGGTCTCGGTAAAAGCCAGGTATTTTCCTTTATGCGTGATTCCAGATGATGGGTGTATGGAAAAATCACGTACATGCAGTTCGTACAGGACTGCATCTACAGGACTAGTCAATTCAGGGCGAATATCCTCACTCCACCCATGGGGATGCGTCTGCCCCAGTCTGATGATTACACCCATTTCTCCGTTCATGGTGACTGCTCGTGCGTATGGATCAACAGCAGTCGTTGATTGTCCATCTTCGAAAGTAGGCTTGTACATGTATCGGTAGTTATCTAACTCCCCTTCCAACTCCAGAGCCCAAATGCCTTGTTCTTTCTTGTGCATGGGTAACGCCCTCTGTTTCAATTGATTGGGCTCTTCCTCCGGGCTCCCACCTGTCAAAGGCGGGTACAGGAGTAGTTCCATCTGAACGGCTAACGGTGACCAGACTTTGAAGTGACAGGTTTGTGCTTCTAATGTGACACCTAAATCTCTTCCTTTGTATGTATCTTCTGAAATCATTATTTCCTGCTTATCCTCTTCAATCATGTGTGTTGTTCCCCTCTCGTTGAGAAAATTGATGAATATGGATGGTACGAGTGCTCCTTACCCTTTATACCCGTTCTGCTGCCCAACCATAATCCGAATTACACAAAAAAGAAGACAAACGTCATGTAGATTCACATTACGCTTGCCTTCTTTATGGGTAAAACGATATCTCTCTAATGTGGTACCTGGGATTGGAAATCATTCCGGCTGGATTGATCGGCGTGGTACAAAACCACGTCCCCATCTTGCATCGGCCAGCTTCTCCCCTGATTATCTACCGGGTTGTTATCAAAACCTTCCATTTGCCATTGATTCATCAACGGTGCGTGAATATATTGCAGATGTGGTGCACTCGTATTACCACTGCGCAATGTTTCCATATTGAAGTTAACCACAATGTAACCCTCCCTCAGAAATACCATTGCCTTCTCATCCAACTGGTTTTGTCTGGCAAGTGACTCGAGATCGGTTCCTTTGGGCACTGCATATACATCTGCGGGCAAGCTATATTCCCCATACCAGCGCTGAATCGCTGCATTCGCCCGATCCACATTAACACTGGAGGGAATATCTGCTTTTGGGCCAATGAGTGTGCGGATCTGTGAAGGAAGAATCATCCAGTCATAACGACCTACCCACGTTTTATGATGAGAGGTCTGATCCACGAAACGAACCATATGTTCCGCCATTGTACCCTGATTGCGTTCCTCCTCCGACAGTTCATAGGTATACTGATAGCGCGCTGTATCACCTAACTCCGTACCGGGGACATTCCGCAACCGTGAGTTCAGGACAACAAAGCGTTTTTCTAAATCTTGTGCCGATCCGATACGAATGAGTCGTTCCTGTCCTCGATGGTAGTATAAATCCACTTCTTGCCGGGTGGTGCCATCTTTACTCACAAAAGAGAACGACGGCGTGATTCGGATACCATCCTGTTTCCCAAACATATTGCCCTTTGTCTTCAGATCAAACTTGAAATGGTAACCCGTCTTCACTGCAGCATTTCGGAACCCCTGTACCGGATGACTACCGGGACGAATAGGCAGGACATAGGGAGCCAAATTACCTCGGGGATCTCCGTCTATACTGTTTCCTCCGGTCCAGTAACTCACACCTGTTGGTTCGGGGCTTCCCATCCGCTTGCGGAACACATTTTCCCAGTTGTAGTCTGAAATATCGGTGATGTGAAAATCATACAATCGTCCGATAACCTCTACAGCAACGGTATCTGCTGCGACATGATGGGTCAGATTGGTGTTCGCATCCTGTTGTTCTGTGAAGTTTGCAGGTGCATTTTCGGCGATATTTCGAAACTCAATTTGGTAATTCCCTTCATCTACCCATACAGGAAGATAAAAAGGGGTGTCCAACTGATTTACCGGAATATCCACCCATGTCTTGGCCGGAATAAACTGACTTCTGGCACCGTTATAGACATCGAATGGAAAACGAACCTGTTTGATCCGGAAATATTTCGCATAATCATGGTTTCCATACCCAAGATAACTTGCTACATCCAAATGTTGACCTGAGGTTGGGATTCGTACAATGAATGGGCGCTCTAAAATAAGTGCAGCTCTGGTCGGATCAGGCGTAGTCTTCTGATTATGAGGCTGATCATCTGACACCCAGGCATAGTTCACAACTGGAGTATGTACTGTAACCGAGTTAATGCCCAGAATGGGGAACTTCTGATCCTGCCCTCCGTTAACATTGCCAGGGAGAAGTCCATACGTAATCTCACCCGTGGTCGGCTGGTTAGCTTTGTTCATCAACGTGTTCTTGATCGTAAGCCGGTTCTGGTACAGAACATCGTCCCCGATCATGCCAGGCTGGGGGATCGTCCCAGGTCTTGGAGCTGTTTTTTCCACGGGAGCAGGGTCCATAATCGTCGCTCCATTAAAGGTTACCTTGTCATTATTGACGGTATTTTCTCTAACCTCCGCTTCAGCTTTGGATTGAAACAATGATGTTTCATCTGGCGTAGGCGGTTCAGCCGAACCACCCGGAACCCCTTTGATACCAAGATCAATTTCTCGACATGGCGCAGGTTTCACATGATTGGTAATCGCAATATCCTTAGCCGATTGCAAAGTCGGTGGTGTATATGCATTGGGCATAAGGGTCACGGTATCACCATAACCGCCTAGTGCATAGTTAGATACCTTTGCCTCATTTACCTTGTAGGCCTCTAGGTTATCGATCTGCCAATAGCTATATGTCCGTGTTACTTGCATATTTCTATCCCCGGGCACATCAAGTTCTTTGGGCTCAGGAGGTGTTCCTGGGTCCCCCTCACCACTAGAGGCTCTTCCCGGGATCGTCCAGGTTTTATGATAAACCCTTTTCACTTTAACGGTGTAAGTCACCGTTCCCGTCATGTTAACCCAGCGGTGCTGAAACAGATATTCCTTGGCCAAGACATTGGCATAGAGATCTTCCGAAGTTGGAATACCACGGGTAACATCGAACTTCTCAGATCCACGCTCGTCTGCCTTCAACACACCTCGGACAGATGGGTCCATAACCGATGCTTCAATAACCGTGCCTCTACTCGGTGGGCTGATGGTCACAGGGCAAGCGTTCGCAGGGTCGCCCCCCGGATCGCCATCATTACCACCTCCTCCATTATTCGTGCAGTCCTTCACCTCAAGCACCTGAGTCCCTTGTTCATCCAGTTGCTGAGCAGAATCAAGAAAATGAGCTTTTATGGTAGTGCTACCCACGATCCCTTTTGTCGTGATTTTGCCATCAGCACCGATCGTCGCTATAGTCGGATTCGAGCTCTGCCACGTCAATTTGGGATGTGCCGTCAGTTTATGAACAGAGCGATCCGGTTTGGTTAGAACTGCTTCTGCCTGTAGAGGTGTCGTATTGGCTTTACAAGCATTCGGCAGATTCACAACGAGTCCTGGCTCAGACGTGACTGTTATGGTGGCGGTATCCGAGATCAGATATGTACCATTGTTCCAGATCGCACGCACGGTGACCGTGCCTGGACTTTCGGCCGTTAACATCCCTGTTTTGAGCTCTATACTCGCAATTGTCTCGTCAGAAGAAAACCATTTGATTTCCGTTTCCCTTCGGGATACGTCGATGCCCCCATTAAAATCTGTTTCGCCATAGTTTTTGGTCTTCACCTTGGCTATCATCTGCTGAGTTTGTCCTATGGTAAGGGTTTTATTTGGAGTTACATCGATTTCTTTTTCTTCTACCAGATCACCCTCCCAGATGATGTCCATTGGTGTATGGTAGGCTACTATTTGCTTAAGACAACCTTGATTTGTTCTACCACCATTCTCATAATCATTCCACTCAGTTACTTGATGTGAGCCCCCTGTTTTGGTAATGATCTTTACGACAGTACTACCTTCTCTTATAACCGTAGTACCAACCCCAGTATAGAATAACTGCTTCACGCTTGTTTGATAATCTACACTCTTAATACGAACATTTTCTACCATTCGCTGTGTGATTCTTTGAGATTGAAACTCTGGCCAATGTTCAGCGGGCCACCTGGAAAAATCCACTTCGTTAGGTATTTCTTTCTCAGCTGGGTACGGTCTAGAACATGAATTACTATTAAGGTTATCCGAGAAAGTTGGTCCGTTAGTGTGATCTGCCCTGAAGCTACCATTATCAAGCTGATACCAATAAACACCCGGATTCGCTACCCTTTCTAACGACTGTATTGTATTTGAAATTTCTTGTTTCTTGGGTCCATACGAATCCGAGCTTGCAGCTTCTATAGGCGATGATAAATTCAAACATAGTATATTAATAAGAAAAATTAAGATAACAATTAGGTATTTCTTCTCACCATGGACCTGCAAAAACACTTCACCACCATTTAGTACTACTTACATATTCTGAATTTGTAGTACATTTTCACTTTTTTCATTAAAGATATATGCCCCACTTTTCCCTGCTAAAACGGATGTGATCCAAAATCTCTTCTTCACATCTTTTTTTATCAAATCTCTCGAACTTTCCGGAATAGTAACTAAACCGTTCTTAGAGGTGTGCTTAAGATCCAATCGATTAAATTGTAAAAAACCACTATATAGGCCACCATTGAAGGTGATTAAGTTGGATTTATCAATTTTGGATGTAAAAGATATATCTGCAAAAGCCATATAATTACCTTTGAATAGATGTGTTTCTGGACCAATAAATAATGGTGCATAGATACCTTTTGCTTTACCTTGAGTAACATCCACGACGATATATCTATGGAGTGTAACTACACCAGATTTATTGGATAAATTAATTTCTTCTTTTGATATATCACTAACTTTGACTGAATTCTTAGTGTACCTATAATTACTAATCGTCGTTAAATTCGTACCCGTCGTGCCGACCTCTCTCATTTCATTCAGGTCACTATACTTCCCGGCATCCGTGCCCTCTACGTCCATATAACGCAGCAAAATGGCCGATACTTCTGCACGAGTGGTGGAGTCCGCTGGTTTTAATGTGCCATCCTGGAATCCACCGACAATGCCTGTCCCACGGACAAGGGCAAGATACGGAATCTGCTCAGCACGAATGGTGCCACGGTTCACTTCCGGTGTGGGAAGCAGCGTGTTTTTTGTATCGTTAAAAGCATCCTGGAAGCTGGCTCCGGACTTGATCAGTCCATTTGCAATCCATTTCATCATCTCGTAACGCGTCAGTTCCGCATTTGGATTGAACCCTTTGGCGTAATCGCCAGCATTAATGAATCCTTGTCCAACAAGTTGGCTAACCGCGGCTTCAGACCAATGGCCCTTGAGATCAGCAAAGGGATTCTGCCCCTCTACCTTCTCTAGTCCAGTCGCGCGGGCGAGTATGGTCGCATATTCCCCACGCGTAATTTTGCCATTGGGACGAAACGTTCCGTCCTGGTAACCTGAGATCAGATTTTTTTCATAAGCTTTGGCAATTGTCGCTTGAGCCCAGTGGCCCTTGATATCCTTGAACTTGCTAAGGGCAGTGTCACTTGTTCCCGATGCGGCATTCGCTGTTGAAGTAAAATGTACGGGGCCCATCGGTAATAGTGTTCCTGCCAATACAGCTGTCGTTAATAATCCGACGATCCACACGTTCCGTTTTTTCTTCTTCTCGTGTCCTTTGATCTGCTTCTTCAATCTACTCACGCTCCTATGTACCTTAGTATGGGGATGCTTTACGTGGTCAATCTAGTCACTTCTCTTCATAACCAAAACCTAAATTTGCCATAATAATCAATATTCTACCATGTTGTACTAGGCTATTGATATTATTTTTCGTCCATCCCCGTTACTTCAAGGTGTGCGCCCCTCCTTCCATAGACCCATTTCATTCGCCTAAAACACAAAAAAAGGCCATGAATCCGCAGATTCATAGCCTTATGCTTTAAGGGTGTGGTTTTTCTTATGATATTGGAAAAATGAACTCACTCATAGAATAAACCATATCATTCCATTTGATCAACCTTTTTTTTATTTCAGCCAGCTTTATTTCCCGTTTAATTCCTTATAGGATGCTTCAAGTTCTGTGATCAATTGATCACCACCGGCTTTTCTCCAGTTTGCGATTTCCTGCTCCCAACCTGCGTCATCGATTTTACCCATAATGTACTTGGTCTGCGCATCCCAGATCATCTGATCCAACTCCTGACCACGCTCAGTATAGATTGCCGAAGACAAGGTGAGTGCCGGATTGGCAATGGCGTATTGCTCATTCTCACGCGCCATCTTTGTACCTTTCATACCAATGGGAACATCGACGAGTTCAGGTACATTATAACCTTCAATACTTAACAAATTATCCCGATATGGCTTCACTTCACGCTGATAAGCGTCAAAATCCTTAAGTTCGGTTTTCCCATCAGCAGTCTTGCTGTAGTGCACATCGAGCAATCCACGGAGTTGTAACGCGCTTAATTCCTCATCCATCAACTGGTCTAGGAAGGTAAGAACCTGTTTCAATTGCTCCTCATCCGTAACGGATGCCTTCGGGATGACCAGCATTCCGTAGTTTCCCGGCTCCCCGGCGATTCGAATTCCGTCGGTTCCCTGGAACGGAGCCACATCAATCTCTCCATCCGGAGCATTAGGCGTAAGCCGCTGCTGGGAGGACTTCCCGTTCTGGGCCACACCGTTAAGCTTCATGCCAACTAGGCCGGAATCCATTTTTTTGTCCGCATCAGAAGGGTCCAGAGCAGGGAAATCACTATTAATCAGTCCCTCGCTGAACAGTCGCTTGAAGAGTTTCATTGTATCCACATATTCGGTAGTCAAGAACTCCGGGGTCAGTTTCCCAGCATCATCCACTCCCCATTTGTTAACACCGCCAATACTTACAGCAATCCGCGTCAGTGGGGAAGAGACACCCTCATTATACTTTTTGAAGAGCAGTGCACCGTACGTATCTTCCTTACCATTTCCGTCAGGGTCATCCTTGCGAATGGAGCGCATCACTTCATACCAGTCATCCAGCGTTTTTGGTATATCCAGCTTCAATGTATCAAACCAGTCCTTGCGATATACGATCGCAGTCCGTCCAATATCCCGGAAGTTCGGAATACCGTAGACCTTGCCTTCAATTTTGATATTGTTAAAATAAGCTTCGGATTGGGCAGAAAGATTCTTATAATCCTTCAAGTAAGGCCCCAGTTCCCAGAACAGTCCCGTTTTGGCGGCATTAAATGTTGTCGGTACATAATTCACACGCATAATGGTAGGCATCTCACCTGAAGCAACCATAACATTCACCTTATCATCAAAAGCAGACTGCGGAATCCACTGTACATTGACATCCGTATTTGTATATTCCTCAATCTTCTTTTCAATCCCGTTCTCCTTGGCCGGTATATCACCTACCTGCATTAAAGAGATGGAAATGGGAAGTTTACCTTCCCCTGCAGCAGGTGCTTTTTCTCCCCCGCAACCTGCAAGCAATCCAGCGGACATAGCACCAATTACAACGATTCCGCCTAAACGGGACATTGGACCTTTTGGACTCATGAACCATCTCTCCTTTTGGATAAGGTTATGTACACAGACCACTCCGATGACAGAACAACCTTCAGATCGCTGTTATCCCCAGATTTTTTGATTCCCTTTTATAAAGGGGAAAATCCGGGGATAAAGGCGAACGCTTCGCTTCCTCAGATTATTTCTGCCCTCTCCGTTCTCATGTACATGTTAGTTGGACTTGTAAAGTTCAATCTCCACTCCTGCCAAAATGAACGGAGCGACCGACTTCGGATCATTGATCCGAATGGACTCGGTCACATAATACTCATAGGACCCGTCACGATACGGGCTTCCTCCAAGACCGGCTCCGCCATTACACTGCGTCAAGGACAGCACGCCTTCACGGTCCGTTTGCAGCAGATGCTGTAGCAGACCCTGATACCCTTTTTCTGCAATCGCTTTGAACTTGCCACTTAGATATCCTTTACGCACACCTTTGGCCAATGCATAGACAAACATTGAGGTCCCGGAAGCCTCCAGATAGTTCCGCTCACGTCCCGGTTGATCCAACAAATGTGGCCATAGTCCGGTCTGCTGATCCTGTACATGCACTAGTGCGTTTGCTACCCGTTCGAAGATACCCACAATCTGTCCGCGCTGCGGATGATCTACCGGCAGATGATCCAATGTATCCACAACCGCCATCACATACCAGCCCATCGCCCGACTCCAGACATGTGGTGAACATCCCGTCTCACCCGAACTCCAGCGCTGCTCTTTGCTCTCATCCCAGGCATGGTACAAGAGACCACTACGCGGATCACGTGTACGTTGCTCCACCAGCAAGAGCTGCAGAGCCGCCTTGTCAAACCACTTCTCTTCACCCGTCACTGCGCCAAACTGGGTCAGATACGGAGTAGCCATGTACAATCCATCCAGCCACATCTGGAAAGGGTAAATCTTTTTGTGCCAGAACCCGCCTTCACTCGTATGTGGCTGTCCCTTAAGCTGAGTCATAAGCAGCTCCGCAGCTTTGCGATATTTTTCTTCACCCGTTTTCTCATGTAGTAGGAACAGTGATTTTCCCTGATTGATCTGATCCAGGTTATATTCCTCAACCGTATAGGAGCGAATGGAGCCATCTTCCTGAACAAAATGATCCATCAACTCACGGATGTAGTCAAAATACTTTTGCTCCCCCGTATGTGTATACAGCTCCTCCAGTGCTTTCAAAAAGCAGCCGTTCTCGTAATGCCAAGTGGCGTACAGCTCATGGTTGCGATAACTTTCCATGAATTGCTGTGCCATGCGCACCGATGTGAGTTGCAGTGTTTCCTTCATGATCAAGCCTCCGCTTCCGGCTCTTTATTGAGCCTGTTTTTTATAATCTTCGGCATATTCCTCACGAATCTTGTTTCCACCCGCATTGCCCCAATTCTCGATTTCCTTTTCCCAGCCACTTCGATCGATCTTGCCCATAATGTATTTGGTTTGTGCATCGGCAATCACCTGATCCAGATCCGCCCCGCGGTCACCATACGTTGGAGAATATAACGTCAGTGCAGGGTTTGGCACAGCGTGCTCCGCCAGTTCCTTGGCAAGTGCCGTACCTTTTTCACCCAGTTCGGTATCCTTCAATTTCGGTACGTTATAGCCTTCGACATAAGGAAGGTTGTCACGGTAAGGCTTCACTTCACGCTGGAATGCATCGAAGTCACTCATCTCCACCTGATCTTCGCCCACTTTGGTGTAATGTTTGTCTTCCATACCACGCATCAACAGGGTCGCCATCTCAGGGTCCATCAGTTTATCCAGGAAGGAGAGCAGGTTCTTGAGTTCTTCTTCCGATTTCACCGTTGATTTAGGGAATGCCAGTATTCCGGAGTTACCCGTCTGTCCTGCAACACGATCTCCGTTCGCTCCAAGCAAACCAGCGATGTCTACCACACCATCCGGATTGTTTTTGGACAAACGCTCTTGCTGACTTTTTCCGTTCTGCGCAACACCAACACGGATACCAACAACACCGGAATCATACTTTTTCTCCGCTTCCGTAGAGTCGAATACGGCAAAGTCCTGGTTCAGAAGTTTCTCATCGTACAAACGTTTCAGCAGATCCAGCACCTGCATATATTCCGGTGTCATGAATTCCGGCGTGAAGCTGCCATCATCTTCGACCTTCCACTTGTTAGGTGCACCAAAACTTACGCCAAGGCGCGTTGTGAAGGAATATTGATCCTCATTATATTTTTTGAAAAGCATCAGTCCAAACGTATTATCCTGACCATCTCCATCCGGATCCGAGGTAGCCAGCGTTTTAATCGTTTCATACCATTCATCCGGTGTGGTTGGCACCTTCAGATTCAGTTTCTCGAACCAGTCCTTGCGATAGATCACTGTAGCCCGCGCAATATCGGAGAACACAGGAACCCCATAAATTTTGCCCTCTACCTTGATGTTGTCAAAAAAACGCTCGTTCTGTGCCGACAGATTTTTGTAGTCTTTCAGCAAAGGTCCCACTTCCCAGAACACGTCATTACGCATTGCGCTGGTCACCGTTGGGTTATATTGTACTTTCACAATTTTCGGCATATCGCTTGAAGCGATCATCACGTTAATTTTGTCATTGTAGGCCGAAGCCGGAATCCACTGGATATCCAGTTTGGTATTGGTATACGCTTCAATCTTTTGCTGAACTTCATTGCCTTTGCTTGGCACATCACCCACCTGTGCAATGGCTATGGACACATTTTGTACGCCGCCCTCGGCAGCCTGACCCTCGTCTGATCCGCATCCTGCCAGCAAACCTGTCACCAGTGCCAGTGTGCTTAAGACAGCTACGGCTTTCTTTTTTGTTGCTTTCATAACATGAAAACCTCCCTTTTTTTATGCAGTCATACTGAACTGACTTTGAACCATGTGACGACTCAACCTTTCACCGAACCCAGCATCACGCCTTTTGCAAAGTGCTTTTGCAGGAATGGATATACCAGCATAATCGGGATTGTGGAGAATACGATAACCGCCATGCGAATGGTAAGCGGCTGGATCTCGGTCTCTTCGATACTCGTGTCTCCGATTCGGCTCTGTGCCAGAATGACAATCTCACGCAGCCAAACTTGAACAGGCCACTTCTCACTATCGTTGATATAGATAACAGCGCTGAAGAAACTGTTCCAGTGGGCCACCGCGTAAAAGAGTGAAAATGTCGCCATGGCTGGCATGGACAACGGCAGTACAATCCGGAACAATACGCTGACATCGTTACATCCATCAATTTTGGCTGCATCCTCCAGTTCATCGGGAATGGCTTGGAAGAAGTTTTTCAGTACAATCAAGTTAAATGCACTAATAGCAGTAGGTAACATCAGTGACCACAACGTATCCGTCAGGTGCAAGGATTTCACGACAAAGTATGTTGGAATCATCCCGCCACTGAAGAGCATCGTGAACAATACACCGAGCAAAATGGGCTGGCGTCCACGCAAATATCTTCTGGAGAGCGGATACGCCATAAGTGACGTAAACAGCAGGTTAATGAAGGTACCGATCACCGTAATATAGACCGATACACCCAGACTGCGAATCAAGGTATCTGTAGAGAAAATGTAACGGTACGCAGCCAGAGAGAACTCTTTTGGAAAAAGAATGAATCCTCCCTTAGCCACTTCATGCGGACTGGTAAATGAGACGGCCAAAATATAAATGAACGGGATGACCGTCACAATTCCAATCAACAGCAGCAAGCCGTGATTGAGAAAATCAAAGATCCGGTTGCCCCACGTTTTATCCTGTTGCATCAATGTTCACTCCTGTCTGGTGAAGAACGTCTGCACCCAAAGGTTAGTAGACGCCTTCCTCCCCGAATTTTTTGGCCATCGTATTGGCACCAAGGACAAGCGCCAGCCCGACAACCGATTTGAACAACCCGACAGCCGCACTATAACTGTACTGTGCCTGTGTAAGACCCTTTGTGTACACGTAGGTATCAAATACCTCGCCCACATCCCGGTTTGTCGGAGTCAGCATCAGGAAGATCTGTTCAAAGCCTGTATCCAGGAAATTGCCCAGACGCAAAATGAGCAAAATGACGATGGTACTGCGAATGGCCGGCAGCGTAATGTGCCAGGTTTGGCGCCAGCGATTGGCACCATCAATCCGTGCTGCTTCATAGAGCTGTGTATCAACACCGGAAAGTGCCGCCAGGAAGATAATTGTGCCCCAACCAACTTCTTTCCAGATGGATTGTCCGACAATCATCGTTCGGAACCAACCAGGTTCAAGCAGGAACGCCACTTTTTGTCCTGTCAGGTTATAGAGCAATTCATTAATTGCACCACCCTCAGTTGTGAACAGCATGTAGAACACACCGACAACAACAACCCAGGAAACAAAGTGTGGAACATAGACGAGCGTTTGTACAAATCGTTTGAACCGTTCACGGCGAACTTCATTCATCATGAGTGCCAGTACAATCGGCAGTGGGAAAAAGAACACAATGTTATAAATGGCAAGTAAAAACGTATTTCGAAATAATGTCCAGAACTGCGGTTCTCCGAAGAAACGCTGGAAATGTTTGAACCCTACCCAGTCACTCCCCAAGATGCCCTTGTAAGGCGTGTAATCCTGAAAAGCCATCGTGATGCCATACATGGGTATGTATTTGAAAATAACAAAGTAAAGCACACCCGGTATTAACATGATATACAGCCACCGGTTTTTGATAATGTCCCTCCACAGCAGGTTTTTGTCACTGCGGGTAGCGGGCCGTGTTCGAGCCGCCGTTTCGGCTTTCATATTGTCTTCCTCCCCACATTGGAAACGATTACAAAATATCACTTCCTGAATTCATGTCTTCATTGTGGAGGATAAACGAATGACTGGCTATCGTCTCGTTTTAGCCTTTTGTTTTTCCTTATGTAGCAAGGGTTTAGCTCATTTATATCACAGAGTTCAAAGGCGCAATGAACTGCTTTCAACCTCTATATTCCTGTCTTAACTTCATAGAGAAAAGTGGTCTTCTTCCTTCATCCAAACATAAAAAAGCCTGCCTGCCATGGCGGGCAGAGCAGGTTTGTTTTATCGCTGCTGCTCCCGGTACTTGCCGGGGGTGGTTCCTGTGATTTTGCGAAATGTACGGATAAATGCGGTTGGGTTGGTATAGTTTAATTTCTCGGCAATCTCCGATATTTTAAGATTTGTTGTTTGCAGCCATGTCTTTGCTTTTTCCATACGATACTCTGCGAGATATTCCGTAAAATTGACTCCAGCTTCCTTCTTGAATACCCGACTTAGGTAAACAGGGTGAAAATTAAGCTCAGCGGCACAGGCTTCCAGCGACAATTCACGATCATAACGTTCCTCGATCAAACGAATCATACGTCTCGCAATATTCATGTATTGGGATTCTTCCTGCTCTCGCCAGAAACGAATGACGGGCAGGAACAGCCGCTTGCGGAACCAATTGGTCATTTCGTCCAATGTGGACAACTTCAGCAAATGTGACATGGATGCTTTTTCACCCAGTACTTCGGCTACATCCCCGCCTTGCTCCTGCACAAGCTGATATACACGAGACAATAACTGAACCATAATGACGGGGTATTCACTGAAATGAAGCTTTTTGTCTGCAAGCAGTCCCAAATATTGCTTAAAGTAGGTGTCCGTCTTCTCTTCATCTCCTTGCTTGAGCGCAGACGCGAGCTGATCCTCGATCATACGTAACTGGGTATACAACGCGGCCTCCATCTGACCACGTGGCTGAATATCCTCGTAATGCAAAATAATACGGCTGCCCAGACTGACCCGGCCCTGCAGAGCCTCGCGGCTCTCTTGAACCGCTCTTGGCGTATCTCCGATACAAGCGTAAGAACGACTGATGCCAATACTTACGGGCAGATTCAGGTAGGTCACGACACGTTCGCGAATCCAGTCTGCCTGAGTATGCATCCATTCCTTCAGTTTCACCTCATCCGTCAGTTCGGAGGCAAGTACGGTGACCTGAGCATCATCCAGCATGACCGGGGTGAACCGAACTGCCGAAGGAAGGAGCTCACCTACCATATTGTTGACAGCAAACAGCAGCAGATCGCGATCCTGTTCCTCATATCGGGTTCCTTCCAAGGTATCGATCTGGAGCATGAGTACGCCAAGATTTGCCCACCCTGTCGGGAAATCGTACAATTCTCCCTGATATCTGAAATCCTCTTCCGAGATTTTGCCTGTGAGCAGTTTGGTCATAAAAAACTCCTGGAGATGCACATGCTGCCCCTTCATCTGCTCACGCATCGTTTTCTCCGAGCTGAACAAGGTTGACAATTGCTCCTCAATATAGATAAATTCATCCTGTCGGCGTCCTGACGGAGCAACTGGGGAATCCAACCCCTTCGTAAATTGCAGCAGTCTGGAGATCGGTGAGTACATCCGCCGACTGCCGTATATGGCGAACAATCCCGTTACACATAACATGACCAGTGTAGCGATACCGGTAACCAATGCAATTTTCTGTGACTGGGCCGTAATCTGTCCAAGAGATACAACGGACACGTATAACCAGCCATTGAGCGGAGATTGCCTATAGCTAACCGCCACTTGATTACCTTCCACCTCCGCACTGAAGAAACCCTCTGGCTGGCCCGTCGTTTGCACCATTTCCTGAATTTCCTTATTCAGCCCGTCATATTTCCCGCCTTGCTGCATATCGTTCAGAAAATACTTCTGCTCCCGATCCAGAACGTACATATCTCCAGAATTCGTATTTCGGCTCAAGTAGGTACTCAGTTCCGTATCGGCGATATCAATTACAAGAAATCCCTTTGGTTTCACATTGGTTGGTATCATCGGGATTTTGAATACCATACTGACCACATTATCCGATGATATAAGAGCAGGTGCCTGTTCGGGTGTTAGTTCACCCATACCTGCTGACACAGGTACACTTTCTTTGGCTGAACTGGCATTCTGAGTGACCCAGAACAGGCTGTTGGTATAACTTAGGTAGGAGCCAATTCGGTCTCGAATGCTGAAATCATCCAATTTGCCAAAAGAACGCATCGAAACGACCCAATCTTCATCCAGATTGACCAGATAGGCTTGGTCAATGTTCGTAACCGCTTGCAAGTTGTTAAAACCTGAGGTCAGATCACGAATCTCTTGGAATTCGCTGCTGTCTAGTGGTTTCTTCATCGCTTGTAGTACCAAGGGCGAATTAACATACTGGATGGATGATAATTGCAGGCTGCGCAGAACTTGTTCCACCCTCATTTGGGTCTGATGCAATATCTGAAGATTGCTCTCACGCACTTTCTGTTCAATGTCACGTGATGCAATCGTATACGAGACCGAACCAATAACAATGACCGGAAGGGCTCCGAGGATCAGGGTAAAACAGAGCAAACGCAGTAAATACTTCGGCAAGAAGAGCATCCTCCTTTATACGTATGTTTATTAAAATAAATCGCTTTCATTGGATTAATTTACTATTGTTATTTTAAAACCCATTCTTATTCAAGTCCACTCATTTATTCTAAAGGTTGACTTCAAACCAATTTCCAGTTTATATTGGTTGCATATTCCTCAATCAAAGGAGAGATTTTTAATGTCGGTGAATGTTCTTAACTAACCAAGTTTAATATTCAGGAGTTTGGCCTTTCATTGCGCTTGTGCCCGTATGGCATACGTGTATTTCATGATGCGCCAGATCCCTGTACTTAGTTAAGAACAGCGGATATCATAAATCGCCTCCGGGATTGTAATTGTCCGGGTCTATTTCCGCGCTGAGTTCAGCGCGGATTTTTTAATATAGACCTGTAGTGGACTTTGCTTTCCCATACGTTTAGGGCGGAGAATGACGTTTGTTCATTCTCCGCCCTTTTTGCGTTTTCCAGGAATATGTTTCAGCGCGTCAACTGAAATCCCAATTCAAATTCAAGGAGAGATTACGCATGAATGAGAACACATTAAACAGTTTGGGCTATCCACAAATTCAAAAAAACGTTGCAGACTGCGCCCTGTCTTATCTGGGCAAACGTTATGCCAGAGAACTAAAACCGATGGTAGATGCTCACCTGATCGAGATTCGCCTGGAAGAAACAGCAGAAGCTGCTGCGTTGATTCGCTTCGGGGCCAGCATCCCCCTCCCTTCACTCGACGGAATGGAAACCATTATGGCTCTGCTTGGCACCGGTTATCTATTCAGTGAACGCGACTTCAGTCATCTCGCTCAGTTCCTGCGAAGCTGTGCACAACTTATGAAATACATGGAGGGCAAATCCGGGGCCGCTCCCACTGTCAGTCGTTATGCAGCATCCATGATTCTGATCGAACCTTTGCTGAGTGAGATCGAGCGCTGCATCCATAGTGGACGCATTCAGGATCAGGCAAGCAAAGAATTGATTCGAATTCGTAAAAAAATGACGGTGAATGAGGAGCGCATGAAACGAAAGCTTGATTCTCTGGTGAGTAAACATCGCTCCATTATGCAGGAACATGTCATCAGCCAACGGGGAGGAAGAACGGTCCTGCCCATTAAGAAAGAGTTCCGTAAACAGGTGAAAGGCAGTGTACTGGATGAATCCGGGAGCGGGCAAACCGTATATATCGAACCTGTTGAATTAGTAAGTTTACAGATGGAATTGGCCGCTCTACAAGCGGAGGAGTCCCGAGAGGAGATGAGAATTCTCGGTGATTTAACCTCTCTGACCGAATCGTATAACCGTGAAATCGCTCTGAACACCGAAACGGTAGGTGTAATGGACTTCCTGTTTGCCAAAGCCAAATATGCGGCCACCATGGATGGGCGTACCGTTCGAGTCAATACACAAGGCCAAATCAGCCTTCAACGTGCACGTCATCCATTCATGGGTTCTTCCATGGTTCCACTTGATTTTGCCATCGGCAGAACGTATTCGTCGCTCATTATTACTGGCCCGAATACCGGGGGTAAAACGGTCGCACTCAAAACGCTAGGTTTGCTAACCCTGATGATGCAATCCGGTTTGCTTATTCCGGTGGAAGAAGGTGGCGAGATGGCCGTTTATAACGAGGTAGCGGTTGATATTGGTGACGGACAGAGTATGGAACAAGCGCTCAGTACATTCTCTGCACATATTCGCAATATGATTGGCATACTGGAACAGGCCAATACGTCGACTCTGGTGCTCATTGATGAGATGGCTTCCGGCACAGATCCCGGTGAAGGTGTTGGACTGTCCATCGCCATGCTGGAGGAACTTCACAGCCGCGGAGCAACCGTTGTGGCGACAACACATTTTGGTGAAATCAAACATTTTGCAGCTGCCACGCCAGGATTCGAAAATGCCCGTATGGAATTTGACACCGTTTCTCTCCAGCCGCTGTATCGATTGCGTATCGGAGAAGCTGGTGAAAGTTACGCCTATTCCATCGCATTGAAGCTAGGCATGCCACAGCGAATTATCGAGCGATCCAAGTCCCTGTCAGATCAAAGTATTTCAAGAGATCGTACATTCGTGTTCACGTCACCTCCTTTGGAAACTCCGGCCCTGACGCCTGATCGTTCCGTTGCAGAATCAGTCAGCCCAGCAGAGTTATCCAAGTGGGATAAGTGGAAGCAACCAAAAGATTCATTAGGTCTCCACAAAAAGACAACAACCAGAGAGTCGGATTCTCCTACTCCTGCCAAAACTTTTCGCAAAGGAGATCGGGTGTATGCGGCCTATCTTAATCAGTCGGGCATCGTCTGTGATGTCGAGGATAGCCGTGGAAATATCGGGGTCATGTTACGTGGACGCAAAGTAAAAATCCATAAGAAACGCCTGACCCTGCATATATCTGCCGATGAGCTTTATCCGGGTGACGATTATGACTTGGACATTATGCTAGAAACAAAGGAAAATCGAAAGAAACGTAAGTTGATGGGACGCAAACATGTGGAAGGCCTACAGATCGAATTACCGCCTGAAGAATAGCCGATGAGAGAAACAGATGTGGTGAACTGGAAGTCATATATACAGAGTGAAATCCATAATCACCGGCGTATTTCTGTTATACTGGGACCAGTATGTTCAACTTCAGCTCGTAGCTATTCCACAGGGAGGGAAAAACTGTATGTCTGCAGAACAAGACGATCAAGAGCACATCCATATCGATGTTCTTGTCTGCCCATTATGCGGGGAAGCTAATCGCTGTTCCTATGCCGCAGGACATCCTCATTCGGAATGCTGGTGTAACCGGGCTACTTTCCCCGAGGGTGTGTTTGACCGCATTCCGCCAGAGCAGCGCCGAAAATCCTGCATATGTCAACGCTGTTTGGACGACTATGCCGATAAACGCCAACCAAAAGAAGAGCCACACAGTTAATAACTGTATGGCTCTTCTTCATTATGCCTCATCAATACTGTTAGCTTGCTACCACTGTTCTTACATTTGGTTATACTGGGCAACAGCCTGTTCAAGCACCGGATGATGCTCATCCATGGACGTATAATGGTGGAGCGCAGCTGTAATCCCCTTCTGGCGGATCATGTTCTGCAGTTCAACTGCTTCCGGATCATCGGAGACATCGAACTTGCAGGCTGCTGCCATACCCATAGCCAGATAAGTCGTATCAGTTCCATCCGCATATGCCTGAAGGGCCGGGCGAACCAGACGATCATTCGGAGACAACTTGCGCAACGGGGAACGACCAACACGAGTAACCTCATCAGTAAGATACGGGTTTACGAATCGTCCCAATATTTTGACAATATACTGCTCATGTTCTTCCGGGTTGAATGCAAAACGCTTCACTAGAACTTTTCCAGTTTCCTGCAAAGCACCGTAGACAATCGATTTCACCTTTTCATCAGCAATAGCCTTCTGAATCGTGTCATACCCGTGCACATTACCTATATATGCTGCAACGCAGTGTCCTGTATTAACAGTGAACAGCTTCCGTTCGATATACGGCTCCAGATCATCGACATATACAATGCCCTCAATCGGTTTGAATGCTGGAGCCATCTGGGAACGATCCACCACCCACTCGTAAAAAGGCTCCACCTGTACATGCAGAGGATCTTCATGATGCTGAATAGGTACAATCCGGTCTACGGCCGAGTCGGGAAAATAAATGTACTGATCTGCAAGGGAACGTACCTTTTCATCGAGTAGAGAATATACATGCTCTTTCAATTGTGTACTTGCTCCAATGGCGTTCTCGCAAGCGATAATGTGAAGCGGGTTTTGTGCCGGACCGGAATTCAGTCTTTTCTCAAGTCCCTTTGCAATACCTGGTGCAATATGTTTCAGCACGCCTACGCCCACCGCGGTTGTAATCAGATCAGCTTCCACCACGTTTTGGGCAACCGTCTCCAGCTGGGTTCCATCGATTGCATTTACACCTGTAACGGTCTCCTGATCCTTGCTCTCGTTGGCCAGTTCCACCGTATACTGCCCCCGTTGCTGGAGAGCCGTTACCAAGGTCTGATTCACGTCGGAGAAAACAACCTCATACCCTGCACGGGAGAGGATCAAGCCGATAAACCCGCGTCCAATGTTACCTGCGCCAAAGTGTAGGGCCTTCATAGCTCCATTTCACTTTCCAGAATAGTTATAACTTCTTCGGCTGTTTTCGCCAGACGCAGAGCCTCCATATTCTCATCCTCAGCACAGATCACCGCGATGCTAGTCAAGATCTCCATATGTTCCCCGCCTTGAGCCGCGATACCAATGACCATATAGGCTTTTTCTTCGCCAAAATCAACACCCTGTGGATACTGAATGACAGAGATACCTGTCGATAAAATGAAAGCTTTGGATTCCTTTGTACCGTGCGGAATAGCCAAGCCGTTCCCTACATAGGTCGAGACAATCTCTTCACGCTCAATCATCTTCTCAATGTAATCAGCGGTAATATGTCCCGCATCCTTCAGAATCTGCCCTGCCATGCGAATCGCTTCGTATTTGTCCTGAGCCGTCGCATTCATGATGACTTTATCTGTTGTTAACATACTCATAATGGTTGACCTCCAATTTCGGTTTTACTGCGATAAAATCCAACAAGTTCCTGGGACAGGTAATGAATGAGTTCATCCCTGATTCCTTTTTCCAGCAATGTAATCATTTCCTCCTGTAATAACAGTGCGCTGATCTCACTGAGAACCTCCAGGCTTTCCTTGGATAATTCTCTGGGACCGAGCATCAAGAGGACATGGGTAACTCCTGCCGGATCATCCGGCGTACAGAGGAGTGGCTCAGTGAGCTGAAACAAGCTAATAGACGGCCTGTAAATTCCCTCACTGCGTGTATGAAACAGCGCAAGTCTTGTACCGGGAATCTTCTGACTCCCCACTGCTTCACGTGCCTCCAACCGTTTTGCGATCTCCCCCGGTTCCTTCAACACACCAGATCCATGGAGTACGTTGCACATCGCATATACGGTTTTATAGAAACCGATATCTTGGTTATCCAACGGATACACCTGAAACTTGCCAATAATTCGGACGATTTCAACTAAAATAGCTTCCATTCCATCCGGGTCCGAGTAACGACTTGTCGTCTGAACCTCGGCTTCACGGGGCTTATTATGCTGTCGTTGTAATGTTGTTGTTCGGATAAAATGACGCAGACGTTCGCTCTCTTCTGCCGTAAGCAGTGGACTCACTTTGTAATACTGATGCTCATCCATCGGCAGATCAACAGTGGATAACACCAGATCATATTGATCTGTAGGCATCCGGGCAGCTTCATACCAGGACACGCTGTCCATGATCCGAATCTCGGGAATCTCCTTGGACAGTCGGCTGGAGAGCATACGTGATGAGCCGATTCCGCTTGTACACACGATGATTGCCCTGATCTCACGTTTCAGTGCACGTAACCTCTCGATGGAAGCGCCAAAATGCATGACCAGGAAACCAATTTCTTCATCCGGAACTTCTGTGCCTGGCCAAGCTTGATGCACGGATTGTTTGACCTCTTCGAAGAGGGAATCATAATCCTTGCGAATCTGCTGCAGTAGCGGATTACGAATTATCTGTTGCCCTTCAATCCGCTCCATTACAGGTTGCATATGACCAAGCAGACCTTCACGAAGCAAACGATCCTCATGAAAGGCGTAATGCGTTCTCGCCTGCATCTGATCAATCAGTGAATGTACCCTGTCCAGTAAAATCAAGTCATCTATTGGCAACAGCCGCGAAGAGTGAATTCGCTGCTCTGTCTCAACTAATAGTCTGTGAAAATAAGCTTGCTCATCTTGGGAGAATGTCAGCCCCAGCTGGGTCGATAACACACCACACAAGCGGGAAGCCATACAAGGTGGAACCTTCATCTCATCCTGCTCTGCGACTTCATCTCCCTTGTTCTCCAGGGGAGGTATACGGCCAATACCAAAGCCTTTACGAATACGTACAACCGCTACGGATAATTGAATCAGCAACTTCATGTATTGGCGTTCCGGGATGTTCTCCAGCCATTCGATGTCTGGTTGCCATAATGCATTTTCGACCGTAAGCACATCACCGTGTCCAATCATATCCAACAATTTTTGGTTTACGATGGAGCCTCCCTGTTCTGGCTGTCTTCCGAATAGGTCCGACTCATCCAAAAATTCGAGAGCAAGTGCAGCTATGGCTGTGCGATGAATCGTCTCACTTCCGTTAATCTTGACGCCATATCCTCGTCTGCGAACCAGCTTTAGTCCCGCCTGACGAATTCGTGACTCCAGATCGTCCAGATCAGTGGTTACGGTGGATACGGTCACTTTCAGATCCGAAGCCAAGGCGAGTAACTTTACAGGCTCCGGTTCATCCAGCAGGATGCAAAGCATGAAGAGCTTACGCTCTTCTGGCGTAAACTCTACATATTCTTTACCCTCTAGTTGCTGGCGCAATACAGCCAGATCATCGGAACTGGCATCGATTCGGATACCGGTTCCTGATTTTTTTTCCAGCCTCATGCCCAAAGGTTCAAGCCATTGTTCAATCATTTGCAGCTCCCGGTGAACCGTTCGGGTACTGACCTTTACTTCAACGGCGATTTCGCCGGCAGTGACTTCATGTGGATGCTCCAGCAGGAACTCCACGATTTCACGTTGTCTTTTGGTAATACTCATATCTCAGCCTCCGGCTCAGGGAAAACAAATGCGTGCAATTACTTCAGACGTTCAACGAGCGCATCGTATTCCGGGCTTTTTAGGAAGTTGTCGATGGATATATGTTCTGCGTTCGGCGCAACGGAGCGGGCACGATCGGTCAATACTTGTTGTGTGATCACCACGTCTGCATCCGGCGGGATATCACTGATAGCCGTATTTGTCACCGTAACGTCAATCCCCTCTGCCTTCATCTTCTTGCGTAGAATGGAAGCACCCATGGCACTTGACCCCATGCCTGCATCACAGGAGAAGACAATTTTCTTCACGTCTGTTTTGACGGTAGAAGAAGCCATATCTGCGGCTCTGTCTGCTTCACGTTGATTAGCCGTAATACCAGCGTTTGGCAGGGTTCCTTGACTCTTCATGTCTTTCATCCGACTGGATGCGGACTCCAGATCTTCGTCCTTTTGTTTACCCGTTTTCAGCAACACTGCTGCAACCAGGAAAGAAACGACGGCTGCTACAAGCACCCCTGCGAACATCGGCAGGTATCCACCTTTTGGTGTTAAGAAGAAATACGCGATAATACTACCCGGTGATGGTGCTGAAACAAGTCCTGCTCCGGTGAGCATGAATGTTAATGTACCTGCGACGCCACCCGCAATTGCGGCAAGAATCAGAATCGGTCTCATCAGAATGTAAGGGAAGTAGATCTCATGAATTCCCCCGAAGAAATGAATGATTACGGCACCCGGTGCAGAAGATTTGGCCATTCCGCGTCCGAAGAAACAGTAAGCAAGTAAGATACCAAGTCCCGGACCCGGGTTTGATTCAAGCATGTATAATACGGATTTTCCTAATTCTCTCGCTTGATCTGTTGCAATTGGTGTAAGAATCCCGTGGTTGATTGCATTGTTCAGGAACAATACTTTACCTGGTTCAATGATTAGGTTGACCAGCGGCAGCAAACCAAGATTCATTAAGCCCTGTACACCGGCAGATAATACTTTGCTAATCGCTTCTACAGCAGGCCCGATGCCCAGTAGCGCAAAAATCCCCAATATCCCACCAATAATACCGGCTGAGAAGTTGTTAACAAGCATTTCAAATCCGGCTTTAACTTTACCTTCAATGGATTTATCAAACTTTTTAATGATCCATGCTGCCAGTGGTCCGGCAATCATGGCACCGAGGAACATCGGAATATCACTACCCACGATGACCCCGATGGTCATAATGGCACCCACGACACCACCACGCTGACCATGCACCATCGTACCCCCGGTGTAACCAATTAACAGTGGCAGCAAATATTTGATCATCGGATCGACTAGCTGCGCAAGCGTCTCGTTAGGGAACCAGCCTGTTGGAATGAACAGAGCTGTAATTAATCCCCAGGCGATGAACGCTCCCATATTCGGCATGACCATACCACTCAGGAATCGGCCAAAACGCTGAACACCTACCCGTAGCCCACCTTTGGAATTGGACGATTGGTCCAAATTACTCATTGTATTATCCTCCTTGGATCAAGTGATTATGATTTATGAAAGGGGTATCATTTCTCCCCTGCTGTAATCCTAAGCGAGAATGCTCTCCTGTTCAATGAAATGAAAGCGTACTTTCGTCATGAACAATGATGACAACATTAGGTTATGTAATCGTTTTACTTGATGCATAATGGCTGAACCCATTGGTACACAAGGATTTTCTTGCCTATGACTTTTGTCATTTCCAGAATCATTTTCTAAACTATAGCTTGGTCCAATCAGGTGATTTACATCCACAATCTGCTTCATTCCACATTCAAAACCATTCTTGGAAAGCACAAAAAACCTGTGCAAGCATCCGGCTCACACAGGTCGAAACAATATGAAGCTCATATCATTTAATTATAAAATATATGTTAATAAGTACAAGTTCGTTGATACTATTCTTCCGTATGTTTCCGATACGCGTCTGCATTCATCAATGTAGACAATGCTGCTGTCAGATCTCCCTCAACACGGATCTCAATCATCCAGCCTTCCTCGTAAGGAGAGCTGTTCACAAGTTCAGGGGAGTCCTGCAACGAATCATTCACCGCAATGATTGAACCAGTGACGGGAGAGAACAAGTCCGACACCGTTTTGACCGATTCGATCGTTCCAATGCTGTCCTCTGCTTTTACATTGGTTTCAAGGTCAGGCAATTCCACAAACACAATGTCACCCAGCTGATGCTGCGCGAACTCGGTAATGCCAATACGTACAGTATCCTCCCCTACGGTTTGCACCCATTCGTGCTCTTCACTGTACAGGAAATCACTTTTTAATTCGCTCATCGATATCCGCCTCGCTTTTCATTAAATGAGTGCATGCGTTCTTTGACCTTAACCTTTTTCCCAGAACATAGCGTATGACATTTTTGAATCAAATGTCAAGATACCTCACAATTTATTTGCTGAATACCTCTAAATTCTGTAACCGGATTACACTCTTTCTTCATATACTGGTGAATATTAGAATAGTAAGCGTAGTCTTTTTAAATACACGAACAATAAGTTAAAAACTAAATTAAATATTCGGTTTTAAATCATTATCTATGATATCGTTCTTGACATCAGTAGTGGATTCACGTTTTAATGAGAGGAGTAAATGTGTTTATTGGACTATGTTATACCCGCGGATGAATGTAAAGGGAGAGATTACCCGTGACACCCGATTCGGGATGTACATGAGGTAACGCCGAAGGAGTAAACCACCGATAAGCGGGGGTGAATCTCTCAGGCAAAAGGACTTTTACGGGACGCAACTCTGGAGAGCATCTATTCGCCCTGTGCGGGCGTTATGATCACCCAAGGGGAAACCTGCTGCGCAACGCAGCGGGGTAACTCTCAGGTACAAGGGACAGAGCCTTAGAATACAGCGTGCTACTTGGCATGCCGATTCTTTGGCCTGTCCTTTTCCTTTTTCCCAAAAAACGAAAAACAGGATGTAGAATGGCGCTGCCATAGCTGCCTTACCATACTTATGTGATGAAAATATCTAGCTGAAAATTTAAAAATACCCTGGTTCATTGATCCACGATTGTATATCCGGCCGGCTGACGGCCCATGACGAGGTGATTTGATGTCTGATTTGCTTAGAACACCACTCTTCCCACTATATCAGCAATATGAAGGCGTACGGTGCATTGATTTTGGAGGCTGGGAGCTTCCCGTACAATTTAGCGGAATCCAGAAAGAACATGAAGCGGTACGCGAGCGTGCTGGACTGTTTGATGTATCCCATATGGGCGAATTCACTGTACAGGGTGAGCAGGCTGAAGTTTTTTTGCAACAAATGATGACTAATGATGTGACCACGCTGGTTCCCGGTCAAGCCCAGTACACCCTGATGTGTTATCCAGATGGCGGTGTGGTGGATGATCTGCTCGTGTATAAGCTGGAAGATCAGCATTATATGCTTGTGGTTAACGCCTCCAACATCGACAAGGATTGGGCGTGGCTGCAAGAGCACTTGATCCCCGGCGTAAGCATGACCAATGATTCGGAGCAGACGGCGCTACTCGCCTTGCAAGGTCCACTGGCTGTAGACATTATCGGGAAAGTTACAGATACGGATGTAAGCTCGATTGAACCGTTTCGTTTTGTGCAGGATGCTGAAGTATGTGGAGTAAAATTACTGTTGTCCCGTACCGGTTATACCGGTGAAGATGGCTTTGAGCTATATGTTCCTGCAGATCAGGCCGCTGTGGTCTGGAATGGGTTAATGCAAGCCGGTGAAGGTCACGGACTTGTACCGACAGGCCTCGGTGCTCGGGATACACTGCGCTTTGAAGCAAAGCTCCCTCTGTATGGACAGGAATTGTCGGCAACTATCTCTCCGCTTGAGGCTGGTGTTGGCATGTTTGTGAAGCTGAATGCCGGACCTTTTATCGGACACGAAGCCTTGTTACAGCAAAAAACTGACGGGCCCGCCCGCAAACTGGTCGGCATCGAAGTGTTGGAGCGCGGTATTCCCCGCCCCCACTATCCGATTTACGCCGAAGGCGTACAGATTGGTGAAGTGACAACAGGCACGCAATCACCTACATTGAAGCGTAATCTGGGGCTTGCCCTCATCGACAGCAAATACGCTGCGCTGGGAACCCCGCTTGAGATTGAGATCCGCGGCAAGAAACTAAAAGCCGAGGTCGTGAAGACCCCTTTTCATAAACGGACACGTACGTCGAAGACACCTACTCAAGGAGCTGATCAAGCATGAGCAAGCACCGTTACATTCCCATGACTGAACAAGATCAGAGCGCCATGCTCGCAACCATCGGTGTGGATACGCTGGAGGATCTGTTTCAGGACATTCCAAAAGAGATTCGTTATCAGGGCGAGCTGCCCGTATCCTCCAAACTTGATGAATATGCGCTGACACGTCACATGTCCAAACAAGCCGGCGCCAACGCCAATTTCGAAACACACGCCAGCTTCCTCGGCGCTGGCATATATGATCATCATGTTCCTTCCGTCATCAATCATGTCATTTCCCGTTCCGAGTTTTACACTGCCTACACACCTTATCAGCCTGAGATCAGCCAAGGTGAACTACAGGCCATTTTCGAATTTCAATCCTACATCTGTGAATTAACCGGTATGGCTGTAGCGAATGCCAGTATGTATGATGGCGCAACTGCCTTTGCCGAAGCAGGAAACCTGGCCGCAGCGGCAACTCGTCGCAAACAGCTCATCGTATCCCGTACCGTTCATCCGGAAGCCCGTCAGGTATTGCAGGCGTATGCGCACGGACTCCGTCTGGAGATTGTCGAGATTGGTTATAAAGATGGCGTCACTGATTGGGATGCCCTGCAAGCCGCCATATCGGACGATACCGCTGCTGTCATGATCCAGAGTCCGAACTTCTTTGGTGCTGTGGAAAATGTGAAGCAGGCTGCCGACCTCGTGCATGCGCACAAGGGCCTGCTCGTTGTAAGTGCAAACCCGCTATCGCTGGGTCTGCTGGAAGCCCCAGGCAAGCTGGGTGCCGACATCGTTGTAGGTGATGCGCAGCCCCTCGGCATCGCCGCTTCACTCGGCGGCCCAACATGCGGATATTTCGCCGTATCCCAGCCTCATATGCGCCGAATTCCTGGCCGAATTGTAGGCCAAACAACGGATCGCAACGGCAAGCGTGGTTTTGTACTGACACTGCAAGCACGTGAACAGCACATCCGCCGCGAAAAGGCGACATCCAATATCTGTTCCAACCAGGCTTTGCTTGCACTCAGCGCATCTGTGTATATGTCCATCATGGGTAAACAGGGCATGATCGATGTCGCGGATCTGAATTTGCAAAAGAGTCATTACACCCTCAATACATTAACTGCGATTCCTGGAGTTAGCCTTACTTTTAATGCACCAACATTTAATGAGTTTGTTATTAAGCTTCCTGAAGGAACCGACGTGGATGCCCTTCAGTTGAAATTGCTGGATGCGGGCTTTATTGGTGGTTACGAACTCGGACGTGATTACCCGGAGCTTGCCGGACATATGCTGATTGCTGTTACCGAACGACGCAGTAAGGAAGAGATTGACGAATTCGCACGAGCATTGGAGGGATCGCTGTGACTCAGGAAACGACAACGACGACAACGACAACATCGGTACAAGGACAATCGGAAACAGGTACCTCTGTCTCCACTTCGGCTCAATCTGTGACAGAAAAATTCAACGCACAGACCTTATCCCCTGCACCGGAGCAAGCATTGATCTTTGAACTCAGCAGCCCGGGACGTGTCGCTTATTCCTTGCCAGAATGTGACGTTCCTCGTCAGGCTGCGGATACGTTGATTCCCCGGGAAATGCTCCGTTCGGAAGCAGCGGCACTGCCGGAAGTGTTCGAGGTAGATGTTATTCGACACTATACTGCGCTATCCCGTCGCAACTTCGGTGTAGATAACGGATTCTACCCACTGGGCTCTTGTACAATGAAATATAATCCGAAGATCAATGAGGATGTTGCCCGTTATAACGGTTTTGCCAAAATCCATCCGTACCAGCATGAATCCAGCATTCAAGGTGCTCTTGAACTGTTATATACGTTGCAAAACGACCTTGCAGGTCTGACAGGTATGGACGCTGTGACCTTGCAACCCGCCGCTGGTGCCCATGGAGAATGGACTGGACTTATGATGATTCGTGCCTACCACGAAGCTCGTGGCGAACAACGTACCAAAGTCATCGTGCCCGATTCTTCTCACGGGACCAACCCGGCAAGTGCTACCGTTGCAGGATTTCAAACTGTGACGATTCCATCCCGCGCAGATGGACTGGTCGATCTGGACGCGCTCCGTGCAGCTGTTGGTTCGGATACGGCAGCATTGATGCTGACAAACCCGAATACACTTGGTTTGTTCGAGAAAGACATTCAGGAGATTGCATCCATCGTACACCAGGCTGGTGGCTTGTTGTATTACGATGGAGCCAACTCGAATGCCATTATGGGCATTACCCGTCCGGGTGATATGGGCTTTGACGTGGTGCATCTGAACCTGCACAAAACGATGAGTACACCTCATGGCGGTGGTGGACCTGGCGCCGGACCAGTTGGTGTGAAGAATCGCCTGATTCCGTTCCTGCCTAAGCCAATGGTAATTAAAAATGATGACGGTATGTATGCATTCGATTGTGAAGGAGATCAATCCATTGGCCGGGTGAAAGCCTACTACGGCAACTTCGGTATTTTGGTACGTGCCTATGCCTACATTCGCACTTATGGACCGGAAGGTTTGCGCCGTGTCTCTGAATGTGCGGTACTGAATGCCAACTATATGATGGCCCGTCTCGCCCCTTACTACGAGATTCCATATCCAGGCGTATGTAAACATGAATTCGTCATGTCTGGTCGGGGTTTGAAGCAATATGGTGTGCGTACACTTGACGTTGCCAAACGATTGCTTGATTTTGGATATCATCCACCAACGGTGTACTTCCCGCTCAACGTCGAAGAATGCATCATGATCGAGCCGACAGAAACCGAAAGTAAAGAAACGCTGGATGGGTTCATTGATACGATGATACGGATTGCCAAAGAAGCGGAAGAGACACCAGAATTAGTCCTGAACGCACCTTATGGCACACCGGTTACTCGACTCGATGAGACTACCGCCGCCCGCAAACCTGTACTGAACTGCGCGTGCAGTTAATCAAATCATTGTTATAACGAAGGCTCTTGCTGATGTTCCAATCAGCAAGAGCTTTTTGTGTTGCCTTCCCCTTTAAAGATGCCACTCTTACAGCTCGCCATCATCCTGTTAGAGTATTTCTCAACATTTATAACAAAAAAAGCCGATATCCACAATGATTCGCGGATACCGGCAAAATCGCTGCATCAATGCAGCTCATTATCGGAAAAAGAAAAAACCTCAAATCCGGAGGAAACCCCGGCAAAATTACGCTTGAATGCTTTGAACCAATTCAACGACTTGTTCAGCCGTTTGCATATCCAGAGCTTTAGCAGCCAGTTCCTGCATATCCGCACGGGACAGCTTAGTGATCTGACTACGAGCTGGCAGGATGGAGGTTGCGCTCATGCTGAACTCATCCAATCCAAGACCAAGCAACAATGGAATTGCTGTTTCGTCTCCTGCCATCTCACCACACATGCCAACCCATTTGCCTTCACGATGCGCTGCATCGATAACCATTTTAACCAAACGCAAAATGGCTGGGTTGTAAGGCTGGTACAGATAAGCCACTCGTTCGTTCATACGGTCAGCAGCCATCGTGTATTGAATCAGATCGTTCGTTCCGATACTGAAGAAATCCACTTCTTTGGCAAACTGATCCGCCAGAACTGCAGTCGAAGGAATTTCGACCATGATTCCGAGTTGAATGCTGTCAGAAACAGCAATACCTTCAGCAACCAGCTTCTCTTTCTCTTCGAGCAAGACAGCTTTTGCTTCACGGAATTCACCGAGTGTTGCGATCATTGGGAACATGACACGCAGGTTTCCATGTACGCTTGCACGCAGCAATGCACGCAATTGTGTACGGAAGATATCCAGACGGTCCAGACACAGACGAACTGCGCGGAAGCCGAGGAATGGATTCATTTCTTTTGGCAGATCCAGATATGGAAGCTCTTTGTCTCCACCGATGTCGAGTGTACGAACAACGACAGGTTTACCTTCCATTTTTTCCAGTACCGCTTTGTAAGCATTATACTGAATGTCTTCGGAAGGGAGCTTGTCTCTGCCCATGTACAAGAACTCGGTACGGTACAGGCCTACAGCCTCGCCGCCGTTTTCCAGAACACCCGTTACATCATTTGGTGTACCGATGTTGGCTGCAAGTTCAACATGAACGTTATCCACCGTTACCGTTGGCTCATCACGAAGTTTTCTCCACTCTGCACGTTGTGCATCATACTGTTCCTGTTTGGCACGGTATTCAGCAATAACTTCATCAGTAGGGTTAACCAATACGTGACCATCCAGACCGTCAACAATAATCATATCGCCTTGTTTCGCTTGAGCCAAGATGTCCTTGGTTCCAACAACAGCCGGAATTTCAAGAGAGCGAGCCATAATCGCCGAGTGAGAAGTACGTCCACCAATGTTAGTTGCAAAACCTTTAACAAATTGGCGGTTCAATTGAGCCGTGTCGGAAGGTGTTAGATCCTCCGCAAGCACGATCACTTCTTCATTGATCTCAGCTGGACTCATGAAGTCGATACCAAGCAAGTGATTTAGCACACGTTTGGTAACGTCACGCATATCTGCTGCACGTTCCTGCAGGTATGCACTCTTCATGTTCTCGAACATGGAGATAAATTGTGATGCCGTTTCGTTCAAAGCAAATTCTGCATTGATCATGTCATCCGCAATTCTAGCTTTAACCGGATCAATCAGTTCCGGGTCATTCAAAATGAGCAAATGCGAAGCAAAAATCTCTGCTTTTTTCTCGCCAAGCTCTTGTAAAGTACGCTCTTTGATCGCCTCAAGCTCAGCCTGGGATTTACCCAGAGCTGAGTCGAGTTTCGCGATCTCTGCGTCAACGTCGTTAATTTGGCGTTTTTCTACAGAGTAATCAGGATGCTCCAAGATAAACGCCTTGGCGATAGCAATACCCGCCGAAGCCGCGATCCCGGAGACATTAAGCATTAATTTCGCCCAACCCTTCGTTAACCATAACGTCAGTCAAAGCTTGAAGAGCTTCAGCTTCGCCTTCGCCTTCAACGATGATGCTGATAGTGTCGCCTTGTTCCAATCCCAGGGAAAGAACACCCAGAATGGATTTCAAAGTTACTTTTTTACCGTTAGCTTCTGCAAAGGATTCTGCACCTTTGAATTTGTTTGCTGTATTAACCAGGGCTGTCGCCGGACGTGCGTGGATACCATCTTCGTCTGTAATTCTGAATGTTTGTTGCATTACAATCATCTCACTTTCAGTAGTTTGGTTTAGGCATTGCATATATTTACACTTGCTTGCCATCGTCGTAACACTTCTTATTTTATCTCAATGATTGGCTGTTCGCCAACTTTCAGCACTCCACTCTTCTTCAGAGTTACTGTGGAGCCCTCTGGCAGGTTAGTGAAAATAACTGGTGAAATGATCGAAGGAGCGTTTGCTTTGACATACTCCAGATCCACTTCCATAATCGGCTGACCTGCCGATACCAGATCACCTTCCTGTACCAGTACGTTAAAGCCTTGACCTTTCAGCTTCACCGTATTAACACCTATATGAACAAGCACTTCCTTGCCACCATCGGACATGATGCCCACGGCATGTTTGCTTGGAAATACATTAAACACTTTACCATAGACAGGAGAAGTTATCGTACCATCATGTGGCAAAATTGCGAATCCATCACCTGTCATTTTCTCAGCAAAGACCGGATCAGGTACGTTTGTAATGTCCAGCAATTCACCATTGACTGGCATGACGATATCCTCAGCAACGATGCGCTCTCCCTGCTCACCTTGTGCCTTCTCCTCTTCAGGAGTTGGTTTGGCAGCTGCTGGCGTTGGTGCTGGAGTTCGTCCTGCAATAATATCCTGCATCTGAGATTTGATCGTGTCGGAACGTGTTCCGAAGATGGCTTGAACATTATTACCCACTTCAAGTACACCAGATGCACCCAATTGTTTCAAACGATCTTTTTTCACATTGGATTTCTCATTAACTTCAATCCGCAAACGAGTAATACAAGCGTCCAGATGTTTGATATTTTCCTTGCCACCGAAAGCTTCGAGAATGTTATGTGGCAGGTCATCCGTTGAACCAGAGCCTCCGCCAGATTCGGTTTCAGGCGTTGCATCCTCTCGTCCTGGTGTTTTGAGATTGAATTTGCGAATGATAAACCGGAAACCGAAGTAATAGATCACCGCAAGAACCAATCCGACAATAATAACGTCCCACCAAGGTGTACGGTTCGGAATAATCCCGAAGATCAGGAAGTCAATGAACCCACCGGAGAAGGTCATACCGATCTTTACACCCAGAATTTGCATGGTCATGAAAGACAAACCTGCAAAGATACAGTGTACTGCAAACAGGATTGGTGCCACAAACAGGAACGAGAACTCAAGTGGCTCTGTAATCCCTGTCAGGAACGAGGTTAGCGCAGCTGAACCCATGATCCCTGCAACATATTTTTTGTGCTCCGGTCTTGCTTCATGGTACATCGCAAGTGCCGCTGCTGGCAAACCGAACATCATGAACGGGAATTTACCAACTTGGAATGTTCCTGCTGTGAGAGCAACGCCATCACGTAACTGGCTGAAGAAAATCTTCTGATCCCCACGAATAACATCTCCGGCTTTATTCACATACTCACCAAACTCAAACCAGAATGGGGAGTAGAAAATGTGATGCAAACCGAACGGAATCAATGACCGTTCCACAACTCCGAAGATGAATGCCGACAAGGTCGGACTTGTATCTACCATGAAGTGAGATACAGCATTCAGTCCATTTTGAATCGGAGGCCAGATAATCACAAGAAGCAACCCGATTACAAGGGATACTACCGATGTGATAATCGGTACAAATCGTTTACCTGCAAAGAAACCGAGGTAAGACGGCAGTTCGATTTTGAAAAATCGATTGTAACACAGCGCGGCGGCAATACCTATGATAATACCTCCGAACACGCCTGTACTTAATGTTGGGATACCCAAGATGCTGGCATAACCCGGTACTTCACCGATCATTGCCGGAGTAACACCTACTGCAGATCCTAATGTAACATTCATGACCAGGTAACCGATGATCGCTGCAAGACCTGCAACGCCTTCGCCACCAGCCAATCCGACAGCTACGCCGACGGCGAACAGCAATGCCAGATTATCAAATACGATCTGACCTGCGTTCATCATAATTGTTGCGATCGAGTTCACCCAAGGGGTGTCGAGCGCCGTTACATATTGCAAGAAATCTGGATTAACCAGCATGTTACCAATTCCGAGCAGCAAACCTGCCGCAGGTAGAATGGCTACAGGCAGCATGAGAGCTTTACCTACTCTTTGCAATACACCAAAAAGCTTTTTGAACATCGCGTCGTTTCTCCCTTTCGTCTAATTTATATGTTGTGATGCAAGCAAGGGAACACAAAAAAGGCATGAATTAACAAAGTAAACTGTGCCAACCTTGGGGTATAGCATACCCTGTACAAGGAAAGAACAATCACACTTTAATTAACTCATGCCTGATCGAGTCAGTAACACGTCGCTTATGTTTATTCAGTTGCTTGATTACGGAAACCATTGTAGCACCAGTTCTAATCTATTGCAAGCCTTTACACCAAAAAAATAAATTCCACATTCCATCACTGGAATGACCTCACTTATTCTCTTCTTCCTTCCGCTGATTCAGTCTTTGCAGATGAATGGTCAGATAACCTACCTCCGCAGGATAAACCGGCAGTTTCAGTCTTTTCTCCATCACTTTGGTCAGTTTCCATGCAAGCGAGTACATTTCGGGATACTCCAACTTAAGCAGGGAATCCAACTTATGAAGCTCCTCCACTTTGTCTCCACGCCGAACACGCTCAAGGGCGAACCGAAGATGAGTCAGCAAACGAGAGTAATCCAGCGATTCCGTTTCAAACGAATAATCGAGTTGATCAGACACCAGGTTCACCAAATCAGTGATCAATTGTGAATGCTCACGTACCTGGGATATATTTTGATTGGTCATTGCGCTATAGATATGGAGGGCAACAAAACCAATCTCGTCCATCCCCAGATCTACACCCATTTTCTCTTTGATCAGACGAACAGCGTATTCTCCCATTCGATATTCTTCAGGGTAAATCTCGCGGGTTTCATATAAAAATGGATTTTGTATGATAATGCCCTGCTCCTTGCGTTTTAACGCGAAAGAAATGTGATCGGTTAATGCAATATGGATATGTTCATTCAGAGGAACGTCCGTACGCTCTGCAATATACGTAATAACTTCGTTAATAATCTCGATCAGTGCTTCATCCACCTGTGGAAGAAGCTGTTTGTACTGCTCTTGCTCCTGCTGGTTTTTCAAAATGAACATTTTCTCCACAGCCATCAATGGAATGTGATCACTCGGTTTTCGGTTAAAGCCAATGCCTTTACCAATAACAACGACTTCCCCGTGTTCTGGATGCTGTGCAATGATTACATTATTATTTAGCGCTTTATCTACATGCAAGCTGCTCATTGTTTGCACCTCTTTTTCACACCATCTTAGGTGTGATTAAGTCACACCCTGTTACGAACGAAAAGACACCCGGAGCGGGCAAACCGCGCCGGACGTCTCGCTTAAAAAGTAACAAAAATTCGCCTTAAGGTCAATAGAGCAACCATGCAAGATTGGAAGTGCTTCTTACTCGTCAACTCCAGCTCTTTCCACAATCTTGTCGATTATAGAAGGAGTTGTAACAGCCTCGCTCTGTTGAATGTTAACTGGCGCAGGTGTTTTAGACTTCGTAAGGCCTTTAATCAGCTGCTCTACATCGATGCCGGATACACTTTTGAGCATCTCTGGAGCGGTCGCCATAAGTTCAGTAACATAGTTACTCACTCGTGCTGCACCTTCACCTTTACCTGTATCTACCACCGTCAGTTTATCAATGGATGCAATTGGCTCTGCAATTTTGCCAGCCAGTTCAGGCAGCATTTTGACAATGATATCGAGTACAGCTGCTTCGCCAAACTTCTGGAACGCTTCGGCCAGTTTTTCTTTTGCTTCTGCTTCTGCAAGACCACGCAAACGAATAACTTCTGCATCTGCTGTACCTTTGGCAAGTTCCGCATCCGCCATGGCCTGACCTTCAAGTCGCTTCTGCTCAGCTGTTGCTTTGGCATGTGTTTCGATGGAATACTGTACTGCATCGGCTTCACGCATTCTTTTGGCTTTATCCGCTTCGGCAGCCTGCTCTACCGCATAACGATCCGCTTCTGCCTTTTTCTTCACTTCGGCATCGTATTGCTTCTCACGTACGACGATTTCTTTTTCCTGGAGGTCAATCTCACGTTCTTTACGAACGAGTTCAACCTTCATTTCTTCTTCCACCACGGTCTGTCTCGCACGAGCTTCATGGATATGGTACGCCTGGTCGGCTTCCGCTTTGGCTGTATCCTGATCCCGCTTAAACGTGGCTACTTTCAGTTCTTTCTCTTTGGCTGCCTCAGCGATATTGGTATCACGCAGCAACTCTGCTTTTTGACCCTGCTCTTCCGCATTGGCCTTCTGAATACGTGCATCACGCATCGCTTCCGCTTCAGCTATCTCTGCATCCCGCTTCACTGCCGCAATTCTCGGTTTACCGAGAGCATCCAGGTAACCCTGTTTGTCACGCACATCCTTGATGGTAAATGAAACAATTTGAAGGCCCATTTTCTTCAGATCTCTAGCTGCTACGCCTTGAACCTCTTGCGCAAACCGATCCCGGTTCCGATATACTTCTTCCACCGTCATTGTACCGAGGATGGCCCGCAAATGCCCCTCCAGTACCTCCTGTGCTTCGCTTCTCAGCGCTTCTACAGGTTTACCAATGAATTGCTCAGCTGCCGTAGCAACGTCTTCTACAGCGCCTCCAACCTTGATAATAGCTACACCGTCAGCAATAACCGGAACCCCTTGCTCCGTGTACACTTCAGGTGTGGAGACATCCAGCTTGTGGGATAATAAGGAGATAAACTCGGATTGCTGGAATATCGGCAGGATAAATGCACCGCCACCACGAACAATCTTAATTTTTCGGCCAGAATCATCATCGGAGATATTTTTGCTACCCAAGAATGATCCCGTAACGATCATCGCCTCATCCGGTCCAACCGTTTTGTATCTCGCCCAGAAAGCCAAACCTAAAATTAGAATGACACCGACTACAACTATAGGAATCAGCAATACATCCCAATTCAAATTCAAATTATCCATTCCACATCTCTCCCCTTATTCATTCATGATGAGTGCTTAAACTACTTAGGTGATAAGAATACTTTATAAATCTTTAAGTACATTTTCATCCCATTCCGACACACGCAGTACACCATCTACAACATCCACCACAACTACACGTGCTCCCGCCGCAATGGGGAGGTGTTCAAAGCTGGATGCCGTTTGAATCGTACTGCCGGAAGCAAAACGAATCATCACTTCGCCAAAACCTTTTTCCGGCACCGGAATGGTAATTTCCCCAATTTTCCCAGATAACTCTTTCATTGAAAATGCAATCGAGACATCGCTGTTACGCATCGGTTTGATATATGCGAAGAATACCAGCATGGCTGCAGCAATACCTATAAGCAGGGATAATATTAGACCCGACATCGCACTTAATGAACTATAACGTGTCAGCATAATGCCTGCCCCACCGAAGGTTGTAATGGAACCAGCTAACACAACGGGTTTGAAAAAATCAAGACCTGGCATTTCGAAGGCTCCGTCCAGCAAGCCGTCAATCAAGTCACCCAGCACAAGGCTGACAACCGCAAATATTGCTCCTCCGATCAGACACCCCCAATAAATTGTCTCCATCCCCTGTTCCTCCTCTCTCTGCCGCAAATTCATCCTAACTGGGCATTCCACATGTAAATAAATACGTAACTAACTTCAAAATGTTTCAAAATCTTTCCTCAAATGTATTCTGAACCCGATAATGGGTATTATCACGACATTCTGTTCTCCTTGCTTCATGTTCCTCCATCATTCACGTGTACAGCCCGAATACATGAAAAAACCGCAAGCCCCCATGAAGGAGACTTGCGGTTATTGGACAACTTGATGTGTCCTTTCACTTTGCAGTGATTATAGAATTACAGAGAAGCCTTGTAGATGGATACAACATCTTCCCGTTGCAGTTTCTTGAAATTACCGAATGGTCCAAACAGCATCGCTTTGTCTGCCATTACGTCGATCTGGCTATCATCGATATCGTAATCAGCCAAACGGTTAGGGGCACCAATGGATGTCCAGAATTTGCTGAGCGCATCGATACCTTCTTCGGCAATCTGTCTGTCAGACTTGCCTTCTGGATTCACTTCAAATACATTGATCGCCAGGCGTTTGAAACGGTCCACATTGACATCCAGGTTATGTTTCATCCAGTGTGGGAACAAGATTGCAAGTCCACCGCCGTGTGGGATATCATACACTGCGGATACCGCATGTTCAATATTATGTGTTGCCCAATCTCCTGCGAGACCCATATTCAGCACGCCATTCAGTGCCATTGTTCCGCAATACAAAACCGTTTCGCGCAGTTCATAGTTCTCCAGGTCTTCAACCAGACGAGGCGCTGCTTCCATGACAGTACGCAGAATCGTCTCACAGAAACCGAGTTGAACCGGTGTATTGGCATCCAGATGGAAGTAATGCTCCAATACGTGGGACATCATATCCACCATGCCGTATACCGTTTGGTCCAGTGGAACAGTGTATGTATTCACTGGATCCAGGATAGAGAATGCAGGGAATGAGTATGCGCTACCCCAGCCCAATTTTTCTTGTGTATCCTGATTCGTAATAACCGAACCGGAGTTCATTTCCGAACCAGTTGCCGCCATGGTCAATACGGTACCGAGTGGAAGAGCGTCCTGTGCCACGGCTTTGCGCTGAGCAAAATCCCACATATCGCCATCATATTTGGCACCTACAGCGATAGCTTTGGAGCAGTCCAGTACACTGCCGCCACCTACAGCGAGGATCAGGTCGATGTTATTTGTTTTACAGAGGTCTACCCCTTTATGCACCGTAGAAAGACGTGGGTTAGGTTCCACACCTGCCAGTTCAGTCACTTCTGCTCCAGCTTCCTTAAGCAAACCGATCACTTGATCGTACAGACCACTGCGTTTGATACTGCCGCCACCATATACAAGCAGAACCCGTTTACCGTATTTCGGCACTTCTGTCTTTAATGCTTCCAGTTGTCCTTTGCCGAAAATCAGCCGGGTTGGATTATAGAATTGGAAAGATCTCATATCTATTGTCGCCTCCAATGGAGTTTAGTATTTTTGTGCAACTCCAATTATAGTACCCTGTTTATAGAAAAACAAATCGATAGTCACTCACTTTATAACAACCCGTTAATCTCCAAATGAGCTCGAAACATCTCGCTTGATGAAGGCAAATTCTCAGCATCCACCCATGTTTCTGTGTCCCATAATCCAGCCTGTTTGAATGCCCGCGGACAATGGATAAAACACTCTTCCACATCTACAATAACAGCCGCACCTATGGTTTTACCACTCCAGCCCATACTGGCGATGAATTCCTCATCCTTAGTAATGGATGCTGTGCCATTAATACGCAGCACTTCATTCATACCCGGAATCAAAAAGAGCATACCAATACCAGGGTTCGACAACATGTTCAACAACGAGTCTATCCGCCGATTGCCTGGGCGTTCGGGATAAACGAGCCGATATGTATCATAGACTTTCACAAATCCTGCTCCATCACCCCGAGGTGACACATCACTTTTTCCATCACGATCGGAGGTGGAGAGGAAAAATAATGGTGACATGGATATAAAGTTCTGAACATGTGAATCCACAAATGAAATTGCCTTGTTACGCACATGTTCATGCGGTTCACCCACCATGCCTTGCAGTTCCTCAGCATCTGTAATCAACGGAATATTCAATGCCTTCTTTTCCAATTATTCGTCCCCGTTTCTTCATTGAGTTATGTTTTCAATGGCTTTCCACCATTATACATGCGGGAACTGACATCTTCCATTTCTGAGAACGAGTATGAGTGCCGTCATTCAAATACCGGGCCCCCATGTCCCCTCGGGTCACCTATTGGAGATTCAGTATTGTTAATCTCATCTAACAGTTGTACTGTAACCAAAAGAACTTCAAAATTCTTAATATAAATATAAGGAGGTTATTGGATTGAAAAAAGCAAGCATCTTCGTCTTTGCTCTGCTAATGTTCCTCGCACCCTGGGGACAGATGGTTATGTATGCTGAGCCGAATAAAGAAAAAGACTTCATAACGAGCGCTAATGCTCATGGAATCACAATAAACGACTATGTGGGCACTTCGAAAGATGTCATTATTCCCGAAACCATTGGCGGTCAACCAGTTACTTCTATTGGTGAAAAAGCATTTTACAGCGATCATTTGACTTCTGTAGTTATTCCGCATACCGTCTCCACTATTGGAGAAAGGGCATTTGAAATAAATCAACTGACTTCTATCGTCATTCCAGAGACTGTCACGACTATTGGAGACTTGGCATTTGCATACAACCGGCTGACCTCTGTCGTCATTCCGGACAGTGTATCCACGATTGGGAACTCCACATTCACTAACAACCAACTGGCCTCTGTCGTTATTCCCGAGACTGTTATGTCGATCGGAAATAGTGCATTTACAAACAATAAACTGACTACTGTCGTTATCCCAGAGAATGTCTCAACTATTGGGAACTGGGCTTTTGCATCTAACCAGCTGACTTCCATTGTTATTCCAAATCGTGTCTCTTCCATTGGACATGCTACATTTATGGACAATCAACTGACTTCTGTTGTCATTCCGGATAGTGTCTCCTCTATCGGGGCGATGGCATTTGCGGACAATCGGTTGGCGACTGTCTTCATTCCAGCTAGTGTCTTGTCAATTGGTTTCTTAGCGTTTGATGGTAACTCATCCCTTATTATTACGGGTTTTGATCCTTCAGAGGCTCAAGATTTCGCTTACTGGGATAACATTCCCTTTCAAAAACTGAATGTGGTCGTCTCCTTTGACTCCATTGGAGGGAGCCCGGTTGCAGTCACTCAAGCCACTTATGGGCAAACCATTGTTACTCCCACTCAGCCTACCAAGGACGAGTTTTTGTTTGAAGGCTGGTACATAGATTCGGTATACTCCCTTCCCTGGGATTTTGCCAGAGATACCGTGACTGGGGACATCACACTGTACGCCAAGTGGACGAGTTCAGTGACAACTGCGTCCAAATATACGAATAAGGAAGATCCCATTTCCGCTTTGACCGTCTCTTTTGATTCTCAAGGCGGAAGCCCCGTTTCCTCTACTATTACTAGGAATAATCAAGCAATAGCACCTCCCACTCAGCCCAGCAAAAGCGGGTTTTCATTTGATGGATGGTACATAGATTCGGCATTATCTCTTCCCTGGAATTTTGACCGAGATACCGTAAGTCGGGACATAACGCTATATGCCAAATGGGTAAAGACTGCTAGCTCTAAAAACCATGGTGGCAGTTTTTCTTCTTTCTGGACCAGCAGTTCTCCTACTTCCACATCTCCCCAGGAACCTGATACAGAAACGGAATTTAAAACCGAACCTAAACTTAAAGTTGAACCTGAACCTAAAGTGCCAATAACATCATTGACCCCAGTTGTATTCAGTGATATTTCAACCCATTGGGCACGCTTGATGATTGAAAGTATCGCTGCACGTGGTCTGATAACGGGATATCCCGATGCCACATTCAGGCCTAATCAGCCAATCTTGCGTAAACACATGGCTGGTATAATCAACGGAGCGTTTGAGCTACCCATAATCCGAAAGGCTGCTCCCTTTGAAGATGTAGAGCCCACACATCCCTACTTTGATGCTATATCTCGACTACAGGAGGTCGGCCTTATTGATGGATTCCATATTTCAAACGGCTTAAATGATTTCTTCCATCCGGATGCGGTACTTACACGGGCCGAGGCAGCAAAAATTCTGGTGCTCGCGCTGGACCTGCCGCTGATCCAAACGAGTTATTTTGAGGATGTCCCCTCCTCCCACTGGGCTCACGACTACATAGCCACACTGGCCCAGACTCGAATGGTTGTTGGATATCACGGACAGTTCAGGCCGGATGACTCCCTAACCCGAGCAGAGTTAGCTGCCCTGATCTATCGTTCAATTCCAACAGAACAAACGACTGGCTCACAACTCCGTTAAAAATCATATTCAAAAAAACACCAGCCCTTGTATTATGGGCTGGTGTTCATCGTTATACATGTCTATTCAGTGTATCCCATGCTGCTTACAAAACGACGGAAAGCTTGACGTCCTGCTTCATCATATTTGTAGACCCCTGCATGTTCCAGAATCTCGGCGAATTTCAAGCCAACTTCCTGTTGTACAATGGCAACGGCTTGTTCTTTGTCCAGGTTAGGACCAAACCGTTCAATCAATTCTTCCGCCCAGCCCAGGTGTTTGTTCAACACATGATCAGAAGCTTTGGCGGATTCAGCGAGTTTGGCATCTCCAGCGAGGATATCCGCGATACTGTCCAGTTCTTCTTTCAAACGACCTGGCAGGATGGCAAGCCCCATCACTTCGATCAGACCAATGTTTTCTTTCTTCAGATGGTGCATTTCACGGTGCGGATGGAAAATGCCTTCTGGATGCACATCATTTGTGCGGTTGTTACGCAAGACGAGATCCATCTCATACCCACCGTCTGCACTACGACGAACGATTGGTGTTACCGTATTGTGTGGTACTTGTTCCCCGTCTACTTCACTGAATGCTTCGATATCCACAGCAGAATCACTGTAGACCTTCCACGCTTCATATACGGCGTTACCCGCTTCTAGCAACTCTGCAGGATCGTGTGAAGCCAGACGCATCACAGACATTGGCCATTTCACAAGACTCAATGTAAGTCCAGGTGCATCCGCATGGCGGAAGACCGCCTCTGGCTGTGCATTTTGAATAGCGAATGTATGACGTCCACCCTGGAAATGGTCATGTGTCAGAATCGACCCACCTACAATCGGCAGATCCGCGTTAGATCCGATAAAGTAGTGTGGGTACTCCCCGACAAAGGCAAGCAGTCTGCGCAGTGTATCTTTGGTTAATTTCATCGGCACATGATCATGATGGAAAATGATGCAGTGCTCGTTATAGTACACATACGGCGAGTATTGGAACAACCAAGGCTCGTTGTTAAGCTCCAACGGAATAACTCTCAGATTCTGGCGGGCCGGGTGATTCACCCGACCAGCGTAACCTACATTTTCACGACACAGTTGGCATTTTGGATATACCGGAGGCGGAAGCAATTTCGCCATGGCAATTTCCTTTGGACTTTTCTCCGGTTTTGACAGGTTGATAGTAATCTCCATGTCTCCATAGGCCGTGTCCTGTGTCCAGTAGACGTTCTTCGAGATCCGATCCATCCGAATGTAGTTGGAGTTAATCGACAAGTCATAGAATTGAGATGTGGCCGCCTCAATGCCTTCCGTCTGCTCCGTGTGGCGGAATGTGCGTACCACTTCAGATGGGCGTGCCATCAAATGGCCCATGATTTTGGCATCCAGCAAATCACGGAATGTATCGCTATTTTCAGGAATGAGTCCAATAGTGAATCCATAATCGATCAACGTATCCAGCATCGCCTGTGGGCCATCGGGCACTGTCGTGTCCAACGCTCCGGCATAAGGCTCTGAGAATCCGAATTGTTCCAGCAAGAGGTTGCGGCTGTAATCCCAATCCGCTTCCTCGATTAATTGTTTCTGCAAGGCAAATGCAACCAGACGTTCAATGGCATGCAGTGCTTCCTGCTGCTCCGGTGTCCGCTCTGTGGCACCTGCTGCAATATGAGTCTGTGACATAAGGTGTTCGCCTCCTAGTTTTTTCCGTAGCCGTCAGGACGTGATTGGTGCCAGCTCCAAGCGCTTTGAATGACATCTTCCAGATTGGTCCATTTTGGATTCCAACCCAGGACAGATCTTGCTTTTGCAGATGAAGCTACCAGCACAGCCGGATCACCTGCACGACGTGGCTCCTGTACAACCGGGATATCCAGGCCAGTCACTTTTTTGGCTGTTTCGATCACTTGTTTCACTGAGAATCCTGTACCGTTACCAAGATTGAACACATTACTGTTCTCACCTTTACGAAGATAATCTACTGCACGCAGATGTGCATCAGCCAAGTCGCTCACGTGGATATAGTCACGGATACATGTGCCATCTTCTGTTGCATAGTCGTCACCAAACACGGCGATGTGCGGGCGTTGTTTCAATGCTGTTTGCAGTACAAGTGGAATCAAGTGACTCTCTGGTTGGTGATCTTCACCAATTTTACCGCTGTCATGTGCACCAGCTGCATTGAAGTAACGCAGGGAAACGTATTTGATATCCTGAACTTTATCGAACCATGACATCATGCGTTCCATCATCAGCTTTGTTTCACCGTATACGTTGGTTGGTTCTGTACGATCGCTCTCTTCGATTGGCACTTTCTCAGGCTCACCGTAGGTAGCTGCTGTAGAGGAGAAGACGATGCGGCGTACGTTCGCTGCATTCATCGCTTCCAACAGACAGAGTGTACCAAACACGTTGTTGTCATAATATTTAACCGGGTCTTTCATACTCTCGCCTACGAGTGAGTTGGCTGCAAAGTGAATGACTGCATCGATTGAATTCTCAGCGAACAGCTTCGCCAGAATTTCTTTGTCACGCAGATCCCCTTCATACAACTTACCGCCGAGCAACGCTTCACGATGCCCTGTCTGCAAGTTATCCAGTACAACAACCTCTTCTCCACGTTCCAACAATGCTGCTACCGTATGAGAACCAATATACCCTGCTCCACCTGTCACCAAAATTGCCATTTTACTTCGCCTCCTTCAATTCTTTAACACCGTCACCTACACCGCATACATAGAAATCACCTTTGAGACGGGTACGCGCTTCATATGCAGCGCCCACTTCACTTACAAAACGCTCGACATCATCTTCATGCACAAGTGATACGGTACAACCGCCAAATCCTGCGCCAGTCATCCGGGCACCAAGCGTGCCTGGAATCCGCTGAGCTTCTTCAACCATAACATCCAGCTCATCACAGCTTACTTCGTACAAGTCACGAAGTGATTCATGAGAAGCGTTCATCAGCTTGCCGAAGGTTTCCAGATCGTTACCCTGCAATGCTTCGACTGATGCGAGAACACGTGCGTTCTCTTCCACGACATGCTGCGCACGCTGCCTTACTTTCTCATCCTTGATCTGATCCTGTAGTGTTACGAACTGCTCTGGCGTCAATTGAGCCAGATAATTCAGTGCAGGCAGCTGTTCCTTCAAGATGGCAAGTGCCTGCTCGCATTGGGAGCGACGTTCATTGTAAGCCGAATCCACCAGCCCGCGGCGTTTGTTTGTGTTACCGATGACCAGTTTGTAGGCACCTGTACGGAAAGGAACCTTTTCGTATTCCAGTGTGTCACACATCAGCAGGATCGCGTGATCTTGTGCACCGTTTGCGACAGCGAACTGATCCATGATTCCACAGTTGACACCTACGAACTCATTTTCCGCTTTCTGGGACAAAAGCGCCAGTTGAACCGTATCAATATCCGCTACGCCCTCCAGAGACTGAATCGCAAATCCGGTGAGCACCTCCAGTGATGCAGACGATGAAAGTCCTGCCCCATTCGGAATCTCCCCGTGATACAGGAAGTCATACCCTTTTGTTACATTCACGCCTTTGCCCTGCAATTCAACCATGACACCAACAGGATAGTCGGTCCATTCTCCGGTTTTTTCCTTACCTATGGAGGAAGTGTCTAGTCCCCCTTCATAAGACATGTTCGTGGAAGCCAATTGCAACTTGTTGTCCTCACGCTCACGAATGATCAATGTTGTTCCGAATTCAAGTGCTGCCGGAAGCACGTATCCACCGTTATAATCAATGTGCTCACCGATCAGATTCACACGCCCAGGGGCATGAAATACACGGATGTCCGCTCCACTCTCTCCGTACTTCTCAATAAACTTTTGTTTCAATTCAGTTACGTTCACTGCTGGTGCACCTCGCCTCGTTGTTGTGGTTTTCTTAATGTTATTATATAAGAAAGCGGTGCCTCTTGTAATGCAACCATGTGTGTTTCATATGGATAAATGTGACCTTAAGGCGTATAATGATCGGAGCATCCCGGAAAGAAGGAAACGACCATGTCAGATCAATCCAACCCCAAGAAAGAATCCCTTGCATCTTCTAACGAAAAAATACAGGAATCACCTTCCGGTAAAAGCGGAGCACTCAGTTATTCGGTTGCCTCCAATCCGGTCTATTATGAACAAGGCGCACTGCATGTCCTGTTTGCCGGAGCAAGCCAGACCCTTCCGGGTCACGCCCTCGGGCCTAAATTGTTTGATTATTATCTGCTGCATTATGTAGAAAAAGGGGCGGGTACGTTCCGTACCGAACTGCACACCTACGAGTTATCCGCAGGTGATTGTTTCCTCATTCATCCCGGGCAACTGGTAAGTTACCAGTCTCACGCCCGCAACCCATGGCAATATCGCTGGATTGCCTTCACAGGCAGCCAGGCTGCCCAACATACCGAGGAAGCCGGGTTCCGCCCGGAGAAGTCCGTTTTTCATGCTGGACCATCCTGTGGAATATCCGATTGGCTATCCGTGATGCAGGATGCTTTTGCCGAGCGCAAAGAAAGCTCCCATTTCACATCACTGGGTACGTTATATATGATTCTAGCTGAAGCACAGAATCACCTTTCGCAGGGTCAAACCTTAATTCCCGGTGAATCCTCCATCCGACGTACGGTGAAACAGATGATTCAATATATGTCTACCCAATATGCCTACCCTGTCTCCATTGAACAAATGTCTGCGAGTCTTGGATACAACCGCGCGTATTTATCCCGTATTTTCAAACAGGAAACTGGACTTTCCCCAGTCACCTATCTGCTAAAACTACGGATCGACAAGTCGCGCCAACTCCTGAGAGAACGCCCGGATCTGTCCATCGAACAGGTATCTGCATCGGTTGGACTGCCAGACGCACTATATTTCTCCAAACAGTTCAAACGATTTCACGGTGAAGCGCCTAGCTTGTATCGAGAGAAAATACTGTCCCGTCCACTACATCAGGGGTTACAGCAGAATGCTCAACAAATCAAACGGTGAGCAACACAACGGACGGAACACGTACGACAAAAAAAGGTGCATTCCGCCATTATGGCTAAGATGCACCTTTTACACTTTATTTATTTGTCATCAGGCTCTGGAGACAGGATGGATTCAATCCGTTCCAATTCCTCTGTAGAGAAATCCAATTGGCTGAGTGCAGCCACATTCTCTTCAATCTGGGAAGGACGACTTGCGCCAATAAGCGCGGAAGTTACCCTGCCATTACGCAGCACCCATGAGAGTGAAAATTGGGCCAAACTCTGACCACGGGCTGCTGCAATCTGGTTCAGCGCACGCACTTTGCGGAGCGTCTCTGGAGAGATGTTGTTTTCATTCAGGAATACCGACGGTCCTTTGGCACGTGAGTCTTCCGGGATACCATTCAAGTATTTGTTCGTGAGCACACCTTGTGCCAATGGACAGAATGCAATACTGCCTGTTCCATACTCATCCAGCACGTCCTGCAAACCATCTTCAATCCAGCGGTCCAGCAGCGAGTATTTCGGTTGATGGATTAACAGAGGCGTACCCAGACCTTTCAGAATTTCGGCAGCCTGTCTTGTCTGCTCTGCGGGATAGTTGGATATCCCCACATAAAGGGCTTTGCCCGAGCGAACAATATGATCCAGTGCCATCATCGTTTCTTCCAAAGGTGTTTCGGGATCATAACGATGTGAATAGAAAATATCCACATAATCCAGGCCCATACGCTTCAAGCTCTGATTCAGACTGGATACCAGATTTTTGCGTGAACCCCACTCGCCATACGGTCCGGGCCACATATAATACCCCGCTTTGGTGGAGATCACCAGTTCATCACGATAAGGTTTCAGATCCTGGGCCAGTACCTGTCCAAATAACTGCTCTGCCGAACCTGCCGGTGGGCCATAGTTGTTGGCAAGATCAAAATGTGTAATACCCAGATCAAATGATCGGGTAATCATATTACGACCATTCTCAGCGTTATTGATACCGCCAAAATTATGCCACAGCCCCAGTGAAATCGCTGGCAGTTTCAAACCTGAACGTCCAACGCGGTTATATTTCATCGTTTCATAGCGAGTATCGCTTGCTACGTAGACCATTATGAATCCCTTCTTTCCCCAGGTTCCGCCTCTTGTACCCGGTCTATACCGGAGAATGCGGTTATTCAGTACATACGTTCAACCAAGAAGCTGGTCCACAATATTCATTACCTCGCCAATCGGCTCTGTAATCAGCAAATCAGCCCTGCGGTCGTAAGCGGTAGGTGTAGCGTTGAGCAGAACGGTATGTTTTCCCTGAAAATACGTAATTAACTGGGCCGCCGGATATACCGTCAGTGACGTGCCTCCCACGAGTAACAGATCTGCAGAAGACAGTGCATCAATGGAACGATACAATGTCGTCTGATCCAGCTCCTCTTCGTACAGCACCACATCCGGTTTGATCACACCACCACATGTGGTACAGCGAGGCACGGTATCTTTGGACTGTATAATATCATTTAGCGTATAATACCGCTTGCAATCCATGCAGGCATTACGATGAATTGAACCGTGAAGTTCAAAAACATTGCTGCTGCCTGCCTTCTGATGTAGTCCGTCGATATTTTGCGTGATCACTGCCTGAAGTTTTCCTTCCTGCTCCAGACGGGCCAATAGTCGATGACACCCATTCGGTTCCGCATCTGGATGAAGCATTTTGCCACGATAAAAATCATAAAAAATATCGGCATGTTGATCAAAAAAATGTCGGCTTAATAACTCTTCCGGTGGATAAGGCGAATGCTGCTCCGTCTGATACAGACCCGCAGCCGAGCGGAAGTCGGGAATCCCGCTTTCCGTTGAAGTCCCGGCCCCTCCGAAAAAAACAATCCGGGAGCTCTCCTGAATCCAGGCAGCCAGTTGTTCTGTTGCGTTCATCCTCTCTCCTCCTTTTATATCGTTCAATCTGACCAGGGTGACTTATAAAATAACGCTTATCTCATTATAATGACGAATAATGGCATGGGCATCAACCAGGTGAGATCCTTGATCTAACTGCGGACAGTAACCCAGGGTATAGGATACCTCTGCGTGCCGCCCCATCTGCATATCCCCATTGCTGTCTCCAATTACAACGGCCTCCGCAGGATCGATATGTAATTCACGGCAAGCCAAGAGTGCTGCTTCTCCATCCGGTTTGCCCTGGGTCACCCGATCACAGCCCACAATGGAGGTGAAAAAGGAACGTATCCCCATCCAACCCAGATGTGTTTCTGCTGCCGCTGTACTGTCTGAAGTGACGACTGCCAGAGGTATGTCTGCTGCCCTGCAACTTTGTAAGAAAGCAAGTAATCCTGGCATCGGTTCAGCCGATTTGCGCTCTCTTACCGATCTCATGGCTACACTTGAAAATTGGCGTATCGTTGTGATCGCTTCATTCCATGGTATGCCTGCTGCATATAGTTGCCCGGCAAGCAATCCCGTGCACTCATCCACAGTCGCAATGGCAAGTGGACCTTGCGGATCATAGCCGACAATGTGACCTTCTGCATTATGAATGGTGCCTAAGACGTGCTCCCGTTCAACCGTAAATGAAGCTCCAAGCTCATTCATACGTGCTTGTAACTGACTCAGCAACGTCTCTGCCCACGGCCCCCATAGCTGAAGGAATTCCAGCAGTGTTCCATCTTTATCGAACAGGATCCCTTTACATGGGATCTGCACTCCATTCACTTGAAGCATGGTCATCCATATCACCTCCATTAAGTTATGCTATAAATGCATTCAACCCTTAATGCAGAATAATCAAAACCTACTTCATGGTACTTAACCAAGCGAGTACAGTCTTGACCGTCTGATTCAGCTGTTCTTCCCCACTCACTTCCGGCTCGCCATCTCCTTTTTGATGACCATAATCACCGAACTGGGCGTGGTTACCACCTTCAATGGTGTAATATACCGTGTCTTCTGGAAGATACATCCGTCCACTCTGATACTTCGTAGCATTCACGACCTCATCTTTAGTACCCAGAATAGATAAAGCAGGTATTCCAAGTGACTTTACGCTTCCTTTTTCATCCGGGTAAGATGCCAAGAAGAAGATCCCGTGAAGTGCATCAGGATGTGCGGCTACATAACGTGCAGCCATGGACCCGCCGAGAGAGTGTCCACCCATAACGAATTGTTCTTCTGGATATGCGGCCAGAATCTCATCTGCCAAGTTTGGCTTAAGCACTGCCAGGTTAACTGGCATCTTGGCAATAATCGTGTGATGACCCGCAGCAGCCAGCTCATGCGCAAGTGGTGCATAACTTTCCGGTTTTACCAGTCCACCAGGATAGAAAAGTACACTTTTCCCCGTCGGTTTGTCTGGCACAAAATCAATCCAGTTCTCTTGTTCACTCACCGTCACCGGATTGGCTGTTTCCATAGCCGTTTGGGCTGTTTCCTGTGGACCGTATGGTGTGAATAATTTCCACGCAACAAATCCACATCCAATGACAATGAGCGCCAGAAGTACGAGCAGGAATTTCCCGATGCCCCTCTTCTTGCGCCCTGTATTATACCGATTTCTCAACGTTAATCACCTTTCTTCACTTCCGCAGGTGCCGCGGCTCACAGAATTGGGAGCCTTTGTTTATCAGGCTCCCCTTCTACGAATTGAAAAATATTATTCAGCCTTGGCCTTGCGGTAAGCATCCATATATTGTTCCGCTTTGCGACGGACATGACTCAGGTCACCCGTCTTCACAGCTTCCGATGTCAAGTCGGAACCGATCCCTACAGCCACTGCTCCACCCTTGATCCAATCCCCCAGATTAGACAAGGATACCCCGCCAGTTGGCATAAAATTCGCCTGCGGCATAGGGCCCTTCATCGTTTTGATAATCGAAGGATCATACAGATTACCCGGGAACAACTTCACAATGTCCACGCCAAGTTCCAATGCGCGTTGAACATCAGCAATCGTCATCACACCAGGCAGAATTGGAATTCGATACAGGTTGCAGATCTGCACGGTATCCGGGTTCAGGGAAGGTCCGACTACAAACTCGGCACCCGACATGATGGCCGCTCTTGCCGTTTGTGGTTCAAGCACCGTTCCCGCACCAATAATCGCGAATTTCTCTGGATCTTGTGTGTTCCAATGGTATACACGGCTTAATTTTTCAATGGCTTTGAGGGCACTGGGTACTGTCATCGTAATCTCGATAACTTTAATGCCACCCGCAATCGCTTGCTCGGCCATGGCAATGACTTGATCCGCAGAATCTGCACGCAGAACTGCCACAACCCCATTGTCCGTAATCTTTTGCAACAGCTGAAGCTTCTTCATTTCATTCTCTCCCTTGTCAATGTGGTGGTTGTGTATACAAGCCTTACATTTAAGAACGAAGATGAGCCATATATGATTTAGAGCGACTAGCGCTCAACATGGGCAACGTTGTTCAGCTTGGCCTCGACCTGCCCCCACGTCGGGAGCGCCTCCCAATCGCCAACAGCCTGTATAACCATGGAGCCGGTCAAATTGCCGAGACGGGTTGCTTCCTGCGGGGAGTATCCTTTTAATAAACCCGATAAAAATCCCGCACAGAAACCATCTCCTGCTCCTACCGTATCCAGAACATAATCCGCCTTAAAGTACGGAACTTCCGTTAGGGTACCATTCGCCAATACATAGGTCAAATCAGGGCCACCCTTCACGATGCACACAGCATTCATGGCAGATAAACGCTCAAGTACTTTTTGATCATTTTCTTCGTTATATAGAAGTTTCATCTCGTCCAGACCCGGTAAAAAGTAGTCCGCCAGTTCAGCTAAACGCAGTATAACCGGACGGGCCTCATCCGCAGACCATAGTTTGAGACGCAGATTTGGATCAAAGCTTACTTTCACCCCTGCCTGTTTGGCAATATGTATGGCAGCTTCTACCGTAGCAAGTCCGGACGGGCTTATCGCTGCCGTTATCCCCGTAACGTGCAATATCTTCGCCCCGGCAATATAGTCGGGATCCAGATCATCAGGTGTGATCGCACTTGCAGCAGATAGCTTCCTATAATAATGCACCGAAGCTTTCCCGGAAGCGTTCTCACGAATCATCAAACCAGTGGGCTCGTGATCACTTAAACGTACTCGGGATACATCTACGCCTTCACCGCGAATGGCTTTCAGAATCATACTGCCCATCGGATCATTGCCCAAGCGTCCAAACCAACCACTGGTATGCCCCAGGCGGGATACACCAATAGCCAGATTGCTCTCAGCACCCCCGAAAGACTTGTCCAGTGTGGCTGCATATTCCAGCCCTCTTGTATCCTTGGCAGTCAGCAAACCCATACTCTCCCCAAACGTAATAATTTCCGGGCTTGGATAGGGACTCGTTGACATGATTTCTTCCCTCCTTATAGTTACATTCCCTCATCTTCTTTTTCTATTGTCATCCTCTATGCAACCGTTGTCAATCCCGTTGCGTTCATTTTGTTGTCACAGCTTTGATAAAAGATAACGCTTACTAATGTGAATTAAATCACAATAGATAACGAACATCCATATTACCCTTATTACAGATGCAAATGACCTTGCAAACAGGGTCTATAAGGGGGCTACACCATGAAAAATAAGACACTGATCCGGGATGATCAGGAATCTTTCTTTTACAATCTGCGCTTTATGCTTATCGTCTGTGTCCTAGCTGGTAATGCACTTGAACCACTCATTACACGTTTTGCAGGAGCGGAAGCTCTGTTCCTGTGGATATATACGTTTCACATGCCACTCTTTGTATGGGTAACCGGGTATTTTGCGACACACTCACTCCAAGGTGCATCTGGACGAAACGTTCTGAAGCAGATTGCACTACAGTATGTACTGTTTCAGTCCTTATACGCATTGATGGACTTTACCGTATTCCACACACCCCATATGCGGCTATCCTTCTTTGCACCTTACTTGCTGTTATGGTTTCTCGCGAGTCATTTCTGTTGGCGACTGTTGCTTCGTCTGACGATTTCCTGGAAACCGATATATCGGCTGATTGGATCAATTGCGCTCGGTGTAATTGCCGGGTATTTGCCCATCGACGGGTTCTGGCTCAGCTTCAGCCGTACGTTTGTATTTCTGCCGTTTTTTGTCATCGGTTATGACTATGGAGCAACCATCCGTTCACGTTTATTATCCGGTTGGGGGCGAAAAACCGCAGCCATCCTCTCTGCTGCACTGTTGGTATGGATCGGGTATGGTGGTTTGAACATTTCATCCGGATGGTTACTCGGCAGCATGACGTACGCCGAACTGGGTCACCACGAATGGTATGCCGGTATCTTCCGGGTGGGTGTCTACTTGCTGGAAATCGCATCGGCAGCACTGTTCTTGGCTTGGGTACCTTCCTTGACTTCCAGACTGACGGACCTTGGACGACGCACACTCTATGTGTTCCTGCTGCATGGGTTTCTCGTTCGTCTCGCGATCTGGTCCGGAGTCTACAGTTATATGGGAAGCTCGGCGTATATTCCAGTCATACTGGTCATTGCCGTACTCTTTGCAGTCACACTGGCTCTGCCGGCTGTACGTCACACGTTCAAACCCGTAATTGAACCGAATATATCCCGATTTTCTTTCAATCGACATGAAGTGTTTAAACGGTCGGCCTAATGCTCTGACGGATCTCTTCACCATCGATTCTATCCTAGTGAATTGTTTCAGGCTGGAAATAAGGTGGTAAATTAGGGATACGCGCTACAAAAAACAACTTATCGTTGTAAGGAGTGATTTGTAATGGCACGTCAACCGACGTCAGAACACAAGATGAGCCGTGAGGAAGCTGGCAGATTAGGTGGCAAAGCGACTTCCAAGAACCATGATCGAAGCTTCTACCAGATGATTGGAAAAAAGGGTGGCGAAGCGACTTCAGATGCCCATGATACTGACTTTTACAAGCAGATTGGTCGCAAGGGCGGAGAAGCAACCTCCGAAACTCATAATAAGGAATTCTATCGTGAGATTGGACGCAAAGGCGGAAGCAACTAATGAATTCCGCTCGCCACATCGAAACATGATCATAGCTTTCCCGCAAATCAAGAAGTCTAATTCCATGAAAATGGTTTGAGGCTTCTTTCTATTGTTTGTAGAAATATGACGACGGTTGTGATAGACTCAATAGAAAAACCGGGTGTTCACGGGTTTAAAGCAGCAAAGAATTTCACAAACTACGGGGAGCTCGACACCGGCATGCCGGTCCTTTTTTTTAGAGTACGGATGAAATTAAACGACAGATGCACTGCCATTTACTTTTCCATTCATGTTGCTCAATATTATATATTTGGGGGGAATACACCATGTCAGCCAAGAAGATGCGTTCCGATATGATCAAAAAAGGTTTTGACCGTGCACCACACCGGAGTTTGCTCCGCGCAGCGGGCGTTAAAGAAGAGGATTTCGGCAAGCCGTTTATTGCCGTATGTAACTCATACATCGATATCGTGCCCGGCCACGTCCACCTTCAGGAATTCGGTAAAATTGTAAAGGATGCTATTCGTGAAGCCGGTGGCGTTCCATTCGAATTCAACACCATCGGAGTAGATGATGGTATTGCCATGGGACACATTGGTATGCGTTACTCGCTGCCAAGCCGTGACATTATCGCGGATTCCGTGGAAACCGTTGTATCTGCACACTGGTTCGACGGCATGGTATGTATCCCGAACTGTGACAAAATTACACCAGGCATGATGATGGGTGCGCTTCGCGTAAACATCCCTACCCTGTTCGTAAGTGGTGGACCAATGAAAGCTGGTCGTGACAGCAATGGTAAAGCTCTTTCCCTGACTTCCGTATTTGAAGGTGTAGGTGCTTACCAAGCAGGTAAAATCGATGATAAGAGCTTGCTTGAACTTGAACAGTTCGGCTGTCCAACATGTGGATCATGTTCCGGTATGTTTACGGCAAACTCCATGAACTGTCTGGCAGAAGCGATGGGACTGGCTATGCCAGGTAACGGAACCATCCTTGCCGTTGCTCCTGAGCGTCGTGAGTTTGTTAAACAATCCGCTACCCAATTGATGGAACTCATCAAAATGGACTTGAAACCACGTGATATCGTAACTGTAGAAGCGATCGATAATGCGTTTGCACTGGATATGGCGATGGGTGGATCTACGAATACAGTACTGCACACGTTGGCACTGGCTCATGAAGCAGGTATCGAGTATCCAATCGAACGTATTAATGAAGTAGCGAACCGCGTTCCGCATCTGGCGAAACTTGCACCTGCTTCCGATCTTCACATCGAAGACGTTCATAATGCAGGCGGAGTAAGCGCAGTGCTGAACGAATTGCTCAAGAAACCAGGCGCAATTCACGGTGACTGCATTACAGTAACAGGTAAAACAATCCGTGAGAACGTTGAAGGAAAAGAAATTCAGGATACAAATGTCATTCACCACCTGGATAACCCGCATTCCGAAAAAGGCGGCCTGGCTGTATTGTTTGGTAACCTTGCACCACAAGGCGCTATCATCAAAGTTGGTGCAGTTGATGCTTCGGTTGGCGGATACCACAAAGGTCCTGCCATCTGCTTTGACTCCCAGGAGCAAGCGCTCGAAGGTATTGCTAACGGCAAAGTAAAAGAAGGACATGTTGTTGTTATCCGTTATGAAGGACCAAAAGGCGGACCAGGTATGCCTGAGATGCTGGCTCCTACTTCCCAGATCGTAGGTATGGGATTGGGTGCCAAAGTTGGTCTGATCACCGATGGACGCTTCTCTGGCGCATCCCGCGGAATCAGTATCGGACATATCTCTCCGGAAGCAGCTGAGGGTGGTCCAATCGCCTTTGTTGAAGAAGGAGACATCATCGAGCTGGATCTGAACAACCGTATCATCGAATTGCACATCAGTGACGAAGAGTTTGAACGTCGTCGCGCAGGTTGGAAAGGCTTTGAACCGAAAGTAAAAACCGGTTACCTGGCTCGTTATTCCAAACTGGTTACCAATGCAAGCAACGGTGGCGTACTGAGTATCTAATTCACTAATAAATAAAGGGTTGCTCTTCTGCCAAATCTGGCGAAGGGCAACCCTTTTCTTTTGCTGGTTGGTGTGATCAGTCCGTTTAGTTCCGCTCTGGCAGTATATCTTGTTCAATTAACAACGATTCATCTCTGGATTCTTCTACCGTTGCTGCTACCTGCATCGTATGTTGACCGTAACGTTCCAATAATAGATCCAGCGGCATGGCAATCATCTTGGGTACCAGTTGTTCAGTACGCTGTTTCAAACGTTTGGTTCCTGCCGGGTGGATTACACTTAACAGCAGCTTCAAGTATACTTTGGATGCAGCACTGAACGGTCCAGGAGGCAATTCTTGTATGGTAAATCCGAATTTTTCTGGGCCTCTGTTAATCATACTCACACCGTATAGGGCCTTGGCAGAGCGTAACTCAGGTTCGAGTGCCACCATGCGTGCCAAATCCGGCAATTGCTGTTCCATGGTCCGAATCATGCGAATAGCCAAATGCATACTGGAACGTGACGTCACTCCAAGTTCAAACAACTTCTGATTGTCAAAATGTAGTTCTATCACCGGATCTCCATTTTGAATGACATGGCCATCATTCATCTCCACCCGTGCTCCGTGATATACACGTGATCTGAAGTGCAGCATTGGGTCCTCTGGCGAAGCCGTCCGTAGATGGTATACCCAGTGGAACAACTTCTCCCAGCCCAACCATAAGGCAACAACGATTCGTTTCCATAGCTTCAATGGTGTCTGTAATTGCGTTTTGTTCTGAGATTCGCTCACTATGATACCTCCCATCAACGTATCAACGCGTACGCTTTGCAGGCCTAGCCGTTCAGCTTCCTGTAATACGACTTCCAGCGCCTGAAGCATCTGCTCCGGCGCGTGTGCATCAGCACCAAGGGTCGTTCCTCGATCATGCAGCAGCATGACCTCTCCGCCTCTCAGTTCCTTAAGCATCCGTTCAGTCAATCTCTGGGCACCTACTCGGCTTCTCCAGTCTTCAAACATGGAGGACCACAGTACAATTTTTCGTTCTTTCTTGCTGAAAAAATCAAACAAATTCATAATCCCCCACGGTGGACGATAATAACAAGTCTTCACGCCGGTTACTTCATGAATAATCTGACCTGTTCGCTGAATCTGATCTCGAACGGTACGTGGCCGCATGAGCCAGTTCGTCTTGTGAATATAATTATGAATGCCAATAAGATGACCTTCCTCATGTATGCGCTGTATGAGTTCAGGATGACTCGCTGCATGTTCTCCAACGACAAAAAATGTGGCTTTTGCTTGATGCTGACGAAGCAGATCGAGCAGTCTTGGCGTATAATGTGGATCTGGTCCATCGTCAAACGTTAATGCAAATTGTGTATCACTTCTTCCCCGTCGAAATACACGAAAACCAAAAAGCCTACTGATCAAACTTGGAATAAAGGCGTAAAAAGATGAAAGATACAATAACCACAGTAAAATACTATGAAGTATCGTTGTCATGTTGCAAGCTCCCCACTTCTCCTGCTGAATTACGGTGCACTATGGCACTATCTAAAATAAACCGCCTTTAATTTTATCATAGTTCAGACTTTTCTTGAATCCTGTTTTCCCAAAAAGATAGCTATCGTGTACAATAAATACAATCTAATTATTGCCATCAAAGGAGCCATGTCCATGCTACCGCTTTACAAAAAATACGGGCGAACTGTCTTTGACATCGCATTGCTCGTATTAACCGTGTATGTGATCATGTACGGTTTCAGTCAATTATACCATGTGGCTGCACCGGTCTTTCTATCATTCATTGTGTATTGGATGATTGAACCGCTGGCCAAATTTTTACATCGCAAAGGATTGCCCAAGACACTTGGAGCCGCCATCTCCGTCTTGTTGTTTCTTGCATTAATTGTCGCTGCCTTTTTTGGGGTAGGCTTGATTATCATTTCACAAATTTCCAATCTTCAAGATAATTTCCCCGTATACATTGAAATGATACAACGTGAATTCACCAATCTGGTGTTATTCATTCAGGACAAGTCAGACGCTCTCCCTGATGGAGTTATGGAAAAAGCGAATGATTATTTTGCAACACTGACCGGGTTCCTGTCCAAATGGGTAACTAGCGGAGCGCAATTCGTCGTAGGTTTCCTCAGTTCATTCTCTTCGTTTATTACGAACTTCGGAATTGCGATTATTCTGGCATTTTTCCTCAGTATCGAGATTGAGTCCTGGCGCAAGTTCGCCCGTGCGAAAACGCCCAAAACATTAAAGTTAGCTATTGAATTCATGCGTAATCACGTGTTCAAGACAATCCGCTCGTATCTGAAGGCACAGATGATCATGATGCTCATTACGTTTGTATTGATTTATGCAGGTTTGTTGATTTTGGGAACCTCTAATGCCTTTACCATTGCAGCAGTCTGTGCGGTTTTTGATCTGGTACCCTTGCTTGGCGTTCCTGTTGTATTTATTCCATGGATCGTCTACTTATTCATTATTGGCAATAGTAGCCTGGCGATTGGCCTGATTGTGATTCTGGCAGTAACGATGCTGACACGGCAGTTGCTGGAACCAAAAATATCGGGTAACTCGATTGGTGTATCTTCGGCGTACTTGATGCTTTCGTTTATGCTGATCTCCCTTTCGATCTTTGGCCTGGCTGGTGTAGTGTTATCTCCAGTGCTTCTGATCCTTCTGAAAGAACTGTTACAACAAGGATACTTGCAAAAGTGGATTCACCTGCCAAAAGATGAATTTGAATCCTCTCCATTGGTCATGGACCCACCCGTTAGTAAGGCCTCAGCGAATTCTGCCGAGTCTACTGTACACCGTCCCATTCCTGCGAAGGATCATGAGGACTCCGCCAAATAGTCCATCACCTTCCTGAAGAGAGCCGTCGCCTGATGTTGGCTGTCAGGAGAGACATTTTGAACAAGAACAGCTACAGCATATTGGGGTTGTTCTACCGGTCCATAACCAATGAACCATTGATTGTTGCGCTTCTCTCCATGTTTCTGTACCTGAGCTGTACCTGACTTCCCTGCAACATGCCACCGCGCACGCTGCAGGGATTTTCCTGTTCCCTCACGAACTACCTTATTCATCCAGGATAACAGTTTATGCGCTGTTGCGGGAGCAATCTGTCCTGATGCTGAAGGTGAATCATGCAAGGGCATTTCCAGCATGGTGCCACCATCCGCATATCGGATGCGCTTAACGAGACGTGGGGCACTAACCTTTCCATCATGTAACAGTGTAACGATCAGATTGGCAGCTTGCAGCGGTGTGACCAAGACATCTCGCTGACCAATTGCTGTCTGTATTTTTGCACCTTCATCAGCAGAAGAAACAGCCTCTGTTCTCACACGCCCGTGATCCTCATGATCAAAGTGTCGTAACACAGGCATTCCTGCCATCTGCTTCCCTTCCCAGCCAATCGGACGCGCGAGTCCCAGACGATCAGCCGTGTTCTCCAGTTGTTCCATACTCAGCCTGCGCGCCGTTTCTGCGAATACGATGTTGCAAGACTCAGCGAATCCTTGCTCCAGATTCAAGTCTCCATGACCATGCTCCTTCCAGCAAGACAACCCATATCTTCCGTACTCACCACCACAATGGAATTCTTCTCCGTTAGAAACCGCATGATACTCCAAAGCAGCAGCCGCAGTGACAATTTTGAAAATGGAACCCGGTACGGCTCCCTGTACTGCACGATTCCCCCAGGCCGATTCTTTAGGGTCCACATGTTGTGGCTGATAGAAAGGACGGGAGATCATGGCGCGAACATCTGCGTTAGCGGCATCTAACACAACAATGGCCCCTTCTTGTAATCCAGATTCTTGCGTCAACTCCTCCAACCCACGCTGTAACTCAGCATCCACAGTGGTTTCCACACGTAAAGGATAATGGCTATTGGCTGGTGCAATGACGTGCGGCTGAATACCAGGGATAATCTCCCCACCACCCGAGACCATGCGTGATACAAGCGTAGGGCCAATTCCCCTTAACAGCGGTTCAAATGTCCTTTCCAGTCCAGCTGCCCCTGATTTCATGGCAAATGGCTGTTTTATTTCATCCTGATGCCCTGTTAGAACTTTGGAGGACTCAGGCTGTTCAGCCAGATAACCCATCCACTGCATTCCTGTATGCCCCTGAAGGTACCTTGTCATCATCGGATAGATGCCCGCTCCTTGCAGGTGCAAACTACGTAGGCGCTCCACCTGAGCAGCGGTCAAATGAACAGGCTGATGTGTACCTGCTGTCCAAAAATGAGGTATACTTTCCTGATTCCATTCCTTCTTCAATTGATCCGGATCGGTATGTAATATAGCTGCCAACTTTATCATCTCGGAGCCTTCTAATGCCCCATCCTTGCGTAATTTCTCTAATGGACTTGCCTTTGGAAAAAGAACCAGTCCCCATTGCAGCTTACCGGTCAACGCCTCACCCTTGTAATCCGTAAATTGTCCCCGCCCCGGGTCAAGTATCACCCCGCGTTCACGCTGCAATACAGACATTTCACGTACCGTTCGGTGAAATCCAGGCATCGTCTGATTCACCTGAACGATCTGAACCCATCCCAATCGTAATATAAGCAATCCAAAGACAAGAGTTAGAAGAATACAAGTTATATAGATTCGCCGTTTCGCAAGGAGATGCATCCCAATCTCACCTTTTGTCGTTTTGACATATTATTGCTGATATGGCTTGGAATTATCCGGTAAACAAAAAGAAAACCTGTCCCATGTGCGGGACAGGTTCTCCTCATTTCAACCTTGGCTTGTTACACCGTAAAGCGTGACAAAGTTTCTTTCAGTTCAGTAGAAACATTCTCCAGTTTGCCAGACAGATTGACCAGCTGGTTACTGATATTTTGCTGTTCACTGCTCAAGGAAGCTACTTCTTGGGACGTTGCAGAAGATTCTTCAGCTACAGCGCTGACATTGCTCATGGCTTCAGACAACGTACCTTGAGATTTGTTCAAATCTCCAATAGAACCTGTCACCATGCCCAGACGTTCCACAAAGGCACCCATCTGTTCCTGTACGGAAGCAAAGATGACGTTGGTGTCTTTAACCGCATCCATCTGTTCTTTGAATAACGGATAGGCTGCCGACAAAGCATCCACGGTCTCATTCATTTCAGTCATGATTTTGTCTGTAATCTCTCCAACCATCTCAATGGATTGTCTGGATTGAGCCGCGAGCTGACGAACCTCATCAGCAACCACCATGAATCCGCGTCCGGCTGCACCGGCACGTGCTGCTTCAATGGTTGCATTCAGGGAAAGGATATTTGTCTGTTTCGTTATGTTTTGCAGCACTTCAAGCACTTTCAGAACAGAAGACGTACTCTCTTTCAACGAATCAACCTTATTCACCAGTGCACCAATCATTTCTTCTGTCTTCTGGGTTTTGGTCATCAACTGATTCAGATGTTGTGTTCCTGTCTGACTGGACTTCTCTACATGACGAGCAGAATCACCCATCTGTTCATTAGCAGCGATTACACTCTGCATCTGACGAGAGATATTATCAGTTAATTCATTGCCACGTTCCGCTTCAGTTGCCAAACTGCCTGCACCGCCCGCGATCTCTTCTGTCGCTACGGCAATCTCCGAAGCAGACACAGCCGTTTTCTTGGATGCACTGCTCAGCTCAGAGGCCGTATCCAATACTTCCTGCGCAGAACGATTGGTTTGTTCAACCAGCTTAGTGATCTGCTCCATCATCAGATTGAAGGCGGTCGAGAGCTGACCAATTTCATCCTGGGAGCTATATGGTGTACGAACTTTAAGATTACCTTTTGCACCTTCCTGCATCAGGTCTTTCAATTTGCCAAGTGGACGAGCGATCATACGCACCATCCAGATCCCGATCAATACTGCAATCCCCGCATCAATCAGCGCCATCCACAGGGTCAGAGTCAGAATGCCTTTTGCGTCCTGAACCAAAACAGAGGTAGGTATCATACCAACCAGTTTCCAATTGGCTGTATCCATCGTACTGTATACAGCCAGCATTTCCGTAGATTTGCCATCTACCGAATACTCCGTATTCGTACTACCTGCTGGTTCGGTCAACTCTTTGACAAATGCAAGCTCTGTTTCTTGTCCTGTACGATCCGAGATGGAGGATGCAACCACTTTATTATCCGGAGCAATTAGTTGAAGAATAGCTCCTGGCCCCAGATCAAGCGATTTCAATTGTTCCTCCAAAACTTCCAGTTTCAGTTCAATAACCAGAACATACGACTGAGTCGTCCCCTGCAAGTTTTTCATGGAACGTGCAATTTTAAACGTTGGCGTTGAGCCATCTTCTTTGACCTCTGTTGGAAGCCAGCGATAACCGCCCGCCTCAATTAACTCACTGTACCATGCTTCCTGGCGAATGCTGCCCATGGATGAACTGTTGCTGCCGGTACCCATAATGGACTTTGTATCGTCCGTAGGTACCAAATAAATCGCTTCCATAGATTTATTTGTAAATGCAACATTGGACAGTTGCTTGTTGATGGAACTTGAGTTCACGAATGTATCATACGCAGTCAAATTCGTATCTGACATTTTTTGTAGCAAGGACTGCATTTCCGGATCAAAGAAAATCTGTGTGGATGTATCCACAAATCTCTCCAAAATAATGTCCATTTTTTGTTTGGTCTGATCAATGGTCTCCTGATTGGCACGCGAGGCATTTTTCTCTATCGTACCTTTGGCCTTCGAATAGGATAATAGACCTAAACTTACTACAAAAATCATAATTCCCGCAAAAAAGATTAAAAACAGTTTAACCCCTACGGATTTAACCGGATTTGCCTTCTTAATCTGTTGGAAAGAAGACCCTCCAAGGTTTTTCCAATCCCGGTTTTTAAATTGTTTCTTCACCCAATCAGTCTTGATCCAGCCCAGCTTGAGCTTGCTGCGGTCAATCTTAAACAATCTTTTGCCATTACCTGTCGTTTTGCTTTTAACTACTTTTTCTTTCTTCACTTTCTGAACCTTCTCAGGATTAACCTGCTCGGCTTTTGTCACTTGCTCCCCACTGTCTTCCTGCTTCTTTTGAACCAATCCCATTCACCTGCCAGTAATTTACTTGTTAGATTTTTCTTTCTCTCCCCTATAAATATGTAGTATTCGACAGCTTTCTTCGTTCCCCTTTCACTTCCCAGAAATATTTTACAACTTTATTCCTATTTTTCTATAAAAAAAAGACCCCCATCTGCCGATAAACGGAGGTCCCCATGTAAATTTCATAACACTATTTTGTTAAATCATAATACAATATTGACACATTGTAGGTATTTGAGCCTACTTCTTTTTTCTCATCATATCGAAGTACGAAACCGGTTGATCTACCTTCATTTTAATCAGTTGCAACGGGTGACGAGCAGCATCTAGAACATTGCCTTCTTCATCCTGTATTTCACCGACGACCTGTTTGAAAAAGTGACCTCCCGGGCCGAAAAATTCAATTTCCTGTCCTGGTTTGAAATGATTGCGCTGTTGAATGGTTGCCATTCCTGTTTCAGCATCATACCCCATGACCAATCCAGCGAAATCAAAAGGTACAGCCTTTTCTTCCGGTTCATAGATATGATCTTCATGGTCTGGTGTATCATAGAAAAATCCGGTATTCAGCGGGCGATTCGCCGCTTTGTTCATTTCTTCAACCCATTCAGGTTTCAGAACATAATTTTCCGGGTCTGCCATATAGGCGTCAATGGCTTGACGGTATACGTTAACCACGGTTGCCACGTAGTGGATCGATTTCATACGTCCTTCGATCTTGAAACTGTCCACACCCACATCAATCAACTCGGGAATATGGCCAATCATGCACAGATCCTTTGATCCCATGGAGAATGAATTATCCTGTTCCTCGAACAGGGGAAGCTGGTTCTCACCTAGTTTGAATGGCGCAGGGGCCTTCATCTGCATGTCCTCTTCGCTGACCCACACCGTATCTTCTCTCGCATCCTCGAACAGATCATACTTCCAGCGGCAAGACTGGCAACAGCCGCCCCGGTTGGAGTCCCGATCCGTAAAATGGTTGGAGAGAACACAACGTCCGGAATACGAGGAACACATCGCCCCGTGAATAAAGGCTTCAATTTCGATATCCACATTGGCCTTGATCTCTTCAATCTCTTCAAAGCTGGTCTCACGTCCAAGAACAACACGTGGAAGTCCTTCATCTTTCCAGAACTTCACGGCTTGCCAGTTGAGTGTGGATTGTTGAGTACTTAGATGTACCTCAAGGCCTGGCACAGCACGAAGCGCTACTTCAATAATAGCCGGATCAGCTACGATGATTGCAGAGATTCCCGCATTATAGAGGTTTTGCAGGTACGTTTCGATACCCTCAACATCCTCATTATGTGCATAGATGTTCGTCGCTACGAACACTTTGGCTCCATACTTTTTGGCAAACTCCACACCTTCACGCATCTCTTCAAAGCTGAAGTTATCCGCGTTGGAACGCAGTCCATAGGCTTGTCCACCGATATATACGGCATCTGCACCGTAATGGATTGCAAATTTCAGTTTTTCCAGATTACCCGCCGGAGCTAGCAGCTCCGGTTTGTCCAGACGGTTACGTTTCCCCGAGAACTTCCGCTGTACCGCCACTGTTTCCATTCTGTTCACCTCGTCTATTAATACACTTGTTCTTTATAGAAAAATCCAAAAGACAATTCACGTTCAGGATCCTGTAACTTCCGCACCTCAGCGAGCCACTCTTCAGAGAACGCATATGCATCAGCATCGGCTATATAACTGTCAATCGCTGTCCGATATGCACGTACAACAGCTTCATTGTAGGTGAGTGATTTTAACATACCTTCAATTTTGAAACTGTGTACACCCGCCTCCATCAACAGATGAAGATCTTCGAGGATACATATATCCTCTGAGCTCATAATGTGTGTGCCATTAATGTCCTCATAGATCGGGAATTTCTCATCCCGGCGTTCAGCCTCGATCAGGAACAATCCCCGTTCTTTGCCCAGATGTCCCTCAACCGGCCGCCCTTGATGAGCCATGTAACTTTGTACCAGACTGCGCTTGGAATGATAAATATTCGTCATGCCATGCACCTGAACCTGAGCTTCCACCTTCAAAAAAGGAACCATTTCCGTCAACTCGTCCATATTCAACTCTCGGGCAAGTACAACGCGACTAGCTCCCTTGGTTCCCCAATAGTTGGCCGTCGCATAGTTCGTTGAAGTCATCTCCGCATTCCAGTGCAGCTTCACATGTGGAGCGTATTCCTTCATGGTGGCCAGCACGGATGGGTCATTAAACTCCACACCATCAATACCGATCCTGCCAAGTGCTTGAACATATTCAGGCAATTCTTTCAACAGTTCGTTGGACATCAGATTAGTCATGGATACATACACACGCGCCTGATGTTTGGCTGCAATGGCAACTACCTCTGCTGTATCTTCCACGCTAAAGCTGCCTGGAAGACGCATGCCGAATCGATCATCTCCAATGACCAGAGCATCTGCTCCAGCCTGGAGCAGCACTTCTGCCTCTTTCACATTCGCTGCTGTAACGAGCAGTTCATGTTTCTTACTCATATAATCCCCTCCGCTTATTGCGCAGCCTTACTTTTGGCTATATTTTGCTGGTGTTCCTTATACGTTTTGGCAAATAGATGTCCAGACGAGCCATCCTTTTTTGTCACATAGAACAGATACTCCGAAGCTTCCGGATTTAGCGCTGCCTCAATGGACGGAAGACTTGGACTGGCAATTGGACCTGGTGGCAAGCCTTTGTTCAGATACGTATTATAGGGACTTTTCACCTTTAGATCCTTGAAAAACAATCGTTCCTTCGGTCTGTCGAGCAGATATTGCACGGTAGCATCAATCTCCAGCTTCATATCCTGATTGATCCGATTGTAGATTACACCTGCAACCAGAGCACGTTCCTCGTCCACTACAACTTCTTTCTCCACGAGTGACGCGATCGTCAGCAGTTCATGCAGGGAAAGGTTCTTTTCCTGGAGCTTGGCTTCCAAATCAGGAATGGAATTAATCTTGGTCTGGAATTCTTCCAGCATCCGTTGCATCACATCATGCGTGGAACTTCCCTTTTTCATCTCATACGTATCCGGGAATAGATACCCTTCCAATACGTAGCGAAGTTCTTCATCCACTGGAATATCTTTGATGATATCTACATCAAAGGCCGAAGGATCATTGGCCAGCTTGATGAATTCATCCCGATCTACTACATGCTCATAAGAAAGCTTACCCGCCATTTGCAGAACGTTATAACCCTCCGGAATCGTAAATTTCACCATTTCTTCCGGTACAACTTCGCCACTACTCAGCTTGCTAACAATCTCATCATATGTCACGCCAGGATTCATTGAATATGTACCCGCCATGAAATTAGAACCCAGTTTCTTCCACTTTAAATACCCTTTGAAGGTTAACCCACTTCGAATGAGGCCTTCTTCTTGAAGCTGATCCGCGATTTTCGAAGTTCCCGATCCGCTCTTAATCTCGAATACGACCGGTTCTGTAGAAGCTTCCACAGGACGCATCATACTCCACACGTAACCGCCTGCGCCTCCGACAAGAACTACAATGATAAGCAGTATGACTACAATTGCTTTCCCTTTCAAAAAAGAAACAACTCCTTTACACAACCAAAAAGAGCGGACTTCTCCGCCCTCCCGGTTTCTTCAATTTGAAGCTGATTTAATCTTCGTCAATGGGGAGTGTACACTCATCATACAGTTCCGAGATGTTCTCCCACTCATCGTCATCGTCGATCGTAACTAACTCTGGCATGATCTGGTCTTCACTTCCAGGTGATACCCGCAGAAGTTCAACCTCGTCATAAGGTCGCAACGAACTGCGGAGCACCGCGTACTGTTGACCGTTCACTTCGAACTCAGCCAACAAGTCATACGGTTGTGATTTACCGTTCTCTTCCTCGAGCTCAACATGAGCACCGAATGCCAGACGCAGTGAATCTGTCCATTTCAGGTCTTTGCGGCTATATTCCGTCATTTAGTTCGCTTCCTCTTCATCTTCAGCAAGAAATGTATTAAACGTCTCCTCGACGATATCCCATTCGGCATCATCTTGGATGACGAAAAGTTTAATATCGTCGCCCTCTTCTTCATAACGGAATGCATATACATCCGTTTCGCCATCTTCAGGTTCAACCGGAGCAACCATCATGTACTTGGCCTCCGAACCATCTACTTCAAACTTCATGATGACTTCGAATTCCTCTTCATTACCCTCGTCATCCGCAATGTAAATAATTTCCGCTTCTTCTTCCATACCCAGTTGATCTTCAGCCATTGTTGATCCCCCTCACCTTCTACTATTGGCATCCAAATAATTTTGCAAAATCAAGCTTGCGGCCATTTTGTCCACAACCTGCTTGCGTTTTTTCCGACTGACATCCGCTTCGATCAGCGTACGTTCTGCTGCCATGGTTGTCAGCCGTTCATCCCAAAGGTGAACAGGTAAATTCAGTTCATCCCGCAGTCGATCGGCAAAAGCAATGCATATCTCACCGCGCGGTCCTACGGTGCCGTTCATGTTTTTGGGAAGTCCGACTACGATCTCACTAATCTCATGCTCACGCACAAGTTCGGCAATCCGAGCGAACTCGCCTTCATCACGGCGGCGTTCTAGCACTTCCAATCCCTGGGCAGTCCAACCGAAGGCGTCACTCGCGGCAACTCCGATTCTTCGGTCCCCATAGTCCAAACCTAATATTTTCATCCATGCTCTCCCATCCTGGGGCCTGCTCAGGTCGATTACGAATAATCGCCTTCTCAAGCTTCAGGCTGTCTTCTGTCGGTTCATTTCCCGCTGTCTGCAAGGCTGCAACACAGCGGAAGCGGCGTACATTACCGGTGATTGGCCAGATAGGAACGTACAAGCTCTTCAATCAGCTCATCGCGCTCCTTTTTACGGACCAGACTACGTGCGTTGTTGTGACGAGGAATGTATGCCGGGTCTCCGGAAATCAGATACCCAACAATCTGGTTGATTGGATTATACTCCTTATCGACCAATGCATCATATACCGTGAGAAGAATCTCTTTGGATGATGCTTCCTGTTCGTCACCTTTCACATTAAATTTAACCGTCTTATCCATGGAGTCCATTGATGACACCTCGCTCCTGCATGAACATGGGGACCATGTCCTGCCGAATTGATTTCTGTTTATATAATAACATATTCTGACTGCCACAAGTAAACAAAGGATAAGGCAATTGTGTTTTTTGCTTGTCCTTTACTGGCTTCAGCATATTGCATCATTCGATTCCACACGCTCTCGGGTACAAAAAATAAACGAACAGAACCATTTCGATTTATTTTTTGACGATTGAAAGCCACTCAATGGATTTATGCATTATGCCCGCTAACCAGAGAAACCGCCAGTTTCAGCGCTTCATCCAGCTTGGTCGCATCCTTACCTCCGGCTTGCGCCATATCTGGACGTCCGCCACCGCCACCGCCGCACACTGCTGCGACTTCTTTGACGATTTTGCCTGCGTGTAATCCTTGTTTTACTTGTTCAGCAGGTACTGCTACAACAAAATTCACTTTGCCGTCCGCTGGAGCACCCAATACGAGTACCGCGTTAGGCAATTTTACTTTCAACTCATCTGCCACTGTACGCAACGCATCCATGTTCGGAGCATCTACGCGTGCTGCCAGCAATTGTGTATTTCCTGCTTGTACCACTTGATCGGTCAATTGACCCGCTTCCATGGCACTCAGCTTGCTTTGCAGGGATTCAGTCTCTCTGGCTGCTTCTTTCAGTTGTTGGTTCAGACCTTCAATCCGTTTAGGTACATCAGCCACATTTGCTTTGAGCAGTGTTGCTGATTGTTTAAGCAGTTCCAACTGGCTTTCCACATACAGATATGCGCCGCGGCCAGTTACAGCTTCGATCCGGCGTACGCCGGAGCCAATTCCGCTCTCGCTCACCAGTTTGAAGATTCCGATCTCTGAAGTATTATTTACGTGACAGCCGCCACAAAGTTCCAAACTGTAGTCTCCGACTTGAACAACACGTACAATATCTCCATATTTTTCGCCAAACAGGGCCATTGCACCCATTTCTTTGGCTTCATCAATAGCTTTCAGCTCGATGTTCACGTTCAGACGATTCCAGATCTGTTCATTCACCTGACGTTCAATCTCTGTCAACTCTTCCGGCGTAATACTACCGAAGTGAGAGAAGTCAAACCGCAGACGCTGTGGCTCTACGAGCGATCCTGCCTGGTTTACGTGTGTGCCGAGCACATCTTTGAGTGCCTTGTGCAGCAAGTGGGTAGCCGTATGGTTTTTGATAATGTCGCCACGTTTCGCTGAGTCTACTTCGGCGTTGATCACATCACCTACACGCAGTTCACCAGACTCCACAGTCACCAGATGTACATGTTGTCCGAGTGGAGCTTTGAACAAACCTTGTACTTTTGCTGTTACACCAGCACCTCGCAGCAAGCCCTGATCACTCACTTGACCGCCACTTTCCGCGTAGAACGGAGTCTTGTCCAGAACAACCTGACACGTCTGTCCTTCGCCTACAGATTCAACAAGGGCGTCACCAGCTACGATGGCTACCACTTTTGCTTCCGTCAACAGGTCAGTATAACCAACAAACTCGCTTTTAACCTCCAGATCAGCAAGTGGTCCGCCTTGGACTTTCATGCTCTCGTTCTCTTGACGCCCAGCACGTCCAAGCTCACGTTGTTTCTGCATGGAAGCATCAAAACCTTCACGGTCCACAGTCAGACCATGCTCTGCAGCATAATCTTCTGTCAGGTCAAACGGGAAACCGTACGTATCATACAGTTTGAAAGCTTCAGGTCCGCTAATAACGGTGCGTCCTTCGGATTTGGCTGTGCCGCTGATATCAGCCAGAATAGCCAGACCATCTGTTAGTGTTTCGTGGAAACGCTCTTCCTCGGTTTTGATTACTTTGGCGATGAACTCCTGTTTGTCTACTACCTCAGGGTAGTACATGCCCATCACTTCACCAACGGTTGTTGTCAATTCATACAGGAATGGACGGTCAAGTCCAAGCACTTTTCCATAACGAACTGCACGGCGAAGCAAGCGACGGATGACATATCCACGTCCTTCATTACTTGGCAGAACGCCATCACCTACTGCAAAAGCAACCGTACGGATATGATCGGCAATGACTTTCAATGCAACATCAATCTCTACGCTGTCGTTATATTTCACACCCGCAAGAGCGGCTGTTCTTTGAATCATCGGTTGGAACAGGTCTGTGTCGAAGTTGGAATCCACATTTTGCAGAATGGAAGCAAAACGCTCCAAACCTGCACCTGTATCAATGTTTTTGTTAGGAAGCGGTGTGTAGCTGCCGTCCTTGTTATGGTTGAACTGGGAGAATACCAGATTCCATACTTCCAGGTAACGTTCGTTTTCCCCACCTGGATACATTTCAGGATCGCTCATGTCGTTTCCGTAAGCTTCGCCGCGGTCATAGAAGATCTCGGTACAAGGTCCACATGGGCCTTCGCCGATATCCCAGAAGTTTTCATCCAATTTAATGATACGCTCAGCAGGCAGTCCTACTTTTTCGTTCCACAGTTTGAAAGCTTCTTCATCTTCCGGATATACCGTTACGGAAAGACGTTCCGGATCGAATCCGATCCACTCTTTGCTGGTCAAGAATTCCCAAGCCCATGTTACGGTCTCTTCCTTGAAGTAATCTCCAATAGAAAAGTTGCCGAGCATTTCGAAGAACGTATGGTGACGACGCGTTTTACCAACATTCTCGATATCATTGGTACGGATACATTTTTGGGAGTTCGCTAGACGCGGGTTCTCCGGCTTCTCACGTCCGTCAAAATATGGTTTGAGCGGTGCCATACCTGCATTGATCCACAAAAGAGAAGGATCGTTGTGAGGCACGAGCGATGCGCTCGGCTCGATTTTGTGACCTTTACTTGCAAAAAACTCTATCCATTTGGACCGGATTTCACTGGCTTTCATACTGGATGCCCCCATTAAATTATAATAGTCCGTTGCGTATTCGCTCCGGTTGGTCAACATTGTTTTTGTAAAAATAAACACAAAAAACGCCCCTGAATAATCAGGGACGATGTTATCGCGGTACCACCCTGGTTATTGCTGTTCATCCCTTGCTGCCCGGACAAACAAACAATCTCCTCGTTAATGCGAAATAACGGTCGCTCCCGGCAGGGTTGTCCTGCACTCCGAAATTAGCTTTCCGCCGCTTCATCTTTCAAGACTCTTCCAGCCATCAGTTCAGGCTCACCCTGATCCGATGAAGTCTATTCTCTGAGGAAAGGAACCCTCGGCGTACTTTATTTCATCATCGATTTCATGTTCTCAACATACACACTCATTATATCGGTAGCACAAGCGGGTGTCAACGCGGCCTCGTTGATGTTTTAACCCTGCTATTTAGTCGGTCCTTCGTTTGATGTAATAGGCGAAAAAGTGTTGCACAATCACCTTCAGCACGGCAAAAACGGGTACTGCCAAAATTAAACCTACAATGCCTGCCAGTTCACCTCCGACGAGCAGTGCAAATATAATCGACAGTGGATGCAGATGCAACGTACGTCCCACCACCTGAGGAGAAATAACATTACTCTCCAACACCTGGCACAGTGTGTTCACAATGACAACAAGTAGTACCATTTTAAACGATACGGTTGATGCCATGACCACAGCAGGAGCAGCTCCAAGGAAAGGCCCCAAGTAGGGCACAATGTTAAACACAGCTACAATGCTTGCAAGTAGCAGGGCATACGGCATATCAATGACGATATAACCAATGTAGGCAAAGATACCAACAATGACACAGACAATAAACTGTCCCCGAATGTAGTTCCCCAGTGCAGTATCGATCTCTTTCATCACCGAGACAATCGCTTTCCGACGTGAACGCGGAAGATACGCCACAATGGTGCGCTCAAACACCTCAAAGTCTTTTAACATATAAAAGATCAGAAATGGCACGATAAACACATTGAATAACACATTAATGGTCGCCCCGATATTGTCCATAAGCACAGTAATTCCCTGAGTTAGTCGATCCTCCATCTGAAAAAACCAACTGTTCATGCCTGTTCGCACACTTGGCGGCATTAATTTGTGATCCATATTGTTCATCAGGCTCTGGGCACGCATGGATAGCTCCGGCATATGCTCGTTGAGTTCCCCCAGCTGTTCAATCAATACCGGAATGACATTCATCAGAATGACACCGAGGCATGTCAGGAAAAAGGCATATATGAGTAGAACCGCAATTGTACGCGGCACCTTGCGCCCTCCCAGCATGCTGACAATCGGATTAAGTACATAGGATATGATAAGGGCTACGATAAAGGGTGCCAGCACTGTTTTCAGGAACGCATATATGTGAAGCAGTAAAGGCCGCAGCAGCCAAATAAAATATAAAATGATCAATCCGAGCAGCAGCCAGATCGCGTAACGGAACAGCTTGTTTTTGGTTAATTGCTCCACTTGCATCTCTCCTTTTGGACTGGCTCTGAGAGTCAGTATATGTAGGAAAGGTAATATTTATTAACACAGCGCAAAAGTGGAAAGGAGTAATCCGAACATTTTTTCTTAAACCCAAAAAAAACGCCTCCTTCATCAGAGAAGGAAGCGCATTTTGCAGTACGGGTTAGCATATAATCAACCATACACCAGCCGAACCACTATGTAACCGCATCTATATACATCTGCCAACAATTAGCGACAGCCTCCCATGACAGACATTGTCATGAAACCGCATATAGAGGAAGTTATTCTGCTTATTAAGAAGAAGCGTGAAGATGAGGGAAGTCTTGTGGCAGCTCGTCCCCGAAAAACAGATCATCCAGGGAACTCAGCGTACCGTCTTCTTCCACCTGATATACAGACATTTTCTCACCGTTCACCGTTAATTCGATAAAGCATCCCCAGCAATAAAACTGGTGGGAACCAATTTTCCCGATATCTTTGGAACTACAGTTTGGACATTTCATATTCATTCACCTATCCATTAACAGAATGAATGGCATTTTCCAAGCGTTGTTCACTCAGAGACGGCACCATAATGGCACTTTCCCCGATGGACATATCGCTTGTACATGGCAGCCATTTGCGGCCCTCGATCAGATCGGACACAAAACCGTCCGTAATTTCAATCCCTATTATTGTATTTCCCAACTCTTGGTCAAAATAAACATCGGAGACACGCCCGAGCAGCAAACCTTCTTCGGTGAGCACGGACATCTCCTTCAATTTAGACCGACCGAGGAGGTACGTGTATTTTATGTCGTCGGCTCCCGTCTTGCGGACAGCCTGTTGATTACGGATCATGACGGCATCTTCGCCGTAGGCAACGATATCTTGCCACTGCACGATTTTGACATGATTGGTAAACAGACCTTTGTTCTCAAGCTCAATGCCTTCGATCTCCCAATCATCATTCACAATGAAATCCTGGATTTTACCGACCTGCTTCCCGTCCTCAACATCAAAAACGGCAAGTCCGATCATTTCCTGAAGCTTCATCGCTGGGTCCCCCTCATCTTCTTATCATTAAATAGGCGCGGCGCTATTGCTAGGTATGCCCAAAGTTGATGAGTGGCAATCAGACGCCGATCATCAAAACCGCTTCTATCCAACCGATGAAATGGAACTTCTTCCCTCCTTCTGTTCCATGTGTAAAGTTCCCCTTAGGGTCTATTACGCAGTCGTCCAAGAATGGTTCCAATTTTTTCGGCGGTTATCATGATTTCTTCCGTAGTATTACCCAATCCCCAGCTAAATCGAATCGCAGAGTGTAAAAATGTTTCAGGCAATTTCATCGCTTTGAGCACATGAGAGACTTCAAGTGAACCGGAAGTGCAGGCAGAACCGCTTGCAACAGCAATTCCTTCCATATCCAGATTCATTAACATCGTCTCTGTGGACACTTCCGGAAAGCTGATATTCAGGATGTTTGGCAGCGTATGCTCCAGGTGTCCATTCACGTGAAAGTGCTCCGTACCCACATGAATTTCAAGCTGTTCCAACAAAAGTTTACGCAATTCCAAATCATGCTGACGATGCACCTCCGTCTGTGCTGATGCAATCTTGAGAGCCTCTGCAAATCCGGTAATACCTGCGATATTTTCCGTACCAGCCCGACGCTGACGCTCTTGCAACCCACCGTGAGCTCTTGCTTCCAGCACAATTCCTCGCCGTACATAGAGTGCACCCACGCCCTGAGGTCCGTTGATTTTATGCGCAGAGAAGCTGATCAGATCCACAGGCAGTTCCTTACAGGAAATATTCTGGCTGCCCAGAGCCTGAACCGCATCGGTATGGAAAAGGATATTATGCTGACGGGCAAGCTCACCTACCTCGCGAATCGGCTGAATGGTGCCCACTTCATTGTTGGCATACATCATGGTAATCAGCACCGTATCCGGCCGAATGGCCTCTTGCAACTCATCCAGATTTATTCGTCCATGACGATCCACAGATAGATAGGTTACTTCATAACCTTGCCGCTCCAATTCCTGACACGTATGCAAGACAGCGTGGTGCTCAATTGCGGTTGTAATGACGTGTTTCCCCTTATCCTGCCTGGATGAGACTGCTCCAAAGATTGCCAGATTGTCGCTCTCCGTGCCGCCTCCAGTGAATACCAATTCGTCCGGGAAACAGCCCAAAGACGCCGCAATGACATCCCTTGCTCCGCTGACAGTCCGTTTGGCCTCACGCCCAAAGGCATGGATACTTGATGCATTGCCAAATTGTCCTGTCATGACGTTCATCATCGCTTCTGCGACTTGTGGATGCATAGGTGTCGATGCGGCGTGATCCAAATAAATTCGTTTCATTTATCTTCACCCCGTTATATGTTAAATTTCTATCTCATGGCAAACTGTCAAAATTGGAAACTGAAACGGATGCTCTATTGTCACATCTTCGTGTATAATGTTATATATCCATTTCAAAAAGGAGAGAGAGACATGAGTAATCCCATTCTCAGGCAGATTCTGAATCAGCTTCAACAAATGGACAAACGATTCGACAGTATTGATGGACATCTTGGAAAAATAGACCACCGGTTTGATGCTATGGAAGAGAGGCTCGGTGCCGTAGAGAGCAGACTCGACACTGTTGATCGCACACTCAATGCTATTGAGGAACAAACTAAAAACATTCCGCTTCTTCAACAAGCTGTTCTGGAAACATTGACAGTTACGAAACGTCTTGACGCTTCCCAATCCGCCTCTGAACGCAAAGTAACTACCGAATTGAATACCCATCAGCACAGCATTGATATTTTGAATCGCCGTCAGTTACGCTTGGAAGCTGATATAGAAACCTTAAAAAGTCGCTGATTTACAAGTGATCCAGTTAAGTTCACACTTGACCATCTTGTTAATCCCGCGGCTGAATACATAGCCCTGCTCAATTAAAATGATCTGCAGAAATTGAAGAACAAAGTACCCATTGGCATGTCTAAAGCCCCCAAATTGGAGGCTTTATTGTGTCTTCTGTGATGCGAATTAGTGACCTTAAATGTAAAACATGTAGCTGTCTTTTTTGTCCTGATCCTGGAAGGTAATCAGGTCTTTCAGTGTTGTGGAATCCAATACTTCCGCAATCCCGTCACGAATACGCAACCACAGATCACGCTTCGCCGGATCATCTTCCTCCGTGAAGTCTACTGGAGAGATTGGCCCTTCCAGTACACGGATTACATCGCCTGCAGTCACGGTTGCAGGATCACCCGCAAGGATATAACCGCCGTAAGCACCTCTAATGCTTTTCACCAGTCCTGCATTACGCAGTGGAGCAATCAGTTGCTCCAAGTAATGCTCCGAGAGCTGGTTGCGCTCAGCAATGCTTTTAAGTGATGTAGGGCCTTCGCCTATTCTGGCAGCAAGCTCCATCATGATTGTGAGGCCGTAACGGCCTTTTGTCGATATTTTCAAAGGAGTCACCTCTTTCAATTTTCAGAAACGATTGGAAACTTTATATTTAATCCTATGGTCCATGACCGTCTGTTTCACGATCTGTCCACAGCGGAGATGCATTGAGATTAGCATAAACCTTCTAATCCTCCGTATTCCGATCATAACCCTCAGCTAATGTTAACATATCTGCATGCTTTATGGAAAAGAAAGATTGACGATATTCCAAAATGTGCGTCTGTGGTGGACACTATCCAAAATTGGCCGGGTGTATCGTATCTTGAGTCCGGTTATGCTAGAATAAGAAACGAAACACATTTATATATAGAAATGGTGATAACGATGTCCAAAACAATTGAAAATACACGGGTCGTCGTTGGCATGTCCGGAGGTGTCGATTCTTCCGTTACCGCACTGCTGCTGAAAGAGCAAGGGTACGATGTCATCGGCATTTTCATGAAAAACTGGGATGACACCGACGAGTTCGGCCACTGTACCGCTGAAGAAGATTCAGAGGATGTACGCCGCGTATGTGAACAGATCGGCATTCCTTACTACACTGTCAACTTCGAGAAAGAATATTTTGATAAAGTATTTACCTATTTCCTTGATGAATATAAGTCGGGCCGCACGCCAAATCCGGATGTCATGTGTAATCGTGAGATCAAATTTGGTGAATTCCTGAACAAAGCTCTGGATCTCGGCGCAGATTATGTAGCCACAGGACACTATGCTCGTCTGATTGAAGAAGATGGCACACTCAAGTTGCTTCGTGGTGTGGACAACAATAAGGATCAAACGTATTTCCTTAACGCACTCAATCAGAACCAGCTGTCCAAAGCCATGTTCCCGATTGGTCATCTGCCCAAACCGGAAGTACGCAAAATCGCAGAAGCGGCTGGTTTGTATACTGCCAAGAAAAAAGACAGCACAGGTGTCTGCTTCATCGGTGAGCGTAATTTCAAAGAGTTCCTGAGTAACTATCTGCCTGCCAAAGGTGGAGACATGGTTGATATCGCAACCGGTGAAGTCAAAGGTCGCCACGACGGTCTGATGTACTACACACTTGGACAGCGCCAAGGTCTTGGCATTGGTGGTTCCGGCAATGGTGAACCCTGGTTTGTTGCAGACAAGAACCTGGAGAAGAATCAACTGCTTGTTGTTCAGGGCGATGCCCATGCAAGCCTGTACTCCACTGGTCTTACCGCAACGGGTGTGAACTGGATTGCTGGTGCAGAGCACATGCCTAATGTGCCATACCGTTGTACTGCCAAATTCCGCTATCGTCAGCCGGATCAAGGTGTAACATTGACCTGGCAGGAAGATGGAAGTGTGGATGTACAATTTGACCAGCAGCAAAAAGCCATCACGCCAGGACAAGCCGTTGTTTTCTACGACGGAGAGGTCTGCCTGGGTGGGGGTACGATCGATCAGGTGCAAAAAGTACCTGTACCCGCAATGCAATAATAGAGCTTGTCCATTAAAATGCGGATTATACACAATACCGTGTATCCCTATAAAAAAAGCCGTCTTTCATGTATACCATGAAGGATGGCTTTTTTCCTGCTTATTTTTGCAAAAAAATAAAAAATAGTTCGTTATGCAGTCAACCAGACTCCTGCCCAGGCGGCCAACACCCCAACTAGAACCGAACTTACAACGTAGAGCGCCGCGCTTGCGTATCGTTGTCGACCCATAAGTCCTAACGTCTCATAACCAAAGGTAGAGAACGTGGTGTACGCACCGCAAAATCCGGTTCCCCACATCACCCAGATTCCATCTGAGATCATTGCAGATTCATGCCACCCATATAACAACCCAAGCAACAGTGAACCACTGATGTTGATGATCCATGTTCCCCATGGAAAGGCCATTCCCAGCAAGCCAGAGACCCATTTTCCCAGACTGTAACGCAGTACCGCACCCAGCACACCTGCAAAACCAATCCACAGGATCATGAGGCATCACCCTCTTGTCTTTGTGCTCCCAACATACGATGTCCAAGGCTCATTCCCAGCGCACAGAGCAACAATCCTGCCAACAGACTCACGATCATATAAATAGCGGCACTGATCCATTCGCCCCCTTCGGATAAACGAACAATATCAAGCGTAAACGTGGAGAATGTCGTAAATGCGCCAGTAAAACCTGTACCAATCGCCAGTCGAAGTTGTGGTGTTATTTTGCCTGGAACAGCTATGGTAAAGAACCAACCCAAAAAAAGGCTGCCCATCGCATTGATTAACAGCACCGCCCAAGGGAACCCCCCATGGACAGTTGGTATCGCTAACTGTATGGCATATCGGGTCAATGTACCGAGAAATCCACCCGCCCCTATATACAAAAGCTCTTTCATGTTGTGTGCATCTCCCGAGTGATCTGACTGATCTTATAGATCTCTGCGCCGCTGTTGGTTCAGCCTGATCTTCGATTCGTTACCCTGCTCCGTTGCCTCATAGAATACTCTCCGTGAGAGCTGCTTTGGCAAATATTCTTGTTTCACGTAATGCCCCGGATAGTTGTGTGGATATTGATAGCCCTCATGTCCAAGCTTCACGGCACCTGAGTAATGCGTATCTCGTAAGTGAAGCGGAACTTCTGCCGATTTCATCTCATCAATCGCGTTCATGGCTTTGGAAATGGCGGTGTACACCGCATTGGATTTTGGACTTTCGACCGCGAACAGAATCGCTTGTGCAATGTTCAGCTTGGCTTCGGGCCAGCCGTTATTTCGGTACGCATCAAGTGCTCCAATCGCCTGAGTCATGGCTTGCGGGTTTGCAAGTCCAATATCTTCACTGCTCGCTGCAATCAGACGCCGAATGAAGGTCATCGGGTCCATGCCGAGCTTCTCCACCGCGTATAGAAACCAAAACAACGCCGCATCACTGGAACCCCGAATACTCTTGTGAAATGCAGACAGCACATCATACTGTGTGGATTCATCTGCCTTCACAATGGGGCGCCGAATAGACTCTTCAGCTACACCAAGCGTGATATGAATGGACCCATCCTTCTCCGGTGGCGTGGTCAACGCAGCCAGTTCAAGCGCATTAAGCGCACGCCGAATATCTCCGTTGGCCATCGTGGCAATATGCTCTAGCGCCTCATCGTCCGCCTGTAGTTCCATGAACCCCAGACCTTTGTCCACATCACTCAATGCTCTGCGCATTGCAATTAGGGAATGATCCTTGTTCAGCGATTCCAGCTGGAACAGGGTGGAGCGACTCATCAAGGCTCCATTGACATAATGAAAGGGATTCTCTGTTGTTGCGCCGATAAAAATAATCGTACCCTTCTCTACCGCTGGCAATAGCGCATCCTGACGTGAACTGTTAAACCGATGTACCTCGTCGAGGAACAAAATGGTTTTTGTTCCATACAGCTGTTTGTTCGTTTGGGCCTGTTCGATAACTTCACGCACATCCTTGACGGAAGCTTCCACTGCATTCAGACGTACGAACTGTCCTTGCGTTTGCTGGGAAATAATATGTGCCAAGGTTGTCTTGCCACATCCCGGAGGGCCGTATAACAAGATGGACGAAATCTGATCAGCCTCGATGGCGCGCCGGAGTAATTTCCCTGGTCCAATAATATGTTCCTGTCCAATATATTCATCCAGATGCTCTGGCCGCAAGCGGTCCGCGAGCAGTCTAGCTTGTGGTTTTGAGTCCTGTTGAAACGAAAATAAATCCATTGCTCATCACTTCCTTAACGGATTGCCTTGCCTTGATTACAATTATACTTCTGATGGTTCTCCACTCTCTATCATATCATACTCTCGCGGTAACATAGCCATAAATGCATGAAGTGCACTGCTGACAAAGGTATCCTTGCGAGTAATAAAATGAGTCATCATGCGATTCATACCTACGGGGAGTGTATGCGTGCGCAATAATCCATTTTTGATCTGATGCCTAATCACAATCTCTGGTAATAAGGAAATTCCCATACCGGACGTAACTCCACTAATAATCGCTTCAAGGGTTCCGAATTCCATAATTACTGGACGGGTAACACCACCCACCTCTAACCATTCCTCCAAAACCTGACGATAGGAACACCCCATGCTGTAGACAAGAATAGGTTTACTCTTAAGATCTTCATCCGTAGGACCCATACCAGAATAGACAACAAATAGTTCCTCATCAAATACGGGAATAGAAACGATATCAGGATGATCACAGGGACAGCCTATAAATGCTCCCTCCAATTCATACCCAATAACCTGATCCATAAGCATCTGCGAATTGCCAGTAACCAGTGACAAGGAGACATCTGGATACTGTTTGTAATATCTGACGAAAAGTTCAGGTAGCCGCACGGCCGCTGAGGTTTGTGTAGAACCTATTCGCATTGGACCCGATGGTGTGCTCGTCGCCCGAAGCGCCTTGGAAGCATCATTCAGCAAGCCAATAATTTTATCTGCATAGGTCAGCAGCATCTCTCCGGCTGGAGATAACGTCATGCCTCGGTTATGACGAATGAACAACGTTGTACCTACTTCTGCTTCCAGATGCCGAATTCGTGCCGTTACGTTGGATTGAACATACCCCAGTTTAGAGGCAGCTTTGGTCAGATTCCCTTCCTGTGCAACACACTGAAATATTCTAAGATCCCCGCTCTCCATGGTCCCTCCACTCTGACATCATTCAAAATGATATCCGCTTCATTACCAATCATTATACTTCATGTGTAAACCGGACTACAATTCATGTAGATCCCAAACCAGTCATCTGACTGGATGATGATAAGGAGTGTTCAGCATGACATACTGGAAAAATAGAGTTGCTCTGATCACAGGTGGTGGAACAGGTATAGGACGTGCTGTAAGTGAGATGCTCGCTGAACGCGGAGCCTTGGTCGCTGTCAACTATTCCCGCTCACAAGATGCAGCAAGAGAGACTGTTCAACACATTTTGGATACGGGAGGCCATGCATTCGCCGTTCAAGCTAATGTTGCCAATGATCTTGATGTCCGGCGGATGGTCACTACAATAACTGAAACCTACGGCCCGATCACTGCACTTGTAAATAACGCCGGAATCACGCGTCATATCCCCATGCACGATCTGGAGTCTGTTACAGATGACGTCTGGAATGAGCTACTTGATGTGAATGTGAAAGGCATGTTTCATTGCGCTCGTGCAGTGACGGAAGGCATGAGACAGGCTGGCGGTGGTTCTATCGTGAATTTGGGCAGCATCGCAGGCAGTACGGGCTCGGGCTCCTGCCTCCCTTACGCCGTCTCCAAAGCGGCCGTTCACGGTCTAACTTTATCACTTGCGCACGCACTCTCACCACACATTCGGGTGAATGCTATCGTCCCTGGCGCAGTTGCTACAAGGTGGTGGGCTGGAAACGAGGAGCGAATGTATCGTCTTGGTGGAGAAGTGTTATTACAGCATATTGCCTCACCTGAAGATATCGCACACATGATCTGTGCTGCGCTGGAACAGCAATCCATGACCGGGCAACTAATTACTGTAGATAGCGGACAGACGTTATGAGCTCCAGTCATGATAAAGATACCCGGATCATCAAACCATTGAAATATACATTATTGATCATTTTGACAACGTTAATCATGGGCACTTCTTTTCCAGTTGGCAAGATCGGCATGTTATATGCCCCACCTTTCCTGCTCATGGGCATACGTTATATACTGGCAGGTGGCTTGATGGCCTTGTTCCTTCGTAAACGTCCTTTGCCTACTGGATGGCAGTCTTGGTTGAAAATAATCCTTATTGGCCTGTTCCAATCCGCAGGAGTGATGGGCTGCGCCTACTACAGCATGAACTGGATTACATCCGGTGAATCCGCCATTATTACGTTTACCAATCCGCTACTGGTCATTATCCTCAGTGCTCTCTTATATAGAGTGACCTACCGTTTCAGTCAGTGGATCGGTGTTATACTCGGTTTCATCGGGATTATGTTAACCTTTGGAATGCAAATGAGCTTTAGCCCCGGAACCTGGATTGGATTTGGTGGAGCGATCTCCTTTGCCGTGTCCACATTGCTCATCAAACGCTGGGGCAATGGCTACGATACTTTTGTCTTAACAGCCTATCAGATGCTTGCTGGAGGTGCTGCGTTGCTTCTGCTGAGCGTATGGACTGAACAGCCTCACTTTACGATCAATACCACCTCGGTTATGGCGCTGCTCTGGTTAACGCTTGTTTGCTCCATCATTCAGTTCTCACTCTGGTTTTATCTGCTTCAGAATAGTGACCCAGCCCAAACCAGTTCGTATCTGTTTCTGGCGCCGTTCTTTGGTGTACTATCGAGTTGGATTTTACTAGGAGAGCACGTTCAGTGGTTTGCATTAGCAGGCGGTTTATTTATTGGTGTTGGCATATTCCTGGTGAACCGTCGCTCATCCAGAATGAGAAATAGCGTAACATAAACTTGAACTCCCCCATCGTTCTTCCTTGGAAGATTAATCATTTCTCGCACAAAAGCAAAAAAGGCATGCGCTTATGGGACTCTCCATAAACGTCATGCCTTTTTCTGTATAAATAAACTTTATCTAGCCAAGCTCTGGCCAACCCTGAATGGTTACGGACTCGCCATCGGGATTATGTGTTGCAGCCGCATAGATCGGCAGTTCACCGTCATGGAACAACCACAATTCGTGCAAGGCCCGTGTACAACCAACGTACAACAGCTTTGCATCACCTGCATTTGGCAAATAATGCTTCTGATCTACGTCTGCCACAATAACGGCATCAAACTCCAACCCTTTAGACAGATAGACCGGTAAAACGGAGTGCCCACCTGTGTACTGCTTTTTGCCACCATCGATCAAGTTTAGATCCCAGCCTGCAGCCTGTAGGTCACGGTGAAGTTCCTCTGCTTCATGCAGTGTACGAGTCAGGATGGAGACCGTTCGGTAGTCTTTGACCGTTAACAGCTTCAAAGCCTGCTCCAGACTCGCCGTCCGCCCTTCGCCTCCATAAGCCAACGTCCGAACCGGATCACCACTACGGAAAACAGGAATCGCCGTAATCCCGCTCTTGACACCACGTTCCAGAATCGTGTTGGCATAATCGATAATTTCCATCGTTGAACGATAACTTCGGGTCAATGCAAAGTATGCATTCTGTTCCTCAGGAAATAAAGAACTCATCTCTTCCCACGCATGAACACCACGGTACTCATGAATGCCTTGAGACAAGTCACCCAGTATGGTGAAGGAATGCCCTTTGACGAACTGATCCAATAACGCCACATGAAAAGGGGAAAAGTCCTGCGCTTCATCGATCACAATATGATCAAACCGCTCCGAGCCCTCAATATCATGGACCAATGTATGAATGTATACCAATGCAGGCAGATCCTCTTCACGGACGATATCCTGTTTCAGATCTGCTGCGGTTTGTTTCATGACTAGTTTTGGAATCAGCCCGCTGAGCGAGGCTGGCACACAGCCGCCCTTTCCAGCTTTGAACAGCTGTTTGTATAACGTAAGCGGCTCGTATTGAGGCCATTTTTTGGCATAAGCTTTCTCACGAGTAGACGCTTTTTTCTTGCGTTCTTTACGCACAGCTTCTGGCATCGGTTTCTTAAGTTCCATCTCAATCCAGCGGTGAACTCTCGCCATAACCCGTTCTTTGCGTTTGGCCAGTGGATAATGTTTGTATTCCTCACCGAACCAGTTCTCGATCTCTGTCTTGCTAAGCACCTTACCATCCCATGGACTGAAGTCCGTATCCGGTACGGAATCCGCTTCCATCCCCGACAACCATTCTCGAATAAGCTCCATGAAACGGATGGATCCTTTGTAACGCCCAGGTACATCATCATTCAATTCAGGTCGTGCATCAGGTTTTTCGAACCAGGTGTTCAATGTATCCGACGTATTCGCCAAAGGCATATCCAGCCCCAGCAGGTTCATCGCCCAATCCGGGAATGTCCGCTGTTGAATGTCCCCTACTCCAAGTTCCGGAAGCACATCAGAAATGTAGTCCAGGAACATATGGTTGGGTGCAAAAATAACCATTTTCTCCGCAGATACCTGCTCCTTATACTGATATAGCAAAAAGGCAAGTCGATGCAGGGCAACCGTCGTTTTCCCGGATCCAGCTACACCCTGAATGATCAATGCAGTGTTTCTCGCCGCACGAATAATCAGATCCTGCTCCGCTTGAATCGTAGATACGATATCACGCAGTTTGTTATCCTTGTTCTCTCCGAGACGATAAACGAGGAATTCATCAGATACCGCTGGCTGGTCGCTATCACGGTTATATGTATCCGCCACACGTTCCAATATCCGCTGCCGAATGACAACGTTTCGTTTCAGATATACGAGACCTTCAATAAGCCCTTCCGGGGCTTCATACGTAGCGGAGGCTTCCCCTCCCGTAAATGAGTAAAACAGGCTTGCGACAGGAGCACGCCAGTCGATGACGAGCGGATGCTCTCCCACCTCTTCGCGGTCTACGCCAATTTTGCCAATATACAGCGGTTTCCGTGCACCACTGCCCTGTTCTTCGAAATCCAAGCGTCCGAAATAGGGTTGCTGCGCGCTCTTGGACAAGGCGGTGCGGCGCTCTTCGCGTCCAGCTTCCAGCACTTGTTCTGTGAAGTCGTGGCCGGTGTATACCGGAATGTTCTGCAGTCGTTCCAGCTGACTATCCACTTCCTCCATCGTTCGCTCTAACCTGTACTCTTCTTCTTGATAGGCACTTTGAAAGCTGTCTGACATGTTTCAGTTACCTCCTAAGAATATGTTTTGCTCTGCATCGCCTAGATCTGGCAATACAAAAGGATACTTACTATATCACATAGGGCAATTGAAAGCCACATCCGTTTTTGTAGGCTTACTTTTGTAATATATGAGGCTCATCTGAATTGATAATTAATGATGGCACTGACAAGCGCACAACAACCAAACAGAATAAACCACCAGGCCCACTTGTTTCTGGCCAGCCTGCGCCTGCTGTTTAATGCGCCGTAAATCCCGATTAGCAGTACGATGGTGGAAAAACTAATCCCTACAATCCAACCAGCCATTATACCTACCGCCCCCCTTTGTTTTCAGTACACACGAACAGTCTCTCATTTCCTGGATTTTAGATGAAAAGCTCCTCCTCGAATATCCACTTGGAATTCACTTTTTCCACTTTTGTGTATTAGACAGTTGCTGTCCCCATGAAGGGGAGTCAAATCAAATTCGCTTTTTAACGCTCCTGATCTTCTTTTAAGTAAAATTCGGAAACCTTCGTTATCTGGAATGGAAACCACTACTTTTGATCCTGTGGATACGGAATGCAAGCTCTCCGGCATCTTGAGACAATCCATATTCAATCCTCTGCCTGTAGTTGTATACTGCAAGTGACGGAATTCCCCTGATATGTCGATCTTGGCTGAACTGGATTGAAGATTAAGCTTATCTGCACTAAGGTGCTGCCCTTTCACTATCGATGCCAATGCACACAGTTCAAGCTCATCCATCCTCCCTGATAGGTCTACACTACCTGAGGTGATCTTACATTGACAGCGAGTGGCCAGAAGCCGATTCAACCGGAGTTGTCCTCCTGTGGAGTTTAGTAAAATACGATCAAAAACCCGATCAGGAAGCTGAATCTCCAATGCTGTTCTAGCAATATTTATTCCAACGAGGCCTCTCCTTTTTCTCCCGTCTACAATGCTTAAGGTATCCCCTCGTATGTTAACTTGCATCAGCCTTCGCTTGGAAAAGCACGCATCCGCATATTGCATAACGTGAATCAGTTCATCCACACTCGGAAGAACTCTGATATCTCCTGACAACCAATTTAACTGTATATCATGAATGGGTTGATCAATGTCTATGCTCTTGCATATGGCAAGCTCACTACTTTTCAACATCTTTTCCCTCTCCATTTCAAACAATCAGGTATATGTTTATTCCGCCTCCGCATAGCCTCCTGTGCTGGCATGGCGATTCGTAATTCGCTGAATGAGCTGTTCGCTAACGATATCTGCTCCCAAGAGCTTCATCATGTGTTGCAAAAACTTAAGCCTTTCCAATGTCTGCTCCTGATCTCTGCCAAATAGAAAAGGGTTGATCCAAATGTTAACAAGCAGCATGAAGATTTCAGCACACTCCAGCGGATATTCGACTGAAATGGACCCATCTTCCTTGCCTTGTTCCATAATATTGGCAATAATTCGTGCATCCTTCAGAACACCTTTTCTGATCCCTCCAAGAACAAACTGCGGATTCTTGATCTGAGTGCTAAGAACCTGATCAATTGAGTTGGACTGAATTCCAGGATCAACGATAATATTTTCCAAAATACTGATGAGCTTCTGTCTGGCATTCGGAGCATGCGTGTTCTGGATGAGTTCCATAAACATGTCTTCTGCCCGCCCGAGCTCCTTCTCCATCACTGCACTAAGGATATCCTCCTTGGATTTGAAATGATGATATATCGCACCTTTAGACATACCTAATTCATCTATAATGTCTTGAATACTGGTTTTTTCATATCCCTTTTCGGTAAACATTTGAGTTGAGACAGTCAGAATCAGGTCCAGTGTCTGCTCAGGATATTTATTTCTGGCCATAAGTTCCTCCTTATACATACCAACGGTCGGTATCTATAATATAGAGTATGTTGGTCTTACTGTCAATATGAGGAATTTTAGAAAAAGAAAAAGGATCTCCGTTGAAATACCTCATGGGTATTACGGAGACCCTGTATTAATGAGAATTACTCTTCGTTTTGTACTGTAGTTGCATTGCCTTCCTGTGCCACAAACTGTTTTTGAGCTAACTCACGGTATACCGGATGATTGCTAATTAATTCCGTATGCGTTCCTGTTCCGGTAACATGCCCATGCTCCAATACAACAATCTGATCGGAATCCACCACTGTGGACAATCGGTGCGCGATCACGATCGTAGTTCTTCCTTCCATCAGATTGGACAATGCTTGCTGTACTTCATACTCCGAGGTGCTGTCCAGACTGGATGTCGCTTCATCCAACATAAGAATATCCGGACTGCGCAGTAAGGCACGAGCAATAGCAATCCGCTGACGTTGGCCCCCGGATAACTTGATTCCCCTCTCGCCCACTTCCGTGTCATAGCCCTGTGGCAGCTTGTCGATAAAGTCGGCAGAATAGGCCATCTCAGCAGCTCGTCGGATCTCATCCATCGTGGCCTCACGACCTAATCCGTACGTGATGTTGTCTTTGATCGTACCCGCCATAAGTGGACTTTCCTGAGATACATACCCAATCTTGCTGCGCCAGGAGGCCAAAGAATAATCTGTTATGGCTTGTCCCCCATATGAAATATGGCCTGAATCGGGCATATAAAACTGCTCCATCAAAGAGAACAGTGTTGATTTGCCGCTACCGCTTGGACCGACAATGGCTGTCACTTTTTGTGTAGGTACCGTCAAATTGATTCCGTGCAACACTTCCTCACCTGTAACATAGGAAAAATGTACATCATGGAATGCAATCGTCTCATTTCCTTTTGGCGCTACCTTAGTGCTGTCATGTGGCTCTTCCTCATCGGCAAGAATAGCTTGTATGCGCTCCGTTGCACCTACGACTTTTTGCAAACGGGAGTATAACGTCGTGAATTGTCCCATTGGCATAATGACCTGGAACAACAGTAAAATGAACGCAACCAGTTCACCAGGCGACAACAGTCCAGACGCTACGCGCATTCCCCCCACACCCAGAATAACGACTAGAACGGCAGTCATGACAAATGTAAACAAAGGACCGATCAGAGCAAGAATGCGCGCTTCCTGCAAGCCAAAAGCAAACATTTTACGAATCCGGGAATCTCCTGCTTCCACTTCCTGTTTCTCCGTTCCGTAAGCTTTCACCAAGCGGATCTCGCCAATAACCTGACTGAGCACGGACGTAAGACCAGCCATCTCATCCTGCTGCTTCTTGGAGATCTTGTACATTTTCTTACCCACCGGCAACAGAATCAACAGCGTAAGCGGCACCAGACTCAGAATAATGAGCGACATCACCCAATCCAAGTAAAATAGTAATGCCACGCCACCCACAACAGCAACGATGTTGGATACAAAGGAAACCAGATAATCCGCGATCAACGTCATGATCTGGCTTGTATCATTCGTAATCCGGCTCATCGTATCGCCTGTACGATTGCGGTCGAAATACGGCATTCGTAGCGACAATACCTTGTTCCACAGCTTGGTGCGAAGTGTTGCGACGACGCGTTGTCCGGCGTAATTTAACATATAAATGCTAATACCCGAGGCAATCGCCTGAATCACAAATGCCCCAAGCAATAACAAAATAACAGATTTGTTCAATGCCGAAGTGGTTAATCCATCAATCAGACCTTTGGTCATCAATGGCACGATCAGTCCGGCTGTAGTTTGAATCAGGGTTAAGATGAGGGCCAGAATCAAGATCAGTTTTGGCGGGTTCGTGGAAGCGATAAGCTTGACGAAATCCTTAAATCCCTTTTTTCCTACCTTCGGTTCATTCTGCCCTGTTTGTTGCTGCTCTTCCATTCCCGTTCCTCCCGTTCTCCATCTGCTCACCAGAGATCATACGTATGAACTTACATGACGTTGCCTTTTGTTATTACAAAACTCCATGCAACACAAAGTTGGCTAAAAAGAGGATGGAAATGCCATACATGACCACAGGCACCTGTTTACCTTGACCTGCTGCCAGCTTCGCTAATGGATAGGCAATAAATCCAAACGCCATACCGTCCACGATGCTATATGTAAATGGAATCATGACCATGATCAGAAATGCCGGGAATGCCTCTGTGAAGTCACCAAAATCCATATCTTTCACACCTTGTACCATCAGGCCACCAATAATGATCAAAATGGGTGCAATTGCACTGTCCGGAATGTAACCGAGCAGTGGGATGAAGAAAAAAGTAGCCCCGAATAACACGGCTGTAACGAGCGGAGTCAAACCTGTGCGACCGCCTGCTGCAATTCCGGCTGTAGTCTCGGCTGCAGCAACTGGAGGGCTGCTTCCGAATACGCCTGCCAATACGGTACTAATGGATAGTGCGCGTAGACTTCCTTTGAACCGCTCTGGACGACCAATCATCTGTGTCTGAGCGGTAATTAATCCGATATTTTCGAACACCACAATTAGCAGTAGCAAAAATACCGCGATCCAGAATGCGACATCAGCCAGTTTCATCAAAGATAATTCGCCAAACAAGCCGCCGTATTGACGCAGCGCATCCATAGCTGATACGGACTCACCCGGGTTCACTGCACCAAGTACATAGGCAAGGCCTGTCCCGACCAGAATACTGATCAGAAGTCCACCCTGTACGTTACGTATAAATAAAATCAAGGCAAGCACCAGCGTAACGCAGGCTGTAATGACATTGGGATCATTGAAATGCCCAATCGCAACAAACGTGGTCTGATGTGCGATAACGATTCCACTTTTTTGCAAACCGATAAATGTCAGAAACAAACCAATCCCGACCGTAATGCCATGCTGCAGATTTTTCGGGATTGCTTCGCTGATCATTTTGTATAGTGACGTAAACGCAACAATGGCAAACAGTATACCTGTAACGGTTACAACAGCCAGCGCTTCTTGCCAGCTTAATTTCATGGAATGTACAAGTGTATACGTGAAAAATGCATTAATCCCCATTCCGGGTACCACGATAATCGGTGATTTTCCGCCAAATGCCATGAGCAAACATCCTGCAATGGACGTCAGCAGTGTTCCAACCATAGCTGCCTGCAAAGGCATCCCGGCATCGGAAAGAATTGTAGCATTGACCATAACGATATAGACCACGGCAAAATAGGAAATGGCTCCCGCCACAACTTCCTTCTTCCACTGGTCTCCTGGCTCCATGCCAAGACGTCTGGTCATCCATCCGTGTTTCATTTCGTTCTATTCCCCTCTCTGTAGCCGCAAATTCTTTATGTATGTATCATCATTTCGCGCAGCAGTGAATATCATACACGGTTTTGACTTTGAAGTACATGACGTAACTCTGACATTTATCTAGGAATACAGTTCGGCTATCATAGACGATTGACGTCCCATCCGCTCCTCTCTTGCGAAGTATGATCACACAAAAAAGCGCAGATGCCTTATCAGCATCCACGCTTCTTCAGTTGGAAACAAGTTACAGCTGCTTGTTCTCTGCAATTTCTAACAAATCCTTAATCGCAACACTGACCATAATCAGTCCGGCTACCGGAGGCACAAATGAGTTACTCGCAGGTGGCTGTTTAGCCTTGCGAATTTCCGGAGCATTCTCGGGAACGATTTTTTGTGTTACATCCTCACGCGGTTTCATCGGCTTTTCAGTCGAGAAGACCACTTTCACACCTTTTTTGATGCCGTCTTTACGAAGTGTCGTACGCACAACACGGGCAATCGGGTCCATGGTCGTTTTCGAAATATCTGCAACCTGGAATTTCGTCGGGTCCATTTTATTCGCCGCACCCATACTCGAAATCATCGGAATTTTACGTTTCAGGCACTCTTTAATGAGATGGATTTTGTAGATAATCGTGTCGGATGCATCCAGCACATAATCCAGATCATATTTGAACAATTCCTCATATGTTTCTTCCGTGTAAAACATATTCAGGGCAATTGCATCACATTCCGGATTGATCAGTTTCACACGTTCCACCATCAGATCCGCTTTTTTCTGCCCCACTGTCGTAGTCAGAGCATGAATCTGGCGGTTAATATTGGTGATGTCCACGACGTCCTTATCAATCAGGATGATACGCCCAACGCCGCTACGGGCAAGAGCTTCTACAGCAATTCCACCTACGCCGCCAATACCGAGCACAGCGACTGTACTATTCTTCAATGTGTTCAGACCTTCAGGTCCGATCGCAAGTTCTGTTCTTGAAAATTGATGGAGCATTGAGAATCGATGCCTCCTTTATTTCTTTTCCGCTACCGGTTTACGGGCTACGCGGATATGCAGTTGTTCCAATTGTGAGTCATCCACTTCGGATGGTGCATTCATGAGCAGATCCGTTGCACTTGCCGTTTTCGGGAAGGCAATCGTTTCACGCAGATTCGTGCGGCCCGCCAGCAACATCACGAGGCGGTCCAGACCAAAGGCAATACCACCATGCGGTGGAGTTCCATATTCGAAAGCTTCCAACAGATAGCCGAATTTCTCATTCGCTACTTCTGTAGAGAGTCCAAGGGCAGCAAACATTTTCTCCTGAACATCACGTTTGTAGATACGCATTGAACCGCCACCTACTTCATAACCATTGAGAACAAGGTCATAGGCTTGAGCACGGATTGCACCCGGATCAGTGTCGAACAGATGTACATCTTCGTCTTTTGGACGTGTGAAGGGATGGTGTTCTGCCACATAACGTTTCGCATCTTCATCATATCCGAGGAGTGGGAAGTCCACAACCCAAGCAAATTTGAATTTGCTGTCATCGATCAGTCCAAGTTGACGGCCGATTTTCAGACGCAATGCGCCCAGAACGTCAGCAACCACTTTTTTAGTGTCTGCGGAGAAGAGCAACAAGTCGCCATCTTCAGCACCAGTACGTTCTTTGACAGCTTCGATTTCTTCAGGCGTGAAGAACTTCACGATTGGCCCTTTGAACTCGCCGTCTTTCACTTGAATCCAAGCCAGACCTTTCGCACCGTAACGTGCAGCAAATGGTCCGAGATCATCGATCTCTTTACGACTCCATGTGCCACAGCCTTTAGCGTTCAGCACTTTCACTTCTCCACCTTTTTCGATGACAGAAGCAAATACTTTCACACCACTGTTTGCTACGATATCGTTCATTTCAACCAGTTCCATACCAAAGCGCAGATCTGGTTTGTCTGAACCGTATTTACCCATTGCATCTGCATACGTAATCCGTTGGAAAGGCAGTTCCAGCTCAATTCCTTTGGTTTCACGTAGCAATTTGGCCATCAGTTCTTCCATCATTGGCAGCAGGTCATCCTGTTGCAAGAAAGAAGTCTCGATGTCGACTTGAGTGAATTCTGGTTGACGGTCTGCACGCAGATCCTCATCCCGGAAACAACGAGCGATCTGATAATAACGCTCAACGCCACCAACCATCAGCAATTGTTTGTAGATTTGTGGGGATTGTGGCAAGGCGAAGAATTCACCTTCATGCACACGGCTCGGTACGAGATAATCACGCGCACCTTCCGGGGAGCTCTTGGTCAGGATTGGTGTTTCCACTTCAACGAACTCTTCTCCATCCAGGTAGTCACGGAACACTTTGGATGCTTTGGAACGCAGTTTCAATGTTTCAAACATTTCCGGACGACGCAGGTCCAGGTAACGATATTTCAAACGAAGGGATTCATCAACTTCGACACCATCTTCAATGAAGAATGGAGGTGTTTTAGCTGCGTTCAGCACTTCGATTTCTGTAATTTGAACTTCAATTTCGCCTGTAGGCAGGTTTTTATTAACAGTTTCTGCATCACGTTTAACAACTTTACCCGTTACAGCGATAACATACTCGCTACGTACGCGATCTGCGATTTGCAGAGCTTCACCGGAATAAGCCGGGTTAAAGACAACTTGTACAATCCCGCTGCGATCACGCAGGTCGATGAAGAGTACGCCCCCCAAGTCACGGCGGGTCTGAACCCAACCGTTCAATGTTACTGTTTCACCGATGTGTGCGGGTGTTAATGCGCCGCAATGATGACTTCTTTTCATAACCAAACTCCTCATTATGTGAATTTCCGTTCTGTGTGGGCAGTTAGTACCTGCTCTTCAACAGTCCGGTTACGTGTAGACCATGTATTCGAAAAGGCATGTTACCTCTGGCTCGCCAACTTCCGCTTAATTGGAATCGTCGGTGAACCTCAGTACTTTTGCCGGATCAATTGTTTTACTCGAAAGTTTTGATCTTAATGTAACACTTCGTGCTTATTTACCTTCGCGAATTGTCGCTACCAGGTCATCAAGTTTCACGGTTTGTTGCTCACCCGTATCCATTGATTTGAGGGCGATCTCACCACGCTCCAGCTCGTCATCACCAAGGATGGCAGTGTAGCGGGATTTGAAACGGTCAGCTGATTTCATCTGTGCTTTCATCTTGCGACCCAGATAATCACGTTCCCCAGACAGTCCAGACTGACGAAGTTTGAACAACAGACGGTTCACTTCACGATCAGCAGCCTCTCCCAGAGCAACAAAGTACACATCCAGTGGAGCCAGCGTACTAACCTCAATATTTTGGTGCTCCAGAATCAGTTGAATACGCTCCAGACCAATACCGAAGCCGATGCCCGGCTGATCAGGTCCGCCGATATCTCCAACCAGACCATTGTACCGACCACCGCCGCCAACCGTATCTATTGCTCCAATACCTTGGGCTTTTAATTCAAAAGCAGTTAGCGTGTAATAATCCAAGCCCCGTACCAGACGATTGTTCACAGCATAATCCACTCCGAAATCATCCAGGTATGCCTGCAGCTTGGCAAAGTGATTCAAAGACTCTTCATCCAGACTATCCAGTATCGACGGTGCCCCAACGAATTTGTCTTGATCGACTTTGCAGTCGAGCACACGCAGCGGATTACGCTCCATGCGGGACTGGCAGTCCTTGCACAGGCTGTCTTTCATCGGTCTGAGGAACCCAAGTAACGTCTCGCGGTATTCTGCACGGCTGGTTGAGTTACCAACGGAGTTGATCTCCACTTTTACATCCTTCAAGCCGAGCTCGACGCACAACTGGTAACCTAGTGCGATTACTTCGGCATCAATTGCCGGGTCCAGCGCACCGATGGCTTCTACACCAAACTGGTGGAACTGACGCTGACGGCCTGCCTGCGGACGCTCATACCGGAACATCGGACCGATGTAATAGAGCTTGCTCACATCCGGTTCACCGTAGATTTTATTCTCTACATACGCACGGACAACACCTGCTGTTCCCTCTGGACGAAGAGTCATGCTGCGATTGCCTTTGTCATCAAAGGTATACATTTCTTTCTCAACGATATCGGTAGTCTCTCCTACACCGCGTACAAATAAAGAAGTCTGTTCGAAGATCGGTGTGCGAATCTCACGGTAATTAAACCGTCGACACAGATCTCGTGCTTTTTCTTCTACGTACTGCCATTTCTCGACAACTCCAGGCAGTAAGTCCTGCGTTCCAGTCGGTTTTTGAAAAGCCATCTTGATCCCTCCAGCATTGATTTTTTTCTCTAAAAGTTAAAAAATTCTACACGTGATCACTGCGCGGGCAGAACAACCTTACAATCGCTGTTATCCCCAGATTTTTCGAATTAATTTTATAATGTGGAAATCCGGGGATAGCATATGCTTCCGATGCAGCTTTCTTTCAGAAAGCTTTTAGGCGAACGCTTCGCTTCTACAGCTTGGTTCTACAATCTCCGTTTTCGTGTATTTCTTTTAAATCAACTTATATAACAAAAAAATCCCTCGCCCTGTCGCTGTGTATACAGCAAACAAGGGACGAGAGATTGTGTAATATACATTCACCCGTGGTACCACCCACATTCCGGAAACCTGACACTTTAGCCGTTCAGGTGATCTCTGATGATTCAACATTGCATAAGGCACTGTGATCAGCAGATATTCCGCTCTACGTGTAACGCACGTCCTGCGCAGGCCAGCTACTGGTCAACAGATCATATCTGCTGTGTTCGCCGTCTGTTCTCGGGGAAGTCATTCGTCCGCTCATCAAGAGAATCCTTACAGCCTGGGGATTCCTCTCTGGTCATGTGGGCACGGAGTACTTGGTCCCGTCATCAAATCAGTAATATAGTTCAAAAATCGACTTGTATTGACTATAGTCAACGTATTATTTTCTGATTGTAATGAACCGCAGTGCTAAAGTCAAGGGTTAACACGAAAAGATAGCTCTAAAAAAATTTTGCTAACACGCTGCACCGGATGGGGGAGTGACAGAAATCACGGATAATAGAAGCTGGATTCATCATATGAATTCCAACTTCTATTCGCTTCTTATTTCTCTATTGTTGCAGCATCCACTTCAACAGATCCGGCGCGCTCGCCCATAAACGGGAATGCATAATGACATATTCAATCGCTTCGTCGGAGTCGCCCATGCCGACAAAGTCAGGGAGGTTATGCGGCAGCCGTTTCAAACCCAACAGGTAATCAGGCACATGTTTGTTCACACCCCGGGCCACACGGTACAGCATTTTGAGCTGGGAGGTGATTCCGTTTTTCTTATATTCCAGAATGATCTTGTCATAGGCAAAGGCCGTTGCGGCGTCACCTCTTCCATACTCCTCCAGCAATTGCTCTGCCTGTTCCAATTGGTTGCTGTACAAATACACAGCAGCGAGCAGGTAACGTGCTCCGGTATTGTCTTCCGTATTAAGCTCCAGCATATGCTCCAGAATCTGTGCTGCTTCATTCGTATCTCCGCCAAACCAGCAGGATTCGGCATAACTTTTGCATATCCGGATATAGGGACGAGTCTCATGAAGCCCCCAGAAGTCCCCTTTGTTCTCCTCAAAGAACAGTTCGCCCAGTTCACGTTTGCCAGCAGCGATTCCTTCCTTGAGGTAAGATCGTGCATCATTCTCATTGTCCGATTCCTCAGCTAGAATAAGATACGCATCAGAGCTGTCAGGAAACATCTCCAGCGCTGTTTCCGCCAGATGTACTCTCCGTTTGGAAGAGCTCGCTTCCCTCGCCTTAGACAGCAGAGCCTGTGCTTTGTCTTTCGATGTGCCTGGACCGTTCAGCATCAATAGCTCGTCCGTTTCACCGCCCATGCCGTATTCTTCGATGTAACTATTCATCTCCTTAACCTTCCGGGAGATCGTGCCTGTCGTTACCTCATATTTATCAGCCAGCTCAGCCTTTGTGACATTGAAGCCGTATTCCTCGGACAGCAAAAACTCAATTGCAGCAGAGAACGAGCCTGTCTTCTTCACAGTAGGGCGGGTCTGACGGGAGTAGCCGTTCCATAACACCAGAGCTTCCAAAATTACCTCTGGCTCATATTGGTTCCTCATGTTCTCAATAGTCTGCAGGGCCAGCTGTTCGTGAGCCGGGTGCTCCCATCTCAAATCGCTTGCCACCATCTTTTTCAGCTTGGTCAAGGTCAGTTTGCTCTCAGGCTGAATGGAGGCTTCCCGGACCGGCTGCTCCGTTGATATTATCCCCAGTATGGATTCTACTGCAGAGGACTCCTTGTTCAGACAACATTTCTTATATTTTTTCCCACTACCGCATGGGCATAAATCATTTCTTCCAATCTTACTCAAAACTAATTCCCCCTTAAATCTGTCTCTAGCCATTCGCATGAGAACTCTGTTGCTTTAGCATTGTAGGTGTCATTTCTCAAACGAGGCATTCTATATTACTTTCAAATTCCATCGATCAAGCAGAAACCGCTGCCCCGTACTTATATAAAAAAGGCGGGGCCGTTTCAGCGAGTATATGTTCATCTGGAATATGACGGATCACTCTGGCGATGAATTCCTCATACTCTCTGTCATAGGATTGGATTCGCCTGAACCCAATCGCTGGAGCTAGATTTACCGTCCAATGTAGCCCAACTATGAAAACAATTCGCTGTAGAATATATAAACCCATCTCTCTATTCTAGCAAAAATTGAATAAAGGGGTAAGCTCTACCCAAAACATACACATTCTCAGCTCAAAAAAAATAGCCTGCACACGGTGTGCAGGCTCAAAGGATATATAAAAAAAGGGGGTCATGTGTGTTATTATAAGCCCACTATGTTAAAGGCTTATGTATGTAATATTACAGTAATATTACAAAAATGATAGCGCTTTATAAATTAGTTTTTTTAATATCCTCATGATCAAAAAGCCCTTGCACATCACTCGACTGTGTAGTCGAGCAGTGCAAGGGCCAAGAAGTATCTACACGTTAATTCAAATCTTCCACATAGGCATGGTTGGAACGAAGCTTATGAACAATCTCGTCATAATCCTCATCCCTTACTTTGGCAGACAGAACATAATGCAGATCATTATAATCCGCCGAAGACACATCTGCAGCATTCAGCAGGTCTCCATCCTCATTCACTCTGTCACGAGTATCCCGTTCTGCATCACGGTCCACATTGGCTACCACAGGGATCACATTTTCGCTGGCTGGAACACCAGGGGCTGCACCTACACCCATTGCTCCGTTGGTGCCTACGCCACCTGCTGTATTATAAGGCACCAGTGGCACCATAACACGCGTGTCTCTACCTATCGCACTATCCAGTTGACCTACTTCCAAATGCTCTGTACGGAACGTCTGAAGTGAAGTTCTTGCTCCCTCTGCCTCGTCCTCGGTTCGAAAATACGCCTGAATATGTTTTGTCATGTCAAACCCTCCTTTTTCGGAATGAGATGCAACGTGAAGTTTGGTAACCCCACGATGTAACGTAGTTAAGATACATCAATGTATGTCAGTTGTACTGGCTGAAGTTATATAACTTTTAGCAGTTCACGTACATACGCTGGCTCATCTTCAGGCGTTCGGGATGTAATATAGTTTCCATCCACAACGGCCTCATGATCCTTGAACTTTGCTCCTGCGTTTACCATATCATCCTTAAGTGGTGGATAGGATGTAATGGTGCGGCCTTTCAACAGACCGGCACTAGCCAAAATTTGCGGACCATGACAGATCGCAGCAATTGGTTTCTTCGCACTGTTGATCTCGGTGACAAATTTCAAGATGTGCGCATCACTTCGCAAATTCTCAGGGGATGATCCACCAGGAATCACGACTGCATCATAATCTGAAGCGGATGCATCACCAATCGCCTTATCTGTGGTATAGGAGGCCTTTCCTCCTTTACCTTTAAGGGTCTCACCGGCTTTTAATCCGATAATCTCTACTTCATGTCCAGCTTTTTTTACTTCGTCATACGGGACCTGCATCTCCGAATCTTCAAAGTCATTCGCCAATAAAAAAGCAACTTTACTCATAACGTATGTTCTCCTTTCCGTGTTCGAACTTTCTTTATAAAATCGGGTCTTGCAGTACATTGGCACTTCGTTGTGCCTCGTTTTGTTATTACCCTCACCAGAGCAATTTATAACAATTCAATGTAATTTCATTTTGTAACGAAGTCGTCAAACGAACACTTAAAAAGTTCTACTCACGACAAAAAGTCCTGATTCGGGAAGGAATCAGGACTTTTTCACAATCTGTATAATCCAAATATCGGATGTTTATATCCCTGTGTAAACATTCAAGATCGCGGAAGATGACTCTGCTTCCCTTTGTCCGAATCCTGAAGTGCCCAGATCGTTGCAACATACTCAGCAGCCGAACGGGCAAGGTGCAATGATTCATACAGGTTACCAGGGAGTAACAAAGGTTCTGTACGGGTACGTGTTTCTTTCGCAGATTGGCGCATAATTGGATGGATACTCCTTTGATCATGAAATAGTCATCAACGAATTATCCCTTATTATGGCCTGAACCCCATGGAATTATGCACGTGGTTCCTGACGAATCGGACTTTCAAGCATCAAAGTCACGGGTCCCCAGTTGGTAAATGTTACATCCATCATCGCTCCGAAACGCCCGGTTTCAACCTGAATACCTTTATCACGTAGCAGTTGATTAAACGTTTCATATAACAGTTCTGCCGCTTCAGGTCGGGCCGCAGCCGCAAAGCTCGGGCGCTTTCCTTTGCGACAATCTCCGTACAGGGTGAACTGGGAAACAGACAATACAGCACCGCCAACATCAAGCAGACTGAGATTCATCTTCTCCTGATCATCCTCAAATATCCGCAACCCACTAACTTTGTCAGCCAGATACTGGGCATCCTTCTCAGTATCCTCATGGGTAATGCCCACGAGCAGCATTAATCCGGATTCGATCTTACCTGTCAGCTCGTCTCCCACGGTCACCTGAGCCTCTTTACAGCGTTGTACAAGCACCCTCATCTTACAGGCTCCTTACTGCATAATCCGATGCACCGAATAGACATCTTTCACACGTTTGATCCGTTCTACAACGGATTGCAGATGATCCGTATTACGAATCAGAATTGTGACGTGCACCAATGCTAATTTATTTTTATCTGTCCGTCCTGTAACGGCAGATATGTTGGTTTTACTTTCAGATACAGCCTGAAGTACCTCGTTGAGCAAGCCATTCCGATCATGGCCTGTAATCTCAATATCCACACTGTAACTTGCTTCGATATTCTCTTCCCACTCGACCTCAATAACACGTGCTGCTTCTTCACCGTCTGCACTTGTCGGGATATTCGGACAGTCACTACGGTGTACGGAAACGCCGCGTCCGCGTGTAACGTATCCGATAATGTCATCTCCAGGTACAGGATTACAGCATCGTGCGAATCGAACAAGCAGATTATCGATGCCTTTAACACGAATACCGTTGGTTGGTCGATTTCTGCGTTCAGGCGCAGGTTTCAGCTCGCGCATCTCGGAATTTAATTCCAGCAAACTGGACTCTTCCTGCTCTTTACGCAGTTTTTCGGTTGCTTTGGTTACAATCTGTGCAGCAGTAATCCCACCGAATCCAACAGCCGCAAGCATGTCATCAATATCGTTAAACGCATATTTTTTGGCAGCTTCCATCAACTTGTCATCCGTCATCCATGCAGAAGGATCAAGCCCCATGCGCTTCAGTTCACGCTCACAGCTCTCCCGACCTTTTTCAACGTTTTCTTCACGGCGTTCCTTTTTGAACCATTGCTTGATCTTCGCTCGTGCATGAGAAGATTTCGCAATTTTCATCCAGTCCTGGCTCGGTCCGTAAGAATGTTTGGACGTCAAAATTTCGATGATATCACCTGTCTTCAGATGATAATCGAGCGGAACAATCCGACCGTTTACTTTGGCACCAATGGTCCGATTACCAACCTCCGTATGGATTCGATAAGCAAAATCCAAAGGAACAGAGCCGATTGGCAATTCGATGACTTCTCCTTTTGGCGTAAATACAAATACCAGATCCGAGAAGAAATCCATTTTGAGTGACTCTACGAATTCTGATGCATCCTGTGCTTCGTTTTGAAGTTCAAGAATTTCACGGAAGAACGTAATCTTGTCTTCAAAATGATTTCCGTTCGCAGCGCCTTCTTTGTAGGCCCAGTGGGCAGCAATACCAAATTCAGCAGTCCGGTGCATATCCCATGTCCGGATCTGTACTTCTGTTGGTTCGCCATTGGGACCAACTACCGTTGTATGCAGCGATTGATACATGTTCGCCTTTGGCATCGCAATGTAGTCTTTGAAGCGTCCAGGCATCGGTTTCCATAGCGTGTGTATAATTCCCAAGGTAGCATAACAATCCTTGATATTATCCACAATAATACGAATAGCAAGCAGATCATAAATTTCATTAAACTGCTTGTTCTTGGTGGTCATTTTCTTGAACACGCTGTAGATATGTTTCGGACGGCCAGAAAGGTCTGCCTGAATCCCCATCTCATCGAGCTTGTTCGTAATTCCATCCATAACCGTATCAATATATTGCTCACGTTCCGCACGTTTTTTGTGCATCAGGTTTGCAATTCGGTAATACTGCTGCGGATTCAAATAACGGAGGGCGATGTCCTCCATTTCCCATTTGATTGCAGAGATACCCAAACGGTTTGCAATCGGACAGAAAATTTCCAGCGTTTCATATGAAATCCGGCGCTGGCTTTCTTCCGACTGAAACTTGAGTGTCCGCATATTATGCAGACGGTCAGCCAATTTAATCACGATGACACGGATGTCCTGCGCCATGGCGATGAACATTTTGCGGTAGTTCTCGTTCTGCTGTTCTTCCTTGGAGCGAAACTGAATACGTTCCAGCTTCGTCAAGCCGTCAACAAGCATGGCACACGTATTGCCGAAATGATTGCGGATCTCTTCAAGTGAGACCGTAGTATCCTCTACTACATCATGAAGAAGCGCTGCTATTATGGAGATGGTGTCCATCTGCATGTTCACAACAATGTCGGCAACCGCAAGCGGATGCAGAATATACGGTTCTCCCGATTTTCGCGTCTGTCCATGGTGGGCCTGATCAGCAAATTCGTAAGCTTCTCGTATGCGCACCAGATCGGGTTCTTTGATATATGCCCCGGCCTTCTCGAGTAATTGCTCTATGCCCATTCTGATCTGTTCCGTGTCCTTTCTATACCAAATGGAACCCGTGACAGTGCTGCAACACAGGTTCCCCGTAAAAGTAATTTCCTATAATTATGACGCTTCGCCCGTTTCCCGTCAACTGCTGACGAATAAGAGCGCTTATCCAATTTTTATATTGGTGATCTGAATTACTTCTATCCCGTTTCCCTATGACTCACAGGGGATTGGATGTATTTCTTATTTCTTATGTATTATTGCCGTTATTTGCTGAAATAGAAGGAAAATTCATGAAAATATAAAATCCATCGCTTTGCTACGTCAAAAATGTTATTGATTAATTAAGAGAAACTCTGTAATCTATTGAAAGTTTGTGTTTCGGAAAAGGAGATGAAATTCATTGCAACGCGAAATTCAGGTTAATCAAAAGATGCCACTTGGCTCAGGTTCACTGCTTAGCCTTCAGCATTTGTTCGCCATGTTTGGCAGTACCGTACTTGTACCCAACCTGTTCGGTGTTGATCCAAGTATGATCCTGCTGATGAACGGGATTGGAACACTGTTGTACATACTGATGTGTAAAGGAAAGATTCCAGCATATCTCGGATCAAGCTTTGCCTTTATTGCACCTGTCACAATGGTATTAAAACAACATCCTGAGAATGGCTACTCCATGGCACTTGGAGCTTTTATCATAACAGGACTTGTTTTCTGTTTCGTGGCCCTCATTATTAAATTTGCGGGTACCGGATGGATCAATGTTGTCTTCCCACCAGCGGTTATGGGTGCCATCGTTGCTCTGATCGGACTGGAGCTTGTACCCGTGGCTGCCGGAATGGCAGGTCTGATTAATCCCGATATCCTTAAATATCCCAACTGGGCACCTCAAGCCAAACCAATCATTTTATCCATGGCCACGCTTGGTATCACTGTCATTGGTGCCGTAACGTTCCGTGGATTCCCCAAAATCATTCATATTCTAATCGGTATTGTAGTCGGTTATATCCTTGGCTATTCTATGGGTCTGGTTGATAAACAGGCTATTGGAAACGCTGATTTCATCTCACTACCAACCGTAACAACGCCTACATTTGACTGGTCCGTTATTTTCACCATTTTACCTGTAGCGCTTGTGGTTATCGTTGAACATATTGGACATTTGCTTGTAACGAGCAGCATTGTAGGCAAAGATCTTTCGAAAGACCCTGGGCTTCATCGTTCCCTGCTTGGTAATGGGGTCTCCACCATTCTGTCCGGGTTTGTAGGATCTACTCCCAATACAACCTATGGTGAGAACATCGGTGTAATGGCCCTGACTCGCGTATACTCCACATATGTCATTGGTGGCGCAGCAGTCATTGCAATCGTACTCTCCTTCTCAGGAACATTCTCGGCGCTTGTAGCCAATATTCCTGTGCCAGTTATGGGTGGCGTATCCTTGCTTCTGTTCGGGGTTATTGCAGCATCTGGTCTGCGTATTTTGGTTGAACAGAAAGTCGATTTTGCCAAACCGACCAATCTGCTGCTTACTACACTTGTATTGGTCATTGGACTGAGTGGTACAGAAGTTACCTTCTATGGCGTTCATCTGAAAGGGATGGCATTGGCAACCATCGTCGGAATCCTGATGAGCTTGTTGTTCAAACTGTTTGAAGTGCTGGGTTGGTTGAATGACGATTCACGTAAACAGCCTATCACTGAAAAAACGCCCGATTAACTTCCATCGTATACACATCAAAAAGCCTGTTCTCCCTAACCTTACGGTTGGAAGAACAGGCTTTTTGATAATCATTAATGCTGTATATTATTTCCCGGGAAACGGAAAAAACAATTCATGTTTCGTCACAGCGGTACATGTGGAGATTGCAGCTTAATAATTCATCAATGTGAATACATCGATTTCTGGCAATTTAGCACGACCATTCAGATCAGACAGCTCAATCAGGAAGGCAGCTCCGACAACTTTCCCACCCAATTGTTCAATCAAGTTGATGGAAGTTGCAATCGTTCCACCCGTTGCGAGCAGATCATCTGCGATCAGGACATTTTGACCTTTTTCAATCGCATCTGTGTGCATCGCGAGTGTATCCTTGCCATACTCGAGATCATAACCAACTTCAATCGTCTCTCCAGGCAGTTTTCCACTTTTGCGAATCGGAGCAAAACCGACACCAAGAGCGTATGCCAGAGGGGCGCCCACAACGAAACCACGTGCTTCAGGTCCAGCAATAACGTCAATTTTGAGATCAGAAACCATCACTTTCAGTTCATTGATCGCATTGCGGTACATTTCTCCATCCTTCAACAATGTTGTAATGTCCTTAAAGCTGATTCCCGGTTGTGGAAAGTCAGGAATGACACGAATATAATCTTTAAAATCCAAAATAATCTCCTCCTAAAATAAATACACAAACTTCCATCTAAGATACGCCCTTCATCCGGGATATCATCCATTGTGTCAGTTGCGGTGTGGCTGCATCCAGCATCACCTGTTCTATTTCGGCCATATTTTCGAGCGCCTGATAGTGACGTGAAGCGGTTAGTTCACGCTTAGGCGGGTTATCCACAAACGCAATTTTGCCGTTATCACGGGTAATGAAGGATAACTCTTCGAATACATCCAACATCATCGTAATCATGCGCGGCGAACAACCACACTGACGACTGAGCACAGGAGTAATCTCTTGTTCCTCCACGGGTTCAGCTTTCCATTTCAACACCTGCATATAAATACGCTTAAAGAGTTCTCTGGAAGGCATCTGAAGGCGATCTCGGCGGTTGCCTGATCCGTGCAGAAGGATGATATTCTCAGCTCCACTGAACAAAGCCAGCATGGCATTAAGTTGTTCCGGGGTTTCCGGCGTATCAAACACAAATAACGTCCGGACTTGTTCCTGTCCATAATGCTGTGCAGCAGCATTACACGGAAATAACCCGACCTTTCTATCATATACCCAAAGGCAAGGTTCATACAATGAATTTCCCTCGGAAACATCTGTTTCTTTCCGAACAATAGCACCAACAGAACCAGATTTATATCGCAGATGCACCTCAAGTGAGCTCAAGAAATGTTTCATCGCATTTAATGGCTCGGCATTACCGCGCAAATCAAACACTTGGACCTGAGGAACATGAATGTCCTGAAGCATCAATTGAGGTTTTCTCATCCCATTCCATTCATTGATGGACAGTTCTCCCATCACATCAATAACGGAACCTGGGAGAAGAAACTCTGCTAACGCTCCCTTACCAAAAGCGACGGTTTCCAGTTGCTGACCATCCTGTTCCAGAACCAGTTTCAGATGGCGTTTCTCTCGTCCCATCGTTCTGGTTTCCTTCACAGTCACACTTCTCAATACAAACCGTGGCGAAGGATTGCTCATTCCAAAAGGCTGCAATCTGTCGATCTCCTGGATCACTTTCAGCGGAACATCACTGATTCTGCATTCATCATCCGCAAGACGTTGAGGTACAAAGTCCTCTTCAGTTAATACAGATGCAGCAAACTCATTCAAACCAGCCTCAAGTTCTTCCAGCTGATCCCGATGCAAGGTCATACCTGCTGCTGCAGGGTGTCCCCCGTAATGGTCCATAGTGTGTTTATTGACTGTGAGTGCCTGATAGATATCCAAGCCCTCAATGGAGCGTGCAGAGCCCTTGCAGACACCGCTCTCTGGATCGATCCCAAGGATAAGTGTAGGTCGGTAATAACGCTCCAGCAATTTGGAAGCCACAATACCAACCACTCCAACGTTCCAGCCCTCACCAGCCAATACGATTACATCTGGAACGGATCCTGAACGAAGCTGTATCTTTTGTTCCAACTGTGCCGTTGCTTCTTGTAATATGCCCTCTACGACTTGCTGCCGCTCCCGATTCAATAGATCAAGCTGGCCCGCAAGCGTATGAGCTTCATCCAGATTCTCGGTGGTGAGAAGCGATACCGCTCTCCCGGCATGATCCAAACGTCCACTGGCATTAATACGAGGTGCCATGGCAAAGGCAATATTAATCGAAGTCACCTGACTCTGATCCACACCACTGATTTCCAGCAATGCACTTACACCAGGAAGACGTGAACCACGCATCGATTCTATTCCATAACTGACAATAACCCGGTTCTCCCCTTCCAAAGGCATCAGATCGGCAACGGTGCCGATGGCGGCAATCTCCATCCATTCACCGGGCACTTCCCCGATTAATGCCTGAGCGAGCTTCAAGGCTACTCCCGCTCCTGCCAAACCTTTAAAAGGATACGGGCATCCCGGAAGTTTTGGATTAATAAGTGTAAAGGCTTCGGGCAAAATTTCAGGCGGCTCGTGGTGATCTGTCACAATGACTTCGATGCCCAGCGTGGCCGCATAGGCAATCTGTTCAACAGCACTGATTCCGGTGTCCACGGTAATAATCAATGAAACGCCTTGTTGATGGGCCCAATCCAACGCATGGTTGTGCAATCCATACCCTTCATTCGAGCGATGAGGGATATATATATCGTACGAAGCCCCAAGATGACGCATCAAATGGATCATGAGCGATGTGCTGGATACGCCATCAGCGTCATAATCCCCGTAGATCAAAATATGTTCTTCCCGCTCCAATGCCAGCTTGATACGTGGCACAGCTTCATTCATGCCGAGGAGCAGATAGGGATCATGCATCTGATTCAGGTCAGGATGCAAAAAACGTTCGGCCTCCTTCTCATTGTGCACTCCTCGACTCACAAGCAAACGTCCAACAAGGGGTGAAACGGAAAGCGCCTGCGAGAGTCCCGCAGCCGCCTCCAAATCGATATTCGGTGTATTCCACCGGTATTGCGAATAAAGCAATGATAACGCTCCTTTCCTGATCTACTGGACCCGCGCTTCACTACTGAATTAATGTCGCTTCGTGATCGGGCAGTTCATGATTGGATTTATAGGGATAACCTGGATCATAAGGTATCGCTTGAATCTGTACTTCTTTCACATGACTAAATCGGGTTAACAGTAGAGTCTTGGCACGATTTGCAATCTCCTGTGCTTCCAGTATCGAGATCCTCGGATTCACACTAATGACCAGCTCAATCGTAACGTCATGTTCCTGTTCACGTGCAACCAAATGCTCAATGGTAATGATGCCATATACCCGCTGTACAGTCTCTTTGAAATCGGACGCTTCTTCCTGCTCCAGTTCCTGAACGAGTGAACCATAGACTGTGTCCACAATCATTCGGTAACCCTTGTGAAGCACAAAACAGGAAGCAATCAACGCAGCCGTGGGGTCCAGGTAGAGCAGCATGCTCAAACCCGTCTCTTCACCAGCCATCGATCCTATAATGCCGATTAACACGGTGAGCGAACAATAGAGTGCACGGCGATGTTGCTGTGCATAGGCCAGCGCCTGAGACTGGTTTCGTTTACGGAAATATCTGTACTGAAATTGAAAAATCGCTTCTTTCACAGCCAAAGCTGCAACAGCCACCAAAAGTACCGACTTGCCGGGTGCTTCCGGTTCACTTCCGGAGAGACTACCCAATGCAGAGATGGCAAGCTGTAATCCACCCATCAGAATCAGCACAGATAACAATACTGAGATTCCCGGTCTAGCAACACGTGAATGTTCTTTAAACCGTCCCCTGCGAGCCTTGCTCTTATCGCGTACAGACTTGGAGGGAAAGAGACCAGCCAGGGCAGAACCAGCTTCAGAAGCAGAATACAAGCCGTCAGCGAGCAATGATTTGCTGTTTGCCATATAACCAACTCCCGCTTTGATCACCGCAAGTCCCATATTACCGGCAATACCGCTCCATGTGGCAGCCTGAGCAGATGGGATATGTTCTCTGGTCATGAATATTCCCCCTTAATTCTGTACATAAAGTTGCAAAACCGCGCCTGGCAGACGCGGCTTCACAATAAGATGTTTAGTTAGATTCTTTAGCTACTGTTTTTGGCTTATCCACTTGTTTACCTTTGAGCATCAGCCATAGTGGGGCAGCGATATAGATTGAAGAATATGCGCCGAACAGTGTTCCGATAACCATCGCAAGCGAGAACATGCGAATGGATTCTCCACCAAATATGAACAAACAGATTGAAGCTGCAAACACGGTGAATGTTGTATTCAGGGAACGTGTCATCGTTTGAGCCAAACTGCGATTGACTACCTCGCGTAGGTCGGCTTTGGTTGTCTTTTTGGCAAAACGCAGATTCTCACGAATCCGGTCAAAGATAACGATCGTATCGTTAATCGAGAACCCGACAATGGTCAATACTGCAGTAATAAAGGTCAGATCGACTTCCAACCGGAAGATAGAGAACACACTTATTACAACAAATGCATCATGGAAGAGTGCGATAACCGCAGCCAAACCAAAGCGCCACTCAAACCGTATCGCAACATAGATCATGATCCCGATACTTGCAATGAGTACCGCGTAGATCGCGTTGCGCTCCAATTCTTTGGCCATCTCTGGATCAACGGTATTTACTTCATAGGAAGCAGATGCATCCAGTTTGGTAAATTCCTGTTTAAATTTGCTCTCTTGGGTCTCATCCAGTTCATTGGAGAAACGAACATTTACACGGTCAGCCCCCGGTGTAATGGTAACATCACCCTCATCAACACCGATGTCCTTAACGATAGGTTTAATCTGCTCCGCTGTGATTGCTTTGGATACCGAAATATCCACATTCGATCCAGCACGGAAATCAACTGCATAATTCAAACCCAAAGCCAGAATGCTGATGATCCCCGTAATCGTAAGAATAATCGAGAAGATATAGGCAATCTTACTACCTTTAACATAATTATAATTCCAATTAAAGCGCACGAATTTCACTCTCCTTCACTCCGAAGTACTTAGGCTTCTTCAACACGTTAGCCCGTACGAGCAGGGTCAACAGGAAGCGGGAGAAGAAAATATTCGTGATGATACTGGTGACAATATCAAAGATCAGCACGAGTGCAAAACCTTTAACCGCACCTGTACCCAGGAAGAACATAACAGCGGCCGCAATAATGGTAGTGACATTGGAGTCAATGATTGTACGGAAGGAATGTTTGCTCCCCGCTTTAACCGATGACAAAATCGACTTACCACTTCGCATCTCTTCCTTAATCCGTTCGTACGTGATGATATTGGCATCGACCGCCATCCCTATACCCAGGATAAACGCCGCAATACCTGGGAGGGTAAGTACGAATTCTCCCATATAGAAGATTGCAAGTACCAGCCACGTATGTGTGATCAAGGCAAAACTCGCAATAATACCAGGAATGCGATAAAGCCCAATCATGAACACTAGAATAATAACGGAACCAATCAATCCTGCTTTAATGGTCTGATCCAGAGAAAGCTTACCAAGTGTTGCACCAACACTTTGTGAATACTTCTCTGTAAGTTTCAGTGGCAATGCACCCAGGTTAATGGTGTCACGAAGCTGGTTTGCTTCGTCACGTGTGTAAGCACCCGAAATCTGAGCGGAACCATCTGTCAACTGTTGTCTAACGGTTGGAGCAGAGAGCAGCTCATCGTCCAAATAAATCGCGAGAGGTTGTCCGATCAAACGTTTGGTGATCTCGGAAAATTTGGCTTTGTCTTTCACTTGAATGTCAATCATCGGCTCATTCAATTGAGTGAACACAACTTTGGCTGCATTCTCAACAAATTCATTTCCGCGAAGCTCAATTTTGGTGTATTCGCCTTCCTTGTCGTTCTCTGCTTTACTACGGAAGGTCAAAACAGCAGGTTCTTTCATTTTGGCTCTAACTTCAGCCTCATCCGTAACCCCTGCCAACTTCAATCGAATCCGGTTGCTTCCTTCAGTGGTTACCTCCGGTTCGCTTGTTCCGAGCGCATTGGCGCGGCTTTCAAGGCTTTTGGCCGTTTGCACCAAAGATGCCTTGGTGACTTGTTGACCTGCTTCGAGCGGCTCTGCTTCATATAAGATCTCGTAGCCTCCCTTTAAATCAAGGCCCAAGCGTATATTTTTGAGCAGTTCCGGGCTTGTTCCCACCATTACCCCTGTGGTGACAAGCACGACCAGAATGAAACTGATAATTCTTTTCATGCCGTTCCTAGATCCCCTTTCGTTCTCAATATTCCTATTATAGCGATGCCGTAAAAAGCAGTCAATTTTCAACAAAAAAGATCCCTTTCGTCTAGAAAGAGGACCCCCGGTATGCAGACACGGTCATAAAGTTCATAAAGCTTGTTGCTTTCAGTGACAAAATGTCGTTCACCAGCTGGTGAAGCGGTGGAATGCCCTGTTTTTCATATTTATGACTGACGCAATTCCAGACATCTTTGCTGGTGACATATTCGTAACCTACAAGCCTTAATTCCTCCGCTTTGCTACGGCAGAGCATCTCTATTGACTGTTCCAACTCCACATCATTCATTTCTTCCAACGGGGAGCCTCCCTTCGTACATCCAAGCCTTTATGCGGCATCAATATTACATGATTCGACTTCGCCTGATCATATTCCTTCTTGCTGAATATGGTTCTTTTTGTTAATCGTGTCCAAGTTGTCATGAGAAGATAAAGGACTGGCATAGGATGAAGAACAACGGCTTTGTCCCGTTTATGTTGATAGCCTGTACTTTCAACCGGGAAAGAGGGGTAGTCTTGAAGAAACAGACATTTATCCAGGGGGCCATGATCCTGCTCGCGGCAGGCATAATTAATCGAATACTTGGTTTCATCCCGCGCATTGCGCTGCCACGAGTCATTGGTGCAGAAGGTGTTGGCATCTACCAATTGAGCTATCCCTTTTTTATCGTACTGGTGACATTAATTACGGGTGGTATTCCGCTCGCCGTAGCCAAGCTCGTAGCCGAAGCTGATACCGGTGCCAATCGTTATTCCCCCCAGCGAATCCTGCAGGTAAGCTTAAGCTTTACGTTGACCCTGGGTGTTGTATTCATGTTTTTGTGCATCCTGTTTGCACCCTGGGTTACCAAGTACGTGCTCACAGATGAGCGGGTATACCATACGTTCGTTAGTATGAGCCCCATGATTGCCATTATCGCCGTATCTGCTGTCTACAGAGGGTATTTCCAAGGTAAGCAAAACATGATGCCTACTGCCATTTCATCCATTGTTGAAACCATCATTCGTATCGTCTGTGTCATTTGGTTTGCCTGGCTTCTCCTCCCCCACGGTATTGCCCAAGCTGCTGCTGGTGCCATGCTGGGAGCGCTCGTTGGAGAATTCGGCGGTATGCTTATACTGTTGTGGAAGTATAACAGGCAGAAGAAAGAGTTACCGCTCGCTAACCAACAGAACATGTCCAATCTCACAGCCAAACCTTTAAACCCAATACCTTCAGTTCTGAAAGAAACGGGTACTCCACAGCCGGGATTAATCCGGCGTTTGCTTGCAATCTCTATTCCTGTTACAGCAGGCCGATTGGTTGGCTCCTTATCCTATTTGGCCGAAACCATCGTTACTGCCCAGAGTCTGGCTCTGGCAGGCATATCCAAAGGACTCGCTACAGCACAATATGGTGCATTACAAGGTATGATTATTCCTCTGTTGCTGCTGCCGGGGGCACTAACCTCATCGCTCGCGACATCACTTGTGCCTTCACTGTCCGAAGCTTCTGCTCAGGGAGATCGCGCACTGATTCACAAAAGAATGCATCAGGCATTACGCTTGGCACTTGTGACAGGTGCTCCGTTTTCCGTGTTTATGTATGTGCTTGCCGAACCGATGTGTCTTGTTCTGTATAATGATGCATCGATCGGAAGCATGCTGAAGCTAATGGCTCCTTTTGCTTTGTTCATTTATATTCAAGCTCCTCTTCAAGCTGCATTACAAGCTCTTGACCGTCCGGGCAAAGCATTGCTAAATACGTTTATCGGTGCTGTTATCAAAATTACGTTGATTCTAACGCTTGCGTCCCGGCCTGAATATGGCATCTTCGGTGCAGTCATCGCCATCTGTGTGAATTCTACGGTAGTTACCCTGTTACATGCCCAAAGCGTACGTAGCCTGCTACAGTTCCGCTTCAAAATTTTGGATTGGGTCAAGACGGGTGCAGGAATGTTTATCATGGGAGCGGCGACCCTACTCGTATACGAAGAGACTGCCATGATATTGCCTTTTTGGGTGAGGATGCTTCTCGCTCCTTTTGTCGGGCTTATCGTGTATTTCATCGTCATGGGCTGGACCAAAATGATTGACTTTCATGATCTATCCCGTGCTCCTTTGATTGGTTCATGGTTCAAGCGCCGCTCAGGCAAATGATTTTCATTTTTTATCATCTTTTGGACTGACATATATCTTCCCATTGTGGTCAATGGAGCATATAAATACATCTTTGAAATCCATAATTCCGTTCTGTTGAATTTGATTTTTCAGCCAAAATCTCGTTTTCTGGATGATCTCCAGATTCTGATCCTGGACCTTTCCGTCCATAATTAAGGGGAGTGGAAGACCTTCATATTTGATATTTGGAAATCCGTCAATCTGATTTTTCTCTGTTTTGGATTTACCGGAAGAAGCCCCTTCTGAATCAGAGCCGGAAGAACTGCTGCCGTTAGAAGTATTCTCATCCTTGGGAAACACGGTCAGCTTGCCTGTGGTCTCCAAAATAGCGAAATCAACCTCACCAATACTGTCTACATTCTGTTCACGGAGTTGTTGCAATAGATCATCCAGATTATATCGTTGCTTCCGCATCTCATCCCGGTGAAGAACGCCTTTGGAGATCAAAACAGTAGGTTTGCCATCAATTATCAGGCGAAGACGCCGACTTTTAAGACCTATAAACGCCATTCCGATCTGTACAATGATCAAGGTAAGCATGGGGGCAATCCCGTGAGAGAGCGGTTTATCAATATCTTCAATGACAAAAGCAGCCATTTCAGCAAGCATAATGGAGACAACAAGATCAAACATGGATAGCTTACCAATCTCACGTTTACCCATAACCCTCATTGCACAGTACACCAGAAAGTACATGAGAATGGTTCGAAAGATATGTGATCCGACATCTGGGAAGTTCACAACAGGGGTCCTCCTTCGAAACTGAGTTTTTAACAGTTAGCTGGGTAGTGCAATCCCTATTTTGACCTGAACCTTACATGCTCATGCAGAAATAATCCGTTCATTTAATGGAAAACAGTTCATAAGTCCGAAGGCTTGACCATACACTGTATTAACTTATAACTTGTACAAGGGGGTTGCTTCATGCAATTGATCCGCCGCTTGGTTTCGTTTCGAGTGTCCAATCCGATTCTGTCAGGCCTCTGTCAGGCTTTTGTATGGATGTTTATCGGGGCATTTATTCTCTCCTTGTTTCTCTGGATGAGCGGAATGCGGGAACAGGACCTCTCGTTGTATACCTATGTTGTTCATGGCTTGTCATTATTGGTAGGTGGTTTTGTCGCAGGCAAACGTTCTGGTGAAAAAGGATGGTACTACGGAGGGATTACCGGAATCGTATATGGACTCCTTGTGCTGTTGATCGGATTTCTCGCGCTGGATGCTTCGTTTAATTGGAAGGATAGTTTACAACTGCTTAGCGCGTTCTTCATTTCAGCTCTCGGTGGCATGTTCGGTGTTAATACGCATCGCTCCTAGCTGACTGGTACAGAACATCGACCTTCCCTCATAAATCAAAAAGAGAACCGGGTCTCCAAGGAGATCCGGTTCTCTACTAGGGAATACGCCACAAACGCACCCTCGTTATTCTATGTTACAGTAACTATTCAACAGCCGTATCACGAGCTACAGCCGTGCTGATTGCATTACGGTCAAATGTAAGCTTAGTTACATCGTTTACACGCAATACAACCACATCGTCCGTAATCTCAGCGATCGTACCGTGAAGGCCACCAATCGTTACAATTTTATCGCCTTTTTTCAATTGGCTTAGCATGGAATTCCGTTGCTTTTGCTTTTTGTTCTGTGGACGAATCATTAAGAAGTAGAAAATCGCAACCATGAGTACTAAAGGTACAATCAAAGATACGATCCCACCGCCTTGCGCTCCTGCTAGAGGCATTCCTTGAAACATTCAAACTCCCCCTTATCGACTATACATACAGATATTACTTGTTACGCCGGTTTCCTCAAAAATTCAATCAGAAACCTTTGTCATTGTCATGAAGACCATATTGATCGAAAAATTCATCCCGGAAATCAAGCAAACGATCTTCCATAATGGCTTTACGTACATTACGCATCAAATTCTGCAAGAAATGAAGATTATGGATCGTTGTCAAACGCAGGCCAAATGTTTCATCTGCTTTGATCAAATGACGCAGATAAGCTCTGGAATAGTTACGACAAGTGTAGCAATCACATTCAGGATCTAATGGTCCAAAATCGGTTGCAAACTTGGCATTACGAACTACCAGACGTCCTTGACTGGTCATCGTTGTTCCGTTACGGGCAATCCGAGTAGGCAGAACACAATCAAACATGTCCACTCCACGAATAGATCCCTCAATCAACGCATCGGGCGAACCTACCCCCATCAAATAACGTGGTTTATTGGACGGCAACAAAGGTAACGTATAATCCAATACACCATACATCAAATGTTTCGGTTCTCCAACACTCAGTCCACCAATAGCATACCCCGGGAAATCCATGGAAGTCAAATCTGCGGCGCTCTGACGGCGAAGATCTTCATGCATGCCTCCCTGTACGATGGCAAACAGACCTTGGTCATGCGGACGAGCGTGACTTTCGAGACAACGTTCTGCCCAGCGACTTGTTCTTTCGAGTGATTTTTTTACATATTCATATTCAGCCGGATACGGTGGGCATTCGTCAAACGCCATCATAATATCGGAGCCAAGTGCATTCTGGATTTCCATCGCCACTTCAGGAGAAAGGAACTTCTTGTCTCCATTCAGATGAGAACGGAAGTTAACGCCTTCTTCCGTAATTTTGCGCATCTCGCTGAGAGAAAACACTTGGAATCCGCCGCTGTCCGTCAGAATTGGACGATCCCAGTTCATGAATTTGTGCAACCCGCCAGCTTCACGGATGATTTCATGTCCTGGTCTCAGAAACAGGTGATAGGTATTACTCAAAATAATCTGAGCATCCATTTCTTTCAACTCTTCAGGGCTCATTGTTTTGACAGTCGCCTGTGTACCTACAGGCATAAAGGTTGGTGTCTCAATAATACCGTGAGGTGTATGTACACGTCCCAGACGTGCACCGGATTGTTTGCAAGTTTTGATATGTTCATACGTAATTGCTGCCATTGGTTTTAATCATCCTCTAAAAGTTAATCGTTATACCGTTATACTAATATATCAACATGGCATCGCCGAAGCTGAAGAACCGGTATTTCTCTTGGATGGCTTCCTCATATGCCTGCATAATATGTTCCCTGCCTGCTAGTGCACTAACCAACATAACCAACGTGGATTTCGGGAGATGAAAATTCGTAAGCATCCCATCGATCACTTTGAAGGAATAGCCCGGATAGATGAAAATGCTGGTCCATCCGCTGCTCGCTTGCAGTATTCCATTTTCAAATTTGCTGCCTACCGTTTCCAAAGTCCGACAGCTCGTTGTCCCAACCGCAAAAACACGGTGTCCATTCGTTTTAGTCTGGTTAATCAGATCTGCCGTTTCTTGTGACAAGGAGTAATACTCCTCATGCATAACATGATCTTCAACAACATCAACCGACATTGGTCTGAATGTTCCCAGTCCTACATGAAGCGTAATGAAGGCGACATTAACACCTTTGGCACGAATCTGATCCAACAATTCATCCGTAAAGTGCAGTCCCGCTGTAGGTGCAGCCGCCGATCCTTCATGCTTGGCATACACGGTCTGATACCGTTCGCGGTCATCCAATGTCTCCTTGATATAAGGTGGCAACGGCATCTCACCAAGACGATCCAGAATCTCTTGAAAGATTCCATCATACGTAAACGTAAGTGTACGTGCCCCCATCTCGCCCTCTTCTTCAATGATTGCCTTCAATTCATCACCAAATACGATGACCGAACCGGCTTTCAGCTTTTTACCCGGCTTAACCAGTGCTTCCCACTTGTCGCCTTCCACATTTTTGAGCAATAACACTTCCGCTTTTGCTCCGGTATCTTCTTTTGTACCGAACAGACGGGCTGGTAGAACGCGTGTATCATTCAGAATCAATGTATCACCGGGATTCAGAAAATCGATAATATCAGGAAACGTTTGATGATTAATCTCACCACTATCTTTGTTCAAGGTAAGCAAACGGGATGCCGTGCGATCAAGTAACGGCGTCTGTGCTATCAATTGCTCTGGTAATTCAAAATCATATAAGTTCACATTCATTTAGTTTCATTCCTTAACAATAGTCGCATTTTGATAATAGTGTTTCAATATTGCCTGGTAATCATACCCTTCATCTGCCATGCCTTTGGCTCCCCATTGGGACAAGCCCAATCCGTGGCCATTGCCCTGACCGATGAACATGAAGGTCTGACCCTGCGTCACCGCTCTCGCTTGACCATCACCACTCATAACCACAAGTGCATTACCGGATGATGTTCCTGCGCCAGAAGAAGACAATACAGAGGCACCATTTGAGCCGGTTTTACTGGCTGTTTTGCCGTCAGCGCCTAATACAGTATAACTTCCGGTCCCTGCAATATCAAATAAAGTGCTCGGTAATCCACCGAGCGCAGAGCGGTATGTATCGGCATATTTCACCGTCATAGCCTGTCCATTGGCAGTGACTTCAAGTGCTCTTCCGGAAGGTCCACGCTTGGTCACTTCCAAGGTTGAGATTGAAGCAGGAACAGACGCTGTTGTTTTACCCTGAAGGGATTTAACCAACTGGGCAGACGTGAAAGGTCCTCTCACCCAAGCATAATCGTTGGATTGAGCAACTTTTGCCAACACAACAGCTTCGTTGCCTGGATTCATTTTAGCTACAGGTTCAACGGTGGATTGAATTAACGGAACGGCACGCACATTGGTGTTCTGAGCGGTTACCGTTACTTTTGCCAGTCCCGCATTGGTCTTGGTTGTTAATTCTTTGATGTTATCCTCACGAATGTACCCACTAACACCTGTACCCAGCAGCACATGGTACCACGTATGTAATCCTGCCTGGGCTGATGTATCTCCCGAACTAACTACATTGGTGAAAACACCTGCTCCACCGTTCCATACTTCAGAAGGATGCGCAGTCTGTCCACCCGCATTGGAGGAGAACACAGCTTCGATGATTTTACCACCGCTCTTGACCACTTCTCCAGCAGTTGCATCCACTGCGCTGGTTACTTTATCGTTTTCCGAACCAATCCCGTTATAGGCTTGGCTGAGCGTTGTATCCACAACATTCGCAATTTTGAAACGTTCACCCTGTTGAAGCGCGTAGGATCGAGCAGCTACGGCTTGAACTTTCAGAGCTTCAGCAGGCCAGGAGGAATACACCTCTGCCCCTACGACAGAGTACAGGTATTGCTCCAGTGGAACAACGTTGACCAACGCCAGATCACCACTTACGATGCTGATTTCCATATCTCCACGATACGTTCGCTGGGAACGTTCCACTACTTTGATACCATTGCCATTCCCTTGTACCAATGCTTTGGATTCAGTACCTGCAATGGTGTAATGCGGAGCTGTTTTGAGTGCATCCGTACTTAATCCTGCATCCTGGCGGATGATGAGCCCTGCACTATTGTTGACAGGTGAAAGGCTTACCCCTGGAGCTTTGGCTTCCACACTGTTCTTCAATGCGGTTAATTCCGCATCCGTTGAAGCTTCACCCACCCATACCGCGTATGCTTGGCTTCCCCCACTCAGTTGAAGGACTGGATTGACACTACTAACTCCTACTGATAAAAGGTTGGCTTGTGCTGCCTCTGCTTCCTGAATCGAACCATAGGTTCCAGCAGACAGGCGTTTACTTCCCGTTACAGCTGGCTTTTGACCAGCCAATTGAGCTGCTGCTACCTTTTGTACCCGTGTAACAGCTTGTCCAGCAAGTGCCTCCGTTGCATAGTTGCCTGTGTAGAGCTGATAAATGGCATTTCCATTCACAGACGTTGTGAACAGCAAAGGCTTATCCGCTGTTGCTTGCAACAATTTTGCTGCTGCAGATGCTGCCTTGAAATCCGCTGTTTCCAACACTTTCACTCGGAATCCATCTGCACTGAAACGGACTTGCCCTGCCGGAAGGCTTACATTTGCGCCACTCTCCGATTGGATGCTCCATTGTCCCGTCGATTCAAGCGTAATGAGTGGTGTAGTTGATTTATACGTACTACCCAGATTTGCAAACATGGCAACCCGGATCGTCTGTCCATCATTTGCTGCTGCATACGCAGGCACTTGCAAACAACCCACTGTCAAAAGAGCTGCCGCCAGTACCTTCAATCGACGACTCCACTTCTTCGTTCGTATTGCTTTTCCCACAATCAGACTCCTCTCCATGCATTTCTTTCATTTTATATCGGGTTAACACGTGATTATTTCAATGTTTATGATGAATGTTCAAATGAGCATATTCAACAGATTTGATTATTTCCCGTCTCTTGGTGGAACAGGAAGACCCAAATGATGATAGGCGAGATCAGTTACGATCCTGCCCCTTGGTGTACGCTGAATCATACCAATCTGAAGCAGATACGGTTCATAGACATCCTCGATCGTCTGACTTTCTTCACCGATTGTAGCAGCAATTGTATCCAATCCTACGGGACCTCCCCGGAAGCTGTTGATCATCGATTTGAGCATCTTATGGTCAATGTCATCCAATCCGCGTGGATCGATCTGGAGACGTTGCAGCGCTTCTTCCGCCAGTGTCTGCGTTATAATCCCATCACCACGTACCTGTGCAAAGTCGCGTACTCGTTTTAACAAACGGTTCGCAATCCTTGGTGTCCCACGTGAGCGCAATGCAATCTCTTGCGCAGCATCTCCCACAATCTCTACACCCAAAATTTCGGTAGAGCGTGAGACGATATAAGCCAGCTCATCAACTGTATAGAATTCCAAGCGACTTATAACACCAAATCGATCTCGAAGTGGAGCAGACAGCAATCCAGCACGCGTTGTAGCCCCAATCAGAGTGAATGGCGGCAGATCCAGCCGAACGGAACGTGCACTTGGACCTTTACCAATCATAATATCCAATGCCGAATCTTCCATAGCAGGGTACATGACTTCTTCAACCGTACGATGCAAACGATGAATCTCATCAATAAACAAGACATCGCCTTCCTGCAGATTGGTTAACAATGCTGCAAGATCACCCGGGCGTTCAATGGCCGGGCCTGACGTAGTTCGTAAATTAACGCCCAATTCGTTGGCAATAATGTTGGCAAGTGTTGTTTTACCAAGTCCAGGTGGTCCATATAACAAAACGTGATCCAATGCCTCATTACGAAATTTGGCAGCTTCAATATATATCTTTAAATTTTCCTTCACCTGATTCTGCCCGATATATTCATTCAGATACCGGGGACGAAGACTCAACTCAACATTTTGGTCCTCCATCATCAGGTTCGCGGAAATAATCCGGTCATCCATGTTCATCCCTACCTTTTTTTGCAGGCTACAGCTATATTATAATATGCAATTTGTATTATCCCGTAAACAGCATTTGCAGCGCCTTTTTCATCAACACATCAACGGAATCTGCTGTAGTAACATCCTTTTTCAATTTGAGCCATACTTTATCAAGCTCACTGTCAGTATACCCAAGTGCCTTGAGACCTTCACGTGCCTCATCCCAGGCTGAACCACTTCCCGACTCTTCCGATGGAGGAGCGAACAACCCTGTTGCATACGTTGCCGCGCCAAAACTATCCAGCTTATCCTTGAGATCCAGAATCATGCGTTGTGCAGTCTTCTTGCCGATGCCTGGCAATTTGGTCAAGAACGTAAGATTCTCCTGGTAAATCGCCGTAACCACATGTTCTGGTGTACCTCCAGCGAGTATGCCCAGAGCTACTTTTGGACCGATACCGGATACTTCAATCAGTTTACGGAACAAACGCTGCTCATCCCGTGTAACAAATCCAAACAGCAACATCGCATCCTCACGTACATGATGGTGAGTGTACACGGTAATTTCGCCTTCTTGCTTCGCAAACGCAAATGGATTTGGACAGAATACGCGATAACCTACACCATGAACATCCAGCACAATATAATCATTCTCTACATGAATGAACTGTCCTCTTAGAAAATCAATCATTTTCGCAATACCTCATTCAACTTGGAATTTAATGTATAAGAGTGTGCGTGGCACACGGCTACAGCCAATGCATCCGCTACGTCATCCGGCTTAGGAATGACCTGAAGACGCAAAAACATTTTGACCATCTCCTGTACTTGCTTCTTCTCTGCTTTACCGTACCCCACAACAGCCTGCTTGATCTGCATTGGCGTATACTCTGCAATAGGCAAACCCTTCTGTGCGGCAGCGAGTACCATAACGCCTCTCGCCTGACTGACAGACATTGCTGTTGTAACGTTCCGATTGAAAAAAAGTTTCTCCAGCGCTACTGCGTCCGGTTTGTATTTATCAATCAATTGCACCATACCTTCATATACATGAAGCAACCGTTCCTCTTCAGGGGTATGAGCTTCCGTCTGAATACATCCATATTGTACGGGTACCACCTTACTGCCGATTTTATCCACAAAACCAAAACCAACAATCGCAATCCCCGGGTCAATTCCCAAAAAACGCAAAACCATCTCTCCCTCACAAAAGCGAACATATGTATCGTTCATTTCATTATAACAAAAGATAGACCCTGCGGCAGGAAAAACTTTGTCTAACTGATTACTCGTCTTTATTCGCGAATTTTTTACATGTTTATTCGTATTTTTAACTATTTTAGTTTAAACGACAAAAAGGACATCTCTTCGATGTCCTTCATCACATTCCACGTATTTTAGATTCAATCGCTTGGTTACGTAAACCACCAATGTTATTGCTTACCACCATCGTTTCAGTACTTCACAATTTTAATACCATAGGTGAGGACGTTTGGATTACCCGCCATTACGGATTAAATGATGGTCTTCATCCACGGCATAGTCACTGAACGTAGAGATCACGCTATCATACTCATCCTTGTCTTGAATCCGAATACCCTGCTGCAATTGTTCTAGTACGCCTTCAGGCAAAGAACTTTCCAACGTTCCAACATCCAATTGAAAGAACGTACGAATAACCTTCTCTTCTGCAGGCTTACCCTCGTACAAATTAAGGTTCCCTACAGCATCTATGCTGATATAAGCCTGTTGTTTACAAAGCGGTGAAAGGTCATCTACACGTTGCTTCAAATGCAACTCATCTGATGTTCCAACGGTAGCATCCCATTCCGGATGTTGAGCCAGCAGCATCTTCAACTGTGGTCTAGCCATCTTGCCTAACTGCTCTGTTTCCACTCCGCAGATGTACTTTGTCTCCAAAACCACACTTGTTAAATGATCCGGATCAGAATCAAGTTGCTCTACTAACGCCTGAATCTCCTGTTCTGATCTTGTTTCCTGCGTAACAGGGCCCATCACACTGGTTGCCTCACTAAAATTAGTTGTCAGCAAACGCTCTATCGCCGATGAGATAGACAACCCGCTGTAAGCCAATATCGTAACTGCAAGCAGAGCCGCCGTCATCCATACTGTTCGTTTCCACCGTCCCCAGCGTCTCTTGAATTGTTTTCTGAAGTTAAACGTGTTCACATGAACCCCTTCTATCACTTTTTAAACCTATTGTGACCTAAAGATTGAGGCTTTATGCACAATTAACTTGTAGTCTGAAGAAGGAACACACATGTGTTAGGTTAGAGAATTTGTCATAGTTAATATCGAACCTGCATTTATAGAATCTTATATAGATAAATAAAAAAAGCACTATCTAATTATAGATAGTGCTTTTTAGAGATCGGGATGACACGATTTGAACATGCGACCCCCTGGTCCCAAACCAGGTGCTCTACCAAGCTGAGCTACATCCCGTTATATATACCGGCGAGAGGACTCGAACCTCCACGGTTTCCCACTCGATTTTGAGTCGAGCGCGTCTGCCATTCCGCCACGCCGGCAAATTTGAAGTTATAATGGCGCGCCCTGAGAGATTCGAACTCCCGGCCTTTTGATTCGTAGTCAAACGCTCTATCCAGCTGAGCTAAGGGCGCAAAAATTGGAGCGGAAGACGGGAATCGAACCCGCGACCCTCGCCTTGGCAAGGCGATGCTCTACCGCTGAGCCACTTCCGCACACGGTATTATTAATATAAAAATGGCGGAACCGACGGGATTCGAACCCGCGATCTCCTGCGTGACAGGCAGGCATGTTAGGCCAACTACACCACGGTTCCAGATCACTTTCTCAAAGGAAAGTATAATTGCGGGGGCAGGATTTGAACCTGCGGCCTTCGGGTTATGAGCCCGACGAGCTACCGGGCTGCTCCACCCCGCGTCGTTATAAAGTTTATATGGTGGAGGCTGAGGGGATCGAACCCCCGACCCTCTGCTTGTAAGGCAGATGCTCTCCCAGCTGAGCTAAGCCTCCATAATATGACCCGTAGGGGATTCGAACCCCTGTTACCTCCGTGAAAGGGAGGTGTCTTAACCCCTTGACCAACGGGCCTTAATGGCTCCCCGAACAGGGCTCGAACCTGTGACAACTCGATTAACAGTCGAGTGCTCTACCAACTGAGCTATCAGGGAATATATGCATTTGCAGTGCAAATGCAATTCATCGTACAACATCAACATGCAGAGCCTGTTTTCTATGTATGATGAAAGAGTTCGCTTGGCGGCGTCCTACTCTCCCAGGACCCTGCGGTCCAAGTACCATCGGCGCTAGAGGGCTTAACGGTCGTGTTCGGGATGGGTACGTGTGGAACCCCTCCGCCATCGCCACCAAACGCATAGCTT